>NZ_JBXOVZ010000002.1:460000-895000 GCF_056924495.1 Ensifer sp. 38_S197 | reverse complement strand
CGACGCCTTGCCCTTGGCTGGGCTATTGCCGTAGTTGCGAACTGTTCGCCCTGCCCGACATGACGATCCATGCAGCGGGGCAGACCAACAAATATGGTTATGCACGTGCCGGCGAATGCGGCCGGCCGCACGCGGCGCCATCATTCATAGAGGGGCGGAGATCCAGACGTGACGACACAGCTTCCTGCGCTTCCGGTTCGCGAGGTGCTGCCCGCACTGGCACATGCACTGACCGCCGGCCCCTCCGCGGTGCTCTCGGCCCCGCCCGGCGCCGGCAAGACCACGCTTGTTCCTCTCTTCCTGCTCGAACAGGACTGGGCAAAAGGCGGCAAGATCATCCTGCTCGAACCGCGGCGGCTGGCGGCGCGCGCGGCGGCCGGCCGCATGGCGGAGCTTCTCGGCGAGAAAGTCGGCGAAACCGTCGGCTATCGCATGCGCCTCGACAACCGCATCTCGGCCAAGACTCGCATCGAGGTCGTGACCGAAGGCGTGTTCGCCCGCATGATCCTTGACGACCCGGAACTCAAGGGCGTCGCGGCCGTGCTGTTCGACGAATTCCACGAGCGCTCGCTCGACGCGGATTTCGGCCTCGCACTGGCACTCGACGTTCAGGCGGCACTGCGCGATGATCTCAGGATCATCGTCATGTCGGCAACGCTCGATGTCGAACGCGTCGCCGAGCTGCTCGGCGGCGCACCTGTCATCGAGAGCCGGGGCCGCAGCTATCCGATCGACATTCGCTATCAGGATCGCGGCGGTGAGAGTGTCGAAGATGCCATGGTGCGTGCCATTGTCGAGGCGCATCGCACGGAAGACGGCTCCATCCTCGCCTTCCTGCCCGGCCAGGCCGAGATCACCCGTGTCGCCACGCGCCTCCAGGATCGCTTCGATGCCGGCACCGCGATCGTGCCGCTTTATGGCAACCTGACCCAGAAAGAGCAGGATGCGGCGATCCGTCCGGCGCCAAATGGTACCCGCAAGATCGTGCTCGCCACCTCGATCGCCGAAACCTCGATCACCATCGACGGCGTGCGCATCGTCATCGACAGCGGCCTGCAGCGCCTGCCGGTGTTCGAGGCGGCGACAGGGATTACCCGGCTGGAAACGGTGCGGGTTTCGCGTGCCTCCGCCGACCAGCGCGCCGGCCGTGCCGGACGAACCGAGCCCGGCATCGCGATCCGTCTCTGGCACAGCGGCCAGACGGCGGCACTTGCCGCCTTCACGCCGCCGCAGGTTCTGGCCAGCGACCTCTCGGGCCTGCTGCTCGACTGCGCCCATTGGGGCGTCAGCGATCCGACGACGCTTGCCTTCATCGATCCGCCGCCGGAAACGACGCTTGCGGAAGCACGGAAACTGCTGAGCGCACTCGGGGCACTGGACGAGGCCGGCGCACTGACGGCGAAAGGTCGCAAGATCCGCGATCTGGCCCTGCCCCCACGCCTGGCGGCGATGGCGGTCGCCGCGGCCGAAGAGGGCCAGGCCGAGGCCGCGTGCCTGCTCGCGGTCATGCTTACCGAACAGGGCCTCGGCGGCAACGGCATCGACCTCGAGGATCGGCTGCGCCGGTTCCGCCAGGAGCGCGGCGACCGCGCCGAAGCCACGCGCAATCTCGCGCGCCGCATGGCGGCCGAGTTGAAGGGCGCACCAAGGTCGAGCGAACCGATCCAGCCGGGCGCCCTGCTGATGCACGCCTTCCCCGATCGCATTGCGCTTCAGCGCGGTGGCCGCGGCCGATACGTGATGGCGAACGGACGCGGCGCGGAAATCCCGGAGACGGAACGGCTGGCGGCCGCGCCGATGCTTGTCGTCGCCGACTTGACCGGCCGGGCCGGCGGCCAGCGGGTGCTGGCAGCCGCCGAACTGACACGTGCCGAGGTCGAGGCGCATATGCCCGAGGCGATCACCCGCGAAGACCAGAGCTTCTTCGACCGACAGAGCCGGCAGGTGCGCGCACGCCGTGTGACGCGGCTTGGCGCGATCATCTTCGAGGAGGCGCCTCTCGCCAGGCCGACCGGCGAAGCCGCCGCGCGGGCGCTTGCCGATGGCGTGCGCCAGCTCGGCCTCGCGGTTCTGCCCTTCTCAAAGGAGGCGATGCAGATGCGCGACCGCATCGGCTTCCTCAACCGCTCGATCGGCGACCCCTGGCCGGATGTCTCCGATCAGGCCTTGCTCGACCGCCTCGACGATTGGTTCGTGCCCTTCCAGCATGGCGTCACCGCGATCGCCGACATCAAGGCGTCCAACCTGTCGGACGGCCTGCTCTCTCTCATTCCGCACGAGCGGCAGCGGGAACTCGCCAGGCTTGCGCCGACGCATTTCGAGGCGCCGACCGGGCAAAGGCACCCGATCCACTATGACGGCGACGAGCCGCTTCTGTCGATTCGCGTGCAGGAGCTCTTCGGCCTCAAAACCCACCCTGCGATCGGCGACGGCCGCCTGCCGCTGCTGCTCGAACTGATTTCGCCCGGACATCGCCCAATCCAGACGACGCGCGACCTGCCCGGTTTCTGGGCGGGCTCCTGGCGCGACGTGCGCGCCGACATGCGCGGCCGCTATCCGAAACATCCATGGCCCGAAGATCCGGCCAATGCGATGCCGACGACACGGGCAAAGCCGCGTGGTACATGAAGCGGCACGATCGACGACCGGAATGCAGGAACGAATGACCACAGTTTCGCTCGAACACAACAACGATCAGACCAGCAACCGAAGCCTGCGCCTGCAGACGCTCGTTCGCCTGCGCTGGCTTGCCGTCGGAGGCCAGTCAATCGCCGTCCTCATCACGGCTTTCTGGCTGCAGTTTCCGCTGCCGCTGATTTCCTGCCTGGTGCTGATCGCGAGCCTCGCACTGGTCAATGCCTATGTAACGCTGCGCTATCCGCCGACGCACCGACTGCAGCCCCCGGCCGCCTTCGCGCTGCTGGGCCTCGATCTCGCGCAGATCACGGGGCTGCTGTTCATCACCGGCGGGCTGACCAATCCCTTCGCACCGCTTCTGTGCGTTCCCGTCATCATCTCCTCGGCGTCGCAGCCGAAATCGCACAGCATCATCCTTGCCGGCCTCGCGGTGATCGCGATCACCGCGCTTGCCTTCTCGCCCTTCCCACTGCCCTGGTATCCCGGCACGGTTCTCCTGATGCCGCGGGTTTTGACCGCCGGCATCTGGTTCGCGATCGTCTCGATGACGGCCTTTGCCGCCTTCTATACCTACCGCGTCTCGCTGGAAGCGAGCGAGCTTTCGGAAGCCCTGACGGCAACCGAACTGGTGCTGCAGCGGGAAAAGCACCTGTCGCAGCTCGACGGGTTGGCGGCGGCGGCGGCACATGAGCTCGGCACGCCGCTTGCGACGATCAGCGTCGTCGCCAAGGAAATGGAGCGCGAACTCGGCAACGACCCGCGTTTCGGCGAGGACGTGCATCTGCTGCGCAGCCAGAGCGAGCGCTGCCGGGATATTCTCAAAAGGCTGACAACGCTCTCCTCCGAGAGCGAGGAACACATGCGGCTGCTGCCTCTGTCCTCGCTGATCGAAGAGGTGATGGCGCCGCATCGCGAGTTCGGCATCCACATCAACCTCATCGAGAAAGGCGACCGCACCACCGAGCCGGTCGGCAACCGCAATGCCGGCATTCTCTACGGGCTCGGCAACCTGCTCGAAAATGCGGTCGACTATGCCAAGAAGGAAGTGACGGTGACCGTGGAACATACGGCCGACCGCGTGAAAGTGACGATCGAGGACGATGGCGACGGCTTCGCCCCGGATATCCTG
Organism: Ensifer sp. 38_S197; assembly: GCF_056924495.1. Taxonomy (NCBI): domain Bacteria; kingdom Pseudomonadati; phylum Pseudomonadota; class Alphaproteobacteria; order Hyphomicrobiales; family Rhizobiaceae; genus Ensifer; species Ensifer sp. 38_S197. The sequence goes on along the minus strand of NZ_JBXOVZ010000002.1, from coordinate 891,234 downwards.
CAACGCATCGGCGAACCCTATGTGACGCGGCGCCAGAAGGACGACAGCGCCGGCGGCCTCGGGCTCGGCCTCTTCATCGCGAAGACGCTGCTCGAACGTTCGGGCGCGCGCCTACGCTTCGAAAACGGCGGACCGGACAGGCCGGGCGCCCGGGTCAGCGTCGAATGGCCGCGCGCCCTGATGGATACGAAACTGGCGAAATGACATTTCGCAGTTTATTGAACGAGGCTACCGCATAATTTTTTAGATCGGAATCGATTTAGGGGCAAAATTATGCAGTAATTCAAAGTGCTACAGTGACCTTTGCGCGTCTTTTAAGACGCGCGGCGCTGTAGAAGAAACCTATGATCTCGGCGAAAGCGCAAGTTTTCGCTCAAGGATTGCCAGAATGACTGACAAATCGACAGCTTCGCCCAGCACACCCGCACAGGACGCCGAACTGATCGGACCGGACCGCACCCTGCTGCTCGTCGACGACGACGCGCCCTTCCTCAGGCGCCTGGCCCGCGCCATGGAAGCCCGCGGCTTTTCGGTCGACATTGCCGAATCGGTCGCAGAAGGCATCGCCAAGGCCAAGGGCAACCCGCCGAAATATGCCGTCATCGACCTGAGGCTCGGCGATGGCAGCGGCCTCGACGTGATCGAAGCGATCCGCGGGCGGCGCGACGACACGCGCATGATCATGTTGACCGGCTACGGCAACATTGCCACCGCCGTAAACGCCGTGAAGCTCGGCGCTGTCGACTATCTCGCCAAGCCGGCCGATGCCGACGACATCTTCGCGGCGCTCGTTCAGCGCCAGGGCGAGCGCGTCGAGCCGCCGGAGAACCCGATGTCGGCCGACCGGGTGCGTTGGGAGCACATTCAGCGCGTCTATGAGATGTGCGAGCGCAACGTGTCGGAGACGGCACGCCGGCTCAACATGCATCGCCGCACCCTGCAGCGCATTCTCGCCAAGCGCGCGCCGAAGTAAGCGAATCGCCTCAACCGATTCGGGGCTAAAAACCGCTTCACACTTCTGGGATTGCTCTTGATTAGGTGGAGCAATCCTGGTCGGAAAGCCGCTCTGGACGTTTCCTCAATTGCTGCGGGATCAGTCGCGGCCGCCGGAGAGAATGTCGCCGATCGAATCGCCGAGCTCGCCGCTGCGCTCGGCCGCCCATTCGGCCAGCATCAGCCGCTGCGCCGCCGTGCGGGCAAAGAGCTGCAGGACGGATTTGCGTGTGGCCGGCGGCAGCTTGTGCTCGGGCGCCTCGCGAACGATGTGTCCGTCGTAACCGTCGGAAAGCAGCAGGCCACAATCCTCCGGGAAGATGTCCAGCGGCACGCCGGCATGGGTCGCGAAAAACAGCCGGTCGCAATGCTGCCGGTATTCCGGCCATTTGCGGTCGACTCGAAAATCCTCGATCGAGGTCTTGATCTCGACGATCCAGATCTCGCCCTTGGCCGACAGCGAGATCAGGTCGGCGCGCCTTCCGCTCGCGAGCGTCAACTCGGGCAGCACCGAATGGCGGAGTTCGGCAAAAAGCCGCTGCACACCGCGGCGCACCATCATCGCGCGATTCGATTGACGACCGTCAATCAGGGGGTTGTCGCCATGGATGGAGAGGATTGTCATCTGTCCGGGCTCCCTTTGAGCCGGCCATTTTGTTGCAAAAAAGCAAGCGTCATGGAATTTGCACTTTCTAGCCAAATTGTGGCCGCGCAATCTCTTGCATAGCACAAACTAATCGAAAATAACCGGTCTCACTGTTGGTCGCGGCGACCCAGTTTTACTTCGCTTCTTTTTAAGAGACCCCCATGCGCTTCCGCAATGCCTTCCTCTTGTGCAGCCTCGCGGCGACACTGGCCGTTGCCGGCTGCTCGACGACATCGTCCAAGCCCGAGACTGCTGCCAACGAACCTGCTCCCGTAGCGGAAAAGATCGCTACGAATCAGATCTTTAACGGCGAATATGGCGCAGTTGAGGATCACGGCTATGCGCTGCCGGCCATTCCGATCAACAAGGTCGACAGCCGTTACCATCGCCAGATCGTCGACTACACCACCAGCGAACGCCCCGGAACGATCGTCGTCAACACGCCGAATCGCTTCCTGTACTACGTGCTGCCCGGCGGCAAGGCCGTGCGCTACGGCATCGGCGTCGGCAAGGCCGGCTTTGCATGGGAAGGCGAAGCCTACATCGCCTGGAAGCAGGAATGGCCGATGTGGCATCCGCCGAAGGAAATGGCCGAGCGCAAGCCGGAAGTCGCCAAATATGTCGAGGAAGGCATGGGTCCGGGTCTCAAGAACCCGCTCGGCGCCCGCGCGCTCTACCTCTTCAACGATGAAGGCAAGGACACGCTGTTCCGTCTGCACGGCACGCCGGAATGGTCCTCGATCGGCACCGCCGCATCGTCGGGCTGCATCCGCCTGATCAACCAGGACATCATCGATCTTTACTCGCGCGTTCGCCCCGGCAAGAACGCCCGGGTGGTCGTCCAGCAGTAACCGAATCACACCAGCGCATCCGAAGCCGCCGACAGCCGTCGGCGGCTTTTTTCGTCGGCACTCAACCACCATTTGCCGGCATTGCGATGCTGCAACGAAGCGCGTCAGCCACGCACAGTTGCCGTTCGAAAACGCCCTCAAATCAGGGTCGCGAAGACTGGCCGACGTGACGCGGAAAAGTTCAATTTCGACCTGAATTCAGTCCCTTATTAAGTAAGCGTTATCTAAACAATAGAAACAGTGTGCCCAAGAAATTCCGCTCGGGAGGGACTGGCATGCTGATCAAGACCAAGCTTATCGGCGCGATTGCGCTTCTATCATCCATTGCCATCGGCATCGCCACCTACAGCCAGAGCACGCTGTCGAAAACCAGCGGCATGATGGATGCGGTCTATGCTGATCGCATCGTGCCGCTAAAGAACCTCAAGGCGACTTCCGACGCCTTTGCAGTCTCGATCGTCGATGCCGCCCATAAGGTTCGCAACGGCAACGAATCGATGGAGAGCGGGCTTGCCTCGGTCAATGCCGCACGGGAAACGATCAAGTCCAACTGGGATGCCTATGCGGCGACTTCGATGACCGACGAGGAACGGAGACTCGTCGACAATGCACGGAGCCAGATGATCGTTGCAATGGATTCGATCACGGCGCTCACTCAAATTCTGTCCAGCAAGGACCAGAAGGCACTCGATACGTTCGTGCGCGACAAGCTCTACGCGACGATCGATCCGTTGACGGCGACGATCTCCAAGATCTCGGACCTGCAGGTCGAACTTTCCGGCACGGCCTTTGAAGCCAAGCATCGCGAGTTCGAGACGGTGCAAACGCTCAGCATTGCCATCATCGTTCTCGTCATGGCGCTTGCCGCCGCCACCTTCCTTGTCGTGCTGCGCGGTGTCGTCGGACCGCTCGGCCGCCAGATTGCCGCCATGCGCCGGCTGATCGACGGCCACGTCGAGGATGCCGACGAGCCGGTGAACGGCAAGGACGAGGTCGCCGACATGGCCCGCGCCATCCAGTCCTTCCGTGAGGCCGCGCGATCGAATCTGCGACTGCAGGCGGAGGCGGAAGAAACTCGCCGCACCAGCGAGGCAGAGCGCATTCGCGTACAAAGACAGGCGGAACAGGACGCGCAGCAGCGGCTGACGCAAGCGACCGCCGGTCTCGGCGGCGGGCTGCAGCGGCTTGCCAATGGCGATCTCGCCGTCCGACTGCATGAGCCCTTTGCCACCGAGTTCGAGCAGTTGCGGCATGACCTCAACAAGGCAGCCGAACAGTTGAACGACGCGTTGCTGGCCGTCGCCGACAGTGCCGGGAACATCGGCATGGGTACGCGCGAGATCAGCCAGAGTGCCGACGACCTATCCAAACGGACCGAACAGCAGGCCGCGTCGCTCGAAGAGACGGCCGCGGCACTGGACGAGATCACCGCCAATGTCAGCAACTCCTCCAGACGCACGGAAGAGGCGCGCGATGTCGCCGGCGAAGCGAAGACCAGTGCGGCCCAATCCGCCGTCGTTGTCGCCAATGCCGTCGAGGCGATGCGGCGGATCGAAGAATCGTCGAGCCAGATCTCCAGCATCATCGGCGTGATCGACGAGATCGCCTTCCAGACGAATCTTCTGGCGCTGAACGCCGGCGTCGAAGCGGCGCGGGCCGGCGAAGCGGGCAAGGGCTTTGCCGTTGTTGCCCAGGAAGTGCGCGAACTCGCCCAGCGCTCGGCCAAGGCGGCAAAGGAAATCAAGGATCTCATCCGCACATCGAGCCAGGAGGTTGAAAACGGCGTGCGTCTGGTGCGCGACACCGGCGAGGCGCTGCAGACGATCGAGGCGCATGTGATCACCATCAACGAACATATGGCCGCAATCGCCACGTCCGCCCGGGAACAATCTGTGGGGTTGAGTGAGGTCAACACTGCCGTCAACCAGATGGATCAGGTGACGCAGCGGAACGCAGCGATGGTCGAAGAAGCCAATGCCGCCTCCGCCACCCTGGCGCAGGAGGGCACCAATCTGCGTGACCTGATCGGACGCTTCATCCTCACCGGCGAGACGCAGGCAAAGGCCGGATCGAGGCCCCCTGCCCCGGTAGCTGCTCCAGCCGCAATCCGCGACCAGGCCCGGCCCGTTGCCCAGGCAACACGGCGGCCAGCCGCCTATGCAACACAGGGCAACGCCGCGCTCGCCACAGACGGCTGGGCCGAATTTTAGACCCCGGCGGAGACGACTGGGCGGGCGTATCTAAGCCGGGACCGCGCTTGAAAAAAGAGCCGTGCGTTCGCACGAACACACGGCCCTGGTCCGATATTTAGACGCCAGTGGCGAATCAGGCGGCGTTGCGCGCCTTCAACTCCAGCCGGCGGCGATGCAGGACCGGTTCGGTGTAGCCGTTCGGCTGCTCGCGCCCTTTGAGAACGAGATCGAGCGCCGCCTGAAAGGCGATCGAGCCGTCGAAGTTGCCGGCCATCGCCACATATTGCGGGTCGTCGGCATTCTGGCCGTCGACGACGGCGGCCATACGCTTCATCGTATCGACGACCTGGCCCTCGGTGACGACGCCATGATGCAGCCAGTTGGCCATGTGCTGAGCGGAAATGCGCAAGGTCGCGCGGTCTTCCATCAGGCCGACATTGTTGATGTCGGGAACCTTCGAGCAGCCGACGCCCTGGTCGACCCAGCGCACGACGTAACCGAGGATGCCTTGCGCGTTGTTGTCGAGTTCGCGCTGGATTTCCTCCGGCGTCCAGTTCGGGCGAACCGCGACCGGCACCGACAGGATGTCCGAGAGCTTGGCGCGGCTCCGGCTCTTCAGGCTTGCCTGAACTTCGGCAACGTTGACGCGATGGTAATGGGTCGCATGCAGCGTCGCCGCGGTCGGCGACGGAACCCAGGCGGTGTTGGCGCCGGCCTTCGGATGGGCGATCTTCTGCTCGAGCATCGCCGCCATCAGGTCAGGCATGGCCCACATGCCCTTGCCGATCTGGGCATGGCCGGAGAGGCCGCATTCCAGACCGATATCGACATTCCAGTTCTCGTAAGCCGCGATCCAGGCGGCCTGCTTCATGTCGCCCTTGCGGATCATCGGGCCTGCTTCCATCGAGGTGTGGATCTCGTCGCCGGTGCGGTCGAGGAAGCCGGTGTTGATGAAGACGACGCGCTCGCGGGCGGCACGGATGCATTCCTTGAGGTTGACCGTCGTGCGGCGCTCCTCGTCCATGATGCCCATCTTCATGGTGTTGGCGGGCATGCCGAGGGCCTTTTCGACGCGCGCGAAGATCTCGCAGGCGAAGGCGACTTCTTCCGGCCCATGCATCTTCGGCTTGACGACATACATCGACCCTTCGCGGGAGTTCATCCGCCGGCCGCCCTGACCGATATCGTGCAGGGCGATCAGAGCCGTGACCATGGCATCCATGATGCCCTCGGGCACTTCCTTGCCGTCGCGATCAAGGATAGCCGGATTCGTCATGAGGTGGCCGACATTGCGGACCAGCATCAGCGAGCGGCCGGGGAGCGACAGCGTACCGCCGCTTGCTGCCTCATAGGTACGGTCGGCATTGAGGCGACGGATGAAGGTCTTGCCACCCTTGGCAACTTCCTCCTCGAGGTCGCCCTTCATGAGGCCGAGCCAGTTGCTGTAGACGACGACCTTGTCCTCGGCGTCAACGGCGGCGATCGAATCTTCGCAGTCCATGATCGTGGTGATCGCCGATTCGAGAATGACATCGGAGATGCCGGCCGGATCCTCCTTGCCGATCGGCGTGGAGGTGTCGAGAACAACGATCGCATGCAGATTGTTGTGCCGGAGAACGATCTCCGACCGCGCGCCTTGCGAACCGGAATGGCCCGCGAACTGGGCCGCATTGCGCAGCGCCGTGTCCGAGCCGTCCTTGAGCCCGATCGTCAGCGCGCCGCCCGCAACCTTGAGCGAGGTGACGTCGGCCCAACTTCCCTTCGCCAGCGGGGCGCTGGCATCGAGGAAATCGCGCGCCCAGGCGATAACCTTGGCGCCGCGCTTGGGATTGTAGCCGCGGCCCTTTTCCGCGCCATCGGCGTCCGAAATCGCGTCCGTGCCGTAAAGCGCATCATAGAGCGAGCCCCAGCGCGCATTGGCGGCATTGAGCGCATAACGCGCGTTCATGACGGGAACGACGAGCTGCGGGCCGGCGATCGTCGCGATCTCCGGATCGACATCGGCGGTCGAAACGCTGAAATCACCGCCTTCCGGCAGCAGGTAGCCGATATCTCGGAGGAAGGCCTGATAGGTTTCGATGTCGCTGGGTGCGCCGTTCTGCTTGTACCAGGCATCGAGCTTGGCCTGGAGATCGTCACGCTTGGCAAGCAGCGCCCGGTTCTTCGGGGCCAGGTCGTGCACGAGAGCGGAAAACTGCTCGAAGAAATGCTCGGCATCGATGCCGGTGCCCGGCATCGCCTCTTCCACCAGAAAGCGATGGAGACCCGCATCTATCTTCAACCCAAACTTCTCAATGCGGTCCATCTGCCAACTCCTTGAAATAGACGAGAGGAGCGCCACCGCTCCCAACGGATGCGATGAACGCCCCGACATGTGTCGATCTTGCGCCTGAAGCCGATCGCGGACCAGCCCAGACGCATTGCGCGCGTGAAACGGCGGCAGTTTCTCACCAATTCATTCCCTGTCAATTCTGCAAGGATGCGAAGAATTGTTTCCGGAATGGAAAAGATCAGCCGTGGGCGATGCGGGGTCGGCCGCTGGCGGACGCGATGAACCGGGCCTCGATCAGCTTGCGGCTGCCCTCGACTTCCGGTGCGTCTATTTCCTCGCGCAGCAGCGATGCGGGATCGTCCGCTCCATTGGTGCGCGCCGTCTCCAGCGCCACCGCCTCGGCCCGCCGACGAGCGGCACCAAAAGCCTGCTCCTGATCGATAAAGCGTTCACTGGTCCCGGCGCCGTTGACGACGAAGATGCCTTCCTCCGGCATCGTCACAAAGACCGTGACCGTAGCGCTGACCTGGCCGACCACGGCGCCAACGGCATTGGCGACGCCGGCCTCCTCGGGAATGGCGGCTTCCGTTCCGAGCATCTCGGCGATATCAGGGTAATAGACTGGCGCCGAAGCACCGAGGCCGACGAGCGGACGGTCGAGACCGAGCGAGAAACGGACGATGCCCGGCGTGCGGGTAAGCGCGCGGTCGACAGCCTGCGAGACGGCGGGATCAATGGCACCGGCGCCATCTTCGCCAAGGCAGGCCTGCAGGATGACTTCGGAGGATTGCCGCGTCAGCCGGTCGACGATCATCTGCGCCATCGCTTCCGGCGAGGACGCGATGGGTTGGCCGGAGCCGTCGCGCGTGCGCGCCGCAAGCTGAATGCCAAGGTCCGCCGCCTCGAGGTTCCACTGCGATTGCCGGCCAAGCACGTGCATGGCGTCCGACGGCGTGAGACCACAGATATGGACGAGGCCGCGCCCCACCAGGCGATCGAGCGTCGCCTTCTGCGGGGTCGAAACCAGCAGCGTCTCCAGCGCAACGGGCACGGCGCCGATTCGCTCATAAAGCGCCTGCTCCTGCGGCTGCAGGCCGCTCGCGAGATAGTCCGGCAGGCCGGTGCGAACCGCAAATCGGCCATTGTGGCGCCCGCTATGCTGGGCGCGCATCTGTTTTTCGAGCACCGAGATGACAGCGTCGCCATGCAGCGCGGCCGCCAGGCTGAGCGGCATCAGCCGGCGCGGACCGAGGTCGATCTTTGCCTTCAGGCCGCGGTCGTTGATGCGCACTTCCGAATCGCCGCCGAGGCCGTAGGTCCGCATCGCCACCGCCTCGACCATGGTGCGGAAGCCGCCGACAACGGCGCCTTCGGCGTCAAGCCGCGGCCGACCGCCTTCGAGAACCGCGACGTCGGTCGTCGTGCCGCCGATATCGGAAACCACGGCGTTGTCGAGGCCGGTCAGGTGCCTTGCGCCGACGAGGCTCGCGGCCGGGCCGGAAAGGATCGTCTCGATCGGGCGCAGGCGCGCTTCTTCCGCCGAGATCAGGGCGCCGTCACCGCGCACCACCATCATTGGCACGTCAATGCCGCGCGCCTTCAGGAAACCTTCGCAGGAGCCAATCAGCCGGTCGATCATCGACACCAGCCGGGCATTGAGCAGCGTCGTCAAGGCACGGCGCGGGCCCCCGAGCTTCGAAGACAGTTCATGGCTGCAGGTCACCGGCAGATGCGAAACTTCGCGAATACGGTCGCGGACGCGCTTTTCGTGATCCGGATTCCGGACGGCGAAATAGCCGGCAATGGCGAAGGAAGAAACCTGTGCGGCGAGCACCGGCAGGGCAGCGTCGAGCTCACTCATGTCAAGCGGGGTTTCGCCGCCGTGCACATTGTGCCCTCCGGGCAGGAAGATCACCGGATCGGAGCCGAGCGCCTCCAGCAGGCCGTCGCGCTTCAGATCGTCAGGGCCAAAGCCGATCATCACCAATCCGGCGCGGCCACCCTGCCCTTCGACGAGCGCATTGGTGGCAAGCGTGGTCGACAGCGAGACCATGCTGATCGCGGAAACCGGCACTTTCGCCTGATCGAGAACCGCCTCGACCGCGCCGGAAATTCCGACCGCAAGATCGTGGCGGGTGGTGAGTGCCTTGGCCTTGGCGACGACCCCTTGCGTCTCCGAGAAGAGAGCGGCGTCGGTATAGGTGCCGCCGGTGTCGATGCCGAGAAGAAAATGAGAGGTCAATTGGCGCAGTCCGGAATTCGCGCGGGGCGCAAGGCCCCGGGTTCAATGGGGATCGATGCGGTGATATGACATATTTCAAGAGAAAACCATCGTGCCGCAGACATCGATGATCAACTGGGCGACACGGATCAAAAGATCGGGACACCTGCGCATGCTCAAAGGCCGCCGTCTGTCTGTTTTCGTCTGGCTCCTGTCGGCCGCTTTCATCTGGCTTCCGCTGAACCTCGCCCAGGCGCAGGACGCGGAGGAAGAAGAATACAAGCCGCAGCTTCCCGACGTCGCGATCTACAAGGCGATGCTCGACGCCAACAAGCAGACCGGCTGGGTGCAGTTCCGCAACTATGACGACCGGCAGCTTATCTATTTCACCGCCTTGCAGACGATGCATTGCCGGCTATCGGAAATCCGCTATTCGATCAATTCGGACGCGCTCGACCGGCGCTTCCCGCTGGCGAAGTGCAACCCGCAGATCCCCTTCAACCTGCCGGCCGACGAGACGGCGGAGTATGTCTATATCTCGTTGCCGGCGGATACCGCGAAGTCGCTGACGATCCAGGCGGTCTGGGATGATGGCGCCGGAAGCGAGATCGTCGTTTACAAGCCGTGCGACAATGTCGGCGACGCTACTTGCGCCCAGATCAAGACGATCAAGAAACCGTCGAAACAACTGCAACAACCGAAGCCGGCCGATTCGCCGGTGCGCTCGGTCCAGGCGCCGATCCCGGGCAAGACCTTCAGCGAGCCGACACCCTCATCGGCAACCCGCCCCGCGGTTGAGTAGTGAGCCGCTGCACCGGCCAGGGGTTCGTCTCCTCGGTCGGGTCGAAGCGGTAGCGGTGCATCAGCACCGCGAGCGCGATCACTGCCTCCTGCAGGGCGAAGGTGGCGCCGATGCAGACGCGGGGGCCGGCGCCGAAGGGCAGATATTGGTAACGATGAAGCTTCTCACGGTTTTCCGGCAGGAAACGCTCGGGCATGAATGCGCGCGGTTTGTCCCAGTAGAGCACGTGGCGATGCAAGGTCCACGGCATGATCAGCACCGCGATGCCCTTGGGTATACGCACCCGCTCGCCTGACGGAGAGGTCCACTCGTCTTCCTCGATCGCAGCGCGGTTGATCGAAGGCGCCGGCGGATAGAGCCGCATCGCTTCCTCGAAGGCGGCAAGCACATGCGGCATCAGGCCGAGCCATTCGACCGGATCGGCACCGCTCGCGATCGCGGCGTCGATTTCCGCCTCCATCGTCTCGCGATAGGCGGGCGTGTTGGCGATGCAATAGAGCGTCCAGGCGAGCGCGCGGGCGGTCGTCTCGTGCCCCGCACCGATGAAGGTCAGGATATTGTCCTCGATCTCGGCTGTCGAAAGGCCCTGGCTGCCCTCGATCTCCAGGAGCAGGGTCAGAAAATCCTTCGGCGTGCCTTCGGGGTCCGCCGCCATCTTGCGGCGCCGAAGCGCCATGGTCTCGGATACGATCGAGCGAAAACGGTTCATCACCCGCTTGCCGCCGATCCGCGTCGGGCGCGGCACCCATTCCGGCGCCAACAGAATGTCCATCGGATCGACGCGTCCCATGCGGTGCAGGAGTTCCTCGACGCTCTGGACGAACCCGTCCCGCTCGACGGCGACTTCGCCGGAAAACAAGGTCTCGGCAAGGATGTCGAAGGTCAGCTCCGTCATGTCGTTGGCGATGTTGGTCGTGAACGGAGCCGTCTTGGCGCCGGCATAGCGCTCGACGAATGCTTCGGCGCTTCGCAACATCTGGCCGGCGAAACCCTTGGCGTGGCGCGGGGTGAAGACCGGCGCCATGGCCTTGCGCGAACGCTTCCAGACCTCGCCTTCGGCCGTCAGCAGGCCGTCGCGCAGGATCGGCCTGAGGATCAGCCGGCGAACCTTCGACATCTCGTAGTTGCCGACATTGTCGACGAGGATGTGGCGGATGAGACCGGGATCGTTGACGATCAGCGTGCGCTGGGTGACGAACTTCGTCTCGATCCAGGGCAAGGTGTAGGACGGCTCACCCCACAATTCGAGTGGATTGCGTAAGACCGTCCTGATGATCTTCAGGTAGGAAGGGATGCCCACTCGAGGAACGGGAGCCGGCGGTTCGAAGGGCTCCGGACGCATGTCCATGGTGATTGCCTTTCTCGATTGCGCCAATGATTTCAGGTTTTTACGGCGCAATCAAGGAAAGTGCTTCACGTGAATCACAGCAGGTTTTCGAGCTCCGCAAGCTTGTCGTTGACGAGCCAGCCGTAATAGTTTTCCTCCGGCCATTGCGCCTGGCCGCTCTGGATCTTGGCGGCGAGGGCCGCAGCGCGGCCGTCCGGATTACCGACATTGTAGAGCGTCGCGGTGATGCCGGGATTGCCAGAAATATCGAGGCCGGCGATCGACTTGTAGGCATCGATCGAATGGCGGATCGAAGCCGCCATATAGGCGAGCGAGACGTCCGGATCCATGATCGCCTCGTAGACGCCGGCGGCATTGTTCTCGTCGAGACGGTCGTAGCCCGAGGTCTTCGCGACCATGTCGGTCAGCATCAGCGCCGTCAGCGGGTTGATCTGGCCGAGGCCGAAGGTCTGGCCGGCGAAGAAGGGCTGGAAGAAAACGGCGCTGAAGCGGTTGTTCGGGAAGGACTTGCCGCCGACCGATTTGCCGCGGAAGTCATTGTCCCAGACGCGCTCGCGGCAGCTCCAGAGCGCATAGGCGCCCTTCTTGGCGCCACACTCGGAAAATTGCGGCCGGGTTACGAACTCCGCGACCGTCTCGCCGTCATAACCGAACTGGAAGCTGTTGCCGGCGTAGGCAGCCGCCTTGACGTAATAGGACTGCAGCCGGTCGTAGGCGTCGACATTATAGGTGTGCTCGCCGACGATGGCGCCGACCATATGGATCGGCGCGATGCCATAGGCGCGCGACACGGACTTGATCTTGCTGATCAGTTGCTTGTCGGTCGCCAAGAGATCGCGGACTTTCTCGAACTTGGCATCGAAGGAGGTGCGGCCGGCCTTGGTGCGGCGCACGGAAGCGCCGGGAATGCCGGGCTGCTCGACATTGCGGTTTCCCGGCGGAACGGCGGTCGCTGCGATTGTCTGGCTTGCGGTCAGGCAAAACGTGGCGATAGCGAGCATGCAGGCGGTGAAACGCACGATCTCTTCTTCCTGTGAATGGTGGAGGCGGCCTCGGTCGGCGGCGCGGCTCCTACGCCAAGATCATGTCGGAAAAATGCCCGGACCACGATCAATATGCACGTCCGTGTTAGAAAAAATGCAGGCGCCTGTCGAGAGACAGGCGCCTGCATATTCAGGGTTGCGGGCGTTTGCCCGCGCCTTCGACCCAAATGTCACAGGATGTAGCGTGACAGATCGGTGTTGGCGGCGAGATCGCCGACATGCTTGCGCACATACTCGGCGTCGATCGTCACCTCCTGGCCGCCGCGATCGGGCGCGTTGAACGAGATCTCGTCCAGCACGCGCTCCATCACCGTCTGCAATCGGCGGGCGCCGATGTTCTCGACTGTGGCGTTCAACTGCACGGCCACATCGGCGAGCGCGTCGATCGCGTCGTCGGTGAAGTCGAGCTTGACCTCTTCCGTGTCCAGGAGCGCCTTGTACTGTCGGATGAGGCTGGCTTCCGTTTCCGTCAGGATGCGGCGGAAGTCTTCCTTGGTCAGCGCACGAAGCTCGACGCGGATCGGCAGGCGGCCCTGCAATTCCGGCAGGAGATCCGAGGGCTTGGCCACGTGGAAGGCGCCGGACGCGATGAAGAGGATATGGTCGGTCTTGACCGGCCCGTACTTGGTCGCAACCGTCGTGCCTTCGACCAGCGGCAGCAAGTCCCGCTGCACGCCTTCGCGTGACACGCCCGCCCCCATGCCGCCTTCTCGTGAGGCGATCTTGTCGATCTCGTCGAGAAAGACGATGCCGTCGTCCTCGACTGCTCGGACCGCCTCGCGCTGGATCTGCTCATTGTCGAGCAACTTGTCCGACTCGTCATTGATCAGCAGCTCATAGGAAGCCTTGACCGTCGTCTTGACCTTTTTCGTGCGGCCGCCCATGGCCTTGCCGAACATCTCCGAGAGGTTCAGCACGCCGATGTTGGCGCCGGGCATGCCCGGGATCTCGAAACCGCCGGGTGTACCGGTGTCGGCAAGGTCGACCTCGATCTCCTTGTCGTCAAGCTCGTTGGCGCGCAGCTTCTTGCGGAAGGAATCGCGCGTCGCCGGCGAGGCCGTCGCGCCGACCAGCGCGTCCAGCACGCGCTCTTCGGCGTTCTGGTGGGCCTTGGCCTTGACTTCGGCGCGGCGCTTCTCGCGAACGAGACCAATGCCGACCTCGACGAGGTCACGGACGATCTGCTCGACATCGCGGCCGACATAGCCGACCTCGGTGAACTTGGTCGCCTCGACCTTGACGAAGGGCGCGCCGGCGAGTTTGGCCAAGCGCCTTGAAATCTCGGTCTTGCCGACGCCGGTCGGGCCGATCATCAGGATGTTCTTCGGCATCACCTCGTCGCGCAGCTCGTCGCCGAGCTGCTGGCGGCGCCAGCGGTTGCGAAGCGCGATGGCCACGGCGCGCTTGGCGTCCTTCTGGCCGATAATGTAGCGATCGAGCTCGGACACGATCTCTCTGGGTGAAAACGTACTCATCTAGTCCTCTCAAACTCGGTCCGTGTCAGCTCCATCAGGAGCGTGCGACCGGACGCATCTATCCATTCTGCGTAGGGCACGAAGCCGGCCTTGGTGTAGGCACTGACAGCTCTGCGGTTGCCTGCATCGGGGTCGATCACGATTCGCGAAGCGCCGGCGGCAAAGAGCCTTCCGGCGAAGGCTTTCAGGACGAGCGACGCGACACCCCTGCCCGTCATCTCGGGCGGGCCAATGAAGATGTCGACGCCGGGCACATCGGCCGGCAGATCCCTTGCCCAAGGCTCCTCGTCATATTGCGAGGGGGTCCAGGACTGGATGTAACCGGCCGGCTTATCGGCCAGATGGAAGATGAAGCCTTCCACTTCTCCGGTCGCGCAACCTTCGCGGATCAGCTCCACTTCCTTGTCCGGGTCGCCCCACCATTGCCGCACATGCGGTTCGCTCAGCCAGGCATGCAGCATCGAGAGGTGACCATCGGCCACCGGCACGAAGCTGACATGCGGCTGGTCATTCGGCATCCAGCGTCTCCACCACGATATTGTGGTTAGTATAGACGCAGATGTCACCGGCGATCTGCAGCGCCCGCCGGGCGACATCCTCGGCCGATTTGTCGCTGTCCATCAGGGCGCGCGCCGCGGCCAAGGCGTAATTGCCGCCGGAACCGATGGCGATCGTGCCATGCTCGGGTTCGAGAACGTCACCGTTGCCGGTGATCGCCAACGTTATCGACCTGTCGGCAACCAGCATCATCGCTTCGAGGTTGCGCAGATACTTGTTGGTGCGCCAGTCCTTGGCTAGCTCGACGGCCGCGCGCATGAGCTGGTCCGGATATTGCTCAAGCTTGGCCTCAAGCCTTTCGAGCAGCGTGAAGGCATCGGCGGTCGCGCCAGCAAAGCCGGCAATGACGTCGCCCTTGGCGAGGCGCCGCACCTTGCGGGCGTTGCTCTTCATCACGGTCTGGCCGAGGCTCACCTGGCCGTCGCCGGCCATCACCACCTTGCCATCCTTGCGTACCGTGATGATGGTCGTCGCATGCATCGTTCCGTAGGGATTGTGTTCACTCATGAAGATACCTGTCGGCCCCAGACATTTAGGGCGTTTACTTGGGGGCGTTGCGGCTCGTGACACGAGCCTGGTTGCTTGAGGCCTATGTAAGTACGGCAGACACATTTGCAAATGGCAACTGCCGCAGGCGCAATCTTCGTTCGGGGCCCGGTGTCGGATGATTCGAATCGGGCGCTCAAGTTCTGGATATTTGAGCATTTGCCTGATAAGGAGCGGCCCAGATCGCAAGCGAGCGCGAGAGGAGGAGACCGCACGGACTTTCCTCATCGCACTGGCGCATACAGGAGAGCCTGATGGCAGAAGCCACGTCCAGCCGCACCGCACAGGTTTCGCGAAAGACCAACGAAACCGCGGTATCCGTATCGGTCAACGTCGACGGCACCGGAATCGCCAAGATTTCGACCGGCATCGGCTTCTTCGACCATATGCTGGACCAGCTCGCCCGCCATTCTCTGATCGACATGGAGATCAAGACGGACGGCGACCTGCATGTCGACGACCACCATACGGTCGAAGACACCGGCATCGCCATCGGCCAGGCCATTGCCAAGGCGCTCGGAGACCGGCGCGGCATCACCCGCTACGCCTCGCTCGACCTTGCCATGGACGAGACGATGACGCGCGCAGCGGTCGACGTTTCCGGCCGGCCGTTCCTCGTCTGGAACGTGACCTTCACCTCGCCGAAGATCGGCACCTTCGATACGGAACTCGTGCGCGAATTCTTCCAGGCGCTCGCCCAGCATGCCGGGATCACGCTGCACATCCAGAACATCCACGGCGCCAACAACCATCATATCGCCGAGACCTGCTTCAAGTCCGTCGCCCGCGTGCTTCGCACGGCAACCGAAATCGACCCGCGCCAGGCCGGCCGCGTCCCCTCGACCAAGGGGACCCTTGCCTAAGCGGCCAGAGCGGGATGAGGAAAAGTGTGTGCGGTTTTCCGCCCGCATCCCGCTCTAACCTGTTAGAAGCGACCACGTTTATGATCTTGGGTCGAGTCGACCCAAGATCATCGTGATCTAGTCACTGGCTGAACTCATGGCTTCTTACATGATCCTGACCCCACCGGGTGCACGCGCCAATGACGAGCGTGCGCGTTTCGTCGCCGATGGCTTTTCCTGGATGGCCTTTCTGTTTCCGGCGCTCTGGCTTCTCGCCAAGCGGCAATGGATAATCGGAATCGCAGTTGCCGTTCTGCAGATTTCGTTAATCTCGCTCTCGAACGTCGCAGGCGGTTTCCTCGCATCGGTGCTGGTACAGTTCGCGCTGCGGCTGCTCGTCGCGCTCGAAGGACCGGTTCTGGTGGCGCGCAGCCTGACGGCCCGCGACTGGACGCTGCGTTCCATCGTTCCTGCTCCGAACCTGGCGGCGGCCGAAGAGATCTACTTCACGAGCGTGGCTTCGAGCGAGAAGAAGCCGGCCCCACCCTCCCCGGCCGACTGGACCGCACGCAAGCCTTCGAACGGCGGACCCGGTCTCGGCCTTTTTGATACCTACGGAGAACGCTGATGCGCGTCGCCATCATCGATTACGGCTCGGGCAACCTGCGCTCGGCCACCAAAGCCTTCGAACGGGCCGCTCGCGAAGCCGGCATTTCGGCCGAGATCGACCTTACCGACAAACCGGAACAAGTGGCGAGCGCCGACCGCGTCGTGCTTCCGGGTGTCGGCGCCTATGCCGATTGCCGCCGCGGCCTTGCCGCCGTCGACGGCATGGAGCAGGCACTGACCGAGGCCGTGGAACAGGCGGGACGGCCGTTCCTCGGCATCTGCGTCGGCATGCAACTGATGTCCTCGCGCGGGCTGGAAAAAACCATCACGCACGGCTTCGGCTGGATTCCCGGCGACGTCGTCGAAATGACGCCTTCCGACGCGTCGCTGAAGATCCCGCAGATCGGCTGGAACACGCTGAAGCTCAAGCGCGAGCACCCGCTGTTTGACGGCATCCGGGTTGGCGAAACCGGTCTGCATGCCTATTTCGTGCATTCGTACCACCTGGCGGCCGAGAACGCCGACGACGTGGTGGCCGAGGCGGACTACGGCGGTCCGGTCACGGCCTTCGTCGCCAACGGCAACAAGGCGGGCTCGCAGTTCCACCCGGAAAAGAGCCAGGCGCTCGGCCTCGCCCTCATCTCGAATTTCCTGCGCTGGAAGCCCTGAGCTTTCGCACGACTGATTGGACAGACCCATGATCCTTTTTCCCGCGATCGACCTGAAAGACGGGCAATGCGTGCGCCTCAAGCTCGGCGACATGGACCAGGCGACGGTTTACAACCCCGACCCGGCAGCCCAGGCCCGCGCCTTTGAAGAGCAGGGCTTCGAGTGGCTGCACGTGGTGGACCTGAACGGTGCCTTTGCCGGCGAGACGGTCAACGGGGCTGCCGTTGACGCGATCCTCAAGGCGACCCGCAATCCGGTGCAGCTCGGCGGCGGCATCCGCACGCTCGAGCATATCGAAAACTGGCTGTCGCGCGGGCTCGCCCGCGTCATACTCGGCACCGTCGCCGTGCGCGACCCGGCGCTCGTGATCGAAGCCTGCCGCAAATTCCCGGGAAGGGTCGCCGTCGGCATCGACGCCAAGGGCGGCAAGGTCGCCGTCGAAGGCTGGGCGGAGGCCTCCGAGCTCGGTGTCATCGAGCTTGCGAAGAAGTTCGAAGGCGCCGGCGTCTCCGCGATCATCTATACGGACATCGACCGCGACGGCATCCTGACCGGTATCAACTGGGCCTCGACCTTGGAACTCGCGGAGGCGGTTTCCATCCCGGTGATTGCGTCGGGCGGTCTCGCCTCGATGGACGATATCCGCCGCATGGTCGCGCCGGAAGCACGCAAGCTCGAAGGCGCCATTTCCGGCCGCGCACTCTACGACGGCCGCATCGACCCGCAGGAGGCGCTGGACTTGATCCGCGCCGCGAGAAAGGCGTGAAACCATGACCCTCAAAGCCCGCGTTATTCCCTGCCTCGACGTCAAGGACGGCCGTGTGGTCAAGGGCGTCAACTTCGTCGACCTGATCGATGCCGGCGATCCGGTGGAAGCGGCACGCGCCTATGACGCCGCCGGCGCCGATGAGCTCTGCTTCCTCGACATTACCGCCTCCTCGGACAATCGCGAGACGATCTTCGACGTCGTCGCCCGCACGGCCGAGCAGTGCTTCATGCCCCTGACGGTGGGCGGCGGCGTGCGGCAGGTTTCGGACATCCGCAAGCTGCTGCTCGCCGGTGCCGACAAGGTGTCGATCAACACCGCCGCCGTGAAGAACCCGGAGTTCGTCGCGGAAGCGGCCGACAAGTTCGGCAACCAGTGCATCGTCGTCGCGATCGACGCCAAGAAGGTATCGAAGGACGGCGAAGCGGACCGCTGGGAGATCTTCACCCATGGCGGGCGGCAACCGACCGGCATCGACGCGCTCGAGTTCGCCCGCCGCGTCGTCGACCTCGGCGCCGGCGAGATCCTTTTGACCTCGATGGATCGCGACGGCACGAAGAGCGGTTACGACATCGCGCTCACCCGCGCGGTCGCCGACGCCGTTCGTGCGCCGGTCATCGCGTCCGGCGGCGTCGGGACCCTCGACCACATGGTCGCGGGCATCCGCGATGGCCACGCAACCGCCGTGCTCGCCGCCTCCATCTTCCACTTCGGCACCTATAGCATTGGCGAAACCAAGCGCTATATGGCGGAGCATGGCATCGCCATGCGCCTCGACTGAGCTTCAGGATCTTCCATGGCTGATTTCACACTTTCCGATCTCGAAGCCATCGTCGCGACACGCGCGAAGGCCGCGCCGGACGAATCCTGGACGGCAAAACTGGTGGCGAGCGGCCAGCCGAAGGCGGCCAAGAAACTCGGGGAAGAGGCGGTCGAGACGGTGATCGCCGCCATCAGCAACGACCGCGCGAATCTCATCGCCGAAAGCGCCGATCTCATCTATCATCTAATGGTCGTATTGAAGATCGCCGACGTTCCGTTGCAGGATGTGCTGAACGAACTTGCGCGGCGGACGAAGCAATCCGGCCTGCAGGAAAAGGCAAATCGGCAGAATCCATGACGATAGCGGCGAAAGACATCGAAGCGGCCGACCTGCCCGACAACCCGCAGAAGCGGGATTATTCGCCCTATCATTTCTTCACCGCCGAGGAATGGTCGCGCTTTCGCGCCGACACGCCCTTGACGCTGACGGCCGACGAAGTGCAGCGGCTGCGCTCGCTGAACGACCCGGTCGATCTCGGCGAAGTCCGGCAGATCTACCTGTCGCTGTCGCGCCTGCTCTCGACCCATGTGGAATCGTCGCAGATGCTCTTCGAGCAGCGCAAGCGCTTCCTCAGCATGTCGGACGAAACCAAGACGCCCTTCGTCATCGGCATCGCCGGGTCGGTTGCCGTCGGCAAGTCGACCACGGCGCGTATCCTCGCGCAGCTCCTGTCGCGCTGGCCATCGAGCCCGAAAGTCGATCTGGTGACGACGGACGGCTTCCTCTACCCGAATGCCGTGCTTCAGCGCGAAAACATGATGGACCGCAAAGGCTTTCCGGAGAGCTACGACGTCGGGGCGCTCCTGCGCTTCCTGTCGGCGATCAAGGCGGGACAGCCCAACGTCAAGGCGCCCAGCTATTCGCACCTGACCTATGACGTGCTGCCGGATCAGTTCACGGTCATCGACCGCCCGGATATCCTGATCTTCGAAGGCATCAACGTACTCCAGTCGCGCAACCTGCCGGCCGACGGCAAGATCGTGCCGATGGTCTCGGATTTCTTCGACTTCTCGATCTACATCGATGCCGAAGAGAGCCTGATCCACAGCTGGTACGTCAACCGCTTCATGCGGCTACGCGAAACCGCCTTCAAGAACCCGGAATCCTACTTCCATCGCTACGCCACGATCAGCGAGGATGCAGCCCGTGCGATTGCCGAGGGCCTGTGGCACAACATCAATCTGAAAAACCTGCACCAGAACATCCTGCCGACGCGCCCGCGCGCCGACCTGATCCTGCAGAAGGGGCGGAACCACCTGACGGAAAAGGTAGCCCTCAGGAAGCTGTAGGCCATAATTACGCAATTCCGAACGGAAAGCCCGCTTCGCACTTTTCCTGGAATTGCTCTGAGCGTTCGACCGATGGTCAGGGATTGACGCGCCGCAGCGTCAGATTGACCCGGCCGCCATTCTTCAGCAGCGTCGACGTGTTCGGGTAGATCCGGTCGACGCCATGGAAGGCGAGCCGGCCTTCCCCGCCCAGCACCACGACGTCGCCGCTTTCGAGCCGGAAAGACATGGTCTGCCCGCCGCGCTGGTTGCCGCCGACGCGAAAGAGGCAGCTATCGCCGAGCGAGATCGATACGACGGCCGTTTCGAGATCGCGCTCGTCGCGGTCCTGGTGCAGGCCCATGCGGGCCTCCTCGGAATAGAAGTTGACCAGGCAGGCTTCCGGCGTCTTGTTGCTGGCGGAGACCGCTCGCCAGATCTCGAGCAGTATATCCGGCATCGCCGGCCAAGGCCGGCCGGTCACCGGATGCTGAGCCTGGTAGCGATAGCCGCGATCGCGATCCGTGACCCAGCCGAGCGAACCGCAATTGGTCATGCGCACCGACATGGGTTTGCCCGTCTTCGGCATTTCCGGCACGAACAACGGCGCTTCGGCAACGACGAGGCGGATCGCCTCGACGAGCTGCTCCTGCCGGCTTCGGTCAAGAAAGCCTGGAATATGTCTGATTCCTTTCGGGAGCACCTGCATGGATGACAGTCCTCTTATTCGCGGCCGAGAAGCGCTGCCGGTACGCCATAGCGAAGCGGCCAGCCGGCATAGGCGACATCCGTCGGCCCGACGACGTGGTCGATCAGGTTCCAGCGGCCGTTCTGGAAACAGACCAGAGCGGGATAAGGAAAAGTGTGCGCGGTTTCCGCCCGTATCCCGCTCTAACTTAAAAGAACCGATCACGTTTATGATTTGGGTCGCTCCGACCCAAATCATCGTGATCTTGTGCAAACACCGTCCGACCATCCATCATATCGGCCTCGTCGCGCAACCCGGTTTGCGCAAGATCGATCGCGCCGCCGCCAGGACGCTGCGGCTCCACCTGCACGAAGGCCCAGTTGGGCGAGGCGCGCATCGTCGTCACGACGAATTCGACAGGGCCGCGCATCTCCGCCTCGACCGCCGGGCGGATCGCGTCGAGGATCGCGGCACGTTCGGCACTGCCCTTGGCGGGCTCACGGAAAGGCTGTGCCATTGAAGCGCCGGCAAGGCAGAGGCTCGCCAGCGCGGCGATTGACAGGGAGCGCCAGACCGACACGCTCAAGCGGCGTCCAGATCCGGAATGCGCAGAACCTGGCCGGGGTAGATCTTGTCCGGATGCGTCAGCATCGGCTTGTTGGCTTCGAAGATGGCCGTGTGCTTGGCACCCTTGCCCTTGCCGTATTGCGCTTCGGCGATCTTCCAGAGGTTGTCGCCCTTCTTGACGGTATAGAAAACCGGCTCCTTCGCCGCAGCAGGCGCAGCGCCGGCATCGGCGACCTTGAGCTCCGAGGCCTCGACCGCCGAGACACCGAGCGTGTTGCCGACGGCAACGACGGCCTTTTCGAAGACGCTCTGGTCCTTCACGACACCTTTCAGCACGACCTTGTCACCGGCCACTTCGACCTGCACGTCCTTGGTGCCGAGATCGTGGGACGCAAGCTCCTTCTGAACGCTTTCGGCATCCGGAGCATCATCGTCACCGCCGATGCCGAGCTTCTTGCCGGCGTTCTTGATAAAGCTGAAAAGACCCATGAATATCTCCTTTTGCCAAAACACTGCCGATAAGAGAGGGCGCCGCCTGCCAAAGGCAAGGAGCGGCAAAAAAGAAATCAGTCTCCGGCCGGCCGCCCCCGAAGCTTCTTGATCTCACCGCGCCCGGACTTCTCCTTGAGGCGCCGCTCGACGGAGCCACGGGTCGGTTTCGTCTTCTTGCGCGGCGGCGGCGGCGGCTCCGCGGCCTTGAGAATCAGTTCCTTCAGCCGCTCGCGCGCATCCTCGCGGTTGCGCTCCTGGCTGCGAAAACGGCTGGCCTCGATCATCAGCACGCCCTCTTTCGAGGCGCGGCGACCGGCGATCTTCAGCGCATTGGCCTTGATGCGATCGGAGAGAGCCGGCGAGGCCAACACGTTGAAGAACAACTGGACGGCGGTCGACACCTTGTTGACGTTCTGCCCGCCCGGCCCGCCGGCCAGCACGAATTGCTCCGTCAGCTCCCAGCCGGCAATCACGATGTTGTCGTTTATGTAAAGCGGGTCGCTGGCCATGATTCACCTCGCCCCGATCTATGGCACAGAGCGAACCTCTTGAAAATATTACCGCGAAAACGAAAAACCCGGCCGTGGGAGGCCGGGTTTCACGTGAATCATAGCCGACGATCTTTATTCGGCGGCGATTTTCGTGCCGGGAGCCGCGTCGCGAACGCTGCCGTCCACATGGCCCTCGAACTTGGCGAAGTTCGCGATGAACATGTCGACGAGGCGGCGTGCCTGCGCGTCGTAGGCTGCACCGTCGGCCCAGGTCGAGCGCGGATCGAGAATGCCGTCTTCGACACCGGGGACCGAGACCGGAACGGCGAAGCCGAAGTTAGCGTCGGTGCGGAGCTCGGCAGCATTCAGCGAGCCATCGAGAGCGGCGGCAAGCAGAGCGCGCGTCACCTTGATCGGCATGCGGCTGCCGGTGCCGTAGGCGCCGCCGGTCCATCCGGTGTTGACCAGCCAGCAGGTGACGCCGTTCTTGGCGATCAGGTCCTTCAGGAGGTTGCCGTATTCCGACGGATGACGCGGCATGAAGGGCGCGCCGAAGCAGGTCGAGAACGTGGCTTCCGGCTCGGTGACACCTTTTTCCGTACCGGCGACCTTGGCAGTATAACCGGAGAGGAAGTGATACATCGCCTGTTCCGGCGTCAGCTTGGCGATCGGCGGCATCACGCCGAAGGCGTCGGCCGTCAGCATGATGATGGTGCGCGGCTGCGGCGCAGTGCCGGTGGCGCTGGCGTTCGGGATATAGTCGAGCGGATAGGCGATACGGGTGTTTTCCGTCAGCGAGCCATCGTCGAAGTCCGGAACGCGGCGCTCATCGAGCACGACGTTTTCCATCACGGTGCCGAAGCGGCGGGTCGTCGCGTAGATTTCCGGCTCGGCAGCTTCCGACAGACGGATCGCCTTGGCGTAGCAGCCGCCTTCGAAGTTGAAAACGCCCTGTTCGCCCCAGCCATGCTCGTCGTCGCCGATCAGCGTGCGGGTCGGGTCGGCCGAAAGCGTTGTCTTGCCGGTGCCGGAGAGGCCGAAGAAGATTGCCGTGTCACCGGCCGGGCCGACATTGGCCGAGCAGTGCATCGGCATAACGCCCTTCTTGGGCAGCAGGTAGTTGAGAACGGTGAAGACCGACTTTTTCATTTCGCCGGCATAGGAGGTACCGCCGATGAGGATCAGGCCGTTGGTGAAGTCGCAGGCAATGACAGTCTCCGTACGGCAGCCGTGGCGCTCCGGGTCAGCCTTGAAGCTCGGCAGATCGATGATCGTCAGCTTCGGCAGGAAGGAGGCGAGTGCCTCGCGGGCCGGACGGATCAAGAGATTGCGGATGAACAGCGAATGCCATGCATATTCGGTGACGACGCGGGTCGGAAGTGCGTTGTCGGCATCGGCGCCGCCGACGAGGTCCTGCACATAGAGCGACATGCCCTTGGCGTGATCGAGCATGTCCTGGCGCAGCAGGGCAAAATGCTCGGAAGACATTGGCTTGTTGTTGTCCCACCAGATCTGATCGTCGGTGTTCGCATCGCGAACGACGAACTTGTCCTTCGGCGAACGGCCGGTGTGCTGCCCGGTACGGGCGACGAGGGCGCCGTGTGCCGTCAGCTCAGCCTCCCCGCGGCGAAGAGCCTCCTCATAAAGCTCTGCGGCTTCGAGGTTGTACCGAACCTTTTCCAGGTCGATAAAGCCGAGTTTTTCCAAGCCGTTCGCGAGATTGCGAGTGCCGAGTTGCTCCATGGTCAAGCTTCCTTCGTGTTTGGCCATTGGCGTTGAATTTCGCCGGACCATACTTGCATGCTCGCTCAAAAACAAGGCGGCGTCAAAAAAAGAATAATGATTTCAGTATATTAATCGATTTAAAGAAAATTATCGTTTTTTTAATCGGTTGAATTGGACCTGCCAAACACCGATGTGACAGGGCCTATCCTATCGTCACGACAGGTGCTTTTTGCCCTTCGCCACAATTTGTTCCACCTTTATACTCACTAACGCACCCGTGACTCGCGAATGCCGGAGTTTTCGGGGACGAGACCGGCACCTCAAAAGACGGAGTTGAACACGATGCAGACCATCGCGCTTGTCGATGATGACCGGAATATTCTGACGTCCGTATCCATCGCCCTTGAGGCAGAGGGCTACAAGGTCGAGACCTATACCGACGGTGCTTCCGCGCTCGAGGGCCTGCTCGCCCGGCCGCCGCAACTGGCGATCTTCGACATCAAGATGCCGCGCATGGACGGCATGGAGTTGCTGCGCCGCCTGAGACAGAAGTCCGACCTGCCGGTGATCTTCCTCACTTCGAAGGACGAAGAGATCGACGAACTCTTCGGTCTGAAGATGGGTGCCGACGACTTCATTACCAAGCCGTTCTCGCAGCGCCTGCTGGTCGAACGCGTCAAGGCGATCCTGCGTCGAGCCGCAAACCGCGAGGCCGCGGCCGGCAACTCGACAACCACCGTCAAGGCATCCGACGCGCCGTCGCGCTCGCTCGAGCGCGGTCAGTTGGTGATGGACCAGGAACGCCACACCTGCACGTGGAAGAGCGAGCCGGTCACGCTGACGGTGACGGAATTTCTCATCCTGCATTCGCTTGCCCAGCGCCCGGGCGTGGTGAAGAGCCGCGACGCGCTGATGGACGCGGCCTATGACGAGCAGGTCTATGTCGACGACCGCACCATCGACAGCCACATCAAGCGGCTGCGCAAGAAGTTCAAGATGGTCGACAACGACTTTGATATGATCGAGACGCTCTATGGTGTCGGTTACCGTTTCCGGGAGACCGCCTGAGCCACAGGGGCTTGCCATCGCTCCCAGAGTGGCGCATTCAAGGCGGCGCTATGGGAGCATGGCCGACGGCCTCCTTTGAAGCTCGCAGCGATCTCCGCCGTCTTTGGACCGGACCATAGAAGACAGCGACGATGCGACCGGCCCCGGCTGGCAGCGACGTCGTCATCGAACGAACGTGAAGGCAGTCCGCGCGGGAGCGGGACATTTGGTAGAAGTCTTGCAAGGCGACATCGAAGACAGCGACGGGCGTGCGCAGGCGCAGAACGGCCAACGCCGCTGGGCACATCCCTTCACGCTGATTCGTCGGCTCTTCGGCAACGCCGTCTTCTCGAGCCTCACCCGCCGCATCGTCTTCTTCAACCTCGTGGCACTCGTCGTCCTGGTCGGCGGCATCATGTATCTCAACCAGTTCCGCGAGGGCCTGATCGACGCACGTGTCGAAAGCCTGCTGACCCAGGGTGAAATCATCGCCGGCGCGATCTCGGCTTCCGCCTCGGTCGACACCAACTCGATCACCATCGACCCCGAAAAGCTTCTGGAACTGCAGGCGGGCCAGAGCATTACGCCGCTTCCGAGCGACGAGGATCTCGACTTCCCGATCATCCAGGAACGCGTCGCTCCGGTTCTGCGCCGCCTGATCTCGCCGACGCGCACCCGCGCCCGCCTGTTCGATGCCGATGCCGACCTGCTGCTCGATTCCCGACATCTCTATAGCGGCGGCCAGGTGCTGCGCTTCGACCTGCCGCCGATCGAACCGGAATCGACTGGCATCGGCGAAAAGCTCAACAGCTGGCTGAACAAGCTGCTGCAGCCGGGCAATCTGCCGCTCTACAAGGAACCGCCGGGTGGCAACGGCTCGATCTATCCTGAGGTCACCAACGCACTGACCGGCGTGCGCGGCTATGTCGAGCGCGTGACCGAGAAGGGCGAACTCATCGTTTCGGTGGCCGTTCCCGTCCAGCGTTTCCGCGCCGTGCTCGGCGTGCTGCTGCTGTCAACGCAAGCCGGCGACATCGACAAGATCGTCCAGGCGGAGCGCCTCGCCATCATCCGCGTCTTCGGCGTCGCTGCCCTCGTCAACATCATCCTGTCGCTGCTTCTGTCCTCGACGATCGCAAATCCGCTCCGGCGCCTGGCAGCGGCGGCCGTGCGTGTGCGCCGCGGCGGCGCCAAGGAGCGCGAGGAAATCCCCGATTTCTCCTCGCGCCAGGACGAGATCGGCAACCTTTCCGTCGCGCTCCGCGAGATGACGACCGCGCTCTACGATCGGATCGCGGCGATCGAGAATTTCGCCGCCGACGTCAGCCACGAGCTGAAAAACCCCCTCACCTCGCTGCGCAGCGCCGTCGAAACCCTGCCTTTGGCGCGCACCGACGAATCGAAGAAGCGCTTGATGGACGTCATCCAGCATGACGTCCGCCGCCTCGATCGCCTGATCAGCGACATCTCGGACGCCTCGCGGCTCGACGCCGAACTCGCCCGCAGCGATGCCAAGACCATCGACCTCGAAAAACTTCTGGGCGACCTCGTGGACATTTCGCGCCAGGTCCGCAGCAAGAAGAAGACGGTGCTGCTCGACTTCGTCATCGACCGCAAGGACAGCCCGAAGGCCCGCTTCGCCGTCAGTGGCTATGAATTGCGCATCGGCCAGATCATCACCAACCTGATCGAGAACGCCCGATCCTTCGTTCCCGAAGACGGCGGGCGGATCGTCGTGCGCCTCACGCGGTCGCGATCGCGCTGCCTCGTCTATGTCGAGGACAACGGCCCCGGCATCCAGGCGGAAGACATCGACCGCATCTTCGAGCGCTTCTACACCGATCGGCCGGAAGGCGAGGATTTCGGCCAGAACTCCGGCCTCGGCCTGTCGATCTCCAGGCAGATCGCCGAAGCGCATGGCGGTACGCTGAAGGCGGAAAACATCGTCGCGCAGGATGGCCACGTCAGCGGCGCGCGCTTCATCCTGTCGCTTCCCGCCGAGCCGCACGCATGACGGCCGGCTGCGCCAATGTCCACGGCACCGCCATCGTGCTCGGGACGCGCGGCTTCCTGATCACGGGCCCTTCAGGCATCGGCAAGTCCAGGCTGGCGCTTGCATGCATCACGGCCGCACGACAAGCCGGCCACTTCGCGGCTCTCGTCGCCGACGATCGGGTGGATCTGAGCCTGGAACACGACAGGATCGTCGCACGCTGTCCGCCCTCCATTCACGGCCTGATCGAAATCCGTGGCGCCGGCATCAGCAAGATCGAAACCGTGCCTGCCGCGGTGATGGATTGGGCCCTGCTGCCGGTCGGCGCTCCTTTCGACCCGCGCCTGGCTCCGGAAGACGAGAGGCTGCCCTTGCCATTCGGGCGAGCACTGCCGATTGTTCGCGTTCCCGTTGAAGAGGGGGCGCAGGCTCTCAATATTCTGCGCATGCTGATCGCCGAAAAATTGGGTTTCTAGCCCGATTTACCGTCAGTGCGGCTGGTTTTTCAGCATTTTTGGCTTGCACTTCCCCTTTTCCTTGCCAAGATGGCCGCCCCAACAGGTGGACGAAATTGCTGCATTGCGATATCTGGCCATCAGTGAATTGCGTGTGCAGTTGGAGCGAAGATACCCATGATCGGACTTGTGCTTGTCACCCATGGCAAGCTGGCTGAGGAATTTCGACTTGCGCTCGAGCATGTCGTCGGTCCGCAAAAAGCTATAGAGACCGTCTGCATCGGCCCCGAGGACGACATGGACCAGCGTCGACAGGATATCCTCGATGCGGTTACCAATGTCGACGAAGGCAACGGCGTCATCATCCTGACCGACATGTTCGGCGGAACCCCCTCCAACCTCGCCATCTCGGTGATGCGCAGCGGTACCGTCGAAGTGATTGCCGGCGTCAACCTGCCGATGCTGATCAAGCTCGCCGGCGTACGCGGCGAGAGCGACATGGACAAGGCGCTGGTCGAAGCCTCGGAAGCCGGACGGAAATACATCAACGTCGCCAGCCGCGTTCTGAGTGGTAAGTAATGGATCATCGCCCCGACATGTCGCTGACGCGCGAACTGCTGATTATCAACAAGCGAGGCCTGCATGCGCGGGCATCGGCGAAGTTCGTGCAGACGGTCGAGGCCTATGACGCCGAGATTACGGTGTCAAAGGACGGCATGACGGTCGGCGGAACATCGATCATGGGATTGATGATGCTGGCTGCCAGCACCGGCTGCAGCGTATGCGTGACCGCAAGTGGCGCGCAGGCCGAAGAGGCGCTGAACGCGCTCGACGCACTGGTCGCCGACAAGTTCGGCGAGGAGATGTGACTGACAATATAAAGATATAAAGACTTCTTTATATCGATATTGCCCTCTCTCCTGATTCCTGATAGATCGATCGCACTCTCACCGCGTCGCGCAGGCGCGGGAGGCATAATCGCGCCGCAGTTCGGTTGAAGCCATGCGGCTTGAAGAGATCAGCCCGGAGAATTCCATGACCACCACTCAGGACTATATCGTCGCCGACATCGGTCTCGCCGATTTCGGACGCAAGGAAATTGCGATCGCCGAAACGGAAATGCCGGGCCTGATGGCCTGCCGCGAAGAGTTCGGCGCTGCGAAGCCGCTGAAGGGCGCGCGCATCACCGGCTCGCTGCACATGACCATCCAGACCGCCGTCCTGATCGAGACGCTGGTTGCCCTCGGCGCCGACGTGCGCTGGGCGTCCTGCAACATCTTCTCGACCCAGGATCACGCAGCCGCCGCGATCGCCGCAAGCGGCGTTCCGGTCTTCGCCGTCAAGGGTGAAACGCTCGAGGAATACTGGACCTACACGGACAAGATCTTCCAGTGGGCCGACGGCGGCGTTTCGAACATGATCCTCGACGACGGTGGCGACGCCACCATGTACATCCTGCTCGGCGCCCGCGCCGAAGCCGGCGAGAACGTGCTCTCGAACCCCGGTTCCGAGGAAGAGGAAATCCTCTTCGCGCAGATCAAGAAGCGCCTTGAGGCTTCGCCGGGCTGGTTCACCAAGCAGCGCGACGCCATCAAGGGCGTGACCGAAGAAACCACCACCGGCGTCAACCGCCTCTACCAGCTCCAGGCCAAGGGCCTGCTGCCCTTCCCGGCGATCAACGTCAACGACTCGGTCACCAAGTCGAAGTTCGACAACAAGTACGGCTGCAAGGAATCGCTGGTCGACGGCATCCGCCGCGGCACCGACGTGATGATGGCCGGCAAGGTCGCCGTCGTCTGCGGTTACGGCGACGTCGGCAAGGGCTCGGCAGCGTCGCTCGCCGGCGCCGGCGCCCGCGTCAAGGTCACCGAGGTCGACCCGATCTGCGCGCTGCAGGCCGCCATGGACGGCTATGAAGTCGTTCAGCTCGAAGACGTCGTCTCGAGCGCCGACATCTTCATCACGACCACCGGCAACAAGGACGTCATCCGCATGGACCACATGCGCGAGATGAAGGACATGGCGATCGTCGGCAACATCGGCCACTTCGACAACGAGATTCAGGTCTCGGCGCTGCGTAACCTGAAGTGGACGAACATCAAGCCGCAGGTCGACATGATCGAGTTCCCGAAGGGCAACCGCATGATCCTGCTGTCGGAAGGTCGCCTCTTGAACCTCGGCAACGCCACCGGCCACCCGTCCTTCGTCATGTCGGCCTCGTTCTCCAACCAGGTCCTGGCGCAGATCGAGCTCTTCACCAAGGGCGAGAAGTACAAGAACGAAGTCTACGTCCTGCCGAAGCAGCTCGACGAGAAGGTCGCTCGCCTGCACCTGAAGAAGCTCGGCGCCAAGCTCACCGAGCTTTCCGAAGAGCAGGCCAGCTACATCGGCGTGAAGACGCAAGGCCCGTTCAAGGCTGAGCACTACCGGTACTAATCGTTACCCGGGCAATCCACAACATCTTGTGGCCGCGTTCTTGACAAGAGAGCGCGGCCGCTTTTTTGGGCCTCTCCCTTCCCGACGATTCGACTAGGAAGTATGCTCTAACCCATTGATTCGTGATGCCGGTGCGGACCTTGGGCATCGCGGATGGGATGTCTTGTCGATAAGCGGCAAACAGACGGAGACAGACCGGGGATGCAATCGGAACTGACGCAGGCCCTTGACCAGGGCCTCGGTGGAACTGTGCAAGGCGCAACAAGGCCGGCAGCACCCTTCGGGCAGACGGGGATGGCAGCGCCATGAACAGAGACCAAACAGCTATTCCGGGCACCCGCCGCAAGGGCCCGAAGTTCCTGCGCCACCTTTTGGCCGGCACCGCTCTTTTTGCAGCAACGGATGCCCTCGCCCAGGTCGCGCCGCAGAAGGCCAACATCTTCGGCTCCTCGGAAGTCGTCACTTTCTCCGTGCTCATCGGCGTCATTTCCGCGGCGATGATCTCGGCCATCTGGCTGATCCGCCAACGCGGCAACATCGAAGCGGAAAACCGCGAATTGCGCTCCGATCTGTCGGACGCGAACCAGCGCCTTTCACGCTATCAGGCGCTCGTGGCCGATAAGAACCGCCGGATCGTCGTCTGGGACGGACTGCTTGAGCGGGCCGAACTGCTCGGCCAGCTTCCGCCCGAAACCGGCGCGCCGGCAGACGACCGCGAGTTCCTGGCCTTCGGCCGCTGGATCAAGGCGCAATCCGCCGGGGAACTGGAAAAGGCGATCGATGCGCTGCGCACCGAGGCGCGCAGCTTCGACCTGGTGCTCGAAACGCAGCGCAACGAAGTCCTGGAGGCCCAGGGACGGGTTTCGGGCGGGCGGGCTTTCGTACGCTTCATCGCGCTCAACAACATGCGCGCGGAACTCGCCGAACTGAAACTTGAGCACGACCGGCTCAATTCAGCGCTCGTCTCCTTCCGCACCCTACTCGACGCGATCGATCTGCCGGTCTGGCAGCGCGGCACGGATGGCGCGCTCACCTGGGTCAACGAAGCCTATGCCGATGCGGTCGAGGCTCCTGACGTCGCGATTGCGGTCGCCGAAGGGCGCGAGCTGCTTGCGACCGTCGCGCGCGAGAAGATCCGCGCCGTCTCCACTTTCGACACGCCGTTCCGCGACAAGGTTTCGACCGTCGTCAAGGGCAACCGCACCTTCTTCGATGTCGTCGATGCCCGCAGCCCTGCCGGTTCGGCCGGCGTCGCCATCGACGTCTCCGGCATCGAGGCCGTGCGCGAGGAACTCAACCGCACGCTCAAGAGCCATGCCGAAACGCTCGATCATCTTGCGACCCCCGTCGCGATCTTCGACGGCAATCAGCGCCTGCAGTTCTACAATCAGGCTTTCCAGCGCCTGTGGAACCTCGACATCGGCTTCCTGGAGCGCAAGCCGGACAACGGCGAAGTGCTCGACCGGCTGCGGGCCGGCGGCCAGTTGCCGGAACAGCTCAACTGGAAACAATGGAAGGCGAACGCGCTTTCCGTCTATCAGGCGCTCGACACGCAGAGCGACCTCTGGCACCTGCCGAACGGCCAGACGCTGCGCGTCTTCGCCACCGCCCGCCCACAGGGCGGCGCCACCTGGGTGTTCGAGAACCTGACCGAGAAGGTCGATCTCGAAACGCGCTACAACACGCTGGTTCAGGTCCAGGGCGAGACCATCGACCATCTCGCGGAAGGCGTGGCGGTGTTCGGCCCCGACGGTCGCATTCGCCTTTCGAACCCGGCCTTCCGTGCGATCTGGGGCATCAGCGAGGCGGAAGCCAAGCCCGGCACCCATATCCGGGCGATCGAGCAGGCTTGCCTCATCTCCTACGACCAGCCGGACGGGTGGAAGCGTTTCACCCACATCATCACCAGCTTCGACGATGAACGGCCCTCGAGCCGCGGCATTCTCGAGCTTCGAACCGGGCTGATCCTCGACTACGCCGTCATCCCGCTGCCGAACGCGCAGACGATGCTGACCTTCGTCAACATCACCGACAGCGTCCGGGTCGAGCGGGCGCTCACCGAAAAGAACGAGGCGCTGCGCAAGGCGGATGCGCTGAAGAACGATTTCGTGCACCACGTTTCCTACGAGCTGCGCTCGCCGCTCACCAACATCATCGGCTTCGCCGACCTGCTGAAGACGCCGGCCTTCGGCGACCTCAACGAGCGGCAGGCGGAATATGTCGACCACATCGCCACGTCCTCGTCGCTGCTGCTGACGATCGTCAACGACATCCTGGATCTGGCGACCGTCGATGCCGGCATCGTCCAGCTCGACATGTCCGACATCAGTCTCACCGACTTCCTCGATGACATCGCCCACCAGATGGCCGACCGGCTGCTCGAAAGCGGCGTGACGCTCAGGATTACCGCCCCTGACAATCTCGGCCGCATGGTTGCAGACCAGCAGCGGCTGAAGCAGATCTTCGTGAAGCTGCTCACCAATGCCGCAAACTTCGCGCCGGATGGCAGCGCCATCGAGCTGAAGTGCCGCCGCGAGGGCAGCGACTTCATCTTCTCGGTCTCGGACAGCGGCCCCGGAATCCCGCAGGATGTGCTCGACACCGTGTTCAATCGCTTCGAAAGCTATGGCCAGCGCGGCGGCGCAGGTCTCGGGCTTTCGATCGTCGAGAGCTTCGTCAGCCTGCACCACGGCACCGTCTCGATCCGCAGCAAGGAAGGTGAAGGCACGGAAGTGACCTGCCGCATTCCCTCGGCCGAAGTGCCGACGATCGTCGCGGCCGAATGATGTCGACGATCGAGCGCTTCCTGACGGGCGAGGCGGCAACGATCGAGCTCGGCGAAGATCTGGCGCTGGCCCTGAAGCCCGGCGACTGCGTCGCGCTCTCAGGCGATCTCGGGGCGGGCAAGTCGACCTTGGCGCGCGCGTTCCTTCGGGCGCTTGCCGATGACGACGACCTGGAGGTTCCGAGCCCGACGTTCACCCTGGTCCAGACCTATGACCTTCGCATTCCGGTCGCGCATTTCGATCTCTACCGGCTGGCTGATTCCAGCGAACTGGATGAGCTCGGTTTCGACGAGGCGCTATCGCAAGGCATCTGTCTCGTCGAATGGCCGGAACGGGCGGACGACGCTCTCCCCGCCGGCCGCATCACGCTGACGATCGCCCATGAAGGCGATGGGCGCCGCGTCGAAATCTCCGGTCCGGACGAAAAGCTGCAGCGCATCGCCCGCACGCTCGCAATCCGTGACTTTCTCGACCACAACGGTCACCCGAAGGCACGGCGCCGGCACCTGAGCGGTGACGCCTCGATCCGGGCCTATGAGCGCATTTACCCGGCGGACGGTTCCGTTAGCCGGATTCTCATGGACTCGCCGCGGCACAAGCCCGGTCCCATCCTGCAGGACGGCAAATACTACCAGCAGCTCGCGCATATCGCCGAAGACGTCGTTCCCTTCGTCGCCATCGACCAGTTGCTCATTGCACGCGGCTTTGCGGCGCCGGCGATCTACGCCCGCGATCTCGGCCAGGGCATCCTGCTGATCGAGGACCTGGGGTCGGATGGCGTGCTCGATGCGGCGGGAGAGCCGATCGCCGAGCGCTATATCGAAAGCGCGCGACTGCTCGCCCGCCTCCATGCCAAACAGACCGACAAGGAGATCATCGTCGATCCGGCGGTCAGCCACCGCATTCCCGACTTCGACCGGACGGCGATGAAGATCGAGACCCGGCTCTTGACCGACTGGTACCTGCCCTGGAAACGCGGCGAGCCGGCAAGCGACGACGAGAAGCGCGAATATGCCGACATCTGGGATGGCCTGATCGATCTCCTGCAGACCTCCGAGACCAACCTGCTCTTGCGCGACTTCCACTCGCCGAACATCATCTGGCGTGGGGACCGCCAGGGTCTCGCCCGAATCGGCCTCATCGATTTCCAGGACGCGATGATCGGTCCCACCGCCTATGACGTGGCGTCGCTGGTGCAGGACGCACGCGTGACCATCGCGCCTCCGCTCGCCAGCCACATGATGGAAACCTATCTCGCGGAACGGCGCGCAAGCGGTAGCTTCGAGGAGGAGACTTTCCTGCGCGACTGGCACCTGATGTCGGCCCAACGCAATTGCAAGCTCGTCGGCATCTGGGTACGGCTGATGCAGCGGGACGGCAAACCCGGCTATATGAAGCACATGCCACGCACTTTCGCCTATCTTCAGGCGGCGCTCACACATGAATCGCTGAAACCCTTGTACGACTGGTGTATGAAGACCGGAATCCTCGTTTCCGAATCAGCGAACTGACAGAGAAGCAATGTCGATCAGCAATGCGATGGTGCTCGCCGCGGGCCTCGGGACCCGGCTCCGCCCGATCACCAACACCATGCCGAAGCCGCTCGTGGAAATCGCGGGCAAGCCGATGATCGACTATGTGCTGGATCTGCTGGTGGAGGCCGGCATTACCAGGGCTGCGGTCAACGTGCACCATTTCGCCGATCAGATGGAAGGGCATCTCAGCCGGCGGAGCGCGCCCGAGATCCTGATCTCGGACGAGCGCGATGCGCTGATGAATTCCGGCGGCGGCGTGGTGAAGGGGCTGAAACTTCTGCCGGATGGCCCGGTTCTGGTGATGAACGCCGACCTCTTCTGGGTCGGCGAACCCTCTGGGGTACCGAGTAATCTGACGCGGCTCGCCGCAGCCTTCGACGCTGATCGCATGGACATGTTGCTGCTCTGCGTGCGCGACGAGGACACGACCGGGCACAACGGCAAGAAGGACTTTTCGCTCGGCGCCGACGGTAAGCTGACGCGGTACAAGGAAGGCCTGCCGAACCCGGTGGTCTATGCCGGCGCGATCGCGCTTCACTCCCGGCTTTTTGCCGATGCGCCGGATGAGGCCTTCAACCTCAACATCTACTTCGACCGTGCGGCCGAGAAGGGGCGCCTTCACGGCATCCTGCTCGAGGGTCACTGGATGACGGTCGGCACGCCCGAAGCGATCAGCGAAGCGGAAGCAGCGATCCGCCGCCACCAGCCGGGAGGATGAGCGTGAGCGGCCGCCGGTCCAACGTCTTCACGATCCCGCCCGGCCTCCCTTTCCTGAAGACGCTCGCCGAAAGGCTTTGCGACGGTAGCCTGACCCCGGACTTCCGCCACGATCCGGCCGATCCCCTGCCGCTTGCAGGCGTGACGATTTTCGTGCCTACGCGGCGCTCGGCCCGTGTGCTCAGATCCGAATTCGTCGACCTGCTCGGCGGCCGCTCCACCATCCTGCCCACCATCAAGGCGCTCGGCGAGACCGACGACGACAGCGGCTTCTTCGACGCCGAGGTGCCGGCAATCCTCGATCTGGCCCCGCCCCTGCCTGGCACGGCGCGCCTGATCGAGCTTGGACGGCTGATCCTTGCCTGGCGCAACCGGCTGCCGAAGGTGGTGCTCGACATTCATGCGGAGAGCCCGCTGATCGCGCCGGCAAGCCCGGCGGATGCGATCTGGCTCGCGCGCAATCTCGCCGAACTCATCGATGCGATGGAGACGGAAGAACTCGATTGGGACGAGCTCGATCGGCTCGATGCCGGCGAGCATGCGCTGTGGTGGCAGCTGACGCTCGAATTCCTGAAGATTGCCCGCAGCTACTGGCCGGAGCGGCTGGAAGAGCTCAAGCAATCCTCGCCCGCCCGCCACCGCAACGCCATCCTGCAGGCCGAGACGCAGCGCATCGCCGGTGGCAAGATCGAGGGCCCGATCATCATCGCCGGTTCGACCGGCTCGATTCCCGCGACCGCCGCATTGATTGCCGCCGTGCAGAGGCTTCCAAACGGCACGATCGTGCTGCCCGGTCTCGACCAGACGATGAGCGATGCCGAATGGGACATGATCGTCGCCGACTCAGCCCTTGACGGCAGGCCGGAC
The DNA here is from genome assembly GCF_056924495.1 of Ensifer sp. 38_S197. Taxonomy (NCBI): domain Bacteria; kingdom Pseudomonadati; phylum Pseudomonadota; class Alphaproteobacteria; order Hyphomicrobiales; family Rhizobiaceae; genus Ensifer; species Ensifer sp. 38_S197. Next base: position 855,511 of record NZ_JBXOVZ010000002.1, on the reverse strand, counting down.
CCGGCAAGCCGCAGCCATCCGCAATACGGCTTCTACCGGCTGCTGAAGCGCATGGGCGTCATCCGGTCGGACGTGACCACCCTGGCCGACGCCGAGACGGACCTCGCCTTCCGCGCCGAGCTCCTCTCGCACGCCCTTCTGCCGGCGAAGGCGACCAATGCCTGGACCGAAAGGCGCAGCAAACTCGATGGCGAATCGCTGCAGGCCGCCTTCAAGAATGCGGCCCTCATCGAGACCGCCAACGAACGCGAGGAGGCCGCTGTCATTGCCGTTGCGCTGCGGCTGGCACTCGAAGGCAGCGAGGATAGCCAGGCGGCACTGATCACGCCGGACCGAAATCTCGCGCGACGGGTCGGCGCCGAGCTTGCCCGCTTCGGTATCGAGGCCGACGATTCCGCCGGCACGCCGCTGTCTTCGACGCCTCAAGGCAGCTTCATGCGCCTGCTTCTGGAGGCTAGTCTGCGGCCCGGCGATCCCGTGCCCTTCGTGGCGCTGCTCAAGCACCCGCTGGCGCGCTTCGGGCTATCGCGTGAGACGATGCGCCAGGGCGCCGACGCACTCGAACGCATGGCGCTGCGCGGCAGCACCGCAACCGTCGATATCCTCGCTCTGGCGCCTCTGCTCGACGCGGCCATTGCCGGCCACAAGGTCGATCGCCACCCGCCGGAATGGCGCGTCGGCATCGGCGCCGAGGAGCTTCAGGCAGCCCGCGACCTGGCGATGAAGATCGGCCTCGCAGTGGCGCCGCTCGCTTCCGCGCTGAGCCGCAGCAAGGACGGTAGCCGTGTTTTCTCGGAGGAATTCACCTTTGCAGACTGGGCGACGCGGACCGGCCAGGTTCTGGAAGCGGCCTCGGCCGACGAGCGCGGCGATCTGAGCGGGCTCTGGTCCGGCGAGGCGGCGGATACGCTGGCGACCCTGCTTCGCGGCATCATCGAAACCGATGGTCAGATGACGGCGGATGGGCCGCAGTGGTGCGATGTCATGGAGGCGCTCGCCGCCGGCGCAGCGGTCAAACCGCGTTCCATGCGCCATCCGCGGGTCTTCATCTTCGGCGCGCTGGAATCACGCCTGCAGAGCATGGATCTGGTGGTGCTTGGCGCCATGAACGAAGGCAATTGGCCCGGCCAGACCGCCAACGATCCGTTCCTGTCGCGCATGATGAAAACGGGCATCGGTCTCGAACCGCCGGAGCGACGCGTCGGCCAGCTCGCACATGACTTCCAGATGGCCTGCGGCACACGGCGACTGATCTTTACCCGCTCGATGCGCCAGGGCGCAGCACCCACCGTCGCCTCGCGCTGGCTGCAGCGCCTGCTGGCGCTTGGCGGCAACCGGCTGGTCGAGGCCTTGCAGGCCAATGGTGCGGACTATCTGACCTGGGCCCGGATGCTCGACGATGGGGGACGGCAGCCGCTTGCCGAACGCCCCGCGCCCAAGCCGCCGGCGGACCTGCAGCCGCGCAAGTATTCCTTCAGCGAGGTCTCGCGGCTGCGGCGCGACCCATATGCGGTCTATGCTCGGCGCATCCTTCGCCTGCATCCGCTGCTGCCGTTCAACAGCGACCCCGGTCCGGCCGAACGCGGCACGCTTTATCACCAGATCGTCGAGCGTTTCGTGCGCTCCGGCGTCGATCTGATGTCGCCCGCAGCCGAAGAGCGGATGCATCGGCTGCTGAACGAGGCCTTCGACGAGGCGCGGCTGCCGACGCATATTGACACGATCTGGCGGCCACGCTTCGCCGCCGTCGGCGCGGCTTTCATCAAGTGGGAGCGGGAACGCGCGCGCTTCATCCGCCGCTCGCGCACCGAGGTTCCGGCATCAATGGAACTGGGCATCGCCGACATGCGGCTGACCGGCATCGCCGACCGGCTCGATATGCTGACCGACGGCAGCGTCGAGATCATCGACTACAAAACCGGCTCCAGCCCATCGGCGACGGAAGCCCGCGTGCTGCTTGACCCGCAGCTCGCCCTGGAGGCGGCGGCGCTCAAGGCCGGCGCCTTCAAGGACATACCGCCGAGCCATCCGCAGTCGCTGCTCTATGTCCGGCTCAAGCCCGGCTCACGCTTCAAGTCGGATGCGGTCAACAATGAAGGCAGCAGGTCGAAGGAGACCAGATCCGCGGACCAGCTTGCCGACGAGTCCCTTGCCGAGCTCAGAAAACTGCTCAGCGCCCTTCTTTCGGGAAAACACGGGTTTGCTTCCCGGCTGATTGTTCAGAAAGAGCGCGATTACGGCGGCGAATATGACCATTTGGCACGCGTAGCCGAATGGTCGACGGCCGACAGCGAGGAGGAGAACGGCGATGAGGGATGACAGCCTCGGCCCCGAGCAGGCGACGCCGCAAGCCTGGCTCGACTGGACCTCGCGCCGGCAGTCGCTTGCCTCCGACCCCGCGCGTTCAGCCTGGGTTTCGGCCAATGCCGGATCCGGCAAAACGCACGTGCTGACCCAGCGCGTGATCCGGCTGCTGCTTGCCGGCTGCCGGCCGTCCGCCATCCTTTGCCTGACCTATACCAAGGCGGCGGCGTCCGAAATGTCGAACCGCGTCTTCGAACGGCTGGCGGAATGGGTCACGCTCGACGACGCGACGCTTGAAAAGCGGATCGAGGCGATCGAGGGCGAGCGGCCAGGCCTCCTGAAGCTGCAGGAGGCGCGCCGCCTCTTTGCCCGTGCGCTGGAGACGCCCGGCGGCCTGAAGATCCAGACGATCCACGCCTTCTGCGAGGCGCTGCTGCATCAGTTTCCGCTGGAAGCCAACGTCGCCGGACATTTCTCGGTCCTCGACGACCGCGCGGCCGCGGTGCTGCTTGCCGATGCGCGCCGCATGCTGCTGACGGCGACGGCAGCCAAGGACGATCCGGAACTGGCGCGCGCCTTTGCCACCGTGCTGGACCTTGCCGACGACACCGGGCTTGAAAAGCTGCTCGCGGCGATCGTCGAAAACCGGACTTCGATCCAGACCTTTCTCGAACATGCCGCCGCGCTCGGCGGCACAGAGGCTGAGCTGCGCAGGGCCCTGAAGCTTACGCCGGATGAAAGCGTCGACAGCGCCATGGCCGCGATCTGGCCGTTGGCGGGACTGAACGGCGCGGCCCTGGAACGATATTTCTCGCTTGCCGCAAGCGTCGGGGGAACAAAGGTGCTCGACTTCGCGGAAGGGCTCCGAACCGTCTCCAAGCTCACCGACGTGACCGAGCGCTATGACGGCCTTCGGCACCTGTTCTTCACCAATACCGGTAAAGCCCGGGCACAATCCACCTTCCTCAACAAGGCGATGCAGCAGGCCGCACCGGATCTCGTAGACCTGGTGGACGAAGCCTACCGCCATGTCGTCGCCTGTATCGATCACATCAGCATTCTCAAGATGTTCGAGGCGACGCTTGCAGCGCTGACGCTCGCCGAAAGGCTCAACGTTGACTACGAGGAGCTCAAGCGACGACGCAGCCAGCTCGATTTCGAGGACCTGATCAATCGCACGGCAGCGCTCTTTGCCCGCGGCGACGTCAGCGCCTGGGTGCATTACAAGCTCGACCAGGGCATCGATCACATCCTCGTCGACGAGGCGCAGGATACCAGCCCGGCGCAATGGACCATTATCCAGGCGCTGGCCGCCGACTTCTTTTCCGGCGAAAATGCCCGCGGCGCCAACCGCACGATGTTTGCCGTTGGCGACGAGAAACAGTCGATCTATTCCTTCCAGGGCGCACGGCCAGAGCGGTTTTCGCATGAGAGCCAGGAAACCGAACGGCGGGTGCGCGACGGCGGCAAGGCCTTCGAGCCCATCCGCCTGCAACTCTCCTTCCGCTCGACCGTCGACGTGCTTTCCGCCGTCGATACCGTCTTTACCAATCCGGCGCATGCACGGGGCCTCAGCGCCCGCAGCGAACCGGTCGTTCATGCTTCGAACCGCATTGGCCATCCCGGTGCGGTCGATATCTGGGATGTGATTGCCGCCGAACCGATGGATACGGACGAGGAATGGACGGCCGCCTTCGATGCGACGCCTGAGAGCGCGCCGGTCAATATCCTCGCCCGGCGGATCGCCGGCGTGTTGGAGAGCTGGATCGAGAAGGAGACCATCGTCGAGAAGGGTGTTCGCCGGCCGATGCGTCCGGGCGACGTGATCGTGCTGGTCCGCAAACGCGACGCCTTCGTCAACGCGCTGACCCGGGCGCTCAAGCGTCGCAACAACATTCCGGTCGCCGGCGCCGACCGCCTGGTGCTCACCAAACATATTGCGGTTCAGGACCTGCTTGCCCTCGGGCGCTTCGTCCTCCTGCCGCAGGACGACCTTTCGCTTGCCGCGCTCTTGAAAAGCCCGTTGTTCAACCTCGGGGAAGACGCGCTGTTCGAACTCGCGGCGCGCCGCAAAGTAGGCGAAAGCCTGTGGCAGCGCCTGCAGGCCGAGGCGGCCGAGGGAATCCTGTTCCACCAGGCGGCAAGGGCGCTGAAAAGCTATGTGGCGCTCGCCAACCAGCTTGCACCGCACGATTTCTATGCGCGCATTCTTGGCGTGCATGGCGGCCGGGCGGCCTTCCTGGCGCAGCTCGGCACCGAGGTCAGCGACATTCTCGACGAGTTCCTCACCTTCGCGCTCGACCAGGAAAGAAGCGGCCTCCCCGGGCTGCAGGCCTTTGTTTCGACGCTGGAAATGGAAGCGCCGACGGTCAAGCGTGAACAGGACAAGGAACGCGACGAAGTCCGGATCATGACCGTGCACGCTGCCAAGGGTCTCGAAGCGCCCGTCGTCTTCCTCGTCGATGGCGGCGGCGCACCTTTCAGCAACCAGCATGTCCCTTCTCTCCGCTTCCTCGAGCTTCCTCGAGCGGATGGCGCAGCCTTGTCCTTGCCGGTGTGGCGGGCTCCGGGCTCGGAGTCAAACTCACTGATCACGGCCGACAGCGAACGTCTGAAGACCCTCGCCGAGGAAGAATATCGGCGCCTGCTCTATGTCGGCATGACCCGGGCCGCCGACCGTCTGGTCGTCTGCGGCTACCGCGGACAGCGGGCCGTCGCCGATACATGGCATGCTATGGTTCAGGCGAGCCTTGCCGGGGACGAAAGCGGCCGCGGCCGTCCGACGACCTTCCATGCCGGCGGCGAGGAATGGTCCGGCCATGCCTGGCGCGAGAGGCAGCTTGAGCGCGACCTTCCCTCGAAGGAAGCGCCCTCGCTGGATGCGAACCGCCCGGCGGCCGGCCTGCCGAAGGCGCTTTCGACACCATTGCCACCGCAGAAGCGCCTGCCACGCCCGCTCAGTCCTTCGGGCGTCGGTATCGCTATCGACGAAGACGACGGCGATGGGCTCGTCGGGTCCGCCCTGTTTTCGGAAAAAGCACCGGCAAATCTCTCGATGTTGCGCGGCGCCATCTTGCACCGCCTGCTGCAGGTCCTGCCCTCCATTGCGGGCGATGATCGCCGCGCCGCAGCCGAGCGCTATCTCGTGCGTTCCGTGCCCCGTTGGTCGCCCGAACAGCGCGCCGCGCTGATTGCCGGTGTCGAGAATGTGCTCGACCACCCCGATCTTAACGCGCTCTTCTCGGCCGGCAGCCGCGCCGAAGTCTCGGTCATGGGCACGCTCACGCTCGGCACGCGCGACCACGCGGTATCCGGGCGCATCGACCGGCTCGCCGTCAGCAACGGGATCGTGACCATTGCCGATTTCAAGACGAACCGGCAGGTGCCGGCTTCGCAGGAGGATATTCCCTTCGCCTACAAGGCACAGCTGGCGATTTATCGCGAACTCTTGCGGCCGCTCTATCCCGGGCACAGATTCCGATGCGTGCTGATCTTCACCGAGGGGCCGGCAATCCACGTCGTTGCCGATCAGGCGCTCGACAGGAGCCTTGAAGACCTCGCGACAAAGTGAGATACCGGATATTGAAAATCCAGCAGCGCCCTCTCACATGAGGCACAACATCTGGATACTGCCATTCCGAACGCAAGGAGCAGCCTATGGCTACTGTAAAGGTCGATACGTCCAATTTTCAGCAGGAAGTGCTGAACTCCGCCGAGCCGGTGGTTGTCGATTTCTGGGCTGAATGGTGCGGCCCGTGCAAGATGATCGCACCGAGCCTCGAGGAAATCTCCAACGAGCTCGCCGGCAAGGTCAAGGTTGTTAAGCTCAACATCGACGAAAATCCGGAACTGGCTGCCCAGTACGGCGTTCGCTCGATCCCGACGCTCGCCATGTTCAAGGCCGGCGAAGTGGCCGACATCAAGGTTGGCGCCGCACCGAAGACGGCCCTTTCCTCGTGGATCTCCACGGCGGTCGCCTAAGACCTTCGCTGACTACCGCAGCAGAAAGCCCGGCATGCCGGGCTTTTTTCTTGTCTTGCATCTGGTACCGGGATGGCGGCGCCGCCTTCGGATCACTTCGGCGGCGTGCCGTTGTCGGCGAGAACGTCGCCCACCAGATAGAGCGAGCCGCCGATCAGGATGCGTGGCGGCGCCGGGTCCTCGTCGACCAGATTGGCAATGATCGTCAGCGCTTCGGCAACGGAAGAGACGGCAGAGGCCTCAAACCCGACGGCAGCCGCATCGCTTGCAAGCGCCACCGGATCAAGGCCTGCGTCGGAACCCCGAATCGGAACGGTGAAGACCTGTTCGGCAAGATCGAGAAACGCCCGGAAATAGCCGACCGGATCCTTGGTATTGATCATGCCGATGATCAGGAAGAGGGGCCGCGATTCGCGTTCTTCGAACGTCGCCATCGCCTCGGCGATCACCTGGCCGGCACCCGGATTATGGCCACCGTCGACCCAGATTTCCGCGTCGGCCGGGCCATAATGCGTCAGCTTGCCGCTGGTCAGGCGCTGCAGGCGTCCGGGCCACTCGACCCCGGAAAGACCTCTCTCGATCGCCGCTTCGGAAACGTCGAAGCCTGCGGCCCGCACCGCACGAATAGCCGCGGCGGCATTTGCATATTGATGGCGTCCCGGCAGTTTCGGCAGCGGCAGATCGGCAAGTCCGCTCTCGTCTTGATAGACAAGGCGGCCGAATTCTTCATGCGCCATGAAGTCCTGGCCGTAGACGAAGATCGGGCAACCGAGCCGCTCGGCCGTCGAGATCAGCACCTCGCGCGCCGTTTCCTCTTCCTGTTGGCCGATCACCACCGGGCAGCCGCGCTTCATGATTCCGGCCTTCTCCGCGGCGATCAGTTCGACCCGGTCGCCGAGATAGGACTGGTGATCGAGCGAGATCGGCATGATGACCGAGGCTGCGGGGCGGACAATGACATTCGTCGCGTCGAAGCGACCGCCGAGGCCTACCTCGACGATCGCGACATCCGCCGGATGCTCGGCGAAGAGCAGGAAGGTGACAGCGGTCAGGATTTCGAAGACGGTGATCTTCTCGCCGCCATTGGCTTCGGCGACGCGGCGCACGGCATCGGCCAGAACGGGATCGCTGACGAGCCGTCCCCTGCCACCCTTGACGCCCAGGCGGTAGCGTTCGTGCCAATTGACAAGATGCGGCGACGTGTGGACGTGGACACTGAGACCGGCGGCCTCCAGGATCGCCCGCGAGAACGCGGTTGCCGAGCCCTTGCCATTGGTGCCGGCGACGTGGATCACCGGCGGCAGGCGGTCCTGCGGATTGCCGAGCGTGGCAAGAAGCCGGGTGATCCTGTCCAGCGACAGGTCGAAGCCCTTGGGGTGGAGGGCAAGGAGTTTTTCGATCTCATAGCCCGCTTCGCTGGCTTCCACCGCTGCCATCTCTTACCCCGCCCCGACAAGCTCGACTGCCAAAGCATCTCCGCGTGGAGATGCTTCATTTTGTTCTATGTAGCTCCGGTTACCCGAGCTTTTTCAAGCGCTTGCCGCAACCGGCAAGGCAGCCGGCTGTGTGCCGCCGTTGAGTTTCGAGGCTTCCGCCGGCTTCTTCATCAGGATCTTCAGAACCCGGGCGAGCGTTGCCGGCAGATCATGGCGCTTGACGACCATGTCGACCATGCCGTGCTCCAGCAGGTATTCGGAGGTCTGGAAGCCTTCCGGCAGCTTCTCGCGCAGCGTCTGCTCGATCACGCGCTTGCCGGCAAAGCCGATTTCGGCGCCAGGCTCGGCCATGTGGATATCGCCAAGCATCGCATAGGAGGCGGTGACGCCACCGGTCGTCGGGTTGGTGAGCACGACGATATAGGGAAGGCCGGCTTCCTTCAGCATGTTGACGGCAACAGTGGTGCGCGGCAGCTGCATCAGCGACAGGATGCCTTCCTGCATGCGGGCGCCGCCCGATGCCGGGAAGATGACCAGCGGGCACTTCTCGGCGATCGCCCTTTCGAAAGCCTTGATGATCGCCTCGCCGGCAGCCATGCCGAGCGAACCACCGATGAAGTTGAACTCGTGCACGACGGCGACGAGCTTGACGCCCTGGACGCGGCCGAGGCCGGCGACGATCGTGTCTTCGAGTTCGGTCTTGGTGCGGCTGTCGCGCAGACGGTCGACATACTTCTTGGAATCGCGGAATTTCAGCGGGTCCTGAGCAACCTTGGGCTGCGGGAACGCCTCATAGATGCCGCCGTCGAACAGGTCCTTCAATCGCGCCTTGGCCGGCATCTTCATGTGGAAACCGGACTGCGGGATGACCCACTTGTTTTCCTCGAGATCGCGGTGGAACACCATCTCGCCGGTTTCCGGGCACTTGATCCAGAGATTTTCCGGAACTTCCCGGCGGCCCAGCATCGAGTTGATCTTCGGCCGAACGTAGTTTGTGATCCAGTTCACTTAGTAACTCCTGAAGATTTCCTTCGGGTTGTGCGCGCTAATATAGGCAATTATTCGGCTGCTGCGAGGCGTGCGGACCGCACGCCTGCCGAGAGCCCTCTGACCAGCGCTTCAACACCCGGAACCGTCGCATCGGTCGCCTTGCCCTCTTCGGTCAGGCTCGACGCGATCTGGTTGACGATCGCCGTACCGACGACCACGCCATCGGCGGATGCTCCGATGGCCCTTGCATGTTCTGCCGTCTTGACGCCGAAACCGACGCAAACCGGCAAGTTGGTGTGCGCCTTGATACGGCCGACGGCACCGGCAATCAACGACGGATCGGGCAGAGCCGAACCGGTGATGCCGTTCATCGACACGTAGTAGACGAAACCCGAGGTGTTTTCGAGCACCTTCGGCAGGCGGCGGTCGTCCGTGGTCGGCGTCGCCAGGCGAATGAAGTTGATGCCCGTCTCAAGCGCCGGAACGCAGAGCTCGTCGTCCATCTCCGGCGGCAGATCGACGACGATCAGGCCGTCGATACCGGCGGCAAGCGCATCCGTCAGGAAGCGGTCGACGCCGTAGATGTAGATCGGGTTATAGTACCCCATCAGCACGATCGGCGTGCGCTGGTCCTCCTCGCGGAAGCGGCGCGCGATCTCGAGCGTCTTGGCGAGCGTCTGACCGCCTTTCAGCGAGCGCTGACCGGCAAGCTGGATCGCCGGACCATCGGCCATCGGATCCGAAAAGGGCATGCCCAGCTCGATGACGTCGGCGCCAGCCTTCGGCAGCGCCTTCATGATCGACACCGACGTCTCGAAATCAGGGTCGCCGCCCATGAAATAGGTGACGAGGACCGGACGTCCCTCGGCCGCAACATCGGCAAATCTCTTGTCCATGCGTGCGGTCATGATCTTACTGCCCCATTCCCAAAATCTTACCGACGGTGAAGATGTCCTTGTCGCCGCGGCCGGAGAGGTTCATCAGGATGATCTCGTCCTTGCCCATCTTCGGTGCGCGCTTGATGACTTCGGCAAGCGCATGCGACGGCTCGAGCGCCGGGATAATGCCTTCGAGGCGGGTCAGCGTCTGGAACGCTTCGAGCGCTTCGTGATCCATGATCGGCACGTATTCGACACGGCCGACATCGTTCAGCCAGGCATGTTCCGGGCCGATGCCGGGATAGTCGAGACCGGCCGAAATCGAGTGGCCTTCCTTGATCTGGCCGTCGCCGTCCTGCAGCAGATAGGTGCGGTTGCCGTGCAACACGCCGGGCGAACCGGCGGTGATCGACGCGCAATGCTCGTCGCCCTCGATGCCCTTGCCGCCAGCTTCGACGCCGACGATCTTGACGCTTTCATCATCGAGGAACGGATGGAAGATGCCGATTGCATTGGAGCCACCGCCGACGGCGGCAACGACGAGATCCGGCAGCCGGCCTTCGGCGGCGAGCATCTGCTCCTTGGCTTCCTGGCCGATGACGGCCTGGAAATCGCGGACCATTTCCGGATAGGGATGCGGGCCGGCAGCCGTGCCGATCAGGTAATAGGTGCTGTCGACATTGGTGACCCAGTCGCGCAGCGCCTCGTTCATCGCGTCCTTGAGCGTGCCGCTACCGGCGGTTACCGGCTTCACCTCGGCACCGAGCAGCTTCATGCGGAAAACGTTGGGCGCCTGGCGCTCGACATCGGTCGCGCCCATGTAGACGACGCAGGGAAGGCCGAAGCGGGCCGCGACGGTCGCCGAAGCCACACCGTGCTGGCCGGCGCCGGTCTCGGCAATGATGCGCGTCTTGCCCATGCGCTTGGCAAGCAGAATCTGGCCGATGCAATTGTTGATCTTGTGCGAGCCGGTGTGGTTCAGCTCTTCGCGCTTGAAATAGATCTTGGCGCCGCCGAGTTCGGCCGTCAGCCGTTCGGCAAAATAGAGCGGACTCGGCCGGCCGATATAATGGGCGCCGAGATGTGCCAGCTCCGCCTTGAAGGCCGGATCGTCCTTCGCCGTGTTCCACTCGTCCTGCAGGTCGAGGATCAACGGCATCAGCGTCTCGGCTACGAAGCGTCCGCCAAAAATACCGAAACGACCGTCTTCATCCGGGCCGCCCCGGTAGGAATTCAACTTTGGCGCCTGGTTCACGTCCTGCTCCCTGACCGTGGCATGCCCGCCTCCGCCTGGCGAACGGCATTGAAAAACGATTCCATGAGCTTCAAATCCTTGACGCCCGGCGCGCTCTCGACGCCGGAGGAGATATCGATGGCGCGGGCGCGGGTCTGCGCCATGGCCTCGCCAATGTTACTGGCGTTAAGACCACCGGAAAGCATGTAATCGACGCTTCCGTCAAGCGCGTCGAGCAGCTTCCAGTCAAAGGAAACGCCGTTGCCGCCGGGCAAATCGGAACCTGCAGGCGGCTTGGCATCGAAGAGGAAGCGATCGGCGATGCCGATATAGGCGTCGATCTTTTCGAGGTCCGAGGCCTCGCGGACCGAAAGCGCCTTCATGACGGGAAGGCCGTACATCGCCTTGACCGTCAGCAACCGTTCCGGGCCCTCGCTGCCGTGGAGCTGCAGGATATCCGGATTGAGCGCCGAGACGATCTCGTCGAACTCGTCGTTGTCGGCATTGACCGTGACGGCAACGATCTTCGCCCGACCGCGAATCCGATCCGCCAGCCGGCCGGCATCGTCAGGCTCGATGTTCCTTGGGCTCTTCGGGAAAAAGATGAAGCCGGTATGGGACGCCCCGAGCGCGACTGCGCGCTCAACCGCTTCCGCGGTGCTCAGCCCGCATATCTTCACTTCGGTTTTCATGAGAAGCGACCTTGCATGAAATGTCGCGCGAGTCGAGCCAAAAACCGACGCGCGGCCTACCAGCCAGCGCCCCCGGCGCCTAAGCCCCGACGGGTGCGCGCCCCTTGCGCGACCGACGGGCTTTCACCATATGCATTTTACCATAACGGAGAGACAGATGCGCCTGTTGCTCGCGCTTATCCTGCCCTGGCTGCAGTTTTTCACGATCGGCCGTCCCTTTGCCGGCCTCATCTGCCTGATCCTGCAGCTCACGCTCATCGGTTGGGTTCCGGCGGCGATCTGGTCGGTCTATGCGCTCAGCCAATACAAGACCGACGAGAAGATCCGCGAAGCGCTGCGCCACCGCGCGTGATCTCCGGCTGCCCGGCTCAGTCGAAGTCGATTGCGTGAAGCATCGTGCCATTGCGGCGGAGCCAGCGCTTGGCATCGTCGGTATCCGGGCACAATTTCCCGCACAGCGCCCAAAAATCAGGCCCGTGATTCATCTCCTGCAAATGCGCGACCTCGTGCGCTGCGAGATAGGCGATGACCTTCGGCGGCGCCATGACGATGCGCCAGGAAAAACTCAGCGCCCCATCTGCAGAACAGGATCCCCAGCGGCTACGCGTGTCCTTGAGCGACAGCGACTTCGCTCGCCGGCCGATGCGACCGGTGTAGATCGCCACCAGACGATCGAGATCCTGGCGGGCCTCTTTCTTGAGAAAATCGACGATGCGCCGCTTCAGATGCTCCTCGCCGCCGCTGACGCGCAACACCGGCTCGTCATCAAGCATGATCGCTTCCGTCAGGCCGCGGATCTTGCCGGTGCGCTCGATGCGATGGGAGATGCCGCGGATGAGGATGGAGCCGCCTTCCTCGATCTGGCTTTCGCCGGAGAAGCGAGCAAGCTTCGTCATCAGCCAGCCCCGATGGCGGCTGAGAAAGGCATTGACCTCGCGCTCCGGCAGACCCTGAGGGATCGTCATCTTCAGTGCCCGACCGCCGGGCTCGATGCGAAGCGTCATGCGGGTCGCGCGCGCGTTCTGCTTGATCGTCAGCGGCAGGGACTTGCCGGCGACCTCGATCTGCCGCGTCGTGGCGGGTGGTGCAGGTTGGATGCGCCGCTTGAAGGAAGGGAACATGCAGGCTTTCTAACCGATTCGCGGGGCTTTCGCCTACAGTGCCGCGAGACGCGAACGGACATCCGGCGTTTCATGTGAAACGCCGGAAAGCATCATCGGGTCAGTGAGCTTCGACAACCGGGCCGGAGCCGCCGTTCTTGCGGTCGCGCATGAAGCGGTCGAACTCTTCCTGGTCCTTGGCACGGCGAAGCTCGCGCACATAGGTGTCGAATTCTTCGCGCATTTCGTCGAGCTTGCGGCGCTCCTCGTCGAGGCGCGCAAGTTCGGCTTCGCGCCAGTCGTCGAAGGCGACGTTGCCGGTGCGATGCGTCCAGTTGGAGCGGCGACCGCCGCGCTTGAATGCGGAGCACATGCCATCCACCGTATCGTTGGCATCTTTCTTGAACGTCTTGAGTTTTTCGCCGAACAGGATGTAGGCGAGCATGGCCAGGCCAAGTGGCCAAAAGACCACGAAGCCGAGCACCATCAGGGCGATGGTCGCGGGCGTCCAATCCGGACGGATCATTGCAGATTGGTTCATCTTCAGGATTCCTCGCAATCATCCGGGCCGCCCATGCGGCCCGATGAAAACGATGTGGGAAGGCGCCCCTGACTGTGCAAGACGCCCTCCCCCCGAATCGGACAAACCCTTGACTCTACGCGGTCAAAACGGCCCGACGGCGAGGTCACGCCGACTTGCCGCCCTTGATGAGCTGCTTCACCGGCTTCACGTGCCGCGAATGCTCGCGGTGGAAGGCGACGATGCGCGGGGCGATTTCGCGGCGGAAGCGCGAACCGTTGAAGACGCCGTAGTGGCCGACATCCGGCTGCATGTAATGCATGCGCATATGATCAGGGATATTGGTGCAGATCGTCTGCGCCGCCTTCGTCTGACCGACGCCGGAAATATCGTCGTTCTCGCCCTCGACGGTCAGCAGCGCGACCTTCCTGATCGCTGTCGTATCGACGCGCTTGCCGCGATGCATCATCTCGCCCTTCGGGAGCGCATGCTGCATGAAGACCACCTGCACGGTTTGGAGGTAGAATTCAGCGGTCAGGTCCATAACCGCGAGATACTCGTCGTAGAAGTCGCGATGCTTCTCGGCGGCATCGCCGTCGTTCTTCACCAGATGCGCGAAGAACTCCTTGTGGGCGATCAGGTGACGGTCGAGGTTCATCGACATGAAGCCGGAGAGCTGCAGGAAGCCCGGATAGACCATGCGCATGAAGCCTGGCTGCGGCCACGGCACCGGCATGATGACATTGTCGCGGAACCATTCGATCGGCCGCTGTTCGGCGAGTTGGTTGACGCCGGTCGGATTGATGCGCGTGTCGATCGGTCCGCCCATCAGAGTCATCGTCGCCGGCGACAGCGGATCGTCGGCCGCTTCCATCAGGGCGACGGCGGCGAGTACCGGCACTGCCGGCTGACAGACGCCGATCACATGGGTGTTCGGGCCCAGGAAGTGGAGCATCTGGATGACATAGTCGATGTAGTCATCGAGATCGAAAGTGCCTTCGCTGAGCGGCACCATGCGGGCGTCGATCCAGTCGGTGATGTAAATGTCGGAATGCGGCAGCAAAGCTTCCACGGTGCCGCGCAGCAGCGTCGCGTAGTGGCCGGACATCGGCGCCACCACCAGAACCTTCGGATCGGCGGCACGCCCCTTGGGCAAGGCGCGCTCGAAATGGATGAGGTTGCAGAAGGGAGCGCGCCAGACGATGCGCTCGTAGACGGAGACGGACGTGCCGTCGACCTCGGTCGCGGGAAGTCCGAACTCCGGCTTGCCATAGCGGCGGGTGGAGCGCTCGAACACTTCGAGCCCGGCGGCAGCCGCACGACCGAAATAGGTGTGCGAGATGGGATTCATCGGGTTGCTGAAGGCAAGCCGCATGGCATCGGCGGCCGTACGCCACGGCGCCATCATTGCATGGTTCAATTCATAGAGCTGGTAGAACATGGGAAGCGTACCCCTTGGTTCAATCAACGACAACGCCGCTCCCGGTCGGACGCAAGCTTGCGATTGTTTGTCTTGGTGTCCGCAATCGCTGCCAGACTACCATTTTTCTTGTGCAGTGCAACATGTATACCCGTGTCACCGCGATACAAGGCCTGAAGCCAGAATGAATCCGGATTCCTGACGATTTGCAAACGAGCTTGTCTGAAACTGCCGGTTTTCCGCTATTTTCGTGCGCTGAGAACCGGATGCCGGGCAATTTCAGGAAAAAACGGCGTCTCCGAAGAGCGAATGGCAGCTCCACTCTCTATGGCGACTCTGTGGCGACGCAGCAATCAGCGATCTCTCACGCGACAGCCACCTTGACGATTGCCTTGACCAGACCCGTCTTTTCTTCCGCCCAGCGCGGGAGATCGACGAGGGCTCCGTCAAGTGTCGTGCGGTGAGTGATCAGGGCCTCGACTGGTACAAGGCCGGAAGCGATCGACGCGACCACATGGTCAAAGTCCTGGCGGGTCGCGTTGCGGCTTCCGATCAGCGTCATCTCGCGCTTGTGGAACTCCGGGTCGGAAAAGCGGATCTCGTCCTTGACGACGCTGACGAAGACCAGCGTGCCGCCATGGGCGACGTAGGAAAAGGCCGCCTGCATCGAGCCACCATGACCAGTGGCATCGAAGACGACGTCGAAACCGTCGCCACCCGTAGCCTCGGCAACGCGCGCCGCTATGTCCGCATCCGCGACAATGCCATTGGCAAGGCCGAGCTTCCGAGCGGCAAAGTCCAGCCGTTCGGCGCTGGTGTCGATCAGCGTCACCTGATGGCCGGCAATGCGTGAGAAGATCGCGGTGCCGAGACCGATCGGCCCTGCCCCGATGACCAATGATCGCGCGCCTGTCGCCATCGCCGCGCGCCGCACCGCATGGGCGCCGATCGCCAGAAACTCGACGGTGGCAGCCGCTTCGGGGGACAGGTCCTGTGCCGGATAAAGATTACCCTCCGGCACGACAATCTCTTCGCAGAAGGCACCATCGGTATGGACTCCGAGTACCCTGATGGCCGTGCAGCAGTTCGGTTTGCCCTTTCGACAGGCAACGCAGTTGCCGCAGGAAAGATAGGGGTTCACCACGACCGGCGTGCCGGGCGCGATCGCCGTGCCGCGACCACCGGAGATGACCGTTGCCGATATCTCGTGGCCCATGACCCTGGGATATTCAAGGAACGGATGCTTGCCGGCGAAGATATGATAATCGGTGCCGCAGATGCCGACATGGCTGACGGCAAGACGCACCCAACCGTCAGGCACGTTGTCCGCCGGCGGACGGTCGACGACCTCCAGGCGGCCGGGTTCGAGGCAGAGCACGGCTTTCATGGCATTTCCCACGGAATGTTCGGAGCCTGCGCCTAGCGGGCGCTGCGGCGCCGGAGTTGGTCGAAATAGACGATGACGATGATCAGAACGCCGGTGATGATGCGCTGCCAGAACGAGTTGACGTTCAGGAGATTGGCGCCGTTGTTGATCGTCGCGAGGATGAAGGCGCCGAGCAGCGGCCCGTGCACCGAACCGACTGCGCCGAACAAGCTGGTACCGCCGATGACCGACGAGGCGATCGCCTGCAGTTCCCAGCCTTCGGCTTGCGTGGCGTTGCCGATGCCGATGCGCGAGGCGAGCAGCAGGCCGACGAAGGCGGCGCAAGTCGAGGAGAGGATATAGGCGAGATAGATGGTGCGGTGGACATTGACGCCGGAGAGGCGTGCGGCCTCGCTGTTCGACCCGACGGCGAAGAGGTAGCGCCCGAAGCGGCTCAGATGCAGGAAGACATAGGCCGGGATCGCCACCACGATCACCATCCAGAACAGGCTGGGCACGCCGAGGAAATCCGCCCGCGAGAAGTTGGTGAAGGCTTCATTGGTGATCGAGATCGTCGAGCCGTTGGTGATCAGCAGGCCGATGCCACGGAGCGAGGTGAGGGTCGCAAGCGTGATGATGAAGGGCGGCAGGCCCATGCGTACGATGCCGAAGGCGTGGAAGGCGCCGATCAGCACTCCGAAGGCAAGCGTGAGCAGGATGGCGGCCCAAAGCGGCATGCCGGCCGCAAGCAGCCAGGCGACGATGACGCTGGTGAAGCCGACCACCGCGCCCACCGAAAGATCGATGCCGGCGGTGATGATGACAAAGGTTTGGCCGACCGCAAGGATCGCCGTCATCGCGCCCTGGCGCAGCAGGTTGCTGATGTTGTTGGGCGTCCAGAAACTGTTGGTGGCGAAGCCCAGCAGCAGCCACAGGAACAGAAGCAGCCCCAAGAGGGTGAGGCCGAACAGAATGCTCACGCCCTTACGTGGCGCCGCGCTGGCACTGCTCTCCACCGTTTCCGCACTCATGATCTTCCTCCCTGCATCCCTCAAGTTTCTTAGATCATGATGATCTTGGTCTATCCGACCAAGACATCATGACGTCTTCATAAGCTGGAGCGGGATGCGGGCGGAAAACCGCTCACCTCATCCCGCTCTCGGCGCTCAAACGCCGATCGCCTGCGTCAGCACTTCCTCATGGCTCGCGGCGCGGTAGTCATGGCTGGCAACCAGCCGGCCGCGCCGGAAAACGTGCAGGCGATCCGCGAGCTCGTAGACTTCAGGCAGATAGGACGAGATCAGGATGATGCCCGCCCCGTTCTCAAGAAGCCGCGCGAACAGGCGGTAGATTTCCGCCTTGGTGCCAACGTCGACGCCGACGGTCGGCTCGTCGAAAATGAAGAGCTTGGCACCGTGGCTCAGCCATTTGCCAATGACAATCTTCTGCTGGTTGCCGCCGGACATGGCGGACGCCAAGACCCGGCGCGAAGGCGTCTTGATCTTCAGGTCGCGGATCTGCCGGTCGGCATTCTCCCGCTCCTGCTGGCCGTTGATCGTCAGCCCACGCGTCAGCCGGCTGAAAACCGGCAGATTGATGTTGAGGCCGATCGGCAGATTGAGGCACAGGCCCTGGTCGCGACGGCTTTCCGGCGCCAGCGCGATACCGAGATCCATGGCGACACGCTCACTGGCGATATCCACCTTGCGCCCTTTCCAATAGACCTCGCCGGCGCTCGGACGATGACGCCCATAGAGGCCGAGCGCAAACTCGCTGCGCCCCGCTCCGATCAACCCGTAGAGGCCGACGATCTCGCCGGCGCGAACGGTCAGCGATACATCCTGGAATCCGGGACCGCTCAAGTCTCGCGTTTCGACGATGACTTCGCCGAGCGGAAAATGCTCCTTGTGATAGATCTGCTCGATCGTGCGGTTGATCATCAACGCGATCAGTTCCGCCTCGTTGGTTTCGCCGATCTTGCGGGTACCGACATGGGTGCCGTCACGCAGCACCGAGACGCGATCGGCAAGCTCGAAGACTTCTTCCATGCGGTGGCTGATATAGACGATGGTCACGCCTTCGGCCTGGAGCCTGCGGATCAGCCGGAAGAGCTGGGCCGATTCTTGCCGGGTCAGATAGGCCGTCGGCTCGTCGAAGATCAGGAACTGCGTGCCGCGCATCGCGGCGCGGGCGGTGGCGACGAGCTGCTGCTGGCCGATCGTCAGACTGCCAAGCACGGCAGCGGCGGGCAGGTTGAAGCCGAGATCGTCGAGTACGCGCTGGGCCGCTTCGGTCATGGCGCGCTTGCGCATCAGTCCGTTGCGGTTGATCTCGTCGCCGAGAAACATGTTGGCCGCCACCGTCAGGTGGGCGCAGAGCACGACCTCCTGGTGCACGGCGTTGATGCCGCGTTCGATCGCCTCGTGTGGCGTGTCGAGCTGGACGGGTTTGCCGCACCAAAAGATCTCGCCGGACGTGCGCTTGATGACGCCGGTCAGAAGCTTGATCAGCGTCGACTTGCCGGCACCGTTCTCGCCGACGATCGCGTGAATCTCACCGGACAGAAAGATCAGCGACGCCGGCTTCAAGGCTTCCACGGCACCGTATTTCTTCTGCAGGGCGCGCAGTTCCAGGATCGGCTCGCCCTTCGGAACCGGATGGCGCGTTGCCACGTGCAGGCCTTCAGTCCTGATGTCGCGCGCCTCTTGCAACTCGGTCATCCGCGCATTCCTCCCATCGCAGAGATCGCTTGCGACCGGTCCTCGTTCCGGTCGCAAGCGGGTGCGGCGGGCAAGCGGCCCGCCGCGGCCGTCGTCACTTGACCTTCGGGTTCAAAAGAGCGTCGATCTTCGGTTCGGCCATATTGGCCTTGGTCACCAGATTGGCACCGGTATCGACATTCTTTTCGACCTTTTCACCCTTGGAAACGGCCAGCGCCGTCTTCACGCCATCATAGCCCATGCGGTAGGGATCCTGAACGACGAGACCGGCCAGAACGCCTTCCTTGAGGAAGCCGACCGTCTTGTCGTCGCTGTCGAAGCCGATCACCTTGATCTTGTCGCCGAGCTTGTTTTCAGCGATCGCCTGGCCGACGCCCTGCGCCATGATCAGGTTGGAGGCGAAGACACCGACAAGATTGGGATTGGCGGTGATCAGGTCGGTCATGATGTTGAGACCGGTGGTCGCCTGGCCGTCGGCATATTTGTCGGCCACGACCTTGAAGCCCGGATACTTCGTCTTGACCTGATCGAGGAAGCCCTCGCGGCGCTGGTCGAGCGAGCCGACGCCCGGAAGACTGGTAATGATGGCGATTTCGCCCTCTTCCTTGCCGGTCATTTCCTTGACCGCCGCAGCAAGACCGTCAGCAGCGATGCGGCCGCCCTGGACGTTGTCGGTGGTGAGGAACGAGGAGAAGGCCTTCGAGTCCGCGCCGGAGTCGATGCCGATGATCGGAACAGCCTTCGCCGCCTCATCGATCGGCTTGCCGAGCGCCTTGAATTCCGTTGGCGAGATGACGACAGCAGCCGGAGCGCCGGCAACCGCGTTCTCGAGAATGCTGATCTGGCCGTTGATGTCGGACTCGGATTGGGCCCCGAGCTCAGGTACATTAACGCCCAGGTCCTTGCCGGCGGCGCGCGCGCCGGCCAGCACGATCTGCCAGTAGAAGGACGTGGTGTCCTTGACGATGATCGGGATCGTCACGTCCTGCGCGAAGGACGCGACCGGCGACATGCCGGCGATCATCGCAGCACCGGCCAGGGCGGTGAAGGCGCGACGGGTAAGACTGCTTTTCAAAATGCTCATCCCAGGTTTCCTCTCAGTGCACCGTGTTCCACTTCTTGGAGGTCGATCGCAGGTGCCGGCTTATCGACCTTTTATCGATAAAAAACATATCTGAATGCTAGTACGACAATTCCGGCTTGGCAAGCTGCCGGAACAGCATTTCAAGCCACAAGGCGGCCGCGTTCCGCTAGACCCGAACCGGCTCGTCTCCGAGCTCCGGCGCGACCAGCGTGAACGGTTCAAAAGCCGCGAAATCCCCCGCGGAAAACCGGTGTTCGGTGAGTGCCATGTTGCGGGTCAGGCTCTCCGGCTTGGCGGTCCCGAGCAGCACGGAGGCAACCATGGGGTGACCGAGGGGAAACTGCATGGCAGGTGCCGCGAGCGGCACATTCATGCCGCGAGCAACCGCCTCCATGGCGCCGACCTTTTGCCGGATATCTTCCGTTGCCGGCATGTAATCGAAATGCGCGCCTTCGACCGGACCTGTGGCCAGGATGCCCGAATTGAAGACGCCGCCGACAACAAGCGAGGTCTGCTTCTTTTCACAGAGCGGCAAGAGTTCGGCGACGGCCGAGCGATCGAGCAAGGTATAGCGGCCGGCCAGAAGGATGCAGTCGATATCGGCGCGGCGCATGACCTCAAGGCAAACCGGTACCTCGTTCACGCCGAGACCATAGGCGGCGATGGTTCCTGAGGATTTCAGCTCCTCCAGCGCCTTCAGGCCGCCCTCCAGCAACTGCCTCATATAGACGGCGTTTCGGGCGGCGCCATGGGTATAGACGCCGATATCGTGCACATAGAGAATGTCGATGCGATTGAGCCCCAGCCGGGCATAGCTGAACTCGACGGAGCGCATGATGCCGTCGTAGCTGTAGTCGTAGCTGACGTCGAAATTGAGCGGCTTCACATAGGAATAGTCAGGCACCTTGCCTTCCGGCACCGGATGAAGGAGCCGGCCAACCTTGGTGGAGAGGACGAAATCATCGCGCGGCTTGTCGCGCAAGAAGTCGCCGACCCGGCGCTCGGCAAGGCCCAGGCCATAATAAGGCGCAACGTCGAAATAGCGCAGGCCGGCGGACCAGGCGGTCTCCAGCGTCGCGACTGCCGCCTCACGGGTGCACTCCCGGTAGAGCCCGCCAAGCCCGGCAGCGCCGAAGCTATATTCGGTCACCGCCAGTTCGGTTCGACCGATCCGTCTCGTCTGCATTCCCCGTCTCCTCCTCCAAGGATGCCAGTCGTTCGGTATTTAGAGCGTCGCCCCCAGATGCCAGGGTACGAACTCGTTGTCGCCATAGCCGAAGAGCTCGCTCTTGGTCTTGCGCCCCGAGGCGGTCTCGACGATCAGGTCGAAGATCTCGCGGCCAAGCCCTGCGATGCTCGCCTCGCCCGAAGCGATCACGCCGCAATCGATGTCCATGTCCTCTTCCATCGCCCTGAACAGCGCCGTGTTGCTGGTGAGCTTGATCGACGGCGCCGGCCGACAGCCGAAACAACTGCCGCGGCCGGTGGTAAAGGCGATGACATTGGCGCCGCCAGCAACCTGGCCGGTCGCCGACACTGGATCGTAGCCGGGCGTATCCATGAAGACGAGCCCGTGCTCGGTCACCCGTTCGGCGTAGCGATAGACGGCGTTCAGCGGTGACCGGCCGCCTTTCGCCACGGCACCGAGCGATTTTTCGAGGATGGTCGTCAAGCCGCCGCGTTTGTTGCCCGGCGACGGATTGTTGTCGAGCGAGGCGCCGTGCATCGCCACATAGTTCTCCCACCAGGCGATCAGTCCATCGAGCTTCATCGCCACGGCTTCGTTGACAGCCCGGCTGCGCAACAGATGTTCGGCGCCGTAGATCTCCGAGGTCTCGGAGAGGATTGCCGTACCGCCAGCCGCCGCAAGGATATCGACCGCGGCGCCAAGCGCCGGGTTGGCGGTAATACCTGATAGCCCATCGGATCCGCCGCATTGCAGGCCGACGACGATCTCGCTCACCGGAACGGCAACGCGACGCGCTTTGCCGACTTCGGCAGCAATTTCCTCGAGAATACCGAGGGCCTTTTCCACCGAACGCCGCGACCCGCCGGCTTCCTGAATGTTGAAGTGACGTTTTTCGCCGCCGGCGCCGCTCTGGCCATAAAGCGTCAACTGGTTGACCTCGCAGCCGAGACCCACCATCAGCACGCCGCCGAAATTGGCGTGGCGGGCGTAGCCGGCGAGCGTTCGGTGCAGGTTGGCCATGCCGTCGCCGGTCGACGACATGCCGCAGCCCTGGTCATGCACGATCGGCACGAACCCGTCGATGCCTTCGTATTTCGGGAGGATGCGCCTGTTCGCCTCCTCGGCGATGGCCCGACAGACAGTGGTGGAACAGTTCACGCTGGCGACGACACCGATATAGTTTCGCGTCGCCGCCCGCCCGTCGCCACGGCGATAGCCCATGAATGTGCGCGCCTTGTCGGCATCGCTTGCTGCTTCCGGCGTTCCCTGCGGGCCGATCGCCAGGCGATCCCGGTCAAAGGCGAGGTTGTGGGAGTGCACATGGTCGCCCGGGGCGATATCGGCGGTGGCCCGTCCGATCGCCTGGGCGTATTTGACGACCGGTTCACCGGCGCGGATGGCGCGGATCGCGATCTTGTGGCCGGCATCGACCTTTGCGGCCGCGCGCGCACCATTTGGCAGTGCGTCCCCGGCGGCAATCGCCAAGGTCGCCACGACGACGTTGTCCTCCGGTGCGAGCAGGATGGTGGACGGCGCAGACACCGATTTCTCCGTGATTGTTAAGGCCTGTTCTTCTGTCTTTTATCTACAATAGACAGATCGTCGTCAATGGGTATTATAGCAAAAACGTCGCTGACGCCGTCGGGCCAACGACCAGGTTGAACGGGAGGAACAGATGTTGACGACAGACGGAGACAAAACCGGATCGCCGCGATAGAGGAGCGTCCCTGACAAACGCAGAGAATTTCGAACCGGCCGGATCTTGCCATGGCAAAACAGAACACCGTCTTCAAGGATGCCTATAACCGCTGCTTGAAGCTTCTGGCGGAAACATCCTCACTGCCCTCCGAGCCGGAGCTTGGGCAGGTGCTCGGCGTCAGCCGCACGACGGTGCGCGCAATCCTCGGCCGCTTCGAAGAACTGCAGCTGATCGCCTGGGACAAGCGCAAGAAGAACGTGCTGCGGCAGCCCCGCCCCGACGACTATTTTCCGACGGAAGAAACCGATTCGCTCGCCGAGATCATCGAGCGCAGTTTCATGCGCCGGATTCTCGCCGGCGGCGCGGAGCCCGGCATGCAGATCAACGAGCTCGAACTGGCGCGAGAGATCGGCACCGGGACGACCAGCGTACGCGAGTTCCTGATCCGCTTCAGCCGCTTCGGCCTGATCGAGAAGCGGCCGAATAGCCACTGGATCCTCAAGGGCTTCACGCGGGAGTTTGCGCTGGAGCTGACGGAAGTGCGCGAGATGTTCGAATTGCGTTCGGCCGCGCGCTTCGTCTCCTTGCCGCACGATCACCCCGCGTGGGAGGAGCTCAAGAAAATCGAGGCCCTGCACCGGGAAATCCTGGCCGATATCGACAACCGCTATCGGGAATTCTCCGAACTGGACGAGCAGTTTCACTTGCTCGTACACAAGGCGTCCAGCAACCGCTTCATCGTCGATTTCTATGACATTATCGCGATCGTCTTCCACTATCACTACCAGTGGAACAAGACGAATGCCCGCCAGCGCAACGCGCGCGCGCTGGAAGAACACCTTGCCTATATCGAGGCGTTGCGCTCGCATGACCCGGCAAAGGCCGAACAGGCCTGCCGGCGCCATCTCCAATCCGCGCGCGAGACCTTGCTTCAATCCATTCCATAGCCAGCTACCGGAGCCACACATGACGACACCGATCGTGCAATTCGGGACCAGCCGTTTCCTTCAGGCCCATGCCGATCTCTTCGTCAGCGAGGCGCTGAAATCCGGTCAGGCGCCCGGGCCGATCACCATCGTCCAGACAACCGGATCCCGGGAACGCGCCGGGCGGCTTGCGGCACTTGCCCGCCCCGAAGGCTTTCCGGTCGTCATCCGCGGCATCCAGGGCGGCGAGCGGATCGACCGGACAGAACAGGTCACCAGTGTAACGCGGGCGCTCTCGACCGCCGAAAATTGGAACGAGATCCGGGAGATCGTTGCCGAAGAGGCGGAGATCCTGATCTCCAATACCGGCGATACGGGCTACCAGGTCGGCGACGACGACCTGGTGATAGACATTCCCCGTTCTTTTCCCGGCAAGCTGCTTCTGCTCTTGAAGGCGCGCTTCGATTGGGGTGCGCGTCCCCTGACGATCCTTCCTTGCGAGCTCGTGTCGCGCAACGGCGATGTGCTGAAGGCGCTGATGCTGCGGCTTGCGGCCGAGCGGGTCAAAGGCAACGCTTTCACCATATGGCTGGACAAGAACGTCGTCTGGGCAAACACGCTGGTCGACCGCATCGTCTCCGAACCGCTGGAGCCCGCCGGCGCGATTGCCGAGCCCTATGCGCTGTGGGCAATCGAAAATCAGCCCGGTCTACGCCCGCCCTGTGCCCATCCGTCGGTGAAACTCGTGGACGACCTGACGCCCTATGAGAAGCTGAAGCTTCACATCCTCAACCTCGGTCACACGGTGCTTGCGGATCTTTGGCTCGAGGAAGGCCGTGACCCGAACGAGACCGTCCGGGAGATCCTCGCCGACGCACGCGTGGCAGCCCGGCTGGACCACATCTATCGATCCGAGGTCATTCCCGCTTTCGCCGCCAAGGGTATGGAGAACGAGGCGATCACCTATGCTGCAGCGACGCTGGAGCGTTTCGGAAACCCGTTCCTCAACCACCGCCTGGGCGATATCGCCAACCATCACCGCGAAAAGATCGAGCGCCGGATCGTCGACCTCCAGCGCTGGAGCCCGGGCGTCTCGATGCCCGAACTCGCCACGATCTCGGATCAGTAGCCGGATTCCTGCTTCTTTGGTGCCGAAGCGACCTCGCCTTGAAACTCCTGGCGCAGCGCCGTCGTCGCGCGAACGAGCGACGTGACGTCCGTGCCGATCGCCATGAAATCGGCGCCGAGCTCGCGGTAGTCGCGCGCCTGCTCGAGGTCGAGCGTCATGATGCCCCTCGCCTTGCCGGCCTTCTTGATGCGCTCAAACGCGTCGGCAATCGCCGCGCGGACCTCCGGATGGCCCGGTTTGCCGAGATAACCCATGTCCGCCGCCAGGTCGGACGGACCGATGAAGAGGCCATCGACGCCGTCGAGCGCGGCAATCTCGTCGATCGCGGCAAGCCCTGCACGGCTTTCGATCTGCAGGATCAGGCAGATCTCGTCGCCGGCGGTTTGGAGATAGTCGCCGATACGGCCGAACTGAGACGCGCGGCCGAGGGCGGCACCGACGCCACGAACGCCATGGGGCGGATAGCGCGTGGCGCGCACCAGTTGCTGCGCCTGCGCCAGGCTTTCGACCATCGGGATCAGCAGGGTCTGCACCCCGGTGTCGAGGATCTGCTTGATCAACACGGTATCGCCGACCGGCAGACGGACCATCGGATGGCTGGCTGATGTCGAGACCGCGCGAAACTGTGCCGACAGCAGCGGGATATCGTTCGGCGCATGCTCGCCGTCGATCAGCAGCCAGTCATAGCCGCTGCCGGCCACCACTTCCGCCGCATAGGGGCTGGCAAGCGCCACCCATAGTCCAAGCTGGAAGCGGTTTTCGCGCAGAGCTGCCTTAAAGGGGTTCTTCGGTGCCGGCATGTCTGTTCTCCTTAAACGCAGCGTGGAACTTCGCCCCCTCACCCGCTTGCCGGTTCCGCTCCCCGTAAACGGAGACAAGACCGCGCCGCCTTGAAATCCCTTTTCTCCGCTCGCGCCGAGAGGGCTGGGGTGTGAGGGCCGACCTCACGCCATCGATAGATTCGACTGCGAAGACTAACGCCTTGCTGGCAAAAGTCATAACCTCCACCAGAGGTGGAGGTTTGAAACGCTGCGCTTGAACCGCTAGAAGCGGTTTTGCTATAAGTTAGTAGCTACGGTTAAAGAGGTCGGCAAAGTCGGAAGCTTTGTCGGCCTTTTCTTGATTGCGGATATAACGTCTGACGACCTGCTCATCATAGCCAGCCGTTGAGACGAAGTACCCTCGCGCCCAAAAGTGATACCCTTTGTAGCGCCGTTTGCGGGCGTATTTGTTGGCCACGTAAAGGGCGGTCTTGCCCTTCAAGAAGCCGACAATGTGCGACACCGAATATTTCGGCGGGATCGATATCAGCATATGCACATGGTCGGGCATAAGATGCCCTTCCTCGATCCGGCAGTCCTTTTGCAGAGCAAGCCGATGCAAAAGGTCACCCAATTCACGTCGCACGTCACCGTAAAGACGTTTCGTTCGGTACTTACTCGCGAAGACCACATGGTATTTGCAGTCCCATGTCGCGTGTGATTGCGATCGTTCATCCATAAAACCTCCGTTCTATGTCTCGGCCAGCCTAGCGGTCCAAGCACGGAGGTCTCTCAATCACAATGTAGAACCCGTCCAGTCCTCCACCGGAGGTGGAGGTTTACTTTGCTTACAAGAAAACCGGCCAAAACACTGGCCGGTTTTCCGCAAGTCGGGTTTTCGCCTGTTTCAGGCAACGCCGCCAAGGCAGACGTATTTGATCTCGGTGAACTCCTCGATGCCGTACCTGGAACCCTCGCGGCCGAGACCGGAGAGTTTCACGCCGCCGAATGGCGCTTCCGCGGTCGAGATCAGCCCGGTGTTGACGCCGACCATGCCGTATTCCAGTGCTTCGGCGACGCGGAACACGCGGGCCAGATCCTTGGCGTAGAAGTAGGATGCGAGACCAAATTCGGTGTCGTTCGCCTGCTCGACCACATCGGCCTCGTCCTTGAAGCGGAAGAGCGGCGCTACCGGCCCGAAGGTTTCCTCGCGCGCAACTGCCATCGCCTGGGTGACGTCGGCCAGGACCGTCGCCTCATAGAAAGTGCCGCCGAGTGTGTGGCGCTTGCCGCCCTGGATCACGCGTGCGCCCTTTGAGGTGGCGTCAGCGATGTGCTCCTCCACCTTCTCCAGCGCCGCCTTGTCGATCAGCGGGCCCAAGATCACGCCCTCATCGAGGCCGTTGCCGATCTTCAGCTTGGCGACCGCCTTGGCGAGCTTGTCGGAGAAGGCGTCATAGACCTTGTCCTGCACATAGATGCGGTTGGCGCAGACGCAGGTCTGGCCGTTGTTGCGGAACTTGGCGATCAGCGCGCCTTCAACTGCGGCATCGAGATCGGCATCGTCGAAAACGATGAACGGCGCATTGCCGCCGAGTTCGAGACCGAGCTTCTTGATCGTGCCGGCACTCTGGCGATAGAGCTCGGCACCAACTTCGGTCGAACCGGTGAAGGTGAGCTTGCGCACGACAGGGTTGGAGGTCATCTCGGCGCCGATCTCGCGGGCGGAACCGGTGATGACGCTGAAGAGACCCTTCGGCAGCCCGGCGCGTTCGGCAAGGATCGCGATCGCAATCGCCGAGAACGGCGTCTGCGCTGCGGGCTTCAGCACCATGGCACAGCCGGCGGCGAAGGCCGGGCCGGCCTTGCGGGTGATCATCGCATTGGGGAAGTTCCACGGCGTGATCGCCGCGACGACGCCGATCGGCTGCTTCATCACCAGGATGCGCTTGTCGGGCTGATGGCCGGGGATCAGGTCGCCATAGATGCGGCGCGCTTCTTCGGCGAACCACTCGACGAAGCTTGCGCCATAGACGATTTCGCCGGTGGCTTCCGCCAGCGGCTTGCCCTGTTCCAGCGTCAGGATGCGGCCGAGATCCTCCTTGTTCTCGATCATCAGCTCGAACCATTTGCGCAGGATGCCGGCACGCTCCTTGGCCGTGCGCGCCGCCCAGCCCTTCTGGGCCAGACGCGCCGCCTCGATCGCTGCCTTGGTTTCCTTGGCGCCAAGCTTCGGCACTCGGCCGATGATTTCGCCGGTCGCGGGGTTGTTCACCTCGATCGCGTTCGCCGCGTCTGCCTCGATCCACTCGCCGCCGACGAGGGCTGCCTGGCGAAACAATGATGGGTCTTTAAACGACATGATCCGTCCTCTCTCAAAATCTACAGAACTTATACAACTTTTTTACTGGAAACGGCAATGACCCACGCGACCGTTTCTGCACTTTCCCGACCCGCGCAGCCTACAGATCGCATGCACGTTTGCGTGCGTCCAACCCGGTTTCATCCGCACCCGTCCTCATGTAGCGTCCGAAACGAATCGAGCCATAGGCGCCGGGGACAGATCAGGCGCTGAAAAGCTGCCGAGGATTTAGAGAACACATAGAAGAGGCATGTCCATGACGGCGACCGACAATAGAAAAGCCGACTATCCCATCGATGCCATGTTCCTTGAGCGCTGGTCGCCCCGCGCCTTCACCCACGAGGAGATCGCGGAACGCGAATTGCTTTCCTTCTTCGAAGCGGCCCGCTGGGCACCTTCGGCAAGCAACCGACAGCCCTGGCGTTTCGTCTACGCCCGCCGCGGGACGGAACACTTCCCGGTACTGCTCGACATTCTCGACGAAGGCAACCAGCGCTGGGCGAAGAACGCGGCAGCGCTTCTGATCGTCATTTCGAGAACCCATAGCCAAGCACAGAATGGCGAAATGCGCCCGGCCTATACCCATGCCTTCGACACGGGCGCCGCTTGGTACAGCCTTGCCTTGCAGGTTTCGCTTTCCGGCTGGCACGCCCATGGCATGGCGGGCATCGACCGCGACAAGGCCATGCGCGTTCTGAACGTTCCCGAACATTACCGGGTCGAGGCCGCCGTTGCGATCGGCCGGCTGGCCGATCCCTCGACGCTGCCTGACGATCTGCGCGCGCGGGAAATCCCAAGCCAACGCAAGCCGGTCAGCGAGTTCGCCTTCGAAGGCCAGTTCAAGGGCGAATAACGAAAAATCCCGGTGCCGCGCGGCACCGGGATCCCAATCGGCAATGATTTTCGGAAAGATCAGATGTCGAGGTTGGCGACGCTCAGCGCGTTTTCCTGGATGAAATCGCGGCGCGGCTCGACCTCGTCGCCCATCAGGCGCGAGAACAGGCCGTCAGCATCGGTCGCATCGGCGACCCGGACCTGCAGCAACGAGCGGACGTTCGGGTCGAGCGTCGTTTCCCAGAGCTGCTCGGCGTTCATTTCACCGAGGCCCTTGTAGCGCTGCATCGACAGGCCCTTGCGGCCAGCCGCGAAAATGGCGTCGAGAAGCGCACGCGGTCCGCTGATCTCCTGCGTGCCGTCGCGGCGACGCAGGACGGGCGGGGCGGCATAGACTTCCTTGAGCTTGGCGGTGAGCTGGTCGATGTAACGGGCATCGGACGAGCCGATCAGCGCCATGTCGAGCACGGCGACTTCCTTGACGCCGCGAACCATGCGCTCGAGGCGGAGACCGCCTTCGGCCGTGACCGCACCGGTCCAGCCGCGTTCGGTTTCCTCGGCGATCACGTCGAGGCGACGGGCAACTTCCGCGGCGACCGCCTCGTAGGCGTCGCGCTGGCCGTTGAGCTCGACATTCAGCGCTCCGGCAATCGCTGCCTGTTCGACGATGGAGCGGTTGTAGCGCGAGTGCAGCCCGTTCATCAGATTGCGCAGGCGGAGCGCGTCGTTGATGACTTCGCGCAGATCCTGGCCGGCGCGAACTTCGCCCGATTCCAGCTCCAGCGTCGCTTCTTCCAGGCCCATCGTGATCAGGTAGTCTTCCAGCGCCTGCTCGTTCTTGAGGTACTGGGCCGACTTGCCGCGCGTCACCTTATAGAGCGGCGGCTGGGCGATATAGAGATGGCCGCGCTCGATCAGCTCCGGCATCTGACGGAAGAAGAAGGTGAGCAGCAGGGTGCGGATATGGGCGCCGTCGACGTCGGCGTCCGTCATGATGATGATCTTGTGGTAGCGCAGCTTGTCGGCGTTGAACTCGTCCTTGCCGATCGAGGTGCCGAGCGCGGTGATCAGCGTGCCGATTTCCTGGCTCGACAGCATCTTGTCGAAGCGGGCGCGTTCGACGTTGAGGATCTTGCCGCGAAGCGGCAGGATCGCCTGGTTTTCGCGCGAACGGCCCTGTTTGGCGGAGCCGCCTGCCGAGTCCCCTTCCACCAGGAAGAGTTCGGACTTGGCCGGATCGCGCTCGGAGCAGTCGGCAAGCTTTCCGGGCAGCGACGAGATGTCGAGCGCACCCTTGCGGCGCGTCAGTTCGCGGGCCTTGCGGGCGGCCTCGCGGGCAGCAGCCGCTTCGACCACCTTGCCGACGAGGATCTTGGCTTCGCTCGGATGTTCCTCGAACCAGGTGCTGAGCGCTTCGTTGACGAGGCTTTCGACCACCGGACGCACTTCCGACGATACCAGCTTGTCCTTCGTCTGCGACGAGAACTTCGGGTCCGGAACCTTGACCGAAAGAACGGCCGTCAGGCCCTCGCGGCAGTCCTCGCCCTGGAGCGTGACCTTTTCCTTTTTCGTGATGCCCGAGGAATCCGCGTAGGAGGTAACCTGCCGCGTCAGCGCCGCGCGGAAACCGGCCATGTGGGTGCCGCCGTCGCGCTGCGGGATGTTGTTGGTGAAGCAGAGCACGTTTTCGTGGTAGCTGTCGTTCCACCACATGGCGACTTCGACGGTGATGCCGTCCTTCTCGCCACGAATGGCAACCGGCTTATGCACCAGCGGCTTCTTGGCACGGTCGAGATAGGCGACGAAGGCTTCAAGGCCGCCGTCGTACATCATCTCGTCCTGGCGAATGTCGGAATGGCGCTTGTCCGTCAACATGATGCGGACGCCGGAGTTCAGGAAGGCGAGTTCGCGCAGACGGTGTTCCAGGGTCGAGTAGTCGAACTCGGTCTTGGAGAAGGTCTCGGCGCTCGGCAGGAAGGTCACTTCGGTGCCGGTCGCGTCGCCTGCGTCCCCGGTCACCGCAAGCGGAGCATCGGCGACACCGTGAGTAAAGCTCATCTCGTGGATCTTGCCGGAACGGCGGATCTTCAACTTCAGCGAAACCGACAGCGCGTTGACCACCGACACGCCGACGCCGTGCAGACCGCCCGAGACCTTGTAGGAGTTCTGGTCGAACTTACCGCCGGCGTGCAACTGGGTCATGATGACCTCGGCCGCCGAGACGCCTTCCTCCTTGTGGATGGCGGTCGGGATACCGCGGCCGTTGTCGGTCACCGTCACCGATCCGTCCGGATTGAGCGCCACCGTGACGATGTCGGCATGACCGGCGAGCGCCTCGTCGATCGCGTTGTCGACGACTTCGTAGACCATGTGATGCAGACCGGAGCCGTCGTCCGTGTCGCCGATATACATGCCAGGCCGCTTGCGCACGGCATCCAGGCCCTTCAGCACCTTGATGGAATCGGCACCATATTCGGCGCTGGCGCCGGTTTCGGTCTCAGGAATATCGGTCATTCAGCTACGGGTCTTTCCAGGTTCTTCGGACATGGTGATTCGTTGCGAATCACGTCTCGGACGCCTCGTGGACTATAGAAAATTTGTCCACGGTTCCAAATCCCGGACCGCCAGGCAGCGGCCGGAAACAGGCATTCATCCCCTGTCATTATCAGGAAATGTGGCTTTTTCCAAAACATCTTCCAGGGCGCGGATCGTCTCTGGCGACAAAGCGCGGATTTGCTCGCTGAGCCGGTTGGCAAATGCCGTGTGCTCCGGCGTCAGGCCCGACGTGTCCAGCACGACTTTCGGGGCGGAGACGTTGGCGATACGGAACAATTCCTCCGCCTCATCCCAGATGACGTTGAAATAGCCTGCCACCCGCTGGAGAAAATCGAAACTCGGCGCACCGCGCTTTCCGTGTTCGAGCGCTGAGAGATAGGCGGCAGAAACGTTGAGCGCCGCCGCCATCTGTTTCTGCGACACGCCCTTCCTGCGCCTGAGTTCGCGCAGCGCCTCGCCGAAGGGCGTCATATCGCGCTCCCGCGGGTACGGGCCAATCGAACGTAGAGAGCGCCTTCTCCGCCATGGTTGCGGGCAGCCTGCTCATAGGAGGAGATCAGCGGCCGGAACTCAGGCAGGGAGAACCAAAGCGGCACAGCCCGTTTCAAAGCGCCGTCGCTACCGAACGAGGTGCCCTTACCGGTAATGACGAGCACATGGCGCAGCCCCCGCTCATGCGCCCTCAGAAGAAACTGCAGCAGCAAGCCATGCGCTTCGCTCTGGATCATGCCGTGCAGGTCGATCCGCGCCTCGAGTGTCAGGCGCCCCTTGGCAAGCTTGCGCTTGACCGGCTGCTCAAGCGGATGATGCACTTTCTCGCCCGGCCTTTTCGTCAGCGTGATGCCCGGCGGCTCGACGGTACCGGTCGGTTTCTGTTGCTGCTTGGCTTTCGGTTCTTCCTGCGGTTTTGGCTGTTCGTCCTCGGCCAACATCTCCATCAGGTCGTCGAGCCGGCCCGGCATCGGTCTCGTCGAGCGGGCAACCTTGCCCCAGAGAATGCGATCTTCGGACGAAAGCTTCTTTTCCTTAGGCATGGCCGTATCGTGCCGCGGCAGCCCTGGGAACAAAGACATAAAAATCCGCCGCATTGCGGACTGCGCCGGCCCGTTCGCCAGCCTCGAAGCCGGAACCGGTGAAGATGTCACCGCGCGCCGGCCCAACGATCGCCGAACCCGTGTCGAGCGCCAGCATCAGGCGCTGGAAGGGCTTTCCGTCGTCGAGGCGCGTCAGGCTCTCGCTCGCGATATAAAAGGGCACGCCGAAAGTGTGGATCAGGCGATCCACCGCCAAGGAACGTCCCGGCTCGAGCGAAACCTTGGCAGCGGCGATCGGACCCAGGTGCTCGTCCTCGACCGCGGCCTCACGGAAGAAGATGAACGACCGGTTGTGCCAGAGCACTTCATCGACGTCGTCCGGGTGCGCCTCCAGCCAGGCACGGATGCTCATCATCGAGACGGTCGCGGCATCGATCTTGCCGCGCTCAATTAGCAATTTGCCGACCGGCGAGAAATAGTGTCCGGTCTTGGCAGCATAGGTCACGCGACGGCGCGAACCGTCCGGGAAAACGAGCCGCGCAGCACCCTGCACATGCACGAAAAAAACATCGACCTTGGATTTTGCATAGGCAATTTCCAGGCCGCGGCCAGTCAAATAGCCCTGTTCGATGGCCCGCCTGTCCGGATACTCGCTGATCCGGTCACCGTCAGAAAGGCCAAAGGCGAAATAGGGATCCATGCCGTCGGGTCGGTTGCTGTCATCGATATCGACCAGGTCGTCCGGCCGGCGATAAAGCGGATAACGATAGGTTTCGTTCGCTTCAGCACGGACTTCGATTTCCGGTTCGTAGAACGCGGTCACGAATCCGGAACCGGCGTCCGGGCCGATCAGAAACGGCACGAAGTGCTTCTCGAAAAATGCCCGCGCGCCTTCAGCCGTATCGATGTCCGCCGACGAGGCCGAGAGAGCCGGCATCAGATCATCGACCGAGATCCCGAGCGAACCGGTGCGATAGGGCTTGACCGTCGAGACGTGCTTCTGACAGCGGCGCATCGCCTCGATCACCTTGGTCGGGTTGTCGTCCCGCCAGCCGGGAAGATCGTCGAAACTGACGGGTTCAAGTCGAAAGGACATGGCAGCCCCGCCCGCTCAGTTTTCGGATTCGGTGGCGATTAGCTTCCAGTTTGGATCCCGCGAACGGATGTCGCGCGCAAAGGTCCAGAGATCGTTGACCTCGGCAACCGACTCGGCATCGCCGTCGATCAGGCCACCCTGCTTGTCATAGGTCGCCGAAATCAGCTGGCTGACGATGCGCACCGTGATGTTTTCTTCGCTGTCCTTCACTTCGGCGTGAATGATGTCCGCCTTGTCGATGCCGACAAAGGTGGACTTGACGACTTCCCCCTTGCGCTCGCGGTCGGTGATCGCCGCGTCGAAGCCTTCATAGACCTCGCGGGACAGCAGGTTCTTCAGCGTCTTGCGGTCGCCGTCAGCAAAAGCCATGACGATCATCTCATAGGCCATCTTCGCGCCGTGGACGAATTCCTTGGGATCGAAGCTCGGATCAGCGTCGCTCAGCGATCGAAGCTGGGTATTCAGTGTCGTACCCGCCTTGGCGAAGGTATCGATCGATTCGTATCGCCCCGCTTCTTCGTCCGCGTTCTCGCGTCGCGGCAACTGTACGACTTTGCCCTTGTCACCGCTTTCCGGCCCCTGGCTCATGTCACGCGGCGAGTAGGGATCGAACGGCGGCCGTTCGTTTCCTGTCCGGCGGCCCAAGACGCTGCGCAGCTGCAGGAAAATGACCACCGCGGCGATCAGGAAAAAAAACGTGATGAAGTCGAAGGAGCCCATTTCCACCCGGAACCGCTGTTAGATTTTCTCGTGGCTATTTCCATATAGTCCGCAAGAATAGATCATTCAAATGGCGATGTCCGCACCCTTACGGCGCCGAGCGTCTTTTAAGATGCGCAAAGATCGCTGTGGTACCTCGGAGTTGCTGCATGCTTTTGCCTGATATCGGAGACGATTTGAGGAAACATGCGGTAGAAGGGGATGTGATACCAGGTTTCATTTTCGGGCAGCATTGATGCGATCATTTCTTATTCCCCTCGTCATCCTCGGGCTCCCGCTCGCCGAGATCGCCGGTTTCGTCGTCGTCGGCCGAGAGATCGGGCTTTTGATGACGCTGCTTCTGGTGCTTGCAAGCGCATTTGTGGGTGTGATCCTGCTCAGAGTCCAGGGATTTACCGTCATCCGCAGGATGCAGGATGCCACCCGCACCGGCAGCGATCCGGGCCGGGAGGTGATCGGCGGCGCCTTGCTTTTCGTCGCAGCGATCCTGCTCATCGTGCCGGGCTTCGTCAGCGACGTGATCGGGCTCCTCCTGTTTCTGCCCTTTGTCCGGAATGGCGTGGCCGCCTACCTGCGCAAGCGGATGACGATCCTGACCGCGGCATCCGGGGCGAACTGGTACCCACAAAACGACCCGCGGGAGCCACGGCCCTCGCCACGCGTCATCGACCTCGACGAAGGCGAATTCTCGCGGACGGACGACGAGGATCCGCCGCAAAATGGCGATCGCCATCGCCCCTAACCAAAAAATGCGCAAACGGCACTCCGTCGCCCACATTCTGGAGCATATTCCCGGCTTCTCGGTTTGGAGCAAAGGCACACGTATCCGGCCGAACGCGCCGAGTCCGCAGGGTTGTAAGCCCTAGGCCGAAATGCTAGATGGCCTCACCGAATTGATGTCGAGGAACCCTTATGACGACTGATACCGCATCCAACGGCAACGGCAGCGCGCAGCAGAGCCCGTCGCTGAACATCCTCGCCCAGTATATCAAGGACCTTTCCTTCGAAAACCCGGGCGCTCCGCGTTCGCTGCAGGCTCGTGACAAGGCGCCGTCGATCAACATCAACGTCAATGTCAACGCCAACCCGCTCGCAGAGAACGATTTCGACGTCGTTCTGTCGCTGAATGCCGAAGCCAAGGACGGCGAACGCGTTCTCTTCAACGTCGAGCTGGCCTATGGCGGCGTCTTCCGCGTTGCCGGTTTCCCGCAGGAGCACATGCTGCCGCTGCTCTTCATCGAGTGCCCGCGCCTGCTGTTCCCGTTCGCGCGCCAGATCGTTGCCGACGCGACACGCAACGGTGGCTTCCCGCCGCTGATGATCGACCCGATCGACTTCGCGCAGATGTTCGCGCAGCGCATGGCCGAAGAAAAGGTCCGTGCCCAGGTTTCGAACTCGAACGAAACCGCGAACTGATCGAAATCCAGAACGCTGGAACAAAGAAGCCCGGCTCATGCCGGGCTCAGACCGCTGACAAACCCGTCGATATTTTCGGCGGGTTTTGTTTTTGTTTGTGGGGGGCATCGAGCGAAGGTGGCCGGTCGGGTTCGAAGGGCACGAGCGCGGCGGCTTGGCTCACGCCAGCGCTGGTTTCGGCGCTTTGGTCAGCGCCAAGGCGATCTTCTTGATGTTCTGGGCGGCTGCGGCCAGCAGGCATTGGCATGTGACTTTGACGAGGCCGCGGAAGCGGGCACAGCGGTGGCCATGCAGTTGCTTGGCGTCGGCGAAGGAGCGCTCCACCGTCTCCTTGCGCCGCTTGTAGACCGCCTTGCCCCAAGGGGTCAGCCGGTGGGCGTCGGTGCGCTCGCGCGCGTCGGCCCAGACATGGCGGGTGACGGTGCGCACGGCCTTGACGTTGCCGGTGCAGGAGGCCAGCAGCGGGCAGTCGCAGCAGGTTGTGGGATCGGAGGTATAGTGGCGGTAGCCGTTGCGGTCGGTGGTGGCGTAGGTCAGAAGCTGACCCTCGGGGCAGCGGTAGCCATCCTGCCCGTGGTCGTAGACGAACTTCGACTTGCGCATCATGCCGGGCCTGGGCGGCGTCGGGTTGCGGTAGCCGGTGACGCCGTGGATGGCGCGGTCTTCCAGCCCCCTGGCGATACCGGCGGTGGCATAGCCGGCATCGAGCCCGACCGCCCCAACCGCGAAGCCGAAGCGGTCGCGTTGGCGGTCCAATCGGTTGAGATAGACGATCGAATCGTGCACGTTGGCCGGTGTGGCAAAGGTGTCGGTGATGATCGCGTGGCGGCCGTCCACCGTGCGGTGATCGAGATAGAAGAAGCCCTTCGGCTTGTCCTCGCGCACCATGTAGCCACTGTCGGGGTCGGTGCGCGACACCTTGGTCTCCTTCACCTCGGGTTCGCGCTCTTTCTCCTTCAACGGCTTCTGGCCGTGCAAGGCGCGTTCCGCATCGATCGCCCGGTCGAGATCGGCCCAGTAGTCGGAGCGCGACTTCTCGATCATCTACAAATCGTATTTACCCTTGTTGGCATTGGCCTTCAGATGGGTCGAGTCGGTATAGAGCACCGTACCATCGACCAGCCCATGGGCGATCGCTTGGCTGACGATGTGGTCGAAGATGTCTTGCGCCACCGACGTATCGTTGAAACGCCGCCGCCGGTTCTGCGACAGCGTCGAGGCGTCGAACACCCCAGCGGTCAGCTTCAGCCGCAGGAACCAGCGATAGGCGACATTGACCTCGATCTCGCGCACCAGCTGGCGCTCGGAGCGGATGCCGAACATGTAGCCGATGAACAGCGCCTTGAACATCAAGGTCGGATCAAGCGGCGGACGACCGTTGTCGGCGCAATAAAGCCCGGCAACCCGATCATGGATGAAGGAAAAGTCGATCACCGCATCGATCCGACGCAGCAGGTGATCCTTCGGGACCAGCTGCTCCAGCGTCACCATCTCAAGCGCGGTCTGTTCGGGGCCGGGTTTCTTCAACATGACCCAAGGAATCAAAAACCCCCGGCAAACGCCAGGGGTTTGTCAGCAGTCTGAGCCCGGCTCATGCCGGGCTTTTTTGATGCCCGTTATTCCTGGGGTTCGTATTTTGCCCAGATTGCCTTGGCGCCGATCTTCGCAATCAGCGCGGCGTGCGCCGCAAGATCGTCCTCCGACAGCCGGCTCGGCAGCGGACGCGGACGCTGACTGATGACAATCGGCGCATCGTCGAGTTCGATCGACTGCCCCGCCGATTTCGTCGAGACAAGGCCGAGCGCAGCCTGCCGACCGCCGATCATCTCGATATAGACTTCGGCAAGCAGTTCGGAGTCGAGAAGAGCGCCGTGTTTCGCGCGGTGTGAATTGTCGATGCCGTAACGACGGCAAAGCGCATCGAGCGAGTTCGGCCCCATCGGGTGCTTGCGGCGAGCAAGCGCCAAGGTGTCCGTCACCCGATCGACGGCGATTGGCGGCAATCCCAGACGGGCGAACTCGGCGTTGACGAAGCCCATGTCGAAGGTGGCGTTGTGCGCGACCCAACGCGCATCTCCGAAGAAATCGAGGATCTCGTCGACGACATCGGCAAAGGGCGGTTTGTCCTTCAGGAATTCGTCGGTGATGCCGTGGATGGCGAGCGCATCCGGGTGAACCTTGCGGCTGCCGGGATTGATGAAAATGTGCAGCGTGCGGCCGGTCGGAAACTGATTTTCGAGTTCGACACCGCCGATTTCGATCACGCGGTCCTCGCGATTGTCGAGGCCCGTCGTTTCCGTATCGAAGATGATCTCACGCATCCGTGTCTCCGTTGTTGGCTGCGAGTTCGTCGACGACGGCCTTCACCTGGCTGCGGGTGACGTCGAAACTGTCGCTGGTATCGATGATGTAGTCGGCGCGTTTACGCTTTTCGCTGTCGGGCACCTGCCGTGCAAGGATCATCGCGAGTTTTTCCTCGGTCATTCCCGGGCGCTTCAACGCTCTTTCGCGCTGGAGTTCGGCCGAGCAGGTGACCACCACCACGCGGTCGACCCGCTTTTCCGCGCCCGTTTCAAACAGCAGCGGAATGTCCAGGACGACAAAAGGCGCGGCCGCGTTTTTCGTTAGGAACTCCTGCTCCTTCTTGTGCACGAGCGGATGGACGATGGCCTCAAGTTCGGGCAGCCGTCCAGGCGCCTCCATGAGCTGGCGTGACAGTTCTGCGCGATCGACCTCGCCGTCTTTCGTCGTTCCGGGAAAGGCGGCTTCGACCGGCGCAACCGCCTCGCCGCGATAAAGTTCGTGCACGACCTCGTCGGCATCGTTCACCGGAACGCCGAAATCACGGAACATCTGGGCCGTCGTCGACTTGCCCATGGCGATCGATCCTGTCAGACCGAGGATAATCATCAGTGCCTTTCCATGTCATCGATGATGAGTTGTCGAAGCGCGGCATCGACCGTCGGCCGACAGCCAAACCAGAGCTCGAAGCCGGGCACGGCCTGATGCAGAAGCATGCCCAGACCGTCGACGATCGCGAAACCTTGCGCCTCCGCCTGGGCCAGGATCGGCGTCTTCAGCGGAACATAGACAATATCCGTCACGACGGCGCTGGAAGCCATGACGCCGAAATCGATCGCCGGCGCTTCGCTGCCATCCATGCCAAGGGAAGTGGTGTTGATGAACAGGCCTGCGCCCGCCATCACCTCCTTGAGCGCGCCCATAGGATGCGCTTCGACCGATGGTCCGAAACGATCGGCGAGCTCCTTCGCCCGCTCGACCGTCCGATTGACGACATGGACCGTCTTGATGCCGCGATCACGGACCGCCTGGATGATCGCGCGGCTGGCGCCGCCGGCGCCGAGGACAACGGCGGTCGACGTCTTGTCCCAACCGACGGCCCGCTCATCGAGATTGGCAACGAAGCCGCGGCCATCGGTGTTGGTGGCGCGAACCTCTCCGTCTTCAACCCATAGCGTATTGGCGGCGCCGAGCTCCTGGCTCAGCTCATCGGGTCTATCCGCCAGGCGACAGGCGAGTTCCTTGTGCGGGATGGTGACATTGCCGCCGCAGAAGCCGGATGTTCCGTCCTTGAGGCTTGCAATGAAGGCGGCGAAATCGTCCGGCTTGACCTCATAGGCGCGGTAGCTGCCGGGCAGTCCGAACTGTTTCAGCCAATAGCCGTGGATAAGCGGCGACCGGGAATGCTTGATCGGGTAGCCGGTGACGAAGGCGTGGTTAACAAATGTTTCACGTGAATCACGCATCGATCGTTCCCAGTTCACGAAGTTTGGCGAGCAGCGGCAGCATCGGAAGACCGAGGATGGTGAAATAGTCGCCCTCGATCTTTTCGAAGAGCTGGATCCCCTCGCCTTCCAGCTGATAGGCGCCGACACTCGAAAGTGCCTTTTCGCCGACACGCTCCAGGTGGCGCCTGACGAAGTCTGCCGTCAGCGGCCGCACGGTCATATGAGCGGACGAGACGTGCCGCCAGACAACCTCTTCGCCGCGCAGAAGCACGATGGCGCTGTTCAGGCGATGGGTCTTGCCGGACAGCGAAAGCAGATGCTGCGCCGCCTCCGCCATGTCCCTCGGCTTGTGATAGACCCGCTCTTCCAAGGACATGGTCTGGTCCGAGCCGATCACCAGCGCGTCGTCGAAATGCCTGATAACGTCGCGCGCCTTTGCCTCCGCCAGCGCGAGCGCCACGGTTTCGGGTGCAGCACCGGCATCTTCGAGCGGCTTTTCCAGCGCACGCTCATCGATCTTGGCTGCCTTCGCCACGAAAACGAGGCCGGCATTTTCCAGGAGCGCACGGCGAAACGGGCTTGCCGAGGCCAGGACGAGCAAAGGATTCATCAAGCAGGTTCCCGTATTGTTCGATTCGGGTAGATCACGTGATTTTGGGGTCGGCTCGACCCAAAATCATAAACGTGATCGATTTTTACAAGTGAGAGCGGGATGGCGGGCGGAAAACCGCAAACACTTTTCCTCATCCCGCTCTAACGCAGACGCGGACGCAGGGCAACGATAGCGGCCGCTGTTTCCTCGATCGAACGGCGGGTAACATCGATGACCGGCCAATTGTTGCGGGCGCAGAGTGACCGGGCATATTTCAGTTCCTCGGTAATCGAGGCCTTGTCCGTATATTGATCGCCGTGGAACCCTTGCGTCGTTCCCAGCACCCGATGCTGGCGCACTTGTGAAATGCGGTCGGCGGTAGCGATTAGGCCGACGACAAGCGGCTTCGTCGCCTCCATCAATCTGTCAGGCAACGGCACGCCCGGGACGATCGGAATGTTGGCGGTCTTGATGCCGCGGTTGGCGAGATAGATGCTCGTCGGCGTCTTCGATGTCCGGCTGATGCCGACGAGAACGACATCGGCCTCGTCGA
Source organism: Ensifer sp. 38_S197 (assembly GCF_056924495.1). Lineage (NCBI taxonomy): Bacteria > Pseudomonadati > Pseudomonadota > Alphaproteobacteria > Hyphomicrobiales > Rhizobiaceae > Ensifer > Ensifer sp. 38_S197. The sequence goes on along the minus strand of NZ_JBXOVZ010000002.1, from coordinate 815,170 downwards.
AATCGGCGGGCAACTGACCGTCGTCGTGGTCCATCGTAAAGTTGAGCGCATCGATACGGGCGAAGTATTCGGCATCCATTACATGCTGGGCGCCGGAGCGACGGCGCGAGGGCGATCCCAGATAGGACTGGAAGAGGTCGATGATCGGGTCGAGCACCGAGACACAAGGGACGCCCATGTCGCGGCAACGCCGGTCGATGACATCGGCGAGTTCGCGGTCGACAATCGTGTAGAGCACGATGCCGGGCGCGCCATCGATCGCGTCGAGAACCTGCATCAACTGTTTGCGGTTGCGGATCAGCGGATAGACATGTTCCAGCGCATGGGAACTCTGAAATTGAGCGGCTGCGGCGCGCCCAGCGGCGATCAGAGTCTCGCCGGTCGAGTCCGAAATCAGGTGAAGGTGGAAGTAGTTTTTCTTGTTCTCCACGCAATTCTCCTGGTGCTGTTGATAAGCCGGGATGAAGAACAGCTAACGACGCGGTGCCGATCCAGGCAAGTGGAAAACAGCCGACTTATTCACAATTGGCGCAGCCGCGGAAAATGCTCCGCGGCAAATGTGGAAAAGACTCGCGGCGATGACAAAGTGTCACGCGTATCAACCGTTTGTCCACAAGCCCGGCCAAAATCTCTGCGCCGCTAATCGACTGAATCAAAAGGCCTTTATTCGCCTATCTGCACTGTTTTTTCAGATGGCGCGGTTGTTGTCCCGGCGCACGTCATCCCGATCCGCAACCGTGGACAAGTTGGTGCGTTGTTTTAATCCTTGATACCCACCGACTCTAAGAAATAGAAACCTTCTAAATATCTTTGATTTTAGATTGGGAGAGATGATCCGTGACCGAAACGCGCAGAAAGGTTCTGGAGGTTTTGGCAGGGAAGACGGTGTCTCCTCCTCCGATCTGGCTCATGCGCCAAGCCGGCCGCTACCTGCCGGAATACAGGGCAACGCGGGCAAAGGCCGGAAGCTTCCTCGATCTCTGTTACACGCCGGATCTCGCAGTCGAGGTGACGCTGCAGCCGATCCGTCGATATGCTTTCGATGCCGCCATTCTCTTCTCCGATATCCTGGTCATTCCGGATGCTCTGAAACGCAATGTGCGCTTCGAGGAAGGTCATGGGCCGCGAATGGATCCGATCGATGTCGACGGCATCCTTCGCCTGAAGCCTGAGGGCATCGCTGAGCACCTCCAGCCGGTCTTCGAGACGGTGTCGCGGTTGCGCGACGAACTCCCCGGAGAAACGACGCTGCTCGGCTTCTGTGGCGCTCCCTGGACGGTTGCGACCTATATGATCGCCGGACACGGAACACCGGACCAGGCCCCTGCCCGTCTCTTTGCCTACCGCAACCCGGAAGCCTTCGATCACCTGCTGTCTTTCCTTGCGGATGTCTCGGCCGATTATCTCGTGCGGCAGATCGATGCCGGCGCCGATGCGGTGCAGATCTTCGATTCCTGGGCGGGGGTTCTCGGCGAGGAAGAATTCGCCCGTTATGCGGTCAAGCCGGTTCGGCGGATGATCGCTTCGGTCCGGGCGCAACGGCCGAACGCGAAGATCATCGCCTTTGCGAAAGGCGCCGGTCAGTTGCTGAAGACCTATCGCCAGGCGACGGGCGCCGATGCCATCGGCCTCGACTGGACCGTGCCGCTTTCCTTCGCGAAGGATCTGCAGAAGGAGGGGCCGGTGCAGGGCAACCTCGATCCGATGCGGGTCGTTGCGGGCGGCGCGGCGCTCGAGGAAGGCATCGACCGTATTCTCGATGCGCTTGGCCATGGACCACTGATCTTCAACCTCGGCCACGGCATCACGCCGCAGGCCGATCCGGACCACGTCTCGGCGCTGGTTGCCCGGGTCCGCGGAGCGAAATGATGGCGGAGAAGCAGACCGATCAGGCGCCCGGCAACAGGGCTCGGCTAAGAGCAGCGATTGCGCTCAGCGCTTTCGCAGCGCTTCTTGTCGGTCTGTTCGTCTGGCAGCCGGATGATCTCTATCTCTGGATCAAGGCGCTGCACGTCATCGCAGTCATGTCCTGGATGGCGGCCCTTCTCTACATGCCACGCCTCTTCATCTATCACACGGACGCCGAGCCGGGCTCGGCGCAGTCGGAAACCTTCAAGATGATGGAGATGCGGCTCCTGAAGGTCATCATGAACCCGGCGATGATGATCTCCTGGGTGCTCGGGCTCTACCTCGCCTGGAGCGTCTACGGCTTCCAGGGCGGCTGGCTGCATGCCAAGCTCCTGTTCGTGGTGCTGCTGACGGGTGTCCATATGCGCTTCAGCCGAGCCGTTCGCGAATTCCAGCGTGACGAAAACAAGCACGATGCGCGCTATTGGCGGCTGATGAACGAGGCCCCGACACTGCTGATGATTCTCATCGTGATCATGGTCGTGGTGAAGCCGTTCTGAATTTAATCGATTTGTGGTTTGCAATAGTCGTTTCTAATTTGCGACAGCCCCTTGCGGGGTTTCACGTGAATCGCTATTTTCTGCCATCTCCTCTTCATGGCTTGTGACAAAGACAAGAGCCTGCCTCTTCCAGCCGCAGCTCCCCAACGAATACTCGCCATCTCTCCATTACCCATACCAAACATGGATCCTTCATGGCTGAAATGAAGCTACAAGAACTCAAGAACAAGACGCCGACCGATCTGCTCGCCTTTGCCGAGGAGCTCGAGGTCGAAAACGCCAGCACGATGCGCAAGCAGGAGCTGATGTTCGCGATCCTCAAGATGCTTGCCGCACAGGACATCGAAATCATCGGTGAAGGCGTCGTTGAAGTCCTGCAGGATGGGTTCGGCTTTCTCCGTTCCGCGAATGCAAACTACCTTCCCGGTCCCGACGACATCTATATCTCGCCTTCCCAGATCCGCCGATTCTCCTTGAAGACCGGCGACACGGTCGAGGGTCCGATCCGCGGACCGAAGGAAGGCGAACGCTACTTCGCCCTGCTCAAAGTCAACACCATCAATTTCGACGATCCGGAAAAGATCCGTCACAAGGTTCACTTCGATAACCTGACGCCGCTCTATCCGAACGAGCGCTTCAAGATGGAACTCGACGTTCCGACGTCGAAGGACCTCTCGGCCCGCGTCATCGACCTGGTGGCGCCGCTTGGCAAAGGCCAGCGTGGCCTGATCGTCGCACCGCCGCGCACCGGTAAGACTGTTCTCCTGCAGAACATCGCCCATTCGATCACCGCCAACCATCCGGAATGCTATCTGATCGTTCTCCTGATCGACGAGCGTCCGGAAGAAGTGACGGACATGCAGCGCTCGGTAAAGGGCGAAGTCGTTTCGTCGACCTTCGACGAGCCGGCAACCCGCCACGTCCAGGTTGCCGAAATGGTGATCGAAAAGGCGAAGCGCCTTGTCGAACATGGCCGCGACGTCGTCATCCTGCTCGACTCGATCACCCGCCTCGGCCGCGCCTACAACACGGTTGTTCCGTCATCGGGCAAGGTCCTGACCGGCGGTGTCGACGCCAATGCCCTGCAGCGTCCGAAGCGCTTCTTCGGTGCCGCCCGTAACATCGAAGAAGGCGGCTCGCTGACGATCATCGCGACTGCGCTCATCGATACCGGCAGCCGCATGGACGAAGTCATCTTCGAAGAATTCAAGGGTACCGGTAACTCGGAAATCGTGCTCGACCGCAAGGTGGCCGACAAGCGCATCTTCCCGGCGATGGACATCCTCAAGTCCGGTACGCGTAAGGAAGACCTGCTGGTGCCGCGCCAGGATCTGCAGAAGATCTTCGTACTCCGCCGCATTCTGGCGCCGATGGGTACGACCGACGCGATCGAATTCCTCATCGACAAGCTCAAGCAGACGAAGAACAACGGCGACTTCTTCGACTCGATGAACACGTAAGACGCGGTCGATATCCGATATCAGAGACCGGCCGACCTACTCGGCCGGTTTTGTATTCCAAAAAGCTTAGCCGGATTCACATCAGACATCGATTCGGTTTCGCAACAATCCGGATCATCTGGATCTCGATGCCGCGATTGCTTTCGGCTGATTCACGTGAAACATGCCGATGCCATGCAACTCGCGCGTAGCAGCACCTTGATATTTCAACGCCGTTTCGGCATAAGCTCCCCCCACCCGTTGAGATATAGTTTTCATTCTGCGTGAGCCTGCTCCGCGAAATCAAACGATCCGGTCCCGAACTTCGACGATCCCTATTGTTTCGACCAGCGAAGCGCATAGCTGCTCTCGTGGTATTTCAGGTGAGCCAATGACAGCGATGCACACGATATATGGGCTTTCCAGCGGGGCTCTGCCCGCTGGCGTCGCGGTTGTGCGTGTCAGCGGCCAGCACACTGCGGCGGTCCTACAGGCATTGTGCGGCGACGTGCCGCCGCCGCGGACAGCGACACTCAAGTCGATTCGGACCCGCAACGGTCTTGTGATCGATAGCGGCCTAGTTCTCTATTTTCGCGGACCTGCCTCCTTCACCGGCGAGGATTGCGCCGAGTTTCAGATCCATGGCGGCCGCGCTGCAGTGAACGCCCTGCTCGAAGAACTCTCCCAGTTCGAGAGCTTGCGGCACGCCGAAGCGGGCGAGTTTTCGCGGCGCGCCTTCCAGAACGGTAAGCTGGACTTGGTGGAAGTCGAGGGCCTCGCCGACCTGATCGTTGCCGAGACCGAAATGCAGCGCCGCCTGGCGATCGAACATTCGGGCGGCGGGCAATCGAAGGTGTACGCGGCCTGGGCGAAACGCCTCACGCATGCGCGGGCGATGATCGAGGCCGAACTCGATTTTGCCGACGAGGACGATGTGCCGGGTTCGGTGAGCGACCGCATCTGGCAGGACATGTCGATGCTGGCAAAGGAGATCGCTGCCCACATCGCTGATGCGCCGCTCGCCGAGATCATCCGCGACGGGTTGAAGATCGTCATCGCCGGTGAGCCGAACGCCGGCAAGTCGAGTTTGCTCAACGCACTGGCGCAGCGGGATATTGCCATCGTCACGGAAATCGCCGGGACCACGCGCGACGTGCTCTCGGTCGACCTTTCATTAGCCGGATTCTCCGTCAAACTCTATGACACCGCGGGGTTGCGTGAAACCGACGAACGCGTCGAGCAAGAGGGTATCCGTCGCGCACGAGAAGTTATCGAGCGGGCGGATCTGATCCTCCTCCTGTCGGAGTCCGTGGGCGGTTTTGAGTCTTTGTCCGAAATTGCCGCTGACGGCATGCCCGTCTTGCGAGTGGCAACAAAGATCGATCAGCCGGACCGGCGGTGGTCTCCCGATGCGGCCGACGTTTTCATCTCGACCAGGACGGGTGAAGGCATGGATCGCCTATTGGATGCGATCGCCAGACATCTACCCGACCTCAGCGGCCGGACCGCACTCGCTTTGCCGTCGCGGCGCCGCCATGTCGATAGCCTGCGGCAAGCGCTGCGGGCGATCGAAGCGAGCTTGGCGGGGGAGCATTATGGTCTCGACATCCGAGCTGAACAGCTTCGTCTTGCAGGGGATGCCATCGGGCGAATTACCGGCCGGGTGGATGTCGAGAACCTTTTGGATGTGATATTTTCCGAATTCTGTATCGGAAAATAGTCTGTGGAAACAACGATGCAACGTTTGCGAGTCCTTCGTTGTGTTTCACGTGAAACGATTCGTGCCGGCGCGAAGCGCTGCTGGCTTGGAGATATGAACAATGATCCAGTATGACGTCATCGTCATTGGCGGCGGCCACGCGGGCTGCGAGGCGGCAGCAGCGGCTGCGCGTCTCGGCGCCAATACTGCATTGATTACCCACAAGGCGTCGACCATCGGCGTAATGTCCTGCAACCCGGCGATCGGTGGATTGGGCAAGGGTCATCTGGTGCGAGAGATCGACGCGATGGATGGCCTGATGGGCCGCGTCGCCGACGCTGGCGGCATTCAGTTTCGCCTCCTCAACCGGCGCAAGGGCCCCGCTGTTCGAGGTCCGCGCACCCAGGCCGACCGGCGCCTCTATCGCGAAGCCATGCAACGCGAGATCGCCGCCATCGCCAACCTCACGGTTATCGAGGGCGATGCGTTCGACCTCGTCGAGGCCGACGGAAAAGTCAGCGGCGTCGTGATGAAGGACGGGCGCTCGTTTGTATCAAAGTCCGTGGTCTTGACGACTGGCACTTTCCTGAAGGGTCTGATCCACATTGGCGATCAAAAGATCCCGGCCGGCCGCGTTGGCGAAGAACCATCGGTTGGTCTTTCCGGGACTCTGCTGCGCTATGGTCTGAAGCTCGGTCGTTTGAAGACCGGCACGCCGGCACGCCTCGATGGACGCACGATCGACTGGGGTCGTGTCGGGAGGCAGGGGCCGGACGAGGATCCTGTGCCCTTCTCCTTTATGACCGACTACATAGTTAACCGCCAGATTGATTGCGGTGTGACGCGCACGACGGAGGCGACGCACAAGATCATCGCCGACAATATCGGCAAGTCGGCCATGTATTCGGGTCAAATCGAAGGTGTCGGTCCGCGTTATTGCCCGTCGATCGAAGACAAGATCGTTCGCTTTGGCGAGCGTGACGGTCATCAGATCTTCCTGGAGCCGGAGGGCCTCGACGATGACACCATCTATCCGAACGGGATTTCGACGTCGCTGCCTGCCGATATCCAAGAGGCGTTCATTCGAACGGTTCCCGGGTTGGAGAATGTGACGATCCTGCAGCCCGGCTATGCCATTGAGTATGACCATGTAGATCCGCGTGAATTGAATGCGACACTGGCGGTGCGCAAGATGCCTGGTCTGTTTCTGGCGGGGCAGATCAACGGAACGACCGGCTACGAGGAAGCTGGCGCGCAAGGATTGGTCGCCGGTTTGAATGCTGCTTTGCTTGCGACCGGACGGCCAGAGGTGATCTTCAGCCGCACCAATTCCTATATCGGCGTCATGATCGACGACCTGACGTCGCGCGGCATCACTGAACCCTATCGCATGTTCACGTCTCGCGCGGAGTACCGCTTGTCGCTCCGCGCCGACAATGCCGATGCGCGTCTGACACCGTTGGCGATGGAGCTCGGCTGCATCTCCGACGCGCGCCGTGATCGGTTTGTCGACTGGCGCGCTCAGTTCGATGACGGCCGGGAGCTGTTGAAGAGCCTTTCGGTGACACCGGCGGAAGGCAATCGCCATGGCCTCAAGCTGAACCAGGATGGCCAGCGGCGCACTGCCTTTGAGATCCTCTCCTATCCGGAGCAGTCGATCGCTGCCCTGCTGCCGATCTGGCCGGAGCTGTCGTCGATTGGCTCGCGGGTAGTCGAGGCGCTGGAGATCGATGCTGCCTATGCCGTCTATATGGACCGCCAAGCGGCGGACATAGCCGGCATTCGTCGGGAGGAAAATCTGGTCATTCCCGACGGCTTTGACTTCGACAAATTGTCGGGTTTGTCCAATGAGCTGAAGCAGAAGCTGAAGCAGCAGGCACCGCGAAATCTGGCGCAGGTGATGAAGGTCGACGGCATGACGCCGGCCGCGGCGTCGCTGATTCTTGCCTGGTTGAAGCGCCAGAACGGAACCGTAGAACGCGAAGAAAAGGCAAGTGCACAATGAAAACGACTCCCGTCGATGTGTTGAACGGACTGCGTGTTTCACGTGAAACGAATGAACGCCTGGAGCATTTTGCCCGCCTCTTTCAGAAATGGGCGAAGTCGATCAATCTCGTGGCGCCCTCAACGATCGAGGATCTGTGGCGCCGTCATATCGTTGACAGCCTGCAGCTTGCGCAACTGTCGCCCGAGCCAAAGACTTGGGTCGATCTCGGCAGCGGTGGCGGCTTTCCGGGTGTCATTACGGCGATCTATCTCTCGGAGTTCGCTGACGGCTGGGTGCATCTCGTCGAAAGCAACAACAAGAAGGCCGCATTTTTGCGAGTCGCTTTGGCCGAAACGGGCGCACGTGGCTCCGTTCATCCGATTCGGATCGAAGAAGCTGGAAAGGTGATTCCGCAAGCCGACGCAGTTTCGGCACGCGCATTGGCCGATTTGACGCTGTTGCTCGACTATTCGGCGCCGTGGTTGCTGGCCGATGAGCGCAAAACGGTCGCCTACTTCCACAAAGGGCGGGATTACCAGCGTGAAATTGACAAAGCCGTTGGCCGCTATCAATTCGATCTGGTAAAACATCCAAGCGTCGTCGAGCCGGATTCTGTTGTGCTCGAGATCGCAAATCTGTCACGCAAGGTTCAGTGATCGGCGAGCGGAAATATGTTTGGCGCAAGAAATCGGATCATCACAATCGCAAATCAGAAGGGGGGAGTCGGTAAAACGACGACCGCCATCAATCTGGCTACCGCTTTGGCGGCGATCGGCGAGCGCGTCCTCATCGTCGATCTGGATCCGCAGGGCAATGCCAGCACCGGTTTGGGTATTCAGCGGCGGGATCGAAACCTCTCGTCCTACGAGCTGATGATGGGATCCCATGGGATCGGCGAGATTGCGCAGCAAACCGCCGTCCCGAACCTCTCGATCGTGCCTTCGACGATGGATCTTCTCGGTGTCGAGATGGAAATCTCGCAGCAGGCGGATCGGGTTTTCCGGTTGCGCAAAGCTTTGGTTAGCCCGGCGGCGATGGAATATTCCTATGTGCTCGTCGATTGCCCGCCGTCGTTCAATCTGCTGACGATGAATGCCATGGCGGCCGCGCACTCCGTGCTGGTGCCGTTGCAGTGCGAATTCTTCGCATTGGAAGGTCTCAGCCAATTGCTGGAAACAGTGGACCAGGTTCGCCGATCCGTAAACCCGTCATTGGATATCCAGGGCATCGTGCTGACGATGTTCGACTCGCGCAACAACCTCGCCCAGCAGGTGGTCAGCGATGTCAGGACCCATCTTGGCGACAAGGTCTATCACACGCTCATCCCGCGCAATGTTCGCGTTTCGGAGGCGCCATCCTACGGCAAGCCTGCGATCCTCTACGATCTGAAATGTGCCGGAAGCCAAGCCTATCTGCAGTTGGCATCGGAAGTGATTCAGCGCGAGCGCCAGCGCAAGGCGGCATAATCATTTCGGTAGCGTAATTTAAATCGGGTGACAATATGAACGACGATAGCTCGAAGAGACGGCTTGGTCGCGGACTGGCGGCGTTGATCGGTGAGATGGATCAGCCGCTGCAGAGCGGCGCCGCAGCCCCTGCCCCGGTCAACCCGGATCGGCGGGTCCCGATTGAGTTCGTGGCGCGCAACCCGCGCAACCCGCGCCGTCAATTCGATGAGGCCGAACTCCAGGATCTCGCCAATTCGATTCGCCAGCACGGCATCGTTCAGCCCGTTGTCGCCCGCACCGTTGGTGTCGACCGATATGAAATCATCGCCGGCGAACGCCGCTGGCGGGCCGCACAGTTAGCCGGATTCACCGAAATCCCGGTAATCATTCGCGACGTCGATGATCGGACGGCGCTGGAGATCGCCATCGTCGAAAACGTTCAGCGCTCGGATCTCAACCCGCTTGATGAGGCGCTTGGCTATGAGCAATTGATTGCCGAGCACGGTTATACGCAGAACGATCTCGGCGAAATCATCGGCAAGAGCCGCAGTCACGTCGCCAACAGCCTGCGGCTGCTGAAACTGCCGGAACCGGTACGCGACATGCTGTCTGAGGGTACGCTTTCCGCGGGTCATGCGCGCGCGCTCATTCCCACGTCGGATCCGGCGACGCTGGCCCGGACGATCGTCGCCAAGGGGCTTTCGGTGCGTGATGCCGAGCGCATGGCTCAAAACGATATCCGCGCGCAGAACGATCCGAATTTCGGCAAGACAGCGCGTCGCGACGAAAAGGATGCGGATACGCTGGCGTTGGAACGCACCCTGTCGGATAGCCTTGGCCTCGAGGTCACCGTCAACCACAAGGCGTCTGGCGGCCATCTCCGCATCGCCTATAAGACGCTCGACCAGCTCGAGGAAATTTGCCGCCTGCTTGAGCGCCGGTGAGACAAGCGGCATTTTCAGAACGACCGAAAGGCGCGCCTTGTACGCAAAGCGCGCCTTAATCTATTGATTCACTTAATCTTTCTGTCTTACTTGGCTTCGTGGAGACGCGTGGGGACGCGGAGGCATCCATGCGGGGCATATTTGCCGGTTAGGAAGTGATGGAACCGAGCGACTGCGTCAGGGCTCAGTTCCCTTTGCGTCACCCGCTTCAACGCCGTGCGGATTGCACGGCGATCGCCATGAGATTCTGTAAGACCAGGCTTTCTTCCAGGCTGGCGCGGCTGCGGCTTTGAAAGATCGTCGTCTGAAGACGATTGAGTTCACGGCGTATCGCCGGCGCCGTCCATTGCTTCAAGGCGGCTTCGACGATCGGCTTGCGCCGGAAATGCAGGCCGCGGCCGAGCGTGGCGATCACCTGCCCTGCCTGCTGGCGACTGGCATCCATTTCCGCACGCATCACGTCGAGCTGCTGGAACTGTCTTAGGCAGGCCTGCAGCACCAGAAACGCCGGTGTTTTCGACGTGGTGATCTTCTGCATCGCGTGCAGCAGACCGTCGAGATCGCCCTTCAGCACGGCGTCGACCGCATCGTCAACGGAAATGGCGCTGGCGTCGCCGACGATGTCGAGGACGTCCTCTTCGTCGACAGCCGTCTTGCCGCGGCAATAGAGGGCGAGCTTGCGCAGTTCGTTGCGTGACGCCAGGCGATCGCCGCCAAGTGCCTCCAGCAGGCGCGCACGGGCAGCCGGCGTGATTCCCAGTTTCTCGTCGCCGAGTTCCTTGTCGATCAAGGCCTGGAGGCCACGAATGTCGTCGCTGTAACAGGCGATGCAGGCGACAGAGCGGGCCGTTTCGCCGATCTTGCGGAGTGCGGCACCCTTCTTCAGGTCACCGGCCTCGACGATCACGTAGCTTCCGGACGGCGGTTCGGCGGCCAGAAGCTGCATCGCGTCGACGAGCGATTTCTCGTTGGCCGCACCCCGCACCCAGATGAGCTTGTCGCCACCGAAGAGGCCGATGGAATTGACCTCATCGAGCAGCCGGCCCGGCGATTGCGTCAGTTCGCTGACATCGAGTTTCAGGACGGAGAAGGGATCATCCAGCGGCACGCCGCAACGCGCGGCGAGCGCGGACGCACGCTCTGAGACGAGCCCGCGATCGGGCCCGTAGAGAATGAACAGCCGGTAGACCCCGGCGGACTTCTGGAGGAAGGAGTCGAATTCGTGCGACTTGACTTCGCTCATCCCGACACCGACTAGCGGCTGAGGGCCGCGGCGATATCAGCCCGGATCAGCTCGGCCAGTTCCTTTGCTGCGCGGTTTTCGCCGTCGCGGACGGCGCGCAACTTGGCAAATTCCTGGACCGGGAAGTCGACGAGCGCGACCGCCGTACGATTGCCGGACTTGATTGTCTCGCCCGTGCCGATCTTCGTCAGGTTGTAGTCCGCCTTGACAACGATGCGTCCTGCGCTGGCCCGGTCCACTCGGTCCTTGTCTTGGTCATAAAGCACGCCCATGGCGCGGGTCGTGACCTCAAGTGCCAGGTGATACTGCGGGTTTACCGGTTCGCCCTGCCCGCCCGCCACAAGGAAGATCAGGGCGTTGCGAACTTCCTGTTCCACGCGGTCGTCGGCATCGGAGATCTCGATGGCCGCCAATGCCGTCGACGTGCCGACAGGATCGGAATAAAGCGGTCTGACCTGGCAGCCGGCGAGCGCGGTCAGCAAAAGAACACCTGCCAGCATCGGGATCGACCGGATGCGGGAGCCAGCTCTATCAGACAACGACATTGACGATCCTCTGGGGCACGACGATGATTTTCTTGGGGCTGCTGCCGTTGAGCGCAGTCTTGACGGCGTCAAGCGCCAGGACGGCGCTTTCGATCGCACTCTGATCCGCATCGCGGGCGATTGTCAAATCGGCGCGCTTCTTGCCGTTGATCTGCACCGGAAGGGTGATTTCGTTCTCGACGACCAGCGCCGGGCTGAAAGCCGGCCAGCCGCGTTCCGCAATCAGCCCCTCGCCGCCGACTTCGCGCCAGCATTCCTCGGCAAGGTGCGGCGTCATTGGCGCGATCAGGTTGATCAGGATCGTCGTGGCGTCCTTTACGGCGCCGGCGAGTGCCGCATCCGCCTTGCCGGCGGCGACCTGGGTCAGCGGCGCGGCAAGCGTGTTCACCAGTTCATAGATACGCGCCACGGCTTTGTTGAAGGCAAGCTTGTCATAATCCGCCTCGACGGCGCGCAGCGTCTTGTGAGCGGCCTGCGAAACGGCAAGCGCTTCGCCTTCAGACGCCGGTGCGGCGTCGATCACGCGCAGCTTTTCGGCCGCCTCGCTTATCAGGCGCCACACGCGCTGGACGAAGCGATGCGATCCCTCGACACCGGCTTCCGACCAGATGACGTCCCGATCCGGGGGCGAATCGGAGAGAACGAAGAAGCGGGCTGTATCGGCGCCGTAGGAAGCGATGATGTCGTCGGGATCGACGACGTTCTTCTTCGACTTCGACATCTTCTCGATCGAGCCGATGGCAATTTCCTCGCCGGTCTCCAGAAGCACGGCGCGGCGGCGTCCGTCGATCTCTTCGATGCGGATCTCAGCCGGCGTAACCCATTCGCGCTGGGCGCCCTCGCCGCGGCTATAGGTTTCGTGCACGACCATGCCCTGGGTGAACAGACCCTTGAACGGCTCATCGATGGCGACATGGCCGGTTGCCTTCATCGCGCGGGTGAAGAAGCGCGAATAGAGCAGGTGAAGGATCGCGTGTTCGATGCCGCCGATATATTGATCGACCGGCAGCCAGTGGTTGGCGGCCTTTGGGTCGGTCGGATTGTCTTCCCAGGGTGCGGTGAAGCGCGTGAAATACCAGGACGAGTCGACGAAAGTGTCCATCGTGTCCGTCTCGCGCCGGGCATCCTTGCCGCAGTGCGGGCAGGCGACGTGGCGCCAGGTCGGGTGACGGTCGAGCGGATTGCCCGGCTTGTCGAAGGTGACGTCCGGCGGCAGCACGACAGGCAGATCGGCTTTCGGAACCGGCACGACGCCACAGTCGTCGCAATGGATGACCGGGATCGGGCAGCCCCAATAGCGCTGGCGCGAAATGCCCCAGTCGCGCAGGCGGAAGTTCACCTTGCGCTCGGCGCGCGGCGTACCGCTGAACGTTTCCTTTTCCAGCTTCGAAGCGACCGTCTCGAAGGCTTCTTCCGTCGACAGGCCGTCAAGGAAGCGCGAGTTGATCATTACGCCGTCGCCGATATAGGCCTCGTCGCCGATCGCAAAGGTCGCGGCATCGCCGTCCTTCGGCATGACGACAGGGACGACCGGCAGGCCGTATTTGCGGGCGAAATCGAGGTCGCGCTGGTCGCCGGAGGGGCAGCCGAAGATGGCGCCCGTGCCGTAGTCCATCAGCACGAAGTTGGCGACGTAGACCGGCAGCTCCCAGCTCGGATCGAGCGGGTGCTTGGCGCGAATGCCGGTATCGATGCCCTTCTTTTCTGCCGTTTCCAGCGCGGCAAGCGACGTGCCGGCGCGGCGGCATTCCTCGCAGAATGCCTCGACCTCCGGATTGGTGGCTGCCACCTGCCTGGCCAGCGGATGGTCGGCTGCGATCGCCAGGAAGGAGGCGCCGAAGAGCGTATCCGGTCGAGTGGTGTAGACGGTGAGCTCGGTCGCGTCACCAGCGGTACCGTTTACGAGTTCCCAACGCAGCGACAGGCCTTCTGAACGGCCGATCCAGTTCTTCTGCATCAGGCGCACCTTCTCCGGCCACTGATCCAGCGTGTCCAGCGCGTCGAGCAGTTCCTGGCTGAAGTCGGTGATGCGGAAGAACCATTGCGTCAGTTCGCGCTGTTCGACCAGTGCGCCCGACCGCCAGCCGCGGCCGTCGATCACCTGCTCGTTGGCAAGCACGGTGTTGTCGACCGGGTCCCAGTTGACCTTCGACTGCTTGCGGTAGACGAGGCCTTTCTCCAGGAAGTCCAGGAACAGGTGCTGCTGGCGCTGGTAGTAGGCGGGGTCGCAGGTCGCAAATTCGCGGTTCCAATCGAGCGACAGGCCCATGACCTTGAGCTGCGCCTTCATCGAGGCGATGTTCTGGTAGGTCCAGGTCGCCGGATGCACCCCACGTTCCATGGCGGCGTTTTCGGCCGGCATGCCGAAGGCGTCCCAGCCCATCGGATGCAGCACGTTGAAGCCGCGGGCACGCTTGTAGCGCGCCACCACGTCCCCCATGGTGTAGTTGCGCACGTGGCCCATATGAATGCGGCCCGACGGATAGGGGAACATCTCGAGCACGTAGTACTTCTCGCGCGGATCGTCGTTCTCGGTCTGGAAGACCGCGTTCTTTTCCCATTCCTGCTGCCAACGGGGCTCGGCATCACGCGGATTGTATCGTTCGCTAGACATGTCTTTTCGATGTTCCGGAAGTTCTGCGGCGCATCGGCGCGCGCCTCATGATAGTTGGGGTGACCTTCACCACGAAACCGCCTGACGGTCAAGTTTTTGAAGGGTTTGCCGCGACACTTTGGCGGATTTGAGCCTGCCGGTGTGCCCCTGGCCTTGGCAAGTCGGCCAAGTTTGCCTAAGCCGCTTGGTCAGTGGTTTGATAGTTCCTTGTCGGAGAACAGGTCGATGGAAGTCCAAGAGCGGTTGCAGGAAGTCGTGAGCCGGATTCGGGTCGCGGAGAAGACTGCCGATCGCGCCAAGGGCGCCGTTACGCTGGTCGCGGTTTCCAAGACCTTCGACGCCGACGCCGTCCGGCCGGTGATCGCGGCGGGCCAGCGGGTCTTTGGCGAAAACCGGGTGCAGGAAGCGCAGGGCAAGTGGCCGGAGCTGAAGGCGGAGACATCCGACCTCGAACTCCACCTGATCGGCCCGCTGCAATCGAACAAGGCGGCCGAGGCCGTGGCCCTGTTCGACGTCATCGAGACCGTCGATCGCGAGAAGATTGCCCGCGCGCTTGCTTCAGAGACGCAGAAGCAGGGCCGGAACCTCAGGTTCTACATTCAAGTCAACACCGGGCTCGAGCCGCAGAAAGCCGGCATCGCACCGGAAGAGACGGTCGCTTTCGTCGATCTCTGCCGCCGCGAGCTTGGTCTTCAGATCGAGGGGCTGATGTGCATTCCGCCGGTCGAGGAAAACCCCGGCCCGCATTTTGCGCTGCTTGCGAAGCTCGCCGCCGCCTGCAAGCTCGACAAGCTGTCGATGGGCATGTCCGGCGATTTCGAGACGGCCATCCAGTTCGGCGCCACCAGCGTTCGCGTCGGTTCGGCCATTTTCGGCGCGCGCTGACGACAGCGCGTTGAACGTTCCATCTCGTTGTTTTTGCACAATTCCGAACGCCAAACCCCTTCACGCTGTCGCTGGAATTGCTCGAGCGCGACGCATACCGCTTTCGTCGGGGTTCCCCTGCCCACTCATTAGCCTATCCTTGTGCACGAGGAGGCCGGACATGTCCGGCAACATGCATAGGGAGGAACGGAAATGGCGAGTCGCTATTCCGAAGTGTACGCCGCCTGGAAGGCGGATCCGCAGGGTTTCTGGTCTGGTGCCGCCGACGCCATCGATTGGTTCAAACGTCCGCAGCGGACCTTTGATGCCGAGCGTGGCACCTACGGGCACTGGTATGCCGATGGCCTGACGAATACCTGCTACAACTGTCTCGACCGTCATGTCGAAGCAGGGCGCGGAGAGCAGATTGCCTTCATCTATGATAGCCCGGTCACCGGTCGGGTCGAGCGCATTTCCTATGCGGCACTGCTCGCCGACGTGAAGGCGCTGGCCGCCGTCTATCGGAAGCTCGGTGTTGGCAAGGGCGACCGTATCATCATCTACATGCCGATGATCCCGCAGGCGGCGGTTGCCATGCTTGCTGCCGCCCGGATCGGCGCCGTCCATTCCGTGGTCTTCGGCGGTTTTGCCGCCAACGAACTGGCGGTGCGCATCGACGATTGCCAGGCGAAGCTCGTGGTCTCCGCAAGCTGCGGCATCGAACCCGGCCGGACCGTCGCCTACAAGCCGCTGCTCGATGCGGCGCTGGAGATCGCCACCCACAAGCCGGTGCATTGCCTCGTCTTCCAGCGCGAAATGGCGGAAGCCGCCATGACGGAGGGACGCGACATCGACTTCGCTGCGGCGCTGGCCGCGGCGAAGCAGGCGGGCGAAGAGGTCGAATACACACCCGTCGCCTCCACCGATCCGCTCTATGTGCTTTACACCTCAGGCACGACCGGCCAGCCCAAGGGCGTGGTGCGCGACAATGGCGGCCATATGGTCGCGCTCAAATGGTCGATGGAGAATTTCTTCGGCGTGCAGCCGGGCGAAGTGTTCTGGGCCGCCTCCGATATCGGCTGGGTCGTCGGCCACTCCTATATCGTCTATGGGCCGCTCCTGAATGGCAGCACCTCGATCCTGTTCGAAGGCAAACCGGTCGGAACACCCGATCCCGGAACCTATTGGCGGATTATTGCCGAACACGGCGTCGTGGTGATGTTCACGGCGCCGACGGCGCTGCGGGCGATCCGTAAGGAGGATCCCGACGCTTCCCATGTCGGTCGCTACGACCTGTCGCGGTTCCGTGCGCTGTTCCTTGCCGGAGAGCGGGCGGACCCTGATACGATCCGCTGGGCCGAGAAGGCGCTTGGCGTGCCCGTCATCGATCACTGGTGGCAGACGGAGACCGGCTGGCCCGTGGCCGGCAACCCCATGGGCCTCGGCCTGTTGCCGGTCAAATACGGTTCGCCGTCCGTTCCGCTGCCGGGATATGATGTCCAGATCCTCGACGATGCCGGGCATCCGGTCGGCCCGGGGACACTCGGCAATGTCGTCGTGAAATTGCCGCTGCCGCCCGGCTGCCTGCCGACGCTCTGGAATGCCGACCATCGCTTCCGCTCGGCCTATCTCGATGAGTTCCCCGGCTACTACAAGACCGCTGATGCCGGTTATCTCGACGAAGACGGTTACATCTTCATCATGGCGCGCACCGACGACATCATCAATGTTGCCGGTCACCGCCTCTCGACCGGGGCGATGGAGGAAGTCTGCGCCAGCCATCCCGATGTCGCCGAATGCGCCGTCATCGGCATCGCCGACGATCTGAAAGGCCAGGTGCCGGCCGGCTTTCTGGTGATCAACTCCAATGTTTCCCGTGAAACGTCGGAGATCGAGCGCGAGGTGATCAGCCTCGTGCGCGAGCGTATCGGGCCGGTGGCGGCGTTCCGGATGGCGATCTGCGTCAAGCGGCTGCCGAAGACGCGCTCGGGCAAGATCCTGCGGTCAACGATCCAGAAGATCGCCGATCGGCAACCCTGGAAAATGCCGGCGACGATCGACGATCCGCTTATCCTCGACGAGATTACCGTGGCCTTGCATGGCCGGGGAATCGGTATCTAGAGGCTTTCTGAGCCGGCTTATGATGCGAGAGCCGTGGTGCCCGCATCAAGACCTGGCAACCATCGCGAACCAGTCGCTGAAGGCCGACACCGCCTTTGAGCGCGTGGTCTTGGTGATGAGAAAATAGCTTTCGTTTTCGAGCGTGGCGATATCGGAGAGGATCACGAGATCGCCGCTCTCGATTTCGCGCCGGAACACTTCGACTGGGCAAAGTGCCACGCCATGGCCGGCGACGACGGCCGTCGCGAGCAGGTTGAAGTCCTGGAAGATCGGACCCCGCAAGGTTTGCCCCGCCGTCACCTCTGCTTTGGCGAACCAATCGCGCCAGCGCGAGATTGTCTCGTCATGCAGCAGATCGGCGGAAGCGATCGCCTGCGCGGTCTTCAACTCCCCTTTCCGTTCGATGTAGCGTGGGCTGGCAACCGGCCGGTTGATTCGTGAAAACAGCCGGTCTGAGCGCGTCCCTAAGCTTGTATCGGAGCCGAGGGTAATGAGGATGTCGCAGCCGGTTTCGCGCAATTGCTGCTCGGCCATGGCGTAGACGACCTTGACGTCGACTTCCGGGTGATCGCGGAGAAACGCTCCGAGTGCCGGTATCAGCCAGCGCGTGGCGATCGACGGAATACAGGCGACGCTCACTTGCGCCTTGGCATTCAGCCGCAGCAACTCCGTTTCCGCGGTGATGCGCTCGAATGCCGATGTCAGCGTTGCTGCGAGGCTCTCGGCTTCCGCCGCCAGCCGCACACCACGCTTCTCCCGCACGAAGAGCGGCCGGCCGAACCATTCCTCCAGCAGGCGGATCTGATGGCTGACGGCCGCATGCGTCACGTGCAGTTCGTCCGCTGCGCGGGAGAAACTTGCCAAACGCGCCGCGGCTTCGAAGGCGCGCAGCATGCTAAGTGGCGGCAGTGTCATCTGTAAGATTTCCTCATCTATTCCGTGAGGAATCGTCGTTTGATCGGCTGCCGATGTCAACGGATACTGGCTTCATCGCGGGAATAAGCGGGAAGCTTGCCCGGAAACATTAGAAATCTTTACAGATGGAGAGACCCATGTTCGTGCGTAGCCTGCAGCAGGTCGAAGCAACCAATCATTTCGTCGAATGGGGCAGCGGCACCAGCCACCGCTTGCTTACCGAGAAGGATGGCATGGGTTTCACCGTATGCCACACGGTCGTGCGTGCTGGCACCGTATCGCTGCTCGAGTACCGCAACCATCTGGAGGCGTGTTACTGCATCGCCGGCCACGGTGAGGTCGAGGACATGCAGGGCAAGATCTTTCCGATCAACAAGGGCGACATCTACGTGCTGGACCAGCACGACAAGCACTATCTGCGCGGCGGCAAGGACGAGGATCTGATCCTCGTCAGCATCTTCAATCCGCCGCTTAAGGGGACCGAGCGCCACAACCTCAACGATCCATCCGGTTCGGCTTACTGAACACTTTCTTGAGCACAGGCCAACAAAAAAGCCCGGATCGACGATCCGGGCTTTTTTGATCGAACTGGACGGCGATCAGTACTGATCGTCGTCGTCCTCGTCCTTGCGGTCCGACTTCAGCGACTTGAGCTTGGCGAAGACGGCATCGGCATCGATTTCCTTCTCCTCTTCGCGCTCGTAGCTGAAGCCGAGCTTTTCGGTTTCCTGAGCCGATTCCAGCGTCTGGCCGAGTTCGGCAGCCGTCGGCAGCGGACGACCCTTGGAGGCGCGTTCGACTTCCATGTCGAGGTCGATCTGCGAGCACAGGCCGAGAGTCACCGGATCCATCGGCGTCAGGTTGGCGGAGTTCCAGTGGGTGCGTTCGCGGATCTGCTCGATCGTCGACTTGGTCGTGCCGACGAGGCGCGAAATCTGCGCGTCCTTCAACTCGGGATGGTTGCGTACGAGCCAGAGAATGGCGTTGGGGCGATCCTGGCGCTTGGAGACCGGCGTGTAGCGCGGACCCTTGCGCTTGGAATCGGGAACGCGGACCTTCGGCTCCGAAAGCTTCAGCTTGTGGTTGGGGTTTCCTTCTGCGCGCGCGATCTCGTCACGCGAAAGCTGACCGGTGGCAATCGGGTCGAGGCCCTTGATGCCCTGCGCGGATTCACCGTCGGCGATCGCCTTTACTTCAAGCGGGTGCAGCTTGCAAAACTGCGCGATCTGGTCGAAGGACAGCGCGGTATTGTCAACGAGCCAGACGGCTGTTGCCTTGGGCATAAGCAGTTGCTGAGCCATGGATATAGTCCTTTTGTCCGTCCGCGCCGGTGTCGCGGGCCGTGGAGTCTACCACTGATTTCCGGGAAATGTGGGCCTCTATACCGTCCTTGTCTCAAAATTGCAATTCTTCAGTTCCAAATGTCCTTTTGTCTAATTGCGGCGGGGATTTGACCTGCTATGAATGTGCGCGAGGCGGGCGCCCCGGGGAGGGGTCGCCCGGCATCGAAATGCGCAGGGAGGAAAAAATGTCCGCCAAGATCTATCCGGTGTTGAAGTCTGCCAAGAGCCGGACGCTGCTCGACAACGCCACTTACCTGAAGTGGTATGAGGAGAGCGTTTCGGACCCGGCGAAGTTCTGGGGCAAACACGGCAAACGGATCGATTGGTTCAAGCCCTATACCAAGGTCAAGAACACCTCGTTCAAGGGCAAGGTTTCGATCAAGTGGTACGAAGACGGCCTGACCAACGTCTCCTATAACTGCATTGACCGCCACCTGAAGACGCATGGTGAGAAGACCGCGATCATCTGGGAAGGCGACAATCCCTATATCGACAAGAAAATCACCTACAACCAGCTCTACGAGCAGGTTTGTCGCCTCGCCAATGTGCTGAAGAAGCACGGCGTCAAGAAGGGCGACCGCGTCACCATCTATATGCCGATGATCCCGGAAGCCGCCTATGCGATGCTCGCCTGCGCCCGCATCGGTGCGATCCATTCCGTCGTCTTTGGCGGCTTCTCGCCGGACGCGCTCGCCGGCCGTATCGTCGACTGCGAATCCACCTTCGTCATCACCTGCGATGAGGGCGTGCGCGGCGGCAGGCCGGTGCCGCTCAAGGAAAACACCGACACGGCGATCGATATCGCGGCCAAGCAGCATGTCATCGTCAACAAGGTGCTGGTGGTCCGCCGCACCGGCGGCAAGACTGCATGGGCACCTGGCCGCGACCTCTGGTATCACCAGGAAATCGCGACCGTGAAGCCGCATTGCGAGCCGGCGAAGATGAAGGCGGAAGACCCGCTGTTCATTCTCTACACCTCGGGCTCGACCGGCAAGCCGAAGGGCGTGCTGCACACGACCGGCGGTTACCTCGTCTACGCATCGATGACGCATGAATATGTCTTCGACTACCGTGACGGCGATATCTACTGGTGCACGGCCGACGTCGGCTGGGTCACCGGCCACTCCTATATCGTCTATGGTCCGCTCGCGAATGCGGCGACGACCGTGATGTTTGAAGGTGTTCCGAATTTCCCGGATGCCGGACGCTTCTGGGAAGTGGTCGACAAGCACAAGGTCAATGTCTTCTACACGGCACCGACGGCGATCCGCTCGCTGATGGGGGCTGGCGACGATTTCGTCAAGCGCTCGTCGCGCTCGTCGCTGCGCCTGCTCGGCTCGGTCGGTGAGCCCATCAACCCGGAAGCCTGGGAGTGGTATTACAACGTCGTCGGCGAGCAGAAGTCGCCGATCGTCGATACCTGGTGGCAGACGGAGACCGGCGGCATTCTGATCACGCCGCTGCCGGGCGCGACCGACCTCAAGCCCGGTTCCGCCACCCGGCCGTTCTTCGGCGTGCAGCCGCAGCTCGTCGACAATGAGGGCAACGTACTCGAGGGCCCTGCCGACGGCAACCTCTGCATCATTGATAGCTGGCCGGGGCAGATGCGCACGATCTATGGCGATCACGCGCGTTTCGGCCAGACCTACTTCGCCACCTACAAGGGCAAGTATTTCACCGGTGACGGCTGCCGTCGCGATGAGGACGGCTATTACTGGATCACCGGTCGTGTCGACGACGTCTTGAACGTTTCCGGCCATCGTCTCGGCACGGCTGAAGTCGAATCCGCGCTTGTATCGCATCACTTGGTCTCGGAAGCCGCCGTCGTCGGCTATCCGCATCCGATCAAGGGACAGGGCATCTACTGCTATGTCTCGCTGATGGCCGGCGAGACCGGCAATGATGATCTTCGCGCAGCTCTGGTGAAGCATGTTCGTTCGGAGATTGGACCGATCGCCACGCCTGACAAGATCCAGTTTGCGCCCGGCCTGCCGAAGACCCGCTCGGGCAAGATCATGCGGCGCATCCTGCGCAAGATCGCCGAAGACGATTTCGGCGCGCTCGGCGATACGTCAACGCTCGCCGATCCGGCAGTCGTCGACGATCTGATCGCCAACCGCCAGAACAAGGCCTGACGCTCCCGGCCGCTGTCTATCCCGTTGGGGTGGCAGCGGCCGTTTCGATCGAGACAAACACGCTTCGCAAGAGAAGTGCTGGGTCGCGACGTGCACCGTTTTGCGCCCGCTGCGACTTTGTGAGCCGGATTCAGATCGCGGCCAAGGGCTGACAGCTTGCAGCCAAATTCAGAAATCGATCGCCCGACCCTTGATCTCCCAATCGCCGTAGCGGGCAGGATCTTCACCGCCGCGTCCGCCGATTTCCGGCGGCAGTTCCTTCTTGATCTCCACCCGACGTCGCTCTTCGGCTTCCTTCAGCGCGCGCATGGCTGCAGGCGACAGTGGTCGCCTCGGACGATCGGGAGCATTATCATTGTCGTTCTGCATCTGAACGGTATCCGGATTCGAGCATCAATATTGAAGAACGGGGGATTTGCACCCATCATATAGGATGCCGTTCCCAATACGGGAACCCTGATTCACGTGAAACATCGACGATCCGGAGACTTTGATGAACCTTGTCCGCACCGCCATGCTGCTTGCAGTCATGACCGCCCTGTTCATGGCGGTGGGCTTCGTCATCGGTGGACGTGGCGGCATGATGATCGCCTTTGTCATCGCTGCAGGCATGAACTTCTTCTCCTACTGGAACTCCGACAAGATGGTGCTGCGCATGTATCGCGCCCAGGAAGTCGATGAACGCAGCGCACCGGAATATTACGGCATCGTCCGTGACCTCGCCCGAAATGCCGGGCTGCCGATGCCGCGCGTCTATGTCATCGACAGCCCGCAGCCGAATGCGTTCGCCACTGGTCGCAACCCGGAAAACGCCGCGGTCGCCGCCTCGACCGGCCTGCTGCATGCGCTGAGCTATGATGAAGTCGCGGGCGTGATGGCGCATGAACTGGCGCATGTCCAAAACCGTGACACGCTTACGATGACGCTGACGGCGACGCTTGCGGGTGCGATCTCGATGCTCGGCAACTTTGCCTTCTTCTTCAGTGGCAACCGCGAAAACAATAACCCGCTGGGTTTCATCGGCACGCTGGTCGCCATGATCGTGGCACCGATGGCGGCGATGCTGGTGCAGATGGCGATCAGCCGCACCCGTGAATACTCGGCAGACCGGCGCGGCGCCGAGATCTGCGGCAAGCCCCTGGCGCTGGCCTCCGCGCTGGAGAAGATCGCCGGCGCCGCCCATCAGATTCACAATGACGATGCCGAGCGTAATCCGGCGACGGCGCATATGTTCATCATCAATCCGCTCTCCGGCGAACGCATGGACAATCTGTTCTCGACCCATCCGAACACGGAAAACCGGATTGCGGCTCTTCAGCAGATGGCCCAGGAAATGTCTTCGGTCTCGACGCCGCCGGTTCGTGCTGATAATCCCGTGCGCAAATCGCGCTCTGTGCCCTCTACCGGTTGGGGTCGCGGTGGTTCCGAACCGCCCAAAGGTCCCTGGTCCTGATGTCCGCAGAAAACAAAAACGATTCACGTCCGAAACGATCACACCGAAACGGCGCCGCGGCGAAATCGAAGACGCCCGCCGCGCCGCGCGGTCCGGAAAAACCGGGTCTCAGAGCACGCCAGGCCGCCGCGAAAATTCTGGCCGCGGTCATCGACCGCAAGACGTCGCTGGACGGCATGCTCGACAGCGAGCACGGCAATCCGGCCTACCGCGAGCTCAACGAGGCCGACCGCGCTCTGGTTCGGGCAATCCTGAACTCCGCCCTTCGCCATCTGCCACGCATCCAGGCCGCCATCGGTTCGCTGCTGCAGACGCCTTTGCCGGAGGGCGCACGCGCGCTCGAGCACGTGCTTGCCGTGGCAGCCGCACAGATCCTCTATCTCGATGTGCCTGACCATTCCGCCGTCGACCTCGCCGTCGAGCAGGCGCAGGCGGATCCGCGCAATCGGCGTTTCGCCAATCTCGTGAATGCGGTTCTTCGGCGCCTCTCGCGTGAGAAGGATGCCATTCTAGAAAGCATGCGGGATGTGCCGGCGATGCCGGAGTGGTTCTTCGAGCGCCTGGTCGCCCGCTATGGCGCTGGACCAGCCCAGCAGATCGCCGAAGCGCAGCTCACACCGGCGGCAATCGACCTCTCGGTCAAATCGGAACCGGCAAGCTGGGCCGAACGTCTCGGTGGCACCGTCTTGCCGACGGGCTCGGTTCGTCTCGGCGCATTTTCCGGCGCCATTCCTTCCTTAGCCGGATTCGAAGAGGGCGCCTGGTGGGTTCAGGACGCTGCCGCGTCGATACCGGCGCGACTGTTCGGCGACCTCGGCGGCAAGCGGGTCGTCGATCTCTGTGCCGCACCGGGCGGCAAGACCGCCCAGCTCATCCTCGCCGGGGCTGATGTGACGGCGCTTGATCAGTCCGGCAGCCGCTTGCGCCGGCTGAAGGGCAATCTGAAGCGGCTCGGCCTGGAGGCGGAGACGAAGGAAGTCAACATGGCCGACTTCCAGCCGGAAACGCTGTTCGATGCGGCCTTGCTCGACGCGCCCTGTTCGTCCACCGGCACGACGCGCCGTCACCCCGACGTGCTGTGGACCAAGGGGCCGGAAGATATCGCCAAGCTCGCCGCCTTGCAGGAGCGGCTGCTTCGCCATGCGCTCACCGTGGTCAAGCCCGGCGGCATTGTCGTCTTCTCCAATTGCTCCCTCGATCCGCTCGAAGGCGAAGAGGTCGTCGCGAGAGTGGTCGGTTCCGGCGCTGCCTATGAGCGGGTTGCGATCGCGGCTGCGGATTGGCCGGGGCTGGAGGACGCAATCACACCGCTCGGCGAGATGCGCACCACGCCGGCCATGCTGCCGCTCGATGCGCCCTTTGCCAGCGGCCTCGATGGCTTCTACGCGGCAGTGATTCGCCGCAAATAACACCGCCGGCTCGCGGTCAGGCCGGTCAGGATGGGCTCACGGCCCTGTTTTGCCGTGTCATTTGACGCTTTCGCGCCGGAGGCCTATCAAAGATGGCAAGATTGATAAAAGTTTAACGGTCTCTCTGGCACCATGCGGCGGCTGGCGCGAGACCATCGCCCGCTCAGGTGTTTGAGCGGTCGTGCCAGAAATGAGGAAACCGGCGGCGTTGAGGTTGTTTTCCGGCAGGCGGAGGCTTTCTTACCTGTATGTGCGTGAAGGCTGGCGCCGCGTGTCGCGCCGGCTGTCGATCGGCCGCGTCTCCACCCTGCGTTTCACCGGCTCGACGCCGAACCGCCTGATCGTCGCGCCGACCGACCTCCGGGCCGTCGATCCCTTTGTCGCCGAGGAAATCCTCGCCGGGCGTTTCCCGCTTGCCGGCCGCGTTCTCGATACGGAAGGCGACTCGCCGTTCGAGATCGATCTTCCGTCGCGCGAGTTTGCGGCGCGTCTCCACTCCTTCGGCTGGCTGAGACATCTGCGTGCGATCCGCGAGGACGCCGGCTACGTGCGTTTGCGCCAGATCGTCGACGATTGGATCGCCACCCATGGCCGCGATCTCGGCGGCATTGCCTGGGATCCGGACATCATAGCCCAGCGCATCATTGCTTGGCTTTCCCACTCGCCTGTGGTTCTGCGCAACGCGGAACACGGTTTCTATCGCCGTTTCCTGAAGAGCCTCGCGCTTCAGGTGCGTTATCTTCGCCATATCGCCGATACGGTGCGCGACGGCGAGGCGCGGCTTCGGGTGCGGCTTGCGCTTGCGATGGCGTCGGTCGCGATGCCGGCTTCGCCGAGCGCCATTCGCAAGGCCTCGCGCCATCTCGACCTCGAACTCGACCGCCAGATCCTGCCGGATGGCAGCCATTGCTCGCGCAGCCCGCGGGCCGGGCTCGAACTGCTGCTCGATCTGCTGCCGCTCCGGCAGACCTACGTCAATCTCGGCCATGACGTGCCGTCGCGGCTGATCCCCTGCATCGACCGGATGTATCCGGCCCTGCGCTTCTTCCGGCATCAGGGCGGGGAACTCGCGCTGTTCAACGGCGCAACCTCGGTCCTGGCGCATGAACTGGCCTCCGTGCTGCGTTACGACGAGACGGCGGGCGAACCGTTCCGGTCTCTGCCCCATGCGCATTACGAGCGCCTGGCGATCGAGAACACGGTCGTCATCATGGATACCGGTCGGCCGCTGTCCGTCGATCTTTCGCGCAGTGCCCATGCCGGCTGCCTGTCCTTCGAGATGTCCTCGGGCAAGACTCGCTTCGTCGTCAATTCGGGCGCACCGAAATTTGCCGGCGATCGTTTCAGGCAGATGGCGCGCACGACCGCTGCGCATTCGACGGTGACCGTCAACGACACGTCCTCGTCACGCTTCTCGCAGTCGCGCTTTCTCGGGCCGATCATGACGACTGGCGTTTCCAAGGTCGCGGTGGCGCGCAAGGACGAGCCGGGTGGGCTGGAGTCGGTGACGGCAAGTCATGACGGTTATCTTGCCGCCTTCGGCCTGGTGCACGAGCGTGACATCGGCGTCCTGAACGGCGGCCGTATGATCCGCGGTCGCGACCGGCTGTCGCGTGCCGACGGCAGTGATCCGGACGAAGGCGATACGGCCACCGCGGTCGCCCGCTTCCATATTCATCCGGCGGTCGGCATCCGCCAGAACAATGCGCGCGAGATCTTTCTGACCGCGCCGGATGGCGAGATCTGGCTCTTTGCCTGCCAGGACGGAGAGCTTGCGGTCGAAGAGGATATCTTCTTTGCCGATCCTTCCGGCATCCGCGCATCGTCGCAACTGACCGTAACCTTCGCCGTCGCCCGCCAGCCGGAGATCCAGTGGACCTTCTCGCGGGCGAACTGAAGTGCTTATTTTAGCGCTGCCGTCTCGTGGAGGTTTCTTCGACCGGCAAGCTATGCTAACGGGCAGCCATCCCAACCGCCGGAGCATCCTCCCGGGCGTCCGGCGCCGCCAAAGGAGCATGGTTGATGGCTGTCGCCTCCAAGAAAATCCCCGCCCCGAACGAGGTCACGGTTCGCACCGCCCTCCTCTCCGTCTCCGACAAGACCGGCGTCGTCGATCTGGCGCGTTCCCTTCACGAGAAGGGGATCCGGCTCGTATCGACCGGCGGCACGCACAAAGCACTTTCGGAGGCCGGCCTGCCGGTGAGCGACGTTTCCGAACTGACCGGCTTTCCTGAAGTCATGGATGGCCGCGTGAAGACGCTGCATCCGGGCGTGCATGGCGGCTTGCTGGCGATCCGCGACGATGCCGACCACGTCGCTGCCATGTCGACGCACGGCATTACCGCGATCGATCTCGCGATCATCAACCTCTATCCCTTCGAAGAAGTCCGGGCCAAAGGCGGCGACTACCCGACGACCGTCGAGAACATCGACATCGGCGGCCCGGCGATGATCCGCGCCTCGGCCAAGAACCATGCCTATGTGACGATCGTCACGGATCCGGCCGATTATCCGGTGCTGCTGGACGAGCTTGCTGGCGGCAAGACGACCTATGCGTTCCGTCAGAAGATGGCAGCCAAGGCCTATGCCCGGACCGCGGCTTATGATGCAGCCATCTCCAACTGGTTCGCCGAGGCGCTCGATACGCCGATGCCGCGCCACCGGGTCATCGGTGGCGTGCTCAAGGAAGAAATGCGTTACGGCGAGAACCCGCACCAGAAGGCGGGCTTTTATCTTACCGGTGAGAACCGCCCGGGCGTCGCCACCGCGACGCTGCTGCAGGGCAAGCAGCTTTCCTACAACAACATCAACGATACGGATGCCGCCTTCGAACTCGTCGGCGAATTCCTGCCGGAGAAGGCGCCGGCCTGCGCCATCATCAAGCATGCCAATCCGTGCGGCGTCGCCACCGCGCCGACGCTTGCCGAAGCCTATCGCCGGGCGCTTGCCTGCGATTCCACCTCGGCTTTCGGCGGCATCATCGCGCTCAACCAGGAACTCGATGCGGAAACGGCGGAAGAAATCGTCAAGCTGTTCACCGAAGTGATCATCGCTCCGTCCGTCAGTGAGGCGGCCAAGGCCGTGATCGCCCGCAAGCCGAACCTGCGGCTGCTTTCGACCGGCGGCCTGCCGGACCCGCGCATCCCGGGCCTTGCGGCCAAAACCGTCTCGGGCGGCCTGCTGGTGCAGACGCGTGACAACGGCATGGTCGAAGATCTCGAGCTCAAGGTCGTGACCAAGCGTGCGCCGACCGCCCAGGAACTCGAGGACATGAAGTTCGCCTTCAAGGTGGCGAAGCACGTCAAGTCGAACGCGATCGTCTATGCGAAGGATGGCCAGACCGCCGGCATCGGCGCCGGCCAGATGAGCCGCGTCGATTCCGCGCGCATCGCGGCAATCAAGGCCGAGGAAGCGGCCAAGGCCCTGGGCCTGGCAACGCCGCTCACCAAGGGCTCCGCAGTCGCGTCCGAAGCCTTCCTGCCGTTTGCTGACGGTCTGCTTTCGGCGATCGCCGCGGGTGCGACCGCCGTCATCCAGCCGGGTGGTTCGATGCGCGATGAAGAGGTGATTGCCGCCGCCGACGAACATGGCGTTGCCATGGTCTTCACCGGCATGCGCCACTTCCGTCACTGAGACGACACCGGGACAGGCGTTTGATGCTTGTCCCGGAGTTGCCTGTACAATCAACAGTCAGTGGCCGTCGCGTCCCCAGGACTCGGCGGCTTTCTTGTGTCTGGCGTCGGCTGGATACGGCGTGCGCAGCAGGATCAGGAAACCGACCACAAGGAAGGCGATGAGCGCCATCATGCCGGTGCGAGCCGAGTCGGTGGCAAGCGTGATCGTGGCAACCGCCGCAGGGGCGAGGAATGAGGTGGCGCGGCCGGAGAGCGCATAGAGGCCGAAGTAGCGGCCTGCCTCGTCCGGGCTGACGCTGCGGGCGAGATAGGAGCGTGAGGAGGCCTGTACGGGACCGAAGGCGATGCCGACCAGCAGGCCGTAGAGGATGTAGGCTTTCTCGGCGGCGGTGCCGAAGAGCGCACCGGAGTCGTCTGTCGATAGCGGTATCAAGCCAAAGGCGGTAAAGCCGGGGCCGGTCGAGACGATGCCTATCGTCGCAATGATGAGGCAGATGAGGCTGGCGGTGACGATGGCCTTGGAACCGAGCCGGGCGTCGAGCCTGCTTGCGTAGAGACAGCCGCCGATGGCGACGACGTTAAGAATGATGCCGTAGATGCCGAGTTCCAGCGTCCGCCAGCCGAACATGGCCGCGGCGAAGGTACCGCCGAGTGCCAGAAGGCCGTTGACGCCGTCCTGGAAGATCATGCGCGCGATCAGGAAGCGCAGAATGCCGGCTCTTTCCCTGAGTTCGCCGAGCGTACCCTTGAGCTCCCTGAGGCCGGTCACGGTCGCCTTGCCGAGCGACATGATCGCCTTGGTCGCGTCAGGCGTGAACAGGAACATCGGCAGGATGAAGACGAAATACCAAAGCGCTGAAATCGGTCCGGTGATGCGCGCGTCCTCGCCCGTTGCCGGATCCAGCCCGAACAAGGGATCGATGCCGGCTGCCGTCTTGCCGGTTTCGGGATTGCCGGCAAGCAGTGCGACGACGGCGATCAGCACGATCATGCCGCCGAGATAACCGAGACCCCAGGCGATGTTGGAGATGCGGCCGACATTCTTCTCGTCGACCAGCCGGGTCATCATCGAATCATTGAAGACGATCGAGAATTCGGCCGCGACGGACGCGAGCACCATGAAGATCGCCGGGAAGAGGATCGGCGAGCCCGGGGCCGCAAACCAGAGCATAGCCAGCGATATGATCTTGATGACGGCGAAGAAGGCGATCCAGGGCTTTCGCGGGCCGGTCGCGTCCGCGATGGCACCCAGCACTGGCGAAAGGACCGCGATGATGATGCCGGAAACGGTCAGCGTATAGCCCCACATGGCCTGGCCGACGGCGTGATCCTCGGTCAATCGGGAGACGAAGTAGGGGCCGAAGATGAAGGTGGTGACGACGGTGAAGAAGGGTTGCGCCGCCCAGTCGAACAGCATCCAGCCGGCGATGCCTGCCCGCGATGCCCGCGGCTGTTCTTCAGTCCTCTCGGCCAAAATCTGCAAGGTCCCCTCCCGAAACGACTGCGCCGCGCGTCCCTGGAACGCGCGGCGCAGCCTATCTTCAATCGGACCGATTCCAAAAGGTCCAGAGCAGGATCCGGGTGAAAAAACTGCCCGCGCCCCCGTTCCTCCTGGTCAGGCGGACCGGTTCAATCCGATCCGCGCCGATCAAGACGGGACGAACCGTCTCACTTCGCCCGTCCGCGTGCCAGGTCGTTGAGGAGACCTGCAGCAACCGTGATCTTGGCGAGCGTCGTTTCGCCCTTCTCGGTCAGGAGCTGCAGCTGGCCGGTCGCCTGGGCGACACGGACGCGTGCGCTCTCCTCCCAGGCAGCAACCGGGTTGCGTTCCTTCTTCTGCTCGCGCAGCGCTGCTGCGGTGATCTCCCGCCGGGCCGCGGCGATATCGGACACTGCCCGCGACAGAGCCATGGCCTCGAACTGCTCCGTCGCCGGAACGCGATCGGAGGCCGCCAGCAGCCGGTTGATCCGAAGCGTATCGGTGACGGCGAAGTAGCCTTGTGCCGTGCGGCTCAGCGTCTCGCCGGTTTCAGCGGCAATCTGCATGATCTCCGGCACGAGCGTCATCAGCGCCAGTTCCGAGATCTCCTCGGCGAGCTTGGCCGGTACGCCGCCTTCGACGAAGGCCGCCGTCTTCAGCCGTGCTTCTTCGGCGCTCTCGCCGGAAACCGCGGTCCGCATCGTGCCGCGCAGCTTCTGCAGGCCGTCACGCAGGCGCGATACGGCCTCGGAGACGGAGCCGGTCGCTGCATGGGTCCGCAAGGCCCGCTCGGTGACGAGCGTGAAGATGCGGCCGACTTCCTGGTAGAGGATGTTCTGCAGGCCGCCACCGATCTTGTTGTCGAGCGCGTCGATCTCGTCATAGATGCGCGGCAGGTCGAAGCCGTCGAGTGCCAGCACTGCGGCCTTGACGACGTCGGCTGAGAGGAAGCCGGTGGCGTCCGTCAGGGTCGAGACGAAGGCGGGACCGCCGCGGTTGATCACCTCATTGGCGAGGATCGTCGCGATGATTTCGCGGCGCAGGCGATGCCCGCGGATGTCGCCCGCATAGGCCTTGCGCATCTTCGCCGGGAAGTAACGCTCCAGCGTCGCCGTGAAGTACGGATCGTCAGGCAGTTCGCTCGCAATCAGCTCATCGAAGAGAACAAGCTTGGAGTAAGACAGCAGCACGCCGATTTCCGCGCGGGTCAAAGGCTTGCCCGCCTGATAGCGCTCGGTCATCGCCTGGTCGGTCGGCAGTGTCTCGACCTTGCGGTTGAGATGGCCGTCGGCCTCGAGGCGTGTCATGAGCCGGCCAAGCGTCGTACGGTTGCCGAGGCCCTGCATCGCAGTCAGCGAGATTGCCAGCGATTGCTCGTAGTTGTTGCGCAGCACCAGATGGCCCACTTCCTCGGTCATCGAGGCGAGCAGCGTGTTGCGCTTCGCACGGGTCAGGCGACCCTCGCGCATGGCCGAAGCAAGCGCGATCTTGATGTTGACCTCGACGTCCGAGGAGTTGACGCCCGCCGAGTTGTCGATGGCATCCGAATTGCAGCGGCCGCC
This sequence comes from Ensifer sp. 38_S197, assembly GCF_056924495.1. NCBI lineage: Bacteria > Pseudomonadati > Pseudomonadota > Alphaproteobacteria > Hyphomicrobiales > Rhizobiaceae > Ensifer > Ensifer sp. 38_S197. The sequence goes on along the minus strand of NZ_JBXOVZ010000002.1, from coordinate 783,926 downwards.
ATTGAGGCCGAAGCCGATGCGGCCCTTCTGGGTAACGCCGAGGTTGGCGCCCTCGCCGATGACGCGGGCGCGGACCTCTTCGGCGGTCACGCGGATGGCATCGTTGGCACGGTCGCCGACTTCCGCATCCGTTTCGTTGCTGCCGCGCACATAGGTGCCGATGCCGCCGAACCAAAGCAGGTCGACCTGGCTCTTCAGGATCGCGTTCATGATCTCGAAGGGGGTGGCCTTCTGCTTGTCGAGGCCGATGGCCGCCATCGCCTGCGGCGTCAGCGTCACCGATTTCTCGGCACGCGAGATGATCATCGCGCCCTCGGAAAGCGTCTTGCGGTCGTAGTCCTGCCAGCTCGAACGCGGCAGGGCGAACATGCGTTTGCGCTCGGCAAAGGAGGCTTCGATATCTGGATTCGGATCGATGAAGATGTCGCGGTGGTCGAAGGCAGCGATCAGGCGGATCTTCTCCGAGAGCAGCATGCCGTTGCCGAAGACGTCGCCCGACATGTCGCCGACACCGGCGACGGTGAAGGGCGTCGTCTGGATGTCGATGTCCATCTCGCGGAAGTGCCGCTTGACGGTCTCCCAGGCGCCGCGGGCGGTGATGCCCATCTTCTTGTGGTCGTAGCCGGCGGAACCGCCGGAGGCGAAGGCGTCGTCGAGCCAGAAGCCCGCTTCCTGCGCAAGGCCGTTGGCGGTGTCGGAGAAGGTCGCCGTGCCCTTGTCGGCGGCAACGACGAAATAGGGGTCGTCGCCGTCGCGGCGCAGCGTATCGGCCGGCGGCACGATATCCTGGCCGACGATGTTGTCGGTCACCGAAAGCAGGGTGCGGATATAGGTCTTGTAGGCTTCGGTACCGGCCTTGAAGACCTCGTCACGGGTGCCGCCGATCGGGAGCTGCTTCGGATAGAAGCCGCCCTTGGCGCCAACCGGCACGATGACGGCGTTCTTGACCTGCTGCGCCTTGACGAGGCCAAGCACTTCCGTACGGTAGTCCTGAGCGCGGTCCGACCAGCGCAGGCCGCCACGGGCGACCTTGCCGAAGCGCAGATGCACGCCCTCGACCTCGGTGCCGTAGACGAAGATTTCGCGGAACGGGCGCGGTTCCGGCAGGCCGTCGAGCTGCTTCGGATCGAGCTTGAAGGCGAGAACCGCGCGCGGCTTGCCCTCTGCATCATGCTGGAAGTAGTTGGTCCGGAGCGTCGCTTCGATCGCGTTGACGTAGCGGCGCAGGATGCGGTCTTCGTCGAGGCTCGGAACGGCTGACAGCGCGTCTTCGATCGCGGAAAGCAGGGCGCTGCACTTCTTGGCACGCGGCTTTTCCTCGAGCTTCGGATCCATGCGGGTCACGAACAGCTTGAAGATATCGGCTGCGATCGCCGGATACTTGTTCAGCGTGTCGGCGATATAGCCCTGCGAATAGGTGATGCCGGCCTGGCGCAGATAGCGGGCATAGGCGCGCAGCACCGTGACTTCGCGGGCATTGAGCCCAGCAAGCAGGATCAGCCGGTTGAAGTTGTCGTCCTCGATCGTGCCGTTCCAGGCGGCGAGGAAGGCCTCTTCCAGGGCCGGGCCCGTCTTGTCGAGGTTCAGCGTGTGTCCGTCGCGGTGGATCAGCTCCATGTCGTGCAGCACGACCTTGCGCTCGTCTTCGCCATGGGCCTCGACGCCGATGTCGTAGGTCTGCTCGCTGATCACCCGGAAACCGAGGTTTTCGAGCAGCGGCACGCGGCGCGACAGCGATACGGGCTCGCCGGCATGGAAGATCTTCAGCTCTGCCGTATCAGCGCGCGTGACGGCGCGCGGGTAGTGATAGAAGGAGATCCGGATCGGGTCTTCCGTCTTGCAGGCGGCGATACCCGCGAGGTCCGCATAGGCTTCCGCCGGCGTGAAGAACGACTGATAGGCCTCGTCGACATTGAGTCCGATGCCGTCCTTGCGCGCGAGCAGATCGAACCGGTCGATCCAGCGCGTCACGATTTCACGAACGGCTTCCTCGAGCTTGGCCTGCGGAATGCGCGGGGTCTTGCCGGCGGAACGGCCGATAATGAAGTGGACGCGGGCCAGGCCGCCTTCCGGGAAGGCCGGGTAGTAAGCCGAGACGCGGCCGTCATAGACCGTCTTCAGGTAGTCGCCGATCTTCTCGCGAACGTCCGAATCATATTGTTCGCGCGGCACGAAGACGATGACCGAGACGAAACGGTCGAAATGGTCGATGCGCGGCAGCACGCGAATGCGCGGCCGGTCGCCGAGTTCGTTGATCTGCTCGCAGAAGGCGGCAAGCAGGCCGACATCGATCTGGAACAGGTCGTCACGCGGGTAGGATTCCAGCGTGTTTGCCAGCATCTTGCCGGAATGGCTCTGCGGATCGTAGCCGAAGTGATCGACGATCTTCTCGATCTTGTGGCGCAGCAGCGGGATCTCGGATGCCTGGCGGGTGTAGGCCGTGGAGGTAAACAGGCCGACGATGCGCAGTTCCCCGGTGACATTGCCGTCGGCATCAAAACGCTTGACGCCGACATAGTCCATATAGGCGCGGCGATGCACGACCGACTTGACGTTGGCCTTGGTGACGATCAGGAAATCCGGACCGTCAAGGAAGGCGAGGATTTCCGGCGTGGTCAGCACCGCGTCCTTGCCCTGGCGCAGGACGCGGACGTCCGGGTTGGAAAGAATACCGAGGCCCCTGCCCTTGCCGCGTTCGACGGCTGCCTTCTCGCCCTTGCCCGAATAGGTGTATTCGCGCATGCCGAGGAAGGTGAAGTTGTTGTCGCGCAGCCAGCGAAGGAAGGCGAGCGCCTCGTCGCGGTCGCTCTTCTTGCGCGACGCATTGTAGGCCTCGAGCTCCTGCATGGCCTGGTCGAGCAGCGCCGTCATCGCCGGCCAGTCGTGCACGGTCTGATGCACCTGCTCCAGCACGTCGCGAATGCGGTTGCTGAGATGTTCGGCCTCGACGGGCGCGAGCTTGGTCAGATGGATCTGGATGTGGCTGACGCGGTGCGCCGGATCGCTTGCCTCTTCCGGATCGAAGAGCTTCGCCGGCTTGCCCGGTTCCTGAACCAGAATGGGGTGGATCGCGAGGTGAATATCGCGGTGCGTGCTGGTGATCTCTCCCATGATCGAATCATAGAGAAACGGCATGTTGCGTTCGGTAATCGCGATGATAGAAACCTCGGTGCCGCCAGGTGCGACGCCGGCGACGCTCTCGACCGAAACCTGTGGCTTGCCGCCGTCCCAGCGGGCGAGTTCACGGTGCGCATGGGCTGCAATCAGCGCCAGCATGTCCGCCGAATAGAGATCGAGGTCGTCGTTGCTGGCCCCACCGAAGAGGATCTCCGGCGCCAGCCCGTCGACGCCCAGTTTGATGGCGGCCGCCTTTGCTGCGTCGATGTGTCTGTCCCGCTTCGGATTGTATTTCACGCCCATGAAGTCTCTCCCACTCATGATAGGCCAAACCCTATCAGAACCATGGCTAATGGCGACCGCTTTTTACGCCGATTTCGGCAAAATCGAGCCCAAAATCGGAGAATTTCACGTGAAAACAGCTTAAATCCATTTAAATCGAAGGCAATTTCGCGAAAATTGCTCGAAAATCGATGAAAAAGCACGAAAACGCCAGCGGCTTCTGCGGGACCCATCTGCCATCGGCTGTTGACAGGGCGGTGACAGTCGGGTGATCAGAGTTTCTAGACTGAAGGATTGGACTCGTCGATGCCCGAAATGCCCTCCCTGCCCGGCGCCGTCATCGTCATCTCGAGCCATGTCGTGCGTGGCAAGGTCGGCAACCGGGCCGCAGTCTTCGCGCTGGAGACGCTGGGGCATCCGGTCTGGGCACTGCCGACGGTCATTCTTCCCTGGCATCCCGGGCATGGGCGCTCGACGCGGGTCACCATTCCGGATGCGGATTTCCAGTCGGTAATCGACGATCTCATTGCAGCGCCCTGGGTGGGCGAGGTGCGCGCCGTGCTTTCGGGCTATCTCGGCTCGACCGGTCAGGCCGAAGGTGTCGCGCGCCTGGTGGCAGCCCTCAGGGAGCGTAATCCCAAGCTCATCTATGCCTGCGATCCCGTCATCGGCGATGCCGGCGGGCTCTATGTTCCGGAGGCGACCGCGACGGCTATTCGCGACCGGTTGCTGCCGCTTGCCAATCTGGCGACGCCGAACCGCTTCGAGCTTGCCTGGCTCTCCGGCGCCACGCTGGAAACGAATACGGCAATCCTCGATGCTGCTCTCGGCCTCGGCCCGGCCCGCGTGCTGGTGACCTCGGCAGTGCCGATGATGAGCGGCGGCACGGGCAACCTCTTCCTTTCGGGCAATCATGCGCTGCTCGCCGAGCATCGGCTGGTCGAGAATCCGCCGAATGGCACAGGCGACTTGCTGACTGCCGTGTTCCTTGCGCGACTTCTCGAAGGACTGTCGGAAGAGCGCGCATTGCAGATGGCGACCGCGAGCGTGTTCGAGATCATCGCGCGCAGCGTCAAGCGCGGTGCCGATGAACTGACGATCGAGCAGGATGCCTCGAGCCTTTCGACGCCGATGGCGATGGTGCAGATGCGCCGTCTGGTGCATCCGAATCAGATACGGCGAAAATAGAAAATAGAAGAAGCTGTTCATCGACGATGCCTGGAAGACATCGTGGATTGAACTTTAGATCATGATGATTTTCATGACTTGGAGCGTGATGCGGGCGAAGGCCCGCGTCTGGCTCGAAGCAGCAGCGGAGAAACCGATGGACAAGCAGCAGCAGCGTTTTCCGGATCACCTTCTGAACGGCTACCACAACTTCATGAATGGCCGCTTCAACGAACAGCAGAAACGCTACAAGGCGCTCGCGGAATCCGGCCAGAAGCCGAAGACGATGGTCGTCGCCTGTTGCGATTCGCGTGCGGCGCCGGAAACGATCTTCGACAGCGGCCCGGGCGAACTCTTCGTCGTGCGCAACGTTGCCAATCTGATGCCGCCCTATGAACCCGACGGTCATTATCACTCGACGTCGGCCGCCCTGGAGTTCGCCGTGCAGTCGTTGCGCGTCAGCGATATCGTCGTGATGGGGCATGGCCGCTGTGGCGGCATCAAGGCGGCACTCGATCCGGATGCCGAGCCCTTGTCGCCCGGTGATTTCATCGGTCGCTGGATGCACCTCCTGAAGCCGGCAGCCGAGCAGATCCAGAGCAACGACATCATGACCCAGGCGGAGCGCCAGCGCGCGCTCGAGCGGGTCTCGATCCGCAACTCGCTTGCAAACCTGCGCACCTTTCCCTGCGTTCAGATCCTTGAGGCCAAGGGCAAGCTGCATCTGCATGGCGCCTGGTTCGACATCTCGACCGGCGAGCTCTGGGTGATGGACCCGGCGACCGGCGACTTCTCCCGTCCGGGCATGTAGCCAGCAAAAAGCCCGGTCCATTCGAACCGGGCTTGAGACTTTCTCAGAAAAGGTCGGATATCCGAAAGATCAGAGGCCGTCGATCTCCGCGCCGATGATGGCAATTGCCTGCTGGTAGACGCTTGCCGCGTTCCAGCCCTGGATCGCAGCGAAGTTCGCCTGGCCGGGCTGATAGCCCGCACCCGGCTGCCAGCCGTGGCCGCGCAGGAAGTTGGCGGTCGAAGCCAGTGCGTCGGCCTTGGAACGCACCATGTCGATGTGGCCATTGCCATCGCCATCGACGCCGTACTTCAAGACGTTGGCCGGCAGGAACTGGGTCTGGCCGATCTCGCCGTGGGCAGCACCGTGCGCATCCGGGCTCAGATCGCCGCGCTGCACGAGCTGCAGCGCCGCATAGAGCTGGTCGGTGAAGTAGTCCGAGCGGCGGCAGTCATAGGCAAGCGTCGACACGGCCGAGAGCGTATGCTCCTTGCCCATGAAGCCGCCGAAGCCGGTCTCCATGCCCCAGATGGCGATCAGCGGGCCGGCCGGCACGCCGAAACGCTGCTCGATGCTGGTGAACAGCGCGGCGTTCTGCTGCTTCATCTTCTTGCCGCGGGAAATGATCGCCTGGCCACCGCGCTTCTGCATGAACTGGTCAAGCGACAGCTTGAAGCTCTTCTGGCCGCGGTCGGCGCGGATCGTCGCCTTGTTGTAGGAGACGCTCGACAGGGCGCGATCGAGGACTGCAGGGCTGATCCCGTTGCCGGAGGCTTCCTGCTTGAAGTTCTGCACCCAGGCAGCAAAGCCGCTGCCGTCATTGCCGCATTGGGCAGCAGATGCCATAGCCGGAAAAATTGCAGTCGAAATCAGGGCAGCAAGCCCCACTGCTACGCACTTTGCCCTGTGCATGAAATACCCCGTCATAGCCCGAATCTCGTTGCTTTCAAAAAATGCCAGCCTTCGCCGGCGGTGTCACCTACCGGGAGTGGCGGGTAACTTTATCGTGGTTTCACGTGATTCCGGGGCGACACCGCCCATGGCCCGTGAAACAGGAAACCCGCCAAGCCCGGATGAGCTCGGCGGGAGCGAACTGCTCTACAGCCTCTTTCAGGCCGCCTGCTTGCGCGGCTTGATAAGGCCACGGTTGACCAGGAGCTCGGCGATCTGGATCGCGTTCAGTGCGGCGCCCTTGCGCAGGTTGTCGGAGACAACCCACAGGTTGAGGCCGTTTTCGACCGTGGCGTCTTCGCGGATGCGCGAGATATAGGTCGCGTCTTCGCCGGCGCATTCGTACGGCGTGACGTAGCCGCCGTTTTCGTGCTTGTCGACGACCAGGCAACCCGGTGCCTCGCGCAGGATGTCGCGCGCTTCATCGGCGGTGATCTCGTTTTCGAATTCGATGTTGACCGATTCCGAATGGCCGATGAACACGGGAACGCGCACGGCGGTGCAGGTCACCTTGATCTTCGGATCGAGCATCTTCTTGGTTTCAGCCAAGACCTTCCACTCTTCCTTCGTGTAGCCGTCTTCCATGAACACGTCGATGTGCGGGATGACGTTGAAGGCGATGCGCTTGGTGAACTTCTTCGATTCGATCGGGTCGGCAACGAAGACCGCGCGGGTCTGGTTGAAGAGCTCGTCCATGCCCTCCTTGCCGGCACCGGAAACCGACTGGTAGGTCGAGACGACGACGCGCTTGATCTTGGCGTGGTCGTGCAACGGCTTCAGCGCGACGACGAGCTGGGCGGTCGAGCAATTCGGGTTGGCGATGATGTTCTTCTTGGTGAAGAGCGAGACCGCATCCGGGTTTACTTCAGGCACGATCAGCGGCACTTCGGCGTCGTAGCGCCAGGCCGAAGAATTGTCGATGACGACGCAGCCCTGCTGGCCGATCTTCGGCGAATACTTGAGCGATACCGCGCCGCCGGCCGACATCAGGCAGATATCGGTATCGGAGAAATCGTAGTTTTCGAGGTTCTTGACCTTGAGGGTCTTGTCGCCGAAGGAAACTTCCGTGCCCTGGGAGCGGGCGGAAGCAAGGGCGACCACTTCATCCGCGGGAAAGCCGCGTTCGGAAAGAATGTTCAGCATCTCCCGGCCGACATTGCCGGTGGCGCCTGCGACTGCAATCTTGAAACCCATGATCTAAGCTCTCTTTCTGTCTCTCCTCATCGGGTGGAGGGGGAACCGCGCGCGTTGCCGCGAAGGTTCCGGTCCCCGGCCTTACCGGGGAGAGAGCGGAGGGCCAGAGACGTCAGACGGTTTTCGTCGTCGTTTTGGCCGTTGTTTTGCAAGCGAACGAAAAATCGACAGCCTGCCCCGCGGCAAGAGCCGGCAGGATCAAAGCAGCGATGGCTGGACCGATCGGTCGCATGGTGATGATTTCCTCGTTCGACGCTGCTCTTACGCGGTTTTGGGGAAGAGTCAAGACATGGCGGCGCTGCGGCGCCTTTGCCGGGCCCTCCGCGGTCGATCGCCGCATTAGACGAAAGTCATAAGCCGAAAGCATCTCTGCCTGCGACGGCGCTTTTCTGACATCCTTCAGATCAGGCGCACCACGCCCGGCGATTCTAGGGAGGAATGCCGGGCCAGCCAATGGGCGCTCCAACAAGCTGTTTTGGAGTGGAGGATAAGCAAAGTGGCAAATATCGCGACAGCGGAGGACGCAAAAACGCGTCCGATGACCGGCGAGGAGAAGAAGGTCATCTTCGCCTCGTCGCTTGGTACCGTGTTCGAATGGTACGATTTCTACCTCTACGGCTCACTCGCCGTCTATATCGGCGCGACCTTCTTCAGTTCCTATCCGGAAACGACGCGAAACATCTTCGCGCTTCTGGCATTCGCAGCCGGCTTCCTGGTGCGTCCGTTCGGCGCCCTGGTTTTCGGTCGCCTCGGCGATCTCGTCGGCCGCAAGTACACCTTCCTCGTGACGATCCTGATCATGGGCCTGTCGACCTTCCTGGTCGGCATCCTGCCCGGCGCTGCTTCGATCGGTATCGCCGCGCCGATCCTGCTCATCGCCCTGCGCATGCTGCAGGGCCTGGCGCTCGGCGGTGAATATGGCGGTGCCGCCACCTATGTGGCCGAACATGCGCCGCATGGGCGCCGCGGCTACTTCACCTCCTGGATCCAGACCACGGCGACGCTCGGCCTGTTCCTGTCGCTGGTGGTGATCCTGCTCGTGCAGTTTGTCGTCGGCAAGGAAGCCTTCGCCGCCTGGGGTTGGCGCATTCCCTTCCTTCTGTCCTGCGTGCTGCTCGGTATCTCCGTCTGGATCCGCCTGAAGATGAACGAATCGCCCGCCTTCAAGAAGATGAAGGAAGAGGGCAAGGGCTCCAAGGCACCGCTGTCGGAAGCCTTCGGTCAGTGGAAGAACGCCAAGATCGCGCTTCTGGCACTGTTCGGCGCTGTCGTCGGGCAGGCGGTCGTCTGGTACTCCGGTCAGTTCTACGCCCTGTTCTTCCTGACAGGCGTGCTCAAGGTGGACGGCCAGTCGGCCAACTTGATGGTCGCCGCCTCGCTGCTGATCGGCACCGGCTTCTTCGTGTTCTTCGGCTGGCTCTCCGACAAGATCGGTCGCAAACCGATCATCATGGCCGGTCTGCTGCTTGCCATGCTTACCTACTTCCCGCTGTTCAAGGCGATGACCTGGGCCGGCAACCCGGCGCTCGCACAGGCCCAGGCAACGGTCCGCGCGACCGTGACTGCGGCACCGGGCGACTGCAAGTTCCAGTTCAACCCGACCGGTACGGCGAAATTCACCACCTCGTGTGACATCGCAACGGCGTTCCTGACCAAGAACTCGGTGCCTTATGACGTCGTTACGACCGCAGCCGCCGGTACGGCCGCAACGGTCAAGGTCGGCGAAACCACGATCAACAGCTACGACGCCGCCGCCGCCGGTGATGGCGCCAAGGCTGCCAACGGTGCCTTCGAAAAGCAGGTCAATATGGCGCTTCACGATGCCGGCTACCCGCTGGTTCGTGGTGCGGCGAAGGTTCCGGAATCCAAGCTTGACGCCTTCGTTGCCGCCAACCCGGAGTTGTCGCTCGATGCGGCTGCCGTCCGCGGCGGCGAAAAGACCATGGTTCCCGCGGAGAAGCTGATCGCTGACAAGCTGCTGACCAAGGATGAAGTCGGCGCTGCCACCGAGATGGCCGTCTACACGATCGCCGGCGGCGGCACCTTCGCGATGGTGGCGGATCCCGCCAATGTCAACTGGACTATGATCATCGCCGTTCTGACCGTGCTCGTCATCTACGTGACGATGGTCTACGGCCCGATCGCGGCGCTGCTGGTCGAACTCTTCCCGACCCGTATCCGCTACACCGGCATGTCGCTGCCCTACCACATCGGCAATGGCTGGTTCGGCGGCCTGCTGCCGGCAACGGCCTTCGCGATGAGCGCGGCCCAGGGCGATATCTACTACGGCCTCTGGTACCCGATCGTGTTCGCAGGCATCACGCTGGTGATCGGTCTGCTGTTCCTGCCGGAAACGAAGGATCGCGACATCCACGCGATGGACTAGACGCTGAAATCACGCAATTCCGGGCGGAAACCGTTTCGTCCGGAATTGCCCGGATCTTCCCCGAGCTATCACGGCTCTCCTGACTCCGGCGCGGTCTTCCGCGCCGGCTTTTTATTTGGCCTGGTCGCTGCGTCCCAGCAACGGCCAGCCACCCGGGCCGAGATGGAACAGCCGGCCATACCTGGCGAAGAGAAACGCCATCATCACCGATGTCCAAAGGCCGAGCAGCAGCCCGGCAGCGACGTCACTTGGATAATGCGCGCCAACGATGACGCGGGAGACGCCGATCATCAGCGCGAGGATCAGAAACAGCGGCCTCAGCTTCGGCAGCAGCATGGCGAAGACGCCGAAGAAGGCGCCGGCGGCGGTCGAATGGCCGGAGGGAAAACTCTCGTAGAGATTGGTGTTGGCAAATGGCGTCAGACTATAGGCGCCGAGCTCGGTGAAGAGCTCCGGCCGGGCCCGGCCGACGATAATTTTCAGCGTGTGCACCAGCACGCTGGCCGTGCCGATCGTCAGGAGAAAATAGGCCGCAAGATCGCTGGCGGTGCTTGCCCTGCGCTGAAGCGGCTCCTGCTTTGCCGCGCGCCGCACGACGAAGGCGACGGCCAGGGCGGTGGCGGAAAGATAGATCATCCAGCCGAAGCGGCCGAAGTCGGTGATCTTTTGGTTGAAGGCGACGATGCCGGCGGGCAAGCCCTGCGCCTTCTGGGACAGAAACGGGTCCAGCGGAACAAGGGCGAACACGAGGACGATCGTCGTCAGCAAAATCCATCCGGTGGCCACCAATGGTCGTTTCATGACTCTCCGTCCGGCCGCCAGTACTCGTCAGTCCTGCGGTCATTTGTCTTTTGACTGGCTCTCGGGCCATCTCTCCCGATGTGTCGGTTCTTTTGGCAAATTCAAGGCGTCAAACGCAAGACACCTCCGGATGCGCTCCGGAGGTGCCTGTTTGTCGGGTGGTGGCCGGCGCCGGGCCGGTGCCATGCGGCATCGTCCGCTGATCAGGCCGACAGCGCCTTGAACTCGGAAAGGATGGCGTCGCCCATCTCTGTCGTGCCGACCTTCCTCGCGCCTTCGGCCATGATGTCGCCGGTGCGGATGCCCTGGTCGAGCACATTGGCGATCGCCTTTTCGAGATTGTCGGCCTCCTTCGTCAGGTTGAAGGAGTAACGCAGGCACATGGCGAACGAGGCGATCATCGCGATCGGGTTGGCAATGCCCTTGCCGGCGATGTCCGGGGCCGAGCCATGCACCGGCTCGTAGAGCGCCTTGCGCTTGCCGCTGACCGCATCCGGGGCGCCGAGCGAGGCCGACGGCAGCATGCCGAGCGAGCCGGTCAGCATCGCCGCCACGTCCGACAGCATGTCGCCGAACAGGTTGTCGGTGACGATGACGTCGAACTGCTTCGGCTGGCGCACCAGCTGCATGCCGCCGGCGTCCGCCAGCATGTGCTCGAGCTGAACGTCGGCATATTTCGCCTTGTGCGTCTCGGTCACCACCTGGTTCCACAACACGCCCGACTTCATGACGTTGCGCTTTTCCATCGAGCAGACGCGGTTCTGCCTTGTGCGGGCGAGCTCGAAGGCGACGCCGGCGATGCGCTCGATCTCGTAGGTGTCGTAGACCTGGGTGTCGATGCCGCGCTTCTGGCCGTTGCCGAGATCGACGATCTCCTTCGGCTCGCCGAAATAGACGCCGCCGGTCAATTCACGCACGATCAGGATGTCGAGGCCTTCGACCAGCTCCGGCTTCAGCGACGAGGCGGCCGCCAGCGCCGGATAGCAGATCGCCGGGCGCAGGTTGGCGAAGAGCTCGAGGTCCTTGCGCAGGCGCAACAGACCGGCTTCCGGGCGGACCTCGTAGGGCACCGCATCCCACTTCGGCCCGCCGACGGCGCCGAACAGCACCGCGTCGGCGGCCAGCGCCTTCTTCATGTCCGCTTCCGAGATCGCCTGGCCGTGGGCGTCATAGGCCGAACCGCCGACCAGGCCCTCGTCCGTCACGAAGCCGGCGCCAAGCTCGGCATTCATGTAGGCGATGATTTTGCGGACTTCCGCCATGGCTTCCGGGCCGATGCCGTCGCCGGGCAGAAGGAAGAGGTTGCGCACAGTCATGGATAGTCCTTCTCGCGGGGAAAACTGACTGCATGTCCCCTTAGACCGGGCCGATCCAAGGGGAAAACATGCAGCCCTTCAAATAGTGCTACGCGGCCTTTGTCCGTCTGAACGGACGCATGGCGCTGCAGGCCGCCTTCTAGCGCAACTTCGTGTCGAGGGAAATCATCGCGACGAAAGATTTGTGCGTCCGGCATGGCCGCGCGTTCCCGGAGAAACAGGCGGTTGTACCGGCATATGGAATGCTTCCGATGCGAGCGTGTCCGAGGGGCAGGCTTATCCACCGGGAGAGGAGCGCAACCATGCGGAAATTCATCCGCGCCGTAATGGCGATGCTGCAGGCGACCATCGATGCTCTGACCTTTGTCGGCCGCAGCCGCGGACGGTGACCGCCTTGGCGGAGATGGGGGCTGGGCGCGCCACCTTCCCTGCTCCACCGATCTAACGGCTGGCATCGAATGCCTTGCTTTCCTCTTGACGGAATCGGTGCTGCGGGATCGAATGCCGGCGATACAATCAGGAATATGCCATGTCCGAGACGCTGTTGATCGGAGCCTTTCTCGCCGCCCTCTCCTATACGCTCATTCCAGGCCCCGCCTTTCTGGCATTGCTCGGTATCGGTGCCGGCCAGGGGCGCAAGGCAGGCGCCCTGTTCATGGGCGGGCATCTGGCTGGCGATATTCTCTGGTCGACCCTGGCGCTGGTCGCAATCGTCGGCGCCCGTTCCGTCGGGACGACGATCTTCGATATCCTCGGCCTTTTCTGCGGTGTCTATCTCGGCTGGATCGGCTGGACGGCGCTGCGGGCGCGGCCGGCCGGCGAAAATCGGGCGCTGCTGGCGGTCGAGCGTCCGTTGCGGCGCGGCCTGATCTTCGGGCTCACCAATCCCAAGGGCTACCCGGTAGCGCTCGCAACCTTCACGGCCCTGCTTGCCGGTTCCGCCAACGCGCTTGAATTCGACGCGCTGCCGGCCCTGCTTGGCGTTTCGCTGGTCGGCTTTCTCGTTGCCGACCTGATCCTGATCATCGTCATCGGTGCTTCGGTGGTGCGGCGCTTCTATCGTCGCCACGAACTGGCGATCGTCAGGCTCTCCGGACTCCTGTTCATGGGCTTTGCCGTCCAGGCGGTCTGGCATGCCGCACCCGGCCTTCTCGGCCTGCGCAAACCTTGACGGTGTCCCCGCCGGCAACCACCTTCATTTTCGCCGCTTCCTGTTGTCATAGGTCGCCGGCCCCCTCCCCGGTCTTGAGCCGGACCGCATGCGAAAGGATTTCTGATGACCACCAGCACCCCGCTCAACCCCGCACTCACGCAGTGGACCGGACACGAGGGCCTGCCGCGTTTCGATCTGGTGAAGGACGAGGATTTCGCCCCGGCTTTCGACGCCGCCTTCCGGGAACATGAGGCGGAGATTGACGCGATCGCCGAAAATCCTGCCGCGCCCACCTTCGAGAACACGATCGTCGCGCTCGAGATCGCCGGCGACGGGCTTTCGCGGGTGTCCTCGATCTTCTGGAACAAGGCCGGCGCCGACACCAACGAAACGATCCAGGCTCTGGAACGGGAGATCGCGCCGAAGATGTCGCGGCACTATTCGAAGATTGGCATGAACGCGGCGCTGTTCAAGCGCATCGATACGCTGTGGCAGGGACGTCGGGCCCTCGGTCTCGATCTCGAAGCGACGCGCGTGCTCGAGCGGCACTGGAAGGGTTTCGTCAAGTCCGGCGCCAAGCTCGAAAAGCCTGAGCAGGAACGACTGGCGGGAATCAACGAGAAGCTCGCCGGCATCGGCGCCAAGTTCGGCCAGAACGTGCTTGCCGACGAGAAGAGCTGGGTGCTGTTCCTGGAGAGCGAGGAGCAGCTCGCCGGTCTGCCGGACTTCCTGCGTGATGCGATGGCGGCGGTCGCCGAGGATCGCGGTCAGAAGGGAAAATACGCGGTCACCCTGTCGCGCTCGATCATTGAACCGTTCCTGACCTTCTCGGACAATCGCGAGCTCCGTGAACAGGCCTTCCGGGCCTGGATTGCGCGCGGCGAGAACGGCGGTGACACCGACAATCGCGGGCTGATTGCCGAGATGCTGGCGCTGCGCGCGGAAAAGGCGAAGCTGCTCGGCTACGAAAACTTCGCGTCGCTGAAGCTCGACGACACCATGGCGAAGACGCCGGCCGCCGTGAACGGTCTGCTGATGCAGGTCTGGGAAAAGGCCGTTGCCCGCGCCCGCGAGGAAGAGGCCGAACTCGCGCGGCTCATTGCCGACGAGGGCCGCAATCACGACGTCATGCCCTGGGACTGGCGCCACTACGCCGAGAAGCTCCGGGCCGAGAAGTTCAATTTCTCCGAAGGCGAACTCAAGCCTTACCTGCAGCTCGAAAAGATCATCGATGCCTGCTTCGACGTTGCCAAGCGCCTGTTCGGCATCACCGCGACGGAGAAGAAGGGCGTTGCTGCCTACCATCCCGATGTGCGTGTCTTCGAGATTCGCGATGCGGCGGGCAAGCTGGTGGCGCTCTTCCTGGGTGACTATTTTGCCCGGCCCTCCAAGCGCTCCGGCGCGTGGATGAGTTCGTTCCAGTCGCAGCACAAGCTCAAGCTGAAGAACGGTGCCGAGGGCGAACTGCCGATCATCTACAACGTTTGCAACTTCGCCAAGCCCGCCGAGGGCAAGCCGGCGCTGCTGTCGCTGGACGATGCCCGCACGCTCTTCCACGAGTTCGGGCACGCCTTGCATGGCATGCTATCGAACGTCACCTATCCCTCGGTTTCCGGGACCGGCGTCTCGCGCGATTTCGTCGAGCTGCCGTCGCAGCTTTACGAGCACTGGCTGACGGTGCCGGAGATCCTCAAGCGCTACGCAGTGCATTACCAGACCGGCGAGCCGATGCCGCAGGCGCTGCTCGACAAGGTGCTGGCGGCCCGGACCTTCAACTCCGGATTCGCGACCGTGGAGTTCACCTCCTCCGCCCTGGTCGACATGGCTTATCATACGGCTGAGGCGACGGCGGAGCCGATGGCGCTCGAAGCGAAGAAGCTCGATGAGATCGGCATGCCCCGATCGATCGTCATGCGTCACCGCAGCCCGCATTTCCTGCATGTCTTCTCCGGCGATGGCTATTCGGCCGGCTACTATTCCTACATGTGGTCGGAAGTGCTTGATGCCGATGCCTTCGCGGCCTTCGAGGAGACCGGCAACGCCTTCGATCCGGCGATGGCCGCCCGTCTCAAGGACAACATCTATTCGGTCGGCGGATCGGTCGACCCGGAGGATGCCTACAAGGCGTTCCGCGGCAAGCTGCCGAGCCCGGACGCGATGCTTGCGAAGAAGGGGCTGGCAGCCTGAGCCGCTTCAATCTCCGATCACGCCACCCGGTGTGACCGGTCGGCCGCCGCATCTGGGTGAGCCTGGCCACGTTCCGACCGGAGGCCGGGCCCTCCGGGTTCAAGTCACGTGCAGGTGGCGTCTCACAGGGGCGCCATCTGATTTTCCTTACGCGCCCTGGTCCACGCCCAAGGTCGATAGCAGGCTTTTCATCCTCTCTGCCGCCAGTTCCGGCCGGTCGAGCACATTGGCGCGGTCGGCGAGGCGGAAGATGTCGGCATAGTGCAGCACTCCACGGGCGGATTGCATGCCCGCCGGCATGGTGAAGTGGCGCTGATGACCGTTCAGCCAGGCGAGAAAGACGACGCCGGCCTTGTAGTATTGGGTCGGTGCTTCGAAGATCTTGCGCGACAGCGGCACGGTGGGCTCGATCACGCCGCGGAAAGTGGCGAGGTCGCCCTTCGCGAGAGCGGTGAGCGCCTTGGAGGCCGAGGGTGCCACCGCGTCGAAGATGCCGAGCAAGGCATGGCTAAACTTCGTACCGTCGCCTTCGATCAGTTCCGCATAGTTGAAGTCGTCGCCGGTGAAACAGAGCACGCCTTCGGGCAGGCGATTGCGCAACGCCACTTCCTTGGTGTTGTCGAGCAGCGAGATCTTGATGCCTTCCACCTTGTCGCGGTTGGCCTCGATGATCGAGAGCACAGTATCGAGCGCCTGATCGAAATCCTCGGAGCCCCAATATCCACGAAGCTGCGGATCGAACATGTCGCCCAGCCAGTGCAGCACGACCTTGTGCCGGGTCTGGCGAAGGATGTGCCCGTAGACGTGGCGATAGTCGTCGGCCGAGCGCGCGACACGGGCGAGCGCCCGGCTTGCCATCATGATCGCCCTGCCCCCCTCGCCCTCGACGAACCCGACCTGCTCCTCATAGGCGGCGATCACGTCGTCCAGCGATCGTGTGTCGGCGGGCGCCAGATGGTCGGTCCCGGCGCCGCAGGCAAGGTCGGCCCCAGGCACCTGCCGCGCATCGGCAAGCGAGCGGCGGATCAGCTCCTGCGCGCCCGGCCAGGCAAGGCCCATGCCGCGCTGGGCGGTATCCATCGCCTCGGCGATCTTGAAGCCCAGGCTCCAGAGGTGGTGGCGAAACGCCATCGTTGCGTCCCAGTCGATCGCCGGATTGCCCCAGGGATCGAGATCGCGAAGCGGATCCGAGACCACATGGGCGGCCGCATAGGCAATGCGGTTGAAGGTCGGTGGCGTCTGCGGCCGTTCGATCGGGGTTCCCGCCAGGCGGTAGTGTTCGAGCGAGCCGTCTTGGCGCGGCAGCGTCAGGCTTGTCATCGGGGTCGGTCTCCTCCGCGGAAATTTGTCTTGAAATACTTTGGATCGTTCCAAATGGCAAGCGGCAATGTTTTTGGATGTGTGACCCACGCCGGATCGCTGATGAAGAAGTCGCGAATATATCTTTATTTTTCATCGTATTATCATGATAAAAATCTCTATTGGCATCGGTAAACGAGGCTGATCAATCATGCAATGAGAGTGTGTGGGAGAAAAAAGTGATCAGCCGTCTCTTGACGAAATTGGAACGTTCCAATTATGAAGGAGGAAAGCAGGCGAGAGAATTCGGGAGGATGCTGTGGTCAAGGAGAGGGTAACGGTCATCGATATTGCGCGCGCCGCCGGCGTGTCGAAGTCGACCGTGTCGCTCGTTCTCCAGGGCAGCTCGCTCGTCAACGAGGCGACGCGCGCCAAGGTCAATGCCGCCATCCGCGACCTCGGCTATGTCTATAATCGCAGCGCCGCCAATCTTCGCCAGGCGAAGTCCAAGATCATCGGCATCGTCGTCAACGATCTCACCAACAGCTTCTTTGCGGAGCTCGCCGTCGGCGTCGATGCCGTGGTGCAGTCGGCGGGCTTCGTGCAGTTTCTCGCCAATACCGGCGAAAAGGTCGAACGCCAGCGCGAAGTGGTGGCATCGATGCGCGAGCACGGTGTTTCCGGCCTGATCGTGTCGCCGGCGCGCGGCACGGAAGCGGCGGATCTCGCGCCGCTCGTCGCCAGCGGCATTCCCGTCGTTCTGGTCGTGCGCGACATTGCCGGCGCCCATGTTTCGTCGCTGACCTCCGACAACCACGCCGGCGCCATGGCTGCCGTGCGGCATTTGATCGAGCGCGGTCACCAGCGCATCGCCTTCCTCGGCGGTTTTCCGGATACCGCCGTGTTCGAGGCGCGCATGCGCGGCTATCGCGATGCTCTCAGCGAGGCCGGCATTCCGGTCTCCGATGCGCTGATCATCGGTTCGGCGCCATCGCGTGCCGGCGGCGTGACGGCGGTGGAGCAGGCGATGATGCTCGCCGACCGGCCGACGGCAGCGCTCTGCTTCAACGATGCGGTTGCATTCGGCGTCTGCGACGGCCTGAGGGCGCGGCGGCTGGAGCCGGGCGCGGATTTTGCCGTCATCGGTTTCGACGACGTGATCGAGGCGAAGACCGCCGTGCCGGCGCTGACGACGGTTTCCGTCGATCCGCAGGGCATGGGCCAGCGGGCCGCCGAATTGCTGCTGAAGCAGATCAAGGCCGGGAAGGCGGAGCCGGAAGCGATCGTCGGTTCGGTCCGTCTCGTCGTCCGCCAGAGCTGCGGTGCTGCGGTCGAAAGAAAAAGGGAGGCATTGGCATGACGCGTTGGGGTCTGATCGGCGCAAGCACGATTGCGCGCGAATGGGTGATCGGCGCGATCCGCGCCGCCGGAGGCGATGTCGTTTCCGTCATGAGCACCAGCGCCGAGCGTGGTGCCGCCTATGCCGAAGAGAACGGCATCGCCAAGTCGGTGACCTCGGTCGCGGAGCTCGTCGGCGATCCCGATGTCGATGCCGTCTATGTCTCAACCACCAACGAACTGCACCGTGAGCAGACGCTGGCAGCGATCGCCGCCGGCAAGCACGTGCTCTGCGAAAAGCCCTTGGCGATGACGCTGGAGGATGCGCGTCAAATGGTGACGGCGGCACAGGAGGCGGGCGTCGTGCTCGCCACCAACCATCACCTGCGCAACGCGGCCACCCATCGCGCCATGCGCGATGCAATCGCCGAAGGCAAGATCGGCCGGCCGATTGCCGCGCGGGTCTTCCACGCGGTCTACCTGCCGCCGCATCTCCAAGGCTGGCGGCTGGAGCGGCCGGATGCCGGCGGCGGCGTCATCCTCGACATCACCGTGCACGATGCCGATACGCTGCGCTTCATTCTCAACGACGACCCGATCGAAGCTGTCGCCATCAGTCACAGTGCCGGCATGGGCAAGGAAGGTCTGGAGGACGGCGTCATGGGTGTGCTCCACTTCCGCTCCGGCGTCATCGCCCAGTTCCACGACGCCTTCACCGTGCGCTTCGCCGAGACCGGCCTCGAGGTGCATGGCACCGAAGGTTCGCTGATCGGCCGCAAGGTCATGACCCAGCGACCGGTCGGAACCGTGACGCTGCGCAATGCCGATGGCGAGACGGAACTCACGCTCGACCATCGCAATCTCTACGAAACCGCACTTTCCGCATTCCATGCCGCCGTCAGAGGCGAAGGCCAACCGTCGGCCTCGGGCGAAGACGGCGTCTGGTCGCTGGCGACCGGTCTTGCCGTCGTCAAGGCGGCTGCGACCGGCCAGGCGGTGGCGATCGAAACGGGACTTTGAACTCATGTCGATGAACAAGCATATCTCGCCGGCCGAAGCGGCTGCTCTGATCCCGGATGGAGCGGTGGTTTCGGTCTCGTCATCCAGCGGTCTCGGCTGCCCCGACCTGATGCTGAAGGCGATCGGAGAACGCTTCGAGACGACCGGTCACCCACGCGATCTCACGACGCTGCACCCGATCGCCGCCGGCGACATGAGCGGCATCAAGGGTGTCGACTACATCGCCAGGAAGGGTCTCTTGAAGAAGATCATCGGCGGCTCCTATCCGTCCGGTCCGTCGAGCGCCGAGCCCCCGCTGATCTGGCAGATGATCGGCGCCAACGAGGTGGCTGCCTACAATATTCCCTCCGGCATCCTCTTCGACATGCATCGCGAAGCGGCCGCCAGGCGCCCGGGCGTGATGACCAAGGTCGGGCTCGATACCTTCGTCGACCCGTCGCGCGAAGGCTGCGCCATGAATGCTTCGGCGGCCGCGGAGCCGGTGGTCAAGAAGGTCTCGTTCGAGGGTGAGGACTGGCTCTATTTCAAGGCGATCGCGCCTGAGGTCGCGATCATCCGCGCGACGACCGCCGACGAGCGCGGCAACCTCACCTACGAGCACGAGGGCGCCTATCTCGGCGGCCTCGACCAGGCGCTCGCCGCCCGCAACAATGGCGGCATCGTCATTGCCCAGGTCAAGCGCATCACCAAGGAAGGGTCGCTGAAGCCGCACGACGTGCGCGTGCCCGGCGTCCTGGTGGATTATGTCATCGTCGATCCCGACCAGAAGCAGACAACCCAGACGCTCTACGATCCGGCGATCTCCGGCGAGATCTTCCGGCCGCTCGACAGTTTCCGCGTGCCGGAGTTCAACATCCAGAAGGTGATTGCCCGCCGGGTGGCGCAGGAGTTGCAAGCCGGCAGCGCCGTCAATCTCGGCTTCGGCATTTCTGCCAACGTGCCGCGCATCCTTTTGGAAGAGGGGCTGCATGGTGCGGTCACCTGGGTGATCGAGCAGGGCGCCGTCGGCGGCGTGCCGCTTCTCGATTTCGCCTTCGGCTGCGCCTCGAATGCCGATGCATTCATGCCTTCGCCTTACCAGTTCACCTATTTCCAGGGCGCCGGCTTCGATGCCTCGCTGCTCTCCTTCCTCGAGATCGACCGCAACGGCTCGGTCAATGTGTCGAAGCTCTCGTTCCGTCCACATGTAACGGCGGGTGCCGGCGGCTTCGTCGATATCACCGCGCGGGCGAAGAAGATCGTCTTCTCCGGGATGTTCAACGCGGGCGCCAAGCTCGCGATCGCCGATGGCAAGCTGGTGATCGAAAAGGAAGGTAAGCTGAAGAAGCTGGTCAACGAGGTCGAGCACGTCACCTTCTCCGGCCGTCGCGGCATCGAGCAGGGCCAGGACATCACCTATGTGACGGAGCGATGCGTGATGAAGCTGACGCCTCAGGGCGTCATGCTGACGGAGATCGCGCCGGGCGTCGATCTGCAGGCACATATTCTCGACCAGTCCGAGTTCCGGCTGCTCGTTTCCGACAAGCTGAAGACAATGGATGCCTCCCTGTTCCGGGAAGCTCCCATCGGACTCGAATTGCCGAAGAAGCCGGCACGCCGGCTTGAGGGAGGCGCGCGTGGCTGAGGGCCGTATCCGCATTGAGGTGGATGGAGCGATCGCGACCATGACGGTCGCCCGTCCGGAAAAGCTCAACGCCTTCGACATCGATATGCTGAAGGCGCTGGCATCCGCCTGCGATATGGTCGAGGCCGATCGCAACGTCCGCGTCGTCATCCTCACTGGCGAAGGCAAGGCATTCTCCGCCGGAGGCGACATCAAGGCCTGGGGTGACATGGACGCGCCCGCCTTCGGTCATGACTGGGTGCGTTTCGGTCACCGCGTCTTCGAGCGGCTGGCGACGCTGCGCATGCCGGTCATCGCCGCGCTCAATGGCCACGCGCTCGGCGGCGGGCTGGAGTTAGCCGCCGCCGCCGACATCCGCCTGGCAGAAACGCAGATCAAGATCGGCCTGCCGGAGACGAGCCTCGGCATGGTGCCGGGCTGGTCCGGCACGCAGCGCCTGGTCTCGCGCTTCGGTGCCCAGATCGTCAGGCGCATGGTGCTCGGCGGCGAGATGCTCACGGCCGAGGCCGCTCTTTCCGAAGGCCTGGTCGATGCCGTGGTCGAAACCGGCACGGCGCTTGCTGCCGCCCGCGACTATGCGGCGCGTGTCGCCAGGCGCGGGCCCGCGGCGCTCGAAATTTCGAAACTGATGATCGCTTCGGCAAATGGCGAAGACAATGGTGCCGCGGTCGAGGCGCTCGGCTCGATCCTCGTCGCCAAGACCGGCGACCTCAAGGAAGGTGTCGCCGCCTTCTCCGAGAAGCGTGAAGCCCAATTCAAGGGAGAATGGTAATGACCGTGCTCGTGAAACCCAAGCCGATCGAAGGTCACAAGGTCCGCGCCTTCCAGATGCTGATCGACGGCAAATGGGTGGACAGCGCCGAAGGACGCACGATCGAACGCGTGGCGCCCGGTCACGGCGTCGTCGTCAGCCGCTATCAGGCCGGCACCAAGGCAGACGCCGAGAAGGCGATTGCCGCCGCGCGCCGCGCCTTCGACGAAGGCACCTGGCCGCGCATGACCGCGTCGCAGCGCTCGCTGGTGCTTTTGCGTGCCGCCGACATCATCGCCGAACGGGCCGATGAACTTGCCTATCTCGACGCGATCGAATCCGGCAAGCCGATCAGCCAGGCAAAGGGCGAACTCGGCGGTGCCGCCGATATCTGGCGCTATGCCGCGGCGCTGGCGCGCGACCTGCATGGCGAAAGCTACAACACGCTCGGCGACGGCACGCTTGGCGTCGTGCTGCGCGAAGCGGTCGGTGTCGTCTCGATCATCACGCCCTGGAATTTCCCGTTCCTGATCGTCAGCCAGAAGCTGCCCTTTGCGCTCGCCGCAGGCTGCACCACGGTCGTCAAGCCGTCGGAACTGACTTCGGCCTCGACCCTGCTGCTCGGCGAAATCCTGGAAGCGGCCGGTGTTCCCGCCGGTGTCGTCAACATCATCACCGGCACCGGGCCCGAGGTCGGTGCGCCGATGACCAGCCACCCGGATGTCGACATGGTGTCCTTCACCGGCTCGACCGGCGTCGGCCGGCTGACCATGGCGAGTGCGGCGCAGACGCTGAAGAAGGTGTCGCTGGAGCTTGGCGGCAAGAACCCGCAGATCGTCTTCCCGGATGCCAATCTCGACGAGTTCATCGATGCGGCCGTCTTCGGCGCCTATTTCAATGCCGGCGAATGCTGCAACGCCGGGTCGCGGCTGATCCTGCATCGCGATATCGCCGAGGAGGTGACGCGCCGCATCGCCGAGCTTTCGGCCAAGGTGAAGGTCGGCGATCCGCTCGACCCGCAAACACAGGTCGGCGCGATCATCACGCCGCAGCATCTGGAAAAGATCGCCGGCTATGTTTCTGCCGCTTCCAGGGACGGCGCTGCGGTCGCTCATGGCGGCACGGCACTTGATCTTGGCATGGGGCAGTTCATGGCCCCGACGATCCTTTCGGCCGTGCGGCCCGATATGGCGGTGGCACGCGAAGAGGTGTTCGGCCCGGTTCTCTCGGTGCTGACCTTC
Organism: Ensifer sp. 38_S197; assembly: GCF_056924495.1. Taxonomy (NCBI): domain Bacteria; kingdom Pseudomonadati; phylum Pseudomonadota; class Alphaproteobacteria; order Hyphomicrobiales; family Rhizobiaceae; genus Ensifer; species Ensifer sp. 38_S197. The sequence continues at coordinate 761,309 of NZ_JBXOVZ010000002.1, read as the reverse complement.
GAGACGACGGAAGAAGCGATCCGGATCGCCAATGCGATCGACTACGGCCTTTCGGCCGGCGTCTGGAGCCGCGACTTCGACACCTGCCTTACGATCGGCCGCCGCGTGCGCGCCGGCACCATCTGGATGAACACGTTCATGGATGGCGCGTCCGAGCTGCCGTTCGGCGGCTATCGCCAATCCGGGCTCGGTCGCGAGCTCGGCCGCCACGCGGTCGAAGACTATACCGAGACCAAGACGCTCAACATGCATATGGGGTCGCGCACAGGCTGGTGGATGCCGCGCTAAGGCTGGAACAGGGGAGGAGAGGACATGCGGACCAGGAAAGGAACACGGCAGCAGCACGCAGCGTCACATGACGCCGCCCTGCGCGCCTGTTCCGTCCGCTCAGCCGGCCGCGCCGAAGCTCGATGGGATCTGCGGACAGAGCAGCAGTTGCAGCTTGCTGACGTCGCCCTCGCCGCCGATCTTCTGCAGCAGCACGCGGCCCATGTCCTCGCCGGTCGCCGTCAGGTCCTCGTAGATTGTCTCGACCTGCGGCTGGATGGCGCTGAGAAGATGCGAGGTCTGCTTGGCGACGATGTCGTATTCGCGGCCGAGTGTCAGTCCGCAATCGCTCATGCCGGTGATGGTCGCCAATGCACAGACCTCGCCGCCGCACATGAAGCTGTCGGGCGGATCGGGCTCGGCGTAGCGCTGGCGGATCCGGTCGCGGATCGCGCCCGCGGGACTGTCGAGGTCGATGCCGGAGAGGATCTCGTAGGCGCAGCCGGCCTCGCGCACGGCGGTCATGAAGCCGTGCTGCAGATGGCCGGCAAAGGTGAAGTCGGCGGGGCCGCTGATCAGGGCGGGCTTGCGCCTGCCCTTGGCGATCAGGCGTTTCGTCGCCTGGTAGGAAAAGGTGAAGTTGTCGTAGTCGACATAGGGGTGCGGGGTCGAAAGTTCCGTACGTCCATGGGTGACGAAGGGAAAGCCGAGATCGGACAGCAGCCGGACGCGCGGATCGAGCGGTTCCGTGCGCGAGAAGATCAGGCCGTCGGCCATGCCGTTGCGGGTGATGTAGTGCACCGCTTCGACATTGGTCGAGTTGAGGAAGTTCGGCATGACGATCAGGTGATAGGCGGTGCCCTGCAACGCCTTGGCGATGCCGCTCATGATCGAGGTGCCGTAGCCGAGGATTTCCTCGTGCGGGTCGAGCAGCACGCCGATGACATTGGTGCGGCCGGTTTTCAGGCGCTGGGCGGCCCGGTCGGGCGAGTAGCCGATCTGATCGGCGACCTCGCGCACCCGCTTGCGGGTTTCGATGGAGATCTGCGGCGCGTCGGAAAGCGCGCGCGAAACGGTGGTGACCGCAAGGCCGGTGATTTCCGCGATGGTCCGAAGGGTCGGCTTGCTGCGCTTGGCGGCAGCGCCACTGTCTTCGTGGTGGGCGGGCTTGGAGGGATCGGCCAATGCTAGTCATCCTGAAAGCGGGCAAGAGCGGGTTTTGTAACGTGGAGCGAACGCTTAGGCAATCGAATCATGAAAACGTTTTAAATCTCGCATTGCGGTACGGATTGTTGCACCGCAATAGCTAGTGTGTGCTATATAATTCAGTAAATTCAAACGGTTCCGAAGGTGCTAAAGTACAAAGTGGCGGAATGCTTGACTTGCTGAATTTATAACGTTTTAAATGGCCAGCCGCTGGCTAGAGCGGCGCGAATTCCGGGGTGGAAGGAGGTTCCATCCCGAAAACTTGCAAACGGGAGGATAACGATGCGCAAGTTGATGACGACGACGGCCGTTGTGGCGCTGATGATGGCGGCCACCGCCGCGCGCGCAGCCGAGAACGTGGAAGTTCTGCACTGGTGGACGTCCGGTGGCGAAGCCGCCGCACTCGACGTTCTGAAGAAGGATCTGGAAAGCAAGGGTATCACCTGGACCGACATGCCGGTTGCCGGCGGTGGCGGTACGGAAGCCATGACCGTTCTGCGCGCTCGCGTTACCGCGGGCAACGCTCCGACCGCGGTGCAGATGCTCGGCTTCGACATTCTCGACTGGGCCAAGGAAGGTGCACTCGGCAACCTCGACGAGACCGCTGCCAAGGAAGGCTGGGACAAGGTAATCCCGACCGCCCTGCAGCAGTTCTCGAAGTATGACGGCCACTGGATCGCAGCGCCGGTCAACGTGCATTCGACCAACTGGGTTTGGATCAACAAGGCGGCACTCGACAAGGCTGGCGGCAAGGAGCCGACCAACTGGGACGAGCTGATCGCGCTTCTCGACAACTTCAAGGCTCAAGGGATCACGCCGATCGCCCATGGCGGCCAGCCCTGGCAGGATGCGACGATCTTCGACGCCGTCGTGCTCTCGCTCGGCACCGACTTCTACAAGCAGGCCTTCATCGACCTCGATCCGGCGGCGCTCGGCGGCGACAAGATGAAGGAAGCCTTCGATCGCATGACGAAGCTGCGCTCCTATGTCGACGATAACTTCTCCGGCCGCGACTGGAACCTCGCTTCCGCCATGGTCATCGAGAACAAGGCCGGCCTGCAGTTCATGGGCGACTGGGCGAAGGGTGAATTCCTGAAGGCCAAGAAGGTGCCTGGCACCGATTTCGTCTGCATGCGCTTCCCGGGCACCCAGGGCGCGGTTACCTTCAACTCCGACCAGTTCGCGATGTTCAAGGTTGCCGAAGACAAGATCCCGGCGCAGCTCGCCATGGCTTCGGCCATCGAAAGCCCGACCTTCCAGTCGGCCTTTAACGTCGTCAAGGGCTCTGTTCCTGCCCGCACCGATGTTCCGGACACGGACTTCGACGCCTGCGGCAAGAAGGGCATCAAGGACCTCGCCGAAGCCAATGCCAACGGCAAGCTCTTCGGTTCGATGGCGCACGGCCATGCCAACCCGGCTGCCGTCAAGAACGCGATCTACGACGTCGTGACGCGGGAGTTCAACGGCGAACTGACGTCCGAAGCGGCCGTCAAGGAACTGGTCGCTGCCGTCGAGGCTGCGAAGTAACGGGCTTGTTCCGGGGCGCGTACTGCATAATTCCTTAGCTCCGTATTGGATTTAAGGACAAAATTATGCAGCAACTTAAGTGTTGCGGCGACCTTAGCGCGTCTTGAAAGACGCGCGGCGCTGCAGGCGCCCCGGACACCCATTCCGACATGCGAGCGCCGTCGAACCGCCGTGGCCAATGGGACGCGGGGAGGGGCGCTCTGATACCCAGAACCTCGCGCAGGTGCCGAAATCAGGGGCTTCCCGACGGCCGAGCGCCAGAAGTGGTGAACGTTCATGGATAGCCGCAGTCGACTGCAGGAACTGGTGCCGAAGCTGGTCCTTGCCCCGAGCTTCCTAATCGTCCTCGTCTTTGTTTACGGCTTCATCGCCTATACCGGCTTTCTGTCGATGACAGACAGCAAGATGCTGCCGTCCTACAATTTCGTGGGCTTAAGCAACTATGCGAAACTGTGGGCGCTGCCGCACTGGTGGCGGGCGGTGAGCAATCTCGCGATCTTCGCCGTGCTCTATATCGCCATTTGTTCCGTGCTTGGCCTGGGACTGGCGATCCTGCTCGACCAGAAGATCCGTGCCGAAGGCTTCCTGCGGCCGATCTACCTCTATCCGATGGCGCTTTCCTTCATCGTCACCGGCACTGCCTGGAAGTGGTTCCTCGATCCCGGCATCGGGCTTGAGAACACCATGCATCTCTGGGGCTGGGAAAGCTTCTCCTTCAACTGGATCAAGGATCGCAACTACGCGATCTACTGCGTCGTCATCGCGGCGGTCTGGCAGTCGACCGGCTTCATCATGGCGATGTTCCTGGCGGGCCTTCGCGGTGTCGACAACGAAATCATCAAGGCGGCACAGATCGACGGCGCCAAGACCTCGACGATCTATCGCCGGATCATCATTCCGCTGATGCGGCCCGTATTCCTCTCGGCTTTCGTGGTTCTCGCCCATCTCGCGATCAAGGCTTACGACCTGATCATCGCCTTGACAGGCGGCGGCCCGGGCCAGGCGACCGAGCTGCCGGCGACCTTCATGTATTCCTACACCTTCACCCGCAACCAGATGGGCATCGGCGCGTCCTCGGCGATCATCATGCTGGTGATGATCTTCTCGATCATCGTGCCCTATCTCTATTCCGAAATCCGGGGAGCAAAACGCTGATGAGCGCTCCGAGCCCAGACAACATCATCTCGCACAACCGCCTCACCCGGGCGCTGATCTACACCGCGCTGATCCTCTTCGCGCTCTATTCGCTGCTGCCGCTCTACGTGATGGTGGTGAACTCGCTGAAGCCGCTCGACGAGATCCGCCAGGGCGGCATGCTCAACCTGCCGCAGACCTGGACGATCGAACCCTGGCTCTCGGCCTGGTCGACGGCGCAGATCGGCGTGCAGCCGACCGGCCTCAAGCCGTTCTTCATCAACTCGATCCTGATGGTGGTGCCGGCCGTGGCGATCTCGACCATCGTCGGCGCCTTGAACGGCTATGTCTTGACCAAGTGGCGGTTTCCCGGTGCCAACATCTTCTTCGGCATGCTGCTGCTGTCCTGCTTCATCCCGTTCCAGATCGTGCTGATCCCGATGGCGCGTATCCTCGGCATCCTCGGGCTTGCCGGGTCGATCTGGGGCCTGATCATGGTGCATGTGGTCTACGGCATCGGCTTCACGACGCTCTATTTCCGCAACTACTACGAGGCCTTCCCGACCGAACTGGTGCGTGCGGCGCAGATCGATGGCGCGAGCTTCTTCCAGATCTTCTGGCGCATCCTCTTGCCGTCGTCGGGTCCGATCATCGTCGTCTCGGTCATCTGGCAGTTCACCAACATCTGGAACGACTTCCTGTTCGGCGCTTCCTTCTCCGGCCCCTATTCGACGCCGATGACGGTCGCGCTCAACAACCTCGTTTCGTCCTCGACAGGCGTCAAGGAATACAACGTTCACTTCGCGGGCGCGATTCTCGCCGCCCTGCCAACGCTCATCGTCTACATCGTGTCCGGCCGCTACTTCGTTCGCGGTCTGATGTCGGGCGCCGTGAAAGGATAAGCTCATGTCTTTCTTGAAAATCACCAACCTGCGCAAATCCTATGGTTCGCTCGAGATCCTGAAGGACATCAACCTGGAAATCGAAGAGGGTGGCTTCCTCGTGCTGGTCGGCCCGTCCGGCTGCGGCAAGTCGACCCTGCTCAACACCATTGCCGGGCTTGAGCCGATCACCTCGGGTGATATCGCCATCAAAGGCCGCTCGGTCGCGGACCTGCATCCGTCGAAGCGCGACATCGCCATGGTGTTCCAGTCCTACGCGCTCTATCCGAACATGACGGTCGCCGGAAACATCGCCTTCGGCATGGAAATCCGCGGCGTGCCGAAGGAGGAGCGCGAGAAGGCGATCAAGCAGGTCGCGGACATGCTGCAGATCGGCCACCTGCTCGACCGCAAGCCGAGCCAGCTTTCCGGCGGTCAGCGCCAGCGCGTCGCCATGGGCCGTGCGCTCGTGCGCAATCCGCAGGTCTTCCTGTTCGACGAGCCGCTTTCGAACCTCGACGCCAAGCTGCGTGTCGACATGCGCACGGAGATCAAACGGCTGCACAACCGCATGAAGACGACGATCGTCTACGTCACCCACGACCAGATCGAGGCGATGACGCTGGCGACGAAGATCGCCGTGTTGAAGGATGGCGTGCTGCAGCAGTTCGGAACGCCGGCCGAGATCTACAACAACCCGGCCAACATGTTCGTTGCCGACTTCATGGGGTCGCCGGCGATGAACCTCCTGACCGCGCGGATCGAAAAGAGCGGCTCCGATATCGCGGTGGCGCTGGCGCGTCCGAATTCCGAACCGCTGAAGCTTGCGGTGCCGCATGCCAACGGCGCGCTGTCGGCCTATGCCGGCAAGGACGTCGTTTTCGGCATCCGTCCGGAAGCACTGACCGATCCTGACGGTGCCGACCGCAACGCCAAGGTGGTCGCCGAAGGCGATTGCCTGATCGAGGTGGTGGAGCCGGCCGGTTCCGACACCTTTGCGGTCACCCGTCTCGGCGGCAAGGAGATCGTCGCCCGGTTGAGAGCCGATGCGCGCATTGCGGCTGGCCAAACGTCCCGGCTCGCCTTCAACCTCGACAAGGCGGTGTTCTTCGATCCGCAGAGCCAGCAGCGGATCGCGTAACCGACGATGCAGACGCAGCCGGACATCGTCATCATCGGTTCGGGGATCGGCGGCTCCACCATTGCGGCGGGGCTCGCCGGTTCCGGTGCCCGCATCGCCATCCTCGAGCGCGGCGAGCGCTTGCCCGACACGCCGGACGCGCGGAGCTACAACTCGATCTTCGTCAAGGGCCATTTCCGGCCGCGAGAGATGTGGCGTGAACCCGATGGTACCGAGTTCAATCCGGGAAATTTCTATTTCGTCGGCGGGAATTCCAAACTCTTCGGCGCAGTGCTGCTGCGTTACCGCGCCGAGGATTTCACCGAAATGCAGCATCTCGGCGGTATCTCGCCGGCCTGGCCCTTTCCCTATGCGGAGCTGGAGCCGTGGTATGGCAAGGCCGAGCAATTGTTCGAGGTGCGCGGCGAATTGGGTCAGGATCCGACGGAGCCGTTCCACTCCACGCCTTACCCTCACGGACCTGTACCGGACGAGCCGGCGATTGCGCGTGCTCGCGCCGAACTGAAGGCGCAGGGGCTCAACCCGGCGACGCTGCCGCTCGGTGTCGACATCGACACGTGGCTGGCCGGCGGGCGCACGCCGTGGGATGGTTTTCCCAATACCGGCGAAGGCAAGAGGGATGCCGAGACCGCATCGCTTGCCGCCGCGCTGAAGGACCCCAATATCGAGCTCATCACCTCCGCCCATGTCGACACGCTGGAGGCGGGTCCGGGCGGCCGGATCGAGGCGATTCATTACACCCACAGGGGCGAAAAGAAGCGCCTGTCGCCGAAGCTGGTGATCCTGTCGGCAGGCGCAATCAACTCGGCCGCGATCCTGCTGCGCTCCGGTGACGGCAAGGGGCTTGCCAACGCTTCCGACCAGATCGGCCGCAACTTCATGAACCACAATTGCAGTGCCATGCTGGCGATCAATCCGTTCAGGCGCAATGACAGCATCTACCAGAAGACGCTGATGCTGAACGATTATTACCTGACCGGCGGCCGGGACGACTTGCCGCTTGGCAACGTCCAGCTTCTCGGCAAGATCAACGGCGACATCCTCAAGGCCAACGCGCCGCTCTGGGCGCCGCGCTTCGCCTTCGACTTCATGGCCGGCCATGCGGTCGACTGGTACATGATGACGGAGGACCTGCCGAATCCTGAAAGCCGCATCATGGTCGACGGCAAGGGTATCATCATGCAGTGGCGGCGCTCGAACATGGAGGCGCTTTCGGGTCTCGAAGCGAAGATGCGCGAGCACTTCAAAGCGGCCGGCTATCCGATCGTGCTTTCCCAGGCCTTCGACAAGCGGACGCCATCGCATCAGTGCGGCACGGTTCGGATCGGCACAGACCCCAAGGATGCGCCGCTCGATGCCTATTGCCGGGCCTTCGACCATCCGAATCTCTTCGTCGTCGACGCCGGCTTCCTGCCCACATCCGCTGCCGTCAACCCGGCGCTGACGGTTGCCGCCCAGGCGCTCAGGGTCGCCGACCATATCGCCACCAGGGAGTTCCGCTCATGACGTCATCGACGCGTCCAGTCGCCATCGTCACCGGCGGCCGCCGCGGCATCGGTCTCGGCATTGCCCGTGCGCTTGCCCGAGAAGGTTTCGACATCGCCATCACAGGCCTCGGTGCCGCAGACGCCACGACCGCCCAGACGCTATCGGAACTTTCCAGCGGCCACGGCCGGGCCATCTACATCGAAGCGAACCTCGCCGATGTCAGCGGCCATGCCGCGACCGTCGAGCGGATCCGCGCCGAGCTCGGCCCGATCCGCTGCCTCGTCAACAATGCCGGCATCGCCTCGGTGGTCCGGGGAGACTTCCTCAATCTGCTGCCGGAGAACTTCGACACGATCGTCGCCACCAATCTGCGCGGCACGGTGTTCTTCACCCAGGCCGTGCTGGTTTCGATGCTGACCGATCCCGCCGACGTGACGCCGCGGTCGATCATCAACATCACCTCTGTTTCGGCGACGATGAGCTCGCCGGAGCGGCTCGACTATTGCATGACCAAGGCCGGCCTTGCCGCCTTCAGCCAGGGACTGGCGCTCCGGCTTGCCAATACCGGGATCTCCGTCTTCGAGATCCGGCCGGGCATCATCCGCTCCGACATGACCGCCGGCGTCTCGGCGAAATACGACGCCCTGATCGATGGCGGACTGGTGCCGATGCGGCGTTGGGGCGAGCCCGAGGATATCGGCAACATGGTGGCCGGGCTTGCCGGCGGCAAGTTCGGCTTTGCAACGGGCTCGGTCATCCAGGCGGATGGCGGCCTTTCGATTGGCCGGCTCTAGGGACAGGCAGGACTTTTGAGGCTCGCAAGCGGGCAGGTTTTGGAATTATCACGTCGAAAATTTGGAACGTTCCAAATTGCGGCGGCGGAGGAAGACAGGGAATGAGCTACGACTACATCATCACCGGTGCCGGCCCGGCCGGCTGCGTTCTTGCCAATCGCCTCTCCGAGGATCCTTCGGTTCGCGTGCTGCTGCTGGAGGCTGGCGGCGGCGATTGGAACCCGCTGTTCCACATGCCGGCGGGCTTTGCCAAGATGACCAAGGGGGTCGCGAGCTGGGGCTGGCACACGGTGCCGCAGAAACACATGAAGGGCAGGGTGCTGCGCTACACCCAGGCGAAGGTCATCGGCGGCGGTTCGTCGATCAATGCACAGCTCTATACCCGCGGCAATGCCGCCGATTATGATCTCTGGGCGTCGGAGGACGGCTGCAGCGGCTGGGATTATCGGAGTGTCCTGCCCTATTTCAAGCGCGCCGAGGACAACCAGCGTTTCGCCGACGATTACCATGCCTATGGCGGGCCGCTCGGGGTTTCGATGCCGGTCTCGGCGCTGCCGATCTGCGACGCCTATATCCGCGCCGGCCAGGAACTCGGCATTCCCTACAACCACGATTTCAACGGCCGCCAGCAGGCGGGCGTCGGCTTCTACCAGCTCACCCAGCGCAATCGCCGCCGGTCGAGCGCATCGCTCGCCTACCTCTCGCCGATCAAGGACCGCCGCAACCTGACGGTTCGCACCGGCGCGCGCGTGGCGCGGATCGTGCTGGAAGGCACCCGCGCCGTCGGCGTCGAGGTGGTCACCGGCAAGGGCAGCGAAGTGATCCGAGCCGAGCGGGAAGTGCTCGTTTCCTCCGGCGCCATCGGCTCACCGAAGCTCTTGTTGCAATCCGGCATCGGGCCGGCCGATCACCTGAAATCGGTCGGCGTTTCGGTGAAGCACGATCTGCCCGGGGTTGGCGGCAATCTGCAGGATCACCTCGATCTCTTCGTGATTTCCGAATGCACCGGCGACCACACCTATGACGGCGTGGCCAAACTTCATCGTACGCTATGGGCAGGGCTGCAATATGTGCTGTTCCGCTCCGGCCCGGTGGCCTCCTCGCTCTTCGAGACCGGCGGCTTCTGGTACGCCGATCCCGATGCCCGCTCGCCGGACATTCAGTTCCATCTGGGTCTCGGGTCCGGTATCGAGGCGGGCGTCGAGAAACTGAAGAATGCCGGCGTGACGCTCAACTCCGCCTACCTGCATCCGCGCTCGCGCGGAACCGTGCGGCTTTCCTCCTCCGATCCGGCGGCGGCGCCGCTGATCGATCCCAACTACTGGGAAGACCCGCATGACCGCAAGATGTCGATCGAGGGCTTGAAGCTTGCCCGCGAAATCATGCAGCAGGCAGCACTCAAGCCTTTCGTCTTGGCGGAGCGTCTGCCGGGCACTTCGGTTGCGACCGACGACCAGCTCTTCGAGTACGGCTGTGCCAATGCCAAGACCGATCACCACCCGGTTGGAACCTGCAAGATGGGGACGGACGCCTCGGCTGTGGTCGGGCTCGACCTCAAAGTGCGGGGGCTCGAGGGCCTCAGGGTCTGCGACAGCTCTGTGATGCCGCGGGTTCCCTCTTGCAACACCAACGGACCGACGATCATGATGGGGGAAAAGGGCGCCGACATCATCCGCGAGCGCCAACCCCTGCCGCCGGCGATCTTCGCCCATGAACGCAACGACAGCCGCCCGCGCGCCCGTGCCGATATCCGTTGAGGTCCCCATGATCCGCCACTGCGTCTTCATCCGCTTCCGCCCCGAAATCTCGGAGGAGGAGAAGGCAACAATCTTCGATGAGATCGTCGCGCTGAAATCACGGCTGCCGGGCTTTATGGCGGCCCATATCGGCGGCAATGTCAGCCCGGAAGTGGGCATGGACAAGGGCCATGGCCTGGGTTTCATCGTCGACTTCACCGATGCGGCAGCACGTGACGCCTATCTGGAAGACGAGGAACATCGCAAGACCGGCGCCAAGATCGTCGCGGCGGCCGAGGGCGGTGTCGCCGGCATCTTCGTCTACGACCTCGAAATCGCCGCTTGAGGACGACGATGATCGACGCGCGCCCCTTCCTCACTCGACTTTTCGAGGCCGCCGTGCGTGCGGCCGATCCCTATCAGGCGATCAAGGCGCATCTGCCCGAACCGCCGAAGGGGCGGACGGTCGTCATCGGGGCCGGCAAGGCGGCAAGCCAGATGGCGGCGGCGTTCGAGAAGCTCTGGCAGCATCCCTTCAGGGGAACGGTCGTCGCCCGCCACGGACCAGTGGAGCTCTGCGAGACTATAAACGTGCAGCAGTCGGCCCATCCGGTGCCGGACGAGGCCGGGCTTGCCGCTTCGGATGCTTTGCTGCAGACCGTAGCGGGCCTGACTGCCGACGATCTCGTCATCGCCTTGATCTCCGGCGGCGGCTCGGCGCTGCTGCCGGCGCCGCCCGAAGGCTTGACGCTCGCCGATGAGATCGCCGTCAACAGGGCGCTGCTCGCCTCGGGCGCGCCGATCTCGGCGATGAACGTCGTGCGCAAACACGTGTCGCGGATCAAGGGCGGGCGGCTTGCCGCAGCCGCCTTCCCGGCCCGCGTCGTCAGCCTCGTGGTCTCCGACGTGCCCGGCGACAACCCGGCCTTCGTTGCTTCCGGCCCGACCGTTCCGGACCGCAGCACCGCGGAAGAGGCGCTCGACATCGTCGCCCGCTACCGGATGCAGCTTCCCGATGGAGTGATGGCGCATCTGCGCTCGGAAGCGGCTGTAGCGCCCGATCCGGATGATCCCCGGTTCGCCGGGCATCAATGCCATGTAATCGCTTCGGCTGCCGTGTCGCTCGAGGCGGCCGCGGCCAAGGCACGGGAACTCGGCGTCGAGGCGCACATTCTTTCCGATGCGATCGAAGGCGAAGCGCGGGATATCGGCCGCATGCATGCGGCCTTGGCGCGTGAAGTGGCGCTCCGGAACCGCCCCTTCGACAAGCCAGTGGTACTGCTTTCCGGCGGCGAGACGACGGTGACGATCTCAGGCAAGGACTATGGCAAGGGCGGCCGCAACAGCGAATTGTTGCTGTCGCTGGCGCTCGACATCGATGGGGTGACGGGCATCGATGCGCTTGCGGCGGATACGGATGGCATCGACGGTTCGGAAGACAATGCCGGGGCGTTTGCCGATGGCGACAGCATAACCCGCATGCGCGCCGCCGGTATCGATCCGCGCCTGCATCTCGCCCGACATGATGCCTGGTCGGCTTTTGCGGCCAGCGGCGACCTCTTCGTTCCCGGACCGACCGGAACGAACGTCAACGATTTCCGGGCGTTGTTGATCCGCTAAGGAGGCGGCTCACGCAGAGACGTTAGCCGGATTCCTGAGCCGTACTTGAAAGCGCAACGCCGCCGCGGAGATCCTCGGCGGCGGCGTTGTTTTTGACGCTTTTGATGTCGCTTACTTGGCGCGCTTCAGCGCGTCGCCGAGGATCGAGACAATCTCGCCGAAATGCTTCTCTTCGGCGATCAGCGGCGGCGAGAAGGCGATGATGTCGCCGGTGACGCGGATCAGCAGGCCTTTCTCGAAGCAATCGACGAAAACGTCATAGGCGCGGGCGCCGATCGCGCCATCACGCGATTGCAGTTCGATGCCGGCGATGAGGCCGATCGTGCGGATGTCGATGACATGCGGCAGACCCTTCAGCGAATGCATGGCGTCGTGCCAGGCGTCCTGCAGTTCGACGGCGCGGGTCATCAGGCCCTCGTCGCGGTAGATGTCGAGCGTGGCGATGCCGGCGGCGCAGGCGGCCGGGTGGCCGGAATAGGTGTAGCCGTGGAAGAGCTCGATCTGACCTTCCGGGCCATGCATCAGCGCGTCGTGCACTTTGCGGCTGGCAAACACCGCGCCCATCGGGATCGCGCCGTTGGTGAGGCCCTTGGCGGTCGTCACCAGATCCGGCGTCACGCCGAAGAAATCGGTCGCAAAGGGCGCGCCGAGACGACCGAAGCCGGTGATGACTTCGTCGAAGATCAGGAGAATGCCGTGCTTGTCGCAGATGGTGCGCAGTCGCTCGAGGTAACCCTTCGGCGGGATCAGCACGCCGGTCGAGCCGGCGACCGGTTCGACGATGCAGGCGGCGATGGTCTCGGCGCCATGCAGCGCCACCAGCCGCTCGAGGTCGTCGGCAAGCTCGGCGCCGTGCTCCGGTTGGCCCTTGACGAAGGCGTTCTTGGCGAGGTCATGGGTGTGGCGCAGATGGTCGGAGCCCGGCAGCTGCGGGAAGACGCGGCGGTTGTTGAGGATGCCGCCGACCGAAATGCCGCCGAAGCCGACGCCGTGATAGCCGCGCTCGCGGCCGATGAGGCGCGTGCGCGTGCCCTGGCCGATGGCGCGCTGGTAGGCGATCGCGATCTTCAGTGCGGTATCGACCGATTCGGAACCCGAGCCGGTGAAGAACACGCGGTCGAGCTTCTGTCCCTCCGGGCCTGGCGCGATCTCGGCGAGGCGTTCGGCAAAATCGAAGGCGATCGGATGGCCCATCTGGAAGGAGGGGGCGAAATCCATGGTCGAAAGCTGGCGCTCGACCGCGGCGGCGATCTGGCGGCGACCGTGGCCGGCATTCACGCACCAGAGCCCGGCAGTGCCGTCGAGGATCGTCCGTCCGTCGGTGCTGGTGTAATGCATGCCCTCGGCTGACGCGAGCAGGCGCGGGGCCCGCTTGAACTGCCGGTTGGCGGTGAACGGCATCCAATAGCTGTCGAGAACGGGGGCGTTGGGTTTGGTGTGCTGGTTCATGGCATCCTCCTGAGATCGGCGATTGACGCCATGATTTGATTTGCCAAACAAGTCCTTTTCTGCTCTCAGTTAAGCCATTGATTTTTATAATGCAGGGATGGCTGATTTGCGCTATTCCGAACAACCTGAACAGGGGGTGTGCGCCCATGGGCGTCGACATCGGAAACCGGCTTCGCCACCTCAGGCTGATGCACAACCTGTCGCAACGCGAACTCGCCAAGCGCGCCGGCGTCACCAACTCGACCATCTCGCTGATCGAATCGAACGCCTCCAACCCTTCTGTCGGTGCGCTGAAGCGCATCCTCGACGGCATACCGATCGGCCTGGCGGAGTTCTTCTCCTTCGAGCCGGAACGGCCGCGCAAGGCGTTCTATGCGGCGGAGGAACTGGTCGAGATCGGCAAGGGGCCGATTTCCTACCGGCAGATCGGCGAAAACCTCTTCGGCCGGAGCCTGCAGATCCTGAAGGAATGCTACCAGCCGGGCGCCGACACCGGAAAGGTGCCGCTGGTGCATGATGGGGAAGAGGGGGGAATCGTGCTCTCGGGGCGAATCGAGGTCACCGTCGATGACGAGCGTCGGATTCTGGGGCCGGGGGATGCCTATTATTTCGAAAGCCGGCGACCGCATCGCTTTCGCTGCGTCGGGCCGGTGCCCTGCGAGGTCATCAGCGCCTGTACGCCGCCAACGTTTTGAGGCAGGGGCCAATTGCAGCGGTGAGGTGGAAGAATCCCCCTCGTCCCGCTGCCGCGACCTTCTCCCCGTTCCGACGGGGAGAAGGGACAAGAGGCGCGCTCCCCAATCCCTCTCAAGACCTGTGGAGGTGCGGAGCTGCCCTTGGGAAGCGATACCGACCAGAACACCTGTCCTTGGAGATGGAAAGTGTCGGTGCGGCGGTCTCGACCATCCCCTCGCCCCGCTTGCGGGGAGAGGGTTGGGGTGAGGGGCCAATCAGCCCGTTACGAAAGCCGCGCGCAGGCGTCGGCGATGCGTTTCAGCGCTTCCTTCAGTTCCGCTTCCGAGGTCGCATAGGAGATGCGGAAGAAGGGCGAGAGACCGAAGGCCGAACCCGGAACGACAGCCACATGGGCGTCGTCGAGCAGGTAGGCGCAGAAGTCCGCGTCCGTCTCGATCTTCTTGCCCGAGGGCGTGACCTTGCCGAGCATGCCGGCGCAGCCGGAGAAGGTGTAGAAGGCGCCTTCCGGGACGCGGCAGTCGAGGCCGTCGATGGCGTTGAGGCCGTTGACGACGAGATCGCGGCGGCGCTGGAAGCTGGCCGTGCGTTCCTTCAGGAACTCCTGCGGACCGGTCAGCGCGGCAACCGAAGCGGCCTGGCTGACGGAGGAGGGGCAGGAGGTCGCCTGGCTCTGGACCACGGCCATCGCCTTGATCAGGTCGCGCGGACCACCGGCGTAGCCGATGCGCCAGCCGGTCATGGCATAGGCCTTGGAGACGCCGTTGACCGTGAGCGTCCGGTCCTTGAGGCGAGGCTCGAGCTGGGCCGGGGTGACGAAGCGGAAGCCGTCATAGACGATGTGCTCGTACATGTCGTCGACCAGCAGCCAGACATGCGGATGCTCCAAGAGCACGTCGAGCAGCGGCCGGTAGTCGGCAGCGCTGTAGGCGGCACCCGAGGGGTTCGACGGCGAGTTCAAAAGCACCCAGCGTGTCTTCGGCGTAATGGCCGCTTCGAGCTTGTCGGCGGTCAGCCGGAAGCCTGAGGAGGCGTCGCAGGGGATCAGAACCGGCTTGCCTTCGCAGATCTGGACGATATCCGAATAGGAGGTCCAGTAGGGCGTCGGAATGATCACTTCGTCGCCGGGATTGATCGACGCCATCATGGCGTTGAACAGGATCTGCTTGGCGCCGGTCGCCACCGTGATCTCGTCCTGTTCGTAGGCAAGGCCGTTCTCGCGCTGGAACTTCTCGCGGATCGCCTTCTTCAGTTCCGGCGTGCCGTCGAGCGCGGTGTACTTGGTCTCGCCGCGCCGGATCGCTTCGCAGGCGGCGTCCTTGACGTAGTCGGGCGTGTCGAAGTCCGGCTCGCCCGCACCGAGGATGATCACCGGCTTGCCTTCGCGCTTCATGGCTTGCGCGCGGGCGCCGATCTTGAGGATTTCGGACACCCCGATCGAGGAAATCCGCGAGGCGGGCTGAAAGCCCGCCTCCTTGACCGTTGCATTGATGGTCATGGTCGAATCCTACTGGTGCGCCGATTATTCGATGTCGAACGACACGCCCTGCGCCAGCGGCAGAGCCTTCGAATAGTTCACCGTGTTGGTGGCGCGACGCATATAGGCCTTCCACGAGTCCGAACCGGATTCGCGACCGCCGCCGGTTTCCTTCTCACCGCCGAAGGCGCCGCCGATTTCGGCGCCCGAGGTGCCGATGTTGACGTTGGCGATACCGCAATCCGAACCGTCGACGGCGAGGAAGCGCTCCGATTCCTGCATGTCGCGGGTGAAGATCGAGGACGACAGGCCGGCTGCGACCGCATTGTGGTCGGCGAGAACGGCGTCGAGGTCGCTGTACTTCATGACGTAGAGGATCGGCGCGAAGGTTTCTTCGAGAACCGGGCCGGCCTGCTTCGGCATTTCGACCAGAGCGGGCTTGACGTAGTAGCCGTTGTCGTAGCCGAGCTCAACGCGTTCGCCGCCGGTGACGGTGCCGCCGTGCGACTTCGCTTCACCGATCGCCTTCTGCATGCCGTCGAAGGCAGCCTTGTCGACGAGCGGGCCGACGAGGGCCGTCGTTTCCAGCGGGTTGCCGACCGATACCGAGCCATAGGCCTTCTTCAGACGCGGAACGAGCTGGTCGTAGATGCTCTCGTGCACGAAGAGGCGGCGCATGGTGGTGCAGCGCTGGCCGGCGGTGCCCATGGCGCCGAAGGCGATGGCGCGCAGCGCCATGTCGAGATCGGCCGAGGGGCAGACGATGCCGGCATTGTTGCCGCCGAGTTCGAGGATGGCGCGGGCGAAGCGCTTGGCGAGGCGCGGGCCGACTTCGCGGCCCATGCGGGTGGAGCCGGTGGCGGAAACAAGCGGTACCTTCGGGTTGTCGACAAGGACTTCGCCGACGGTGCGGTCGCCGATCAGCACCTGCGACAGGCCTGCCGGAGCGTCACCGAAGCGGGCGAGCGCGCGCTCGAAGATCGCCTGCGAGGCAAGCGCGGTGAGCGGGGTCTTTTCAGACGGCTTCCAGACGACCGAGTTGCCGCAAACGATGGCAAGCGCTGCGTTCCACGACCAGACGGCGACCGGGAAGTTGAAGGCGGAGATGACGCCGACGACGCCGAGCGGATGCCAGGTCTCCATCATGCGGTGGCCGGGGCGCTCGGTGGCGATCGTCAGGCCGTAGAGCTGGCGGGAAAGACCGACGGCGAAATCGCAGATGTCGATCATCTCCTGGACTTCGCCAAGGCCTTCGGAGGTGATCTTGCCGGCTTCGATCGAAACCAGGCGGCCGAGGTCGGCCTTGAAGGTGCGCAGTTCTTCGCCGAGCAGGCGGATCAGTTCGCCGCGCTTCGGCGCCGGAACGAGACGCCAGGCCTTGAAGGCTTCATGGGCCTGTTCGATCTTGGCAGCGGCTTCAACGGCCGAAACCGTCTTGAGGCTCGCGATCTTCTCGCCGGTGACCGGGCTATAGGACGGCATGTCGCCGCCGGTGTAGAGTTCCTTGGCGACGCCCATCTTTTCGAGAAGCGCTGCGGCTTCCTTGGTCACGTCGACTTTCTTGGTTGCGATGTTCATGGTCTGACTCCCGTTTTCCTTAGATCATTCGTTGGAGCGGAATGCGGGCGGAAAACCGCATACACTTTTCCTCATTCCGCTCTGGCCTACCCAAAGCGCACGCTGCCGAGCTTTCCCGGCGAGGTGAGCGTCTTCAGGCCTGCGGCCATGTCCTTGAGTTTGTCTGGTGTATAAAAGTCGTAATAGGCCTGGTTGCGGCGGCCGATCGCATGTTCCGCGCTGAAGCTGCCGTCATACTCCTCGACGGCAACCGCGAAAACCCATTCGCGAAGCCGCGGTTCGAAGGTCTCGTCCTTGAGAAGGTCGCTGTCCTTCGGCACGACGAGGTTGAAGTGCACGCCACCGTCGCCGATATGGCCGAAATCGCAGACGGTGACGTCAGGAAATTTCGCCGGCATTTCGCCCTTCATATGGTCGCAGAAGGCCATGATGTCACCCCTGCGGAAGGAGAGGTCGAAGGCGATCAGCTTGCCCAGGTGCTTGACGCCTTCGGACAAGGCGTGGCGCAGCGCCCAGATTTCGTGCGGCGGGCCGACGAAAGCATCGGCGAGCGGCGCCGTTTCCATTTCCCAGATCTCGGCCAGTGCCGATTCCAGCACGGCGTCGAGCGACTGTTCGCCCTCGCGCGGTGCCCAGGTGCGGCTGATCTCGGCGAGGATGACGTAATCAGGAACGTTGCCGCCCTGGAACGGGTTCTTCAGCGACGGCACATGGGCAAAGGCGGCCGTTACGGCGTTCTTCGACATGCCCTCGAAGGCCGAAAGATAAGCGCCGAGGCGTTCTTCCATGGCGCGCAGCAGCGGCAGCACATGGGCGCCGCTTGCCGGAACCAGCAGTGCGGTTGCCGTCTGTTGCGGCAGGCGCTCGAGGTTCAGGACGCATTCGGTGACGATGCCGAAAGCGCCCGATGTGCCGAAGAAGATCTGTTTCCAGTCGACACCGGTGTTGTTCTTGCGCAGGTCGCATTGCAGGTCGAGAACGGTGCCGTCCTCGTCCGCCAACACGACCTTGAGACCCAGAGTATTGCGACGCACGTCGCCGTATTTCAGAAAGCGTGAACCGCCGGTGTTGGTGGCGATCATGCCGCCAATGCGCGGGTCGGCGCCGAGATCGATCGGGAAGAACAGGCCGTGCTCTTCCAGGCGCCGGTTGAGTTCGGACAGTCGGAAGCCGGCATCGAGCCGCACCGAACGGTTGTCGAGGTCGAGATCGAAGTGCTTGGTCAGCCGGTCGAGGCTGAGGACGACTTCATCACCCGACTGGTCCGGGGTCGAGCCCGAGACGAGGCCGGTGTTGCCGGATTGCGGGATCAGCGTGATGCCGTTCGTGACGCAATAGGCAACGGCAGCAGAGACTTCTTCCGTCGTCGCCGGCCGCAGCACGAGTGACGTCCGGCCGCGATCGTAGCGCGCGCCGGTCTCGTAGGCTTCCAGGTCTTCAGGACGCGTGACGACACCCTTGTCTCCAAGGATGTCGGTGAGCGCCTCGATGTGCCGTTTGTCGATCATCGGATAAGCATCATTCCGCAGCGATCGCGCCGGTCAAGGCCCTGATGCAGCTTTCGATCGACGCCTGCTCGATGCCGGCATAATGGTCGAACTCGTTGAGCACCGTCGCGCCGAGGTCGCTCTCGAAGCGCTTCTGGTTCGGGCTTGCGACGAAGTCCTGCTGGGCGTCGTCGCCGAGATTCGACTGGAAGATGCCTGCGGCGCTGACCGGCAGGAAGTCTTCGTAGACGATCGCGTCGAACTGGACGAGGCCGGCGGCGATCAGCGCTTCGATGTCGCTTACCGGGGAGATGCCGGCCTTGCGGCCCTTTTCCGTCAGAGAGTAGCTGAAATAGCCGAGACCGGCTTCGCGGATACCTGCCCATGTGTCGGGGAACGGTTCGAAGGCCGTGGCGAGCGCCGCTTCGTATTCGCGGGCGTTGGAGCCGTCGGCCGCCGGGCGGACGATCTTGCGCGAGGCATTGAGCAGTTCGTCGTAGAGCGCGCGGCCCTTCGGGGTCAGCGCAATGCCGCGCTGCTCGATCTCGCCGAAGCGGGCGGTGTGCGAACCGGCCTTCCAAGTGCCGTCGGCATCCCTGAAGGAAACCGGCTCTTCCAGTGCCTTGAACGAGGTCTGGCGCAAGAGGATCGGGCACTTGCGGGTCGGCGGCCCCTCGACGACGGCCTTCGGGGCGATGGCGTATTCTGGCATCAGCGCCTGCACCTTGTCGATATCGAGCGTGCGCGGCGTCAGATGGTTGATGTGCGGCCCCTTGAAGGAGACGACGTCGGCGATCAGGCGATGGGCGTCATGCAGGCGCTTGTACATGTCGGCACTGACATTCGCCTTGTCGTGCCAGCGGAAGGTTTCGAGCACTTCCGAAACGAAACGTTCGGCGTCCGCCTTGTCGAGGCCGCCGTCGCGCTCGGCCTTTTGCGTGAGTTCCACGGCGCCGGCGGTGAAGATCTGGCGTGCGGCGAGGATGACCTCGGCTTCGGCGCGCAGCGCTTCGTCGGCGATCAGGTCGAGACGCAACAGCGAGGTGAAGACGCGGAAGGGGTTGCGCTTCAGGGCGGCTTCGCCGACCGGGCGGAAGGCGGTCGAATGAACAGGGACGCCGGCGGTCGACAGGTCGTAGTAGCCGACCGGATACATGCCCATGACGGCGAAGACGCGGCGCATCATTGCGAGCTCGGCGGGCGTGCCGAGGCGGATCGCGCCGTGGCGTTCCTCGGAGATACGGTCTAGCGAATCCGTGGCGTCCAGTCGCTCCTTCAGGAGCGGGTCGGCGGCGAGCGTATCGTCGTTCACCTTGGCGACCAGTTCCATCAGCGTGCCATAGGCCGGCACCTCTTCGCGGTACATGACCGACATGGCTGCGGAAAAGGCCGAACGGATGTCGTCGGCGGATACGAAACTATTCTCTTTCACTGGGGCTCGCCTCGCGCTATGGGTGAAGGACAAGGTCATTCTCATTTCGGATCATATCCGATCGAACTGGCCATTGATCGCGTTGCTTCTGACTATGTTGATGCGAGGCTGGAATGAAGTTAAGCCGCAGGCTGGTTCCCGACGTGACGACGCTGCAGGCGTTCGAATGCGCGGCGCGACACGGCAGCTTCACGCAGGCCGCCGCGGAGCTGAACCTTACCCAAAGCGCTGTCAGCCGGCAGATCAAGGATCTCGAAAACCAGCTCGGCGTGCTCCTGTTCGAGCGCGTGCGCCAGCGGGTGATCCTGTCGGATGCCGGCCAGAAGTTCCTGCCCGAGGTTCGCCGTCTCCTCAACCAGACCGAGGAGCTGATGGTGCGCGCCATGGCTTCGGCCCGGGCGGACTCGACGCTTTCGATCGCCTCGCTGCCAACCTTCGGCAGCCGCTGGCTGGTGCCGCGTCTTCCCGATTTCCTCAAGCGCCATCCGGATACGGTGCTCAACATCGCCTCCCGTTCCGCGCCTTTCGATTTCGACGAACAGAACTTCGATCTCGCAATCCACTACGGCCAACCGGTCTGGGCGCGCGCCACCTGCAGCTACCTCTGCAGCGAGATCATCGTGCCGGCTGCAAGCCCCGCCTTGCTGGCGGATCATCCGGTCAAGACTCCCGAGGAGCTCGTCGCCGGCCCGTTGCTGCACCTCGCCACCCGTCCGAAGCTCTGGGCGCAATGGTTCGAGGCGAACGACATGGAAGGCCGTGGCGCCTACCGTGGCAACCGCTTCGACCAGTTCTCCATGGTGATCGAAGCGGCGACGGCGGGGCTCGGTTTTGCGCTGCTGCCACGTTACCTGATCGAGCAGGAAATTGCCGCCGGCACGCTCAGCATCGTGCTCGATCGGCCGATGAAGACTGAAAACAGCTATTATCTCGCCGTGCCCGAGGGCAAGCTCGAAAACCCGATCAGCCTGGCCTTCCGGGAGTGGATTACCGAGCAGGTGGGCTGACGGATTTTCTGCAAATCGAGGGAACCTTCCTCGCCGCTTCACGTTTCGCCTCGTCTGCCATCCGCGATGAAGCTTGAGAAGAGGGCAATTGAGAGAGCTGTATCAAAGTGCCATTGGGGGCGCACGCAGCGGCCGGTTTCGGCTTGATTCGTCTGTGCGCAAATCGTCCAAACTTATATGAGCAATCCTTGCAAGCTGTTGGCACCACGGCTAAAAAATGCCATTTTCATGCATCACGCGGCCTTGAAAACCAATGCGCCGCCGGCTTTGCGATCTCCGATGCCCAGTCGAGGGCGGTGCCTGTTACCGCCAGTTCCCCACATGCGGGAATTGACGGTGGATGGGAGGACACATGACCGTGTCTAGAAACGCGCCGGCTCAGCCTGAATTCTCAGGTCCGCAGCCAACCCGGCAACCCGACGAGGACCGGGCCGATCAACCCCGGCTGGATTCAGAACCCGTACCCATGCAGCTTCAAACTACGCCGCCCACCTCTCCGCGCGAACCGGAAGCAAAGCAGATCGATTACAACGATTCGATCCGCGCCACCTTCTTCTCGATGGAGGACCTCCGGCAATGCGGCGAGGATCTCGCATTGAAGGGTGCCTCCGCGCTGCCGGGGTTCTTCCCGTTCGAATTCCGTCCGCGGCATCGTGAAAACGAGAACGAGATCCTGCGCGTCTACCGGGCGACGGCCGCCGACGTGGAGGCCGGGGCGACGATAACGCCGGCCGCCGAGTGGCTGCTCGACAACCACCACGTCGTCGAAGAGGCGATCCAGGAAGTCCGGCGCGACTTCCCGCGCCGGTTCTATCGTCAGCTTCCGACGCTCTCGGTTTCGGGCACGGTGATCCCGCGCACCATGGCACTCGCCTGGCTCTATGTCGCCCACACGCACAGCACGGTGACGCGCGAAAGCATCACGGCGATGGTCGAGGGCTTCCAGAAGCGCGAGACCTTCAAGATCGGCGAACTCTGGGCGCTGCCATCGATCCTACGCTTCGTGCTGATCGAAAATCTCCGCCGGATCGCCATCCGCGTCGAGCGCTCGCGCGGCATGCGCCGCAAGGCAAATGATGTCGCCGACCAGATCATCCGCCTGAACGATCCGGAAAAATGTCGGGCACTGCTTGCGGAGTCGGAAGCTCTTGCGGCCGACAACACCTTCGTCGCGCAACTGCTCTACCGCATGCGCGACGGCTCGCAGACTTCGGGCGCCGTCATCGGCTGGATCGAGGAGCAACTCGAGAAGCGCGGCAGCGACGTCGAGAACGCGCTGGTCGCGGAGCAGAACCGCCTGTCGTCCGGCAATGCGACGATGAGCAACATCATCCGCAGCCTGCGCGAAATCGACGACACCGATTGGGCCGTCTGGTTCGAAAGCGTCAGCAAGATCGACGCGGCGCTGCGCGAGGGCTCCGACTATGCGGCGCTCGAATTCGGCTCGCGCAACAAGTATCGCGATACGATCGAGAAGCTGGCACGCCGTTCCGGTCACAGCGAATACGAGGTGACGCAGATCGCCATCGAGATGGTGCGCGAGGCGGAAGCCGCGGCCGCGACCGAAGCGCCGCTGCAGGAGCCGAACGTCGGTTCCTTCCTCGTCGGCAAGCAGCGCAAGATGCTCGAGAAGAGGATCGGCTACCGACCCTCGCTGCTGCAGACGATCATCCGCATCAGCCGCAAGCTCGACTGGTTCGCAATCGCCGGACCGAACATCCTCTTGACGATCCTGGCGATGATCGCCGTCTTTTCCTTCGTCAGCCCGATGGACATTCCGAACGGTGCGAAGCTGATCATGCTGCTTCTTTTCGCGCTTCCGGCCTCGGAAGGCGCGATGGGCCTGTTCAACACACTGGTGACGCTGTTCGTCAAACCATCGCGACTTGTCGGCTACGAATTCCTCGACGGGATTCCCGAGCATGCCCGCACCCTCGTCGTCGTGCCCTGCCTGATCGCCAAGCGCGACCATGTCGACGAACTCGTGCGCAATCTCGAGGTACACTACCTGGCCAACCCGCGTGGCGAGATCTACTTTGCTCTTTTGAGCGACTGGGCGGATAGCAAGGTGGAGGAGTCGAGCACCGATTCCGACGTGCTCGACTACGCCAAACGCGAGATTGCCCAGCTTTCGGCGCGCTACGCCTATGACGGCAAGACGCGCTTCTATCTCCTTCATCGCCGCCGCCTGTTCAACGAACAGGAAGGCGTGTGGATGGGCTGGGAGCGCAAGCGCGGCAAGCTGCACGAGCTGAACATGCTGCTTCGCGGCGACCGCGACACCTCGTTCCTGCAGGGCGCCAACACGGTGCCGGACAACGTTCAGTACGTCATGACGCTCGATTCCGACACGCGCCTGATGCGCGATGCGGTGACGAAGCTCGTCGGCAAGATCTACCATCCGATCAACCGCCCGGTGGTCGACCCTAAGACGCAGAACGTGATCGCCGGCTACAGCCTGCTGCAGCCGCGCGTGACGCCGTCGCTGACCACGGGCAGCGAAGCCTCGGCCTTCCAGCGCATCTTCTCGGCCAACCGCGGCATCGATCCGTATGTCTTCACCGTTTCCGACGTCTACCAGGACATTGCCGGCGAAGGCAGCTTCACCGGCAAGGGCCTCTACCATGTCGACGCCTTCGAGGCGGCGCTGAAGGGCCGGATCCAGGAAAACGCCGTTCTCAGCCACGACCTGCTCGAGGGCTCCTATGTGCGCTGCGCGCTGGTGACCGACGTCGAGCTCGTCGAGGATTTCCCGACCCGCTATGAGGTCGAGATGTCGCGCCAGCATCGCTGGGCGCGCGGCGACTGGCAGCTCCTGCCCTACATCTTCAACTTCTCGAACGGGCTGTCGATGCTCGGCCGCTGGAAGATGTACGACAATCTGCGCCGCTCGCTGATCCCGCTCGCCTGGCTCGTCGCCTCGGTCATGGGCTGGTACTATATGGAGCCGACGGAAGCGTTGATCTGGCAGATCGTCCTGATCTTCAGCTTGTTCGTGGCCCCGACCCTGTCGCTGATCAACGGTCTCCTGCCGCGCCGCAACGACATCGTCGCCCGCGCCCACCTTCACGCCGTGCTCACCGAAATCCGCGCCGCCAATGCGCAAGTGGCGCTCCGAATCGTTTTCATCGCCCACAATGCGGCGATGATGGGCGACGCGATCGTGCGCTCGCTTTACCGCACCTTCGTCAGCGGCAAGCTGATGCTCGAATGGCGGACGGCCGCGCAGGTGCAGAGCGCCGGCCACGGCACGATCGGCGACTACTACCGCGCCATGTGGATCGCGCCGGCGCTTTCGGCGCTTTCGCTGGCTCTTGCCGCGGTCTCCGACACCGGCCTGCCGTTCATCGGCATTCCTTTCGCGCTACTGTGGGCGCTGTCGCCTGCCGTTGCCTGGTTCGTCAGCCAGTCGGCCGAAACCGAAGACCAGCTCGTCGTCTCCGACGAGGCAATCGACGAGATGCGCCTGATTGCGCGCCGCACCTGGCGTTATTTCGAGACCTTCGTCACCGCCGAGCAGCACTTCCTGCCGCCGGACAACTTCCAGGAAACGCCGCAGCCGGTTCTGGCCGAGCGCACCTCGCCGACCAATATCGGCGTCTACCTGCTGTCGGTCATGTCGGCGCGCGATTTCGGCTGGATCGGCTTCGAGGAGACGATCAACCGGCTGGAGCAGACGATCGCCACCATCGACCGGATGCCGAAGTATCGCGGCCACCTGTTCAACTGGTATCGGACGAACACGCTCGACACGATGGAGCCGCGCTACATCTCCTCGGTCGACAGCGGCAACCTTGCCGGTCACCTGATCGCCGTATCGTCCATGTGCCGCGACTGGGCGGAGGCGCCCTCGGCGCATGTCCAGGGCAGCCTGGACGGCATCGGCGACGTCGTGGCGATCCTCCAGGAGGTGCTGCGCGAGCTGCCCGACGACCGCAAGACGGTCCGGCCGCTGCGTCGCCTGATCGAGGAACGCATCGTCGGCTTCCAGAACGCTCTTGCCGCAGTCAAGCGCGAGCGCGAGTTCGCGTCGATCCGGGTGATCAACCTCGCGGTGCTGGCGCGCGACATGCACAAGCTCACCGTCAACCTCGACCACGAGGTGCGCACGCCGCAAAGCACTGAAGTGACGAAATGGGCAAACGCACTGGTCAGCACCTGTGAAGCCCATATTGCCGACGGTGTCTTCGACCTCAGCGCGATCGAATCGCTGCGCCAGCGGCTGCTGGTGCTGAAGGACCGCGCCCGCGACATCGCCTTCTCGATGGATTTCAGCTTCCTGTTCCGGCCGGAGCGGCGCCTGCTGTCGATCGGCTTCCGGGTCAACGCCAACGAGCTCGACGAGGCCTGCTACGACCTTCTCGCCTCGGAAGCCCGTCTCACCAGCCTGTTTGCCATCGCCAAGGGGGATCTGCCGACCGAGCACTGGTACAAGCTCGGCCGTCCGATCGTGCCGATCGGCGCGCGCGGCGCGCTGATCTCCTGGTCGGGCTCGATGTTCGAATATCTGATGCCGCCGCTGGTGATGCAGGAGCGGCAGGGCGGCATCCTCAACCAGACCAACAATCTGGTGGTGAAGGAGCAGATCAACCACGGCCGCCGCCTCGGCACGCCCTGGGGCATATCGGAAGCCGCATTCAATGCGCGCGACCACGAACTAACCTACCAGTACACCAACTTCGGTGTGCCGACGCTCGGCCTGAAGCGCGGCCTCGGCCAGAACGCGGTCATCGCGCCCTACGCCTCGATCCTTGCCTGCATGTACGATCCGAAATCGGCGCTCGCCAACCTCGGCCGTCTGCGCGAGGTCGGCGCGCTCGGCGTTTACGGCTTCCACGATGCCGTCGACTTCACGCCGACGCGCGTGCCCGAGGGCCAGAAATGCGCGGTGGTGCGCAACTACTATGCGCACCACCATGGCATGTCGATCGCGGCTGTCGCCAACGTCGTCTTCAATGGCCGCCTGCGCGAGTGGTTCCACGCCGATCCGGTGATCGAGGCCGCCGAACTCTTGCTGCAGGAAAAGGCGCCGCGCGACATCCCGATCATGAATGCCAAGCGCGAGCCGGAATCGGTCGGCAAGGGCCAGGACGATCTCCTGCGTCCGGAAGTCCGCATTATCGAGAACCCGCTGGCGCAGGACCGCGAGACCGTGTTCCTCTCCAACGGTCACTATTCGGTCATGCTGACCGCCAATGGTGCCGGCTACGCCCGTTGGAACGGCCAGTCCGTCACACGCTGGAAGCCGGACCCGGTCGAGGATCGCACCGGAACCTTCATCTTCCTGCGCGACACGACCACCGGCGATTGGTGGTCGGCGACATCGGAACCGCGCCGCGCTGCCGGCGAGAAGATGCTGACCCGCTTCGGCGACGACAAGGCCGAATTCGTCAAGACGGTCGGCGATCTCACCAGCGAAGTGGAGTGCATCGTCGCCACCGAACACGACGCGGAAGGCCGCCGGGTCATCCTGCTCAATACCGGCACCCAGGATCGCTTCATCGAAGTAACCTCCTATGCCGAGCCGGTGCTTTCCACCGACGAGGCCGACAGCGCGCATCCGGCCTTCTCGAAGATGTTCGTGCGCACGGAAATCAGCCGCCGTGGCGACGTCATCCGTGTCAGCCGCAACAAGCGCAGTTCCAGCGATCCGGACATGGAAGTGGCGCATCTCGTTACCGACAATGCCGGCAGCGATCGCCATACGGAAGCGGAGACCGACCGTCGCCGCTTCATCGGCCCGGGCCGGACGCTTGCCGAAGCGGCCGCCTTCGATACGGATGCGGTGCTTTCCGGAACCGATGGATTTACCCTCGATCCAATCATGTCGCTGCGCCGCGTCGTCCGCGTGCCCGCCGGCAAGAAGGTCAGCATCGTCTTCTGGACGATCGCTGCGCCGAGCCGCGAGGAGGTCGATCGGGCGATCGATCGCTACCGCCATCCGGAGACCTTCAACCAGGAGCTCATCCACGCCTGGACCCGCAGCCAGGTGCAGATGCGCCATGTCGGCGTGACATCGCAGGAGGCGGCGAGCTTCCAGATGCTGGGCCGCTATCTCGTCTATCCGGACATGCACCTGCGTGCCGATACGGCAACGGTGCAGGCCGGCCTCGACTCACAGTCGAAGCTCTGGCCGCTGGCGATCTCGGGCGACTATCCGATCTTCTGCCTCCGCATCAATGACGACGGCGACCTCGGCATCGCGCGTGAAGCCCTGCGCGCCCAGGAATACCTGCGTGCCCGCGGCATCACCGCCGATCTCGTCATCATCAACGAGCGGGCTTCGTCCTATGCGCAGGACATGCAGCACGCGCTCGACTCCATGTGCGAGAACCTCAGGCTTCGCGGTCTTTCGGACGGCCCGCGCCAGCACATCTTCTCGGTGCGGCGCGACTTGATGGAGGCGGAGACCTGGTCGACGCTTCTGTCGGCTTCGCGCGCCGTGTTCCATGCCCGCAACGGCACGATCTCCGATCAGATCGCCCGCGCCAACTCGCTCTATTCGCCGGCGCCGGTGAAGGGTAGCGAGAAGAGCGGCGAGTTCGTCGGACCGTTGCTGGCCGCGCCGCAGGAGAAGGCAGACGTTGCCCCGGCGGAAATCAAGGGCGATGGCCTTTCCTTCTGGAACGGTTTCGGCGGCTTTGCCGAAGGCGGTCGCGAATATGTTGTGCGCCTGCGTGGCGGCGAAGCGACGCCGCAGCCCTGGATCAACGTCATCTCCAACGAGCAGTTCGGCTTCCACGTTTCGGCGGAAGGAGCGGCCTTCTCCTGGAGCCGCAACTCGCGCGACTACCAGTTGACGCCGTGGACCAATGACACGGTCATCAACCGTCCGGGCGAAGCGATTTTCATCCGCGACATGGAGAGCGGTTCGGTGTCGACGCCCTATGCGTCGCTCTCGCGTCGCCGCTCCGTCGTCTTCGAAACCGCACACGGGCTCGGTTATTCGAGCTTCCGCAGTACCCAGGACGGCCTCGATATCGAGGCGACCCATACGGTCCATCAGAGCCTGCCGGCAAAGCTCATCCGGGTCTCGATCCGCAACCGTGCCGCGACGGCGCGGCGGTTGAGGCTCTACGGCTATAACGAGTGGGTGCTCGGCAACAACCGCGCCCGCTCGGCACCCTTCATCCTTTCGAAGTGGGATGAGGAGGCAGCCGCGCTGGTCGCAACCAACCCCTACAGCATCGACTATGCCGGTCGGTTCGCCTTCTTCACGGTCGAAGGGGGCCAGGCGGCCGGCTACACGGCAAGCCGCCGGGAGTTCCTGGGCTCGCTCGGCGGCATCCTCGTGCCGCAAGCAGTGCTTTCGGGTGCCGAACTCTCCGGTTCCGTCGACGTCGACGGCGATCCCTGTGCCGCCGTCGCGTCCGATCTGATCATCGAACCCGGTGCCGAGCGGCAGGTCACCTTCATTCTCGGCGATACCGACAGTGAGGATCACCTTCGCGCCGTCATCGGTGAGTTGCGCGAGACCGCATTCGATACGGTACTCGACGCGGCAAAGACCTTCTGGCGCGATTTCACCGATATCGTGAAGGTGGAAACGCCGGACCCGGCTTTCGATGCCATGATCAACAACTGGCTGCCCTACCAGAGCCTCGGTTGCCGCATCATGGCACGCTCCGCCTTCTACCAGGCGAGTGGCGCCTTCGGCTTCCGCGACCAGTTGCAGGACACGCTGGCCTTCCTGATCCACCGGCCGGAGCTTGCCCGGGCGCAGATCCTGAACGCCGCGGCCCGCCAGTTCGTCGAGGGTGACGTGCAGCACTGGTGGCTGCCGGGAACCGGCGCCGGCGTCCGCACCATGATCTCCGACGACGTCGTCTGGCTCGCCCATGCCGTCACGCATTACTGCTCGGTGACCGGTACGTCCGACATCCTGGCGGAACAGATCGCCTTCATCAGCGGGCCGGCGCTCGAAGAGGGCCAGCACGATGCCTTCTACAAGCCGGATATTTCCGAGGAGGTCGGCGACGTCTACGAGCATTGTGCTCGCGCGCTCGATCTCGCAATCAAGCGGACCGGCAAGAACGGCCTGCCGTTGATCCTCGGCGGTGACTGGAACGATGGCATGAACCGCGTCGGCGCTGCCGGCAAGGGCACCAGCACCTGGCTCGGCTGGTTCCTCGCGGGCACCCTGCGGGGCTTCCTGCCTTACGCGCGCGAGCGCAAGGACCAGGCACGCGTCACCCGTTGGGAGTCGCATCTCGAGGCCCTGAAGAAGGCGCTCGATACCGCGGGCTGGGACGGCGACTACTATCGCCGCGGTTATTACGACGACGGCACACCGCTCGGCACGAGCGAGGCGCTTGAGTGCCGGATCGATTCGATCGGTCAATCCTGGAGCGTGCTTTCGGGCGAAGGCGACGAGCAGCGATCGCTCAAGGCGATGGACGCGGTCATGGCCGAACTTGTCGATCCGGATCAGCACATCGTCCGGCTGTTCACGCCGCCGCTCGAACGGACGTCGCAGGATCCGGGCTACATCAAGGCCTATCCGCCCGGCGTGCGCGAGAATGGCGGGCAATATACCCATGCGGCCACCTGGGTGGCACTGGCCTTCGCCGAACAGGGCAGGGCGGAAGAGGCCTGGCGCGTCTTCCAGATGCTGAACCCGGTCTCGCATGCCGAAAGCCGGGAGGCGGCGGAACACTACCGCGTCGAGCCCTATGTCGTCGCCGCCGATATCTATGGCGAAGGCGACCTCGCGGGACGCGGCGGCTGGACCTGGTATACCGGGTCGGCCGGTTGGCTCTATCGCGTCGGCATCGAGGGTATTCTCGGAATCCGCAGGCAGGGCGACAAGCTGGTCATCAGGCCGGTGCTGCCGGCGGCCTGGGACGGCTACTCCGCCGAGGTGACGCTCAACGGTGCGCGGCACAAGATTTCCGTGCAGCGCGACCAGAAAAGCGGCGAGCCGATCGTCAGCATAAACAATAGTGTCACAAAAAACGCGCATGAAGGCATTTTGCTGTAACTGCCGGTACTGAAGACAGGATGACCGGCTTTGTTCCCGAAAGGGCAAGGCCGGTTTTTCTTTGCGGAGGTGCCAGCGGCACGATCTCGACGGCCGGGCGTCGTGCCTTGGGGCGCCACGCGTTCGGACGAACGCACAAAGGACGCTCTAATACATTGAAGCTAGAGCGTCTTTTCCGCGTCCAGTGACTTCACGTGCGAGCGGGAAGCTCTACAGCGCCGCGCGTCTTTTAAGGCGCGCAAAGGTCGCAGTAGGACTTTGATTTGCTGCATGTCTTCGTCCTTAAATCGACCTCGATTTAAGGAGACATGCAGTATCATCCGAGCGGGATGCAGGCGGGAAGCCGCTGCACATTGTCATCTCGCTCTCGTTCACGGTGCCGGGCATCACGCGACAAGGCGAGGTGTCGGTGCCCGTTTCAACAGGGATGGGGCAGGGGCGCCAAATCCTGGAAAACGGAGCGCATGCTGCAAAAGACATTTCAGGGTGGCGTCACCCCGACGTCCGTCCGAATGGTTCCCAAGGAGCGTGACACACGCCTCGACGTGTTCAGGGCGCTGTGTCTGCTGACGATCTTCGTCAACCACGTTCCGGGACAGTATCTCGAATATCTGACGCACAAGAACTTCGGCTTTTCCGATTCCGCCGAGGCCTTCGTGCTGATCTCCGGCCTGTCGGTCGGGATCGCCTATGGCGGAAAATTCGCCGCCGGCGGACGGCTGGCGACGACGCTGAAAATCTGGCGGCGGGCGCTGGCGCTTTACATCGCCCACATCATGACCAGCATCGTGACGCTGGCGATCTTCGCCGGCGGTGCGATCTATTTCGGCCGGCAGGACCTGATCGGCGAGATCAACATCCGCCCGATGGTCGAGCAGACCGAACAGGGCATCGTCGCCATGGTGCTCCTGGGGCACCAGCTCGGCTACAACAACATCCTATCGATGTATGCGGCGCTGTTCCTGATGCTGCCGGGAATCCTCTGGCTGAACGGCGTCAGCAAGAAACTGCTGCTATTGCTGTCGGCCGCCCTGTGGCTCGCCGCGGGCATCTTCAAATTCGTGCCGTCGAACTTCCTTGACGAAGGCTATTGGTTCCTCAATCCCTGGTCCTGGCAGTTCCTGTTCGTCATCGGCATCGTCATGATGACCTTCGTGCGCGGCGGTGGAACGCTGCCGCGATGGCGCTGGCTGTTCGCCCTTTGCTGCGCCTATCTCGCGGTCTCGGCTGTCTGGGTACTCTTCTCCTTCTGGAGCATAGACCTCTCCTTCGGTCTTCCAGCGGTCCTCACCGGCTTCGACAAGACCTTCCTGTCGGGACCGCGGTTGCTGCATGTGCTGGCGCTCGCCTATGTCATCGCCGTGACGCCTCGGATCAGCAACCTTGCCAAGCTCGACAGCGATCATCCGCTCGCGGTGGTCGGGCGACATTCGCTGCCGATCTTCATCTTCGGTACGATTCTGGCGATGTCCGGCCAGGTGCTGCTGTTCGTCACCGGGCGGAACCCGATCTTCGGCAGCTTGTTCGTACTCGTCGGCATCGGGCTGCATTTCGCCTATGCCTATTATCTCGAATGGCTGCGCGGCATTGCCACGGCAAAACCGCTGCGGGCGGCGTAGGAGAACGCCGCCCTTGCCGGGCGTCTAATTTCTCGAACCAAGGGCAAGGCGGCAGGCGAGCCCCGTGAATACGCCGGCGAGGAGGTATTGCGGCAGCTTGGGGAAACGCCTGATGCCAGCGAGCCGCGCGCGCAGATGGCTGCCAACCAGAATGACCGAGCTATTCACCAGGAAGCCGATCCCGTTCAACACGGTGGCGAGCAGAAGCATCTGCGCGACCATCGACCCGCCGTTCGGATCCACGAATTGCGGCAACAGGGCCAGCACGAAGAGCGCCATCTTCGGATTGAGCAGGTTCGTCATCAGCCCCTCGCCGAAGATCCGCCTGTTTGAGAGTCGCTTGAGCGTCGAAATCGGGGAAGAACGCGACGCGTCCGAGCGGACTGTCTTGTAGGCGAGATAAAGCAGATAGGCGCAGCCCGCCCAGCGCACGATCTCGTAGGCAACGGGTACGGTGACAAAGAGCTGGGAAAGACCGAGTGCGGCGGCCAGGGCATGGCAATAGGTGCCGAGCGCGATGCCGCCATAGGTGAGGAAGCCGGCCGCCCGCCCCTGACTCACGCTCCGAGAAGCGATGAGCAGCATGTCAGGACCGGGCGTGGCGGTGAGCACGAGGCTTGCCGCGGCGAAGAGTGCAATGGTGGAGATATCCGGCATTGGTGATTCCCTTGGAATTGAAGCCGGAATTCCCGTCTACCAACATTCCCAGGAATGACAAGGCTGCTCGAAGCGACGTGTCAGAATGTCGAAAAGAAAAACCACCCGCGTTTGACTGCGGGTGGCTTGAGGTTCGTTTATTAACTTACGCGCGCGTTCTATGCGGCCGTATGGCTCATGCGGACATCTTCGTCCGTCAGGATGCCGCTGGCGCGCAGCAGAGCTGCAAAGCGGCCGTTGCTCTGGCTAAGCTCGTTGAAGCCGCCCATCTCGACGATCTGGCCCTGATCCATGAAGATTACCAGGTCGGCCTCGCGCACCGTCGACAGGCGGTGAGCGATGATGAAGGTCGTGCGGTTCTTGCGCAGCGCATCGATCGCATCCTTGACGCGGGCCTCGGTTTCGACGTCGAGCGCGCTGGTCGCCTCGTCGAGCACCAGGATCGGCGCGTTCTTGAGGATGGCGCGGGCAATTGCCACACGTTGGCGCTCGCCGCCCGACAGGCGGTTGCCGCGTTCGCCGACCACCGTATCGTAGCCGCCCGTCCGGCTCTCGATGAAGTCGCAGGCGGCGGCCGCTTCGGCGGCAGCCATGACTTCCTCGATCGTCGCATCGTCACGGCCGAGACGGATATTGTCCGAGATCGAGCGGTTCATCAGGCCCGCATCCTGGAAGACGGTGGCGATCGAACGGCGCAGCGACTTGCGCGTTACCTTCGAGATATCGTTGCCGTCGATCAGGATCTGGCCACCACGCGGGTCATGAACGCGCTGCAGCAGGTTGACGAGCGTCGTCTTGCCGGCACCCGTCGGGCCGACGATAGCGATCGTCTGGCCGGCCTTGGCCGTGAACGAGACGTTGTGCACGCCCTGGTTCGTGTTGGCAAAGTCGAAGGAGACGTTGCGGAACTCGACTTCACCGACGACAGGCGGCAGTTCGGTCGCACCCGCCGGCTCGTCGCGTTCGCGGACGGCGTCTTCGAGGTTGAAGAAGTCCTCGAGCTTGGCGCGGGCTTCGAAGATCTGCGTCACGAAGGCCTTCATCTGGTCGAGGCGGCCGATCAGCAGGTTGGCAAAGCCGATGAAGGCGATGACCTCACCGACGCCGAGCTCGCCGCGCTGTACCAGCACGGTACCGATGACGAGGATCGCCATCATCGAAATGGTGGAGGCGACGCGGTTCAGCGCGCTCGCCAGTGCCCACCAGTCGAGCACCGGGAACTGGGCGGAGATCAGCCGCTCGGTGAACTTCTTCAGCTCGCGGGTTTCAGCCTCGATGCGGTTGTAGCTGTGCACGACCGAGACGTTGCTGATGGCGTCGGAGACGTGGGAGAAGACCGTATGGTAATGGTTCTCGACCGAGGCCTGGCCTTCCTTGGTGCGGCTCATGACGACCTTGCTGATCACCACGTAGAGTGCGCCGAGCACGACGAGCACGAGCGAGAGGCGAACGTCCATCGAAAAGGCGGTCGGAACGAGCAGCACGAGCGCCACGGCAGTCGCCAGGTGCTGGCGCATGAACTCGAGCCAGAGGCCGAAGAGGGTTTCGCAGGCGCGCAGCAGCGTGTGCAGCGCGTTGGACGTGCCGCGCTGGCTATGCCAGGCGAGCGGCATGGAAACGATACGGCCGAAGGCTTCCGTCAGGAGCGTGGCGCGGCGGCCATGGGCCAGCCGGTCGGCCTCGCGGGCGACGAGCACGAAGGCGACGGTGTTGAACACGCCGAGACCTGCCCACATGAGCAGCATCGGCGTGACTTCGCCCTTCGACGAAATGGCGTCGATGATGCGCCCGAACAGGATCGGTTCGGCAATCGTGATGATGGCCAGAACGACGTTGGCGAGGACGATCGCCGAGACACGAAACTTGTGAGCCGCAAGATACTGGAGCGCTCTTGCATACACTTGGAACAATGACACTGTCTCACCCCTTCCGGGTACCGGATTTGGCGCCGCAGACTCTCCGCGGCGGATGCACCCGCGTCCTCGATGTACCGTTGGCGGGCCTTGGTCCGCCGCTGTACATTCGGGGCCGCGCTGAGACGGTCTTAGACGGCAAGGGAGGCCGTAGCCGGACGTATGGACAGCCACTCGTTTTCCCGTTTCGCTCGCAACCGAAGCTTGGCGAGAATATTCATAGTCTGCTATCTATCGTGCCAACTCCGATTTCTTGCATATTTCGCATAAGACCGAGCGTGGTATGACGGATTATCGCGGGTGCAACATGAATGGTCGCTGAACGGTGCCTTTATGTCCGGATTCGGAAATGCGACCATATGCATCTACCTGGAAGGTGATCCATGAACATTACGCTGCTCGTACAGTTTCTCGCGCTTCTGGAGGAGATGAAGACTCGCGAGGAGATCATTCCGGAGTTCGAGCGCCTGCTCGATCGCTGCGGCTTCGACTTCTACGGCGTCGTCCGGCAACCGAAGCCGCATGACAATCCGCTGCGGCTGCTGCTCGCCGGTCGCTGGCCGGAGGGCTGGCCGCAGATCTACATCCGCAAGAAGTTCGTGGTGATCGATCCGACCATCCGCTATCTCGGCCATGCGCAGCGGGGTTTTCGCTGGCGCGACACGCTGTTTGCCTTCCGCTCCGATCCGCATCGCAAGCGCATGGAAAGCATGATGATCGAGGCCCGCAACCACGGCCTCTACGATGGCTATATCTTCCCGGTGCACGGCCGGCGCGGCCTGCTCGGCAATCTGACGGTCGGCGGTCGTGTCGTCGAACTGAGCCCGGTCGAGATCAGCCTGTTCGATGCCATCGCCAAGCGGCTGTTCTGGAAGCTGCTGGAGCTGAGCGATCCCGAGGTTTCGGCCGAGCTCGGCTCGCGCGTCGAGGTGCAGATGACGCGGCGCGAAATGGAAGCGCTCAACTATCTCGCCGACGGCATGACTTCGAACGACATCGGCAAGGTGCTCGACATTTCGAGCCACACGGTCGACTGGTACATGAACGGCATCCAGGAGAAACTGAAGGGCAAGAACCGCCATCACGTCGTGGCGATCGCCTTCCGGCTCGGGTTGATCTCCTAAAGGCAAAGGCGTTCGGTTTCCTGTCGCATCTGAAATTGCGCTCTGCTCGGTGACTCGCTAATACTTTATTTCGCGGGTGCAGCATTTCCCGCAATTTCAAGTCATTGAGGAGACCGACTTGCCTATCTCGAAGATCCTTGTTGCCAACCGTTCTGAAATTGCCATCCGCGTTTTCCGCGCTGCAAACGAACTCGGTCTGAAAACGGTCGCGATATGGGCAGAAGAGGACAAACTGGCGCTGCACCGCTTCAAGGCGGACGAAAGTTATCAGATCGGCCGCGGCCCGCACCTTGCCCGTGATCTCGGTCCGATCGAAAGCTACCTGTCGATCGACGAGGTGATCCGCGTCGCCAAGCTTTCCGGCGCCGATGCCATCCATCCGGGCTACGGCCTGCTTTCGGAAAGCCCGGAATTCGTCGATGCCTGTGACGCGGCCGGCATCACCTTCATCGGTCCGCGCCCGGAGACGATGCGCCAGCTCGGCAACAAGGTCGCCGCGCGCAACCTCGCCATTTCCGTCGGCGTGCCGGTCGTGCCGGCCACCGATCCGCTGCCGGACGACGAAAAGGAAATCCACCGTCTTGCCGCCGAGATCGGCTATCCGGTCATGCTCAAGGCCTCCTGGGGCGGCGGCGGACGCGGCATGCGCGCCATCCGCGACCCGAAGGACCTGATCCGCGAGGTGACGGAAGCCAAGCGCGAGGCGAAGGCCGCCTTCGGCAAGGACGAAGTCTACCTCGAAAAGCTGGTCGAACGCGCCCGCCACGTCGAAAGCCAGATCCTCGGCGATACCCACGGCAATGTCGTGCATCTCTTCGAGCGCGACTGCTCGATCCAGCGCCGCAACCAGAAGGTCGTCGAGCGCGCGCCGGCACCCTATCTCTCGGACGCGCAGCGTCAGGAACTTGCCAACTATTCGCTGCAGATCGCGCGTGCGACCAACTACGTGGGCGCCGGCACGGTCGAATACCTGATGGATGTCGACACCGGCAAATTCTACTTCATCGAGGTGAACCCGCGCATCCAGGTCGAACACACCGTCACCGAAGTGGTGACCGGCATCGACATCGTCAAGGCGCAGATCCATATCCTCGACGGCGAGGCGATCGGCACTCCGGCATCGGGCGTACCTGGCCAGGCGGACATCCACCTCAACGGCCACGCGCTGCAGTGCCGCATCACCACCGAAGATCCGGAGCAGAACTTCATCCCGGATTATGGCCGCATCACCGGCTATCGTTCGGCGGCCGGTTTCGGTATCCGTCTCGATGGCGGCACGGCCTATACCGGCGCCTACATCACCCGCTACTACGACCCGCTGCTGGTCAAGGTCACGGCTTCGGGCAGCACGCCGGCGGAGGCGATCAGCCGCATGGACCGGGCGCTGCGCGAATTCCGCATCCGCGGGGTCGCGACCAACCTCACCTTCCTCGAGGCGATCATCGGCCACGAGCAGTTCCGCAACAACACTTACATCACCCGCTTCATCGATACGACGCCGGAACTGTTCCAGCAGGTGAAGCGCCAGGACCGCGCGACGAAGCTCCTGACCTATCTGGCCGACGTTACCGTCAACGGCCATCCGGAGGCAAAGGGCCGCCCGAAGCCGCCGGCGGATGCGGCCAAGCCCGTCGTGCCGTTCATCCAGGGAGACATTCCCGCCGGCACCAAGCAGAAGCTCGACGAACTCGGCCCGAAGAAGTTCGCCGAGTGGGTGCGTGGCGAAAGCCGGGTGTTCCTGACCGATACGACGATGCGCGACGGCCACCAGTCGCTGCTTGCGACCCGCATGCGCACCCATGACATCGCCCGAGTCGCCGGCACCTATGCCCGTGCGCTGCCGCAGCTCTTCTCGCTGGAATGCTGGGGCGGTGCGACTTTCGACGTGTCCATGCGCTTCCTCACCGAAGATCCGTGGGATCGGCTGGCCCGCATCCGCGAGGATGCGCCGAACCTGCTCCTGCAGATGCTGCTGCGTGGCGCCAACGGCGTCGGCTACAAGAACTACCCCGACAACGTCGTGAAGTATTTCGTCCGCCAGGCGGCGAAGGGCGGCATCGACGTCTTCCGCGTCTTCGACTGCCTCAACTGGGTCGACAACATGCGGGTATCGATGGAGGCCGTTGCCGAAGAGAACCGCATCTGCGAAGCGGCGATCTGCTACACCGGCGACATACTCAACTCGGCGCGCCCGAAATACGATCTCAAGTATTACACGGCGCTGGCAGCCGAGCTCGAAAGGGCCGGCGCGCACATGATCGCCGTCAAGGACATGGCGGGCCTGTTGAAGCCGGCGGCCGCGCGCGTGCTCTTCAAGGCGCTGCGCGAGGCGACGGATCTTCCGATCCATTTCCACACGCACGATACCTCGGGCATCGCGGCCGCGACCGTGCTTGCCGCCGTCGATTCCGGCGTCGATGTCGTCGATGCGGCGATGGACGCCTTGTCCGGCAACACCTCGCAGCCTTGCCTCGGCTCGATCGTCGAGGCGCTTCGCGGCTCGGAGCGTGATCCGGGCCTCGACCCCGAATGGATCCGCCGCATTTCCTTCTACTGGGAAGCGGTGCGTTACCAGTACGCAGCCTTCGAAAGCGACCTCAAGGGGCCGGCATCCGAAGTCTACCTGCACGAAATGCCGGGCGGCCAGTTCACCAACCTCAAGGAACAAGCCCGTTCGCTCGGTCTCGAAACCAAGTGGCACCGCGTCGCCCAGGCTTATGCCGACGCCAACCAGATGTTCGGCGACATCGTCAAGGTGACGCCATCCTCCAAGGTCGTCGGTGATATGGCGCTGATGATGGTCTCCCAGGATCTGACCGTCGCCGACGTCGAGAACCCGGCGAAGGACATCGCCTTCCCGGATTCGGTCGTGTCGATGCTGAAGGGCGATCTCGGTCAGCCCCCGGGCGGCTGGCCGGAAGCGCTGCAGAAGAAGGCGCTGAAGGGTGAGAAGCCCTATACCGCCGTTCCGGGCTCCCTGCTGCCGCCGGCCGATCTCGATGCGGAGCGTAAAAGCATTGAGGACAAGCTCGAGCGCAAGGTCGACGACTTCGAGTTCGCTTCCTACCTGATGTATCCGAAGGTCTTCACCGACTATGCGGTCGCCGCCGACACCTACGGTCCGGTCAGCGTCCTGCCTACGCCGGCCTATTTCTACGGGCTGGCGCCGGGCGAGGAGTTGCAGCCGGAGATCGAGAGGGGCAAGTCGCTGGTGATCCTGCATCAGGCGAAGAGCGAGCCGGACGAGAAGGGCATGGTCAAGGTGTTCTTCGAACTGAACGGCCAGCCGCGCCTGATCAAGGTACCGGACCGCAACCGCAGTGCCGCCAGCGCCGTGCGCCGCAAGGCGGAGGGCGGCAATGCCGCCCACCTAGGCGCGCCGATGCCGGGCGTGATCTCGACCGTTGCCGTTGCCGCCGGTCAGGCGGTCAAGGCCGGCGACGTGCTGCTCTCGATCGAGGCGATGAAGATGGAGACGGCGTTGCACGCCGAGAAGGACGGCACGATCGCCGAGGTGCTGGTGCGCGCCGGCGACCAGATCGACGCCAAGGATCTGCTGATCGTCTTCGACGCCTGAGGGCTTCTGCTCTATAAACAAAAAACGGCCGGGTTTTGCCCGGCCGTTTTTGTTTTTGCGAGGCTGCTGTCGAAGTGGTCGGCTCGGCCCATCCCTCAGTCATCTCTCCGAACAGGTGTCGGCCATCTCCCCGGACTGAACATCAAGCCTGAGGATGACGATCGAGAGGGATGCCGCTTTCCTCCTGCGACCAGACGTGGCCGGGCAAACCGGTCGCCTGACCCTGCCTTCAAATCTCATAGTCGTGCGGGGCGCTGAGCGAGGCGATGAACCTTTTGGTGCGTTCGCGTTCGGGGGCCGAGAAGATCGTCTTCGGCGCACCGCTTTCGACGATGACGCCGCCATCGAGGAAGATCACCTTATCGGCGACGCGCGAGGCAAGCCTGAGGTCGTGGGTGGCCATCACCATGGTCGTGCCCTCGCGGGCAAGCCGGCTCAGGACCTCGACGACCTCCTCGGCCAGTTCCGGATCGAGCGCCGAGGTCGGCTCGTCGCAGAGCAGCACGCGCGGCGAAGGGGCAAGCGCCCGGGCGATCGCGACACGCTGCTGCTGGCCGCCCGAAAGCGTCGCCGGCCAGGCATTGGCCTTGTGCGCCATGCCGACCTTTTCCAGGAGTTCCATCGCCCGGGTCTTCGCTCGGTCGGCCGGCCACTTCAGCACGGTGACCAGGCCTTCCATGACGTTGCCGAGGGCGGTCTGGTGCGGGAAGAGCTGGAAATTCTGGAACACCATGCCGGTCTGCCGTCGCAGCCGCTGGATCGCCGCCCAGCCGATCTTGTGGCCGGGAGAGAACTCGATCTTCTCGTCGCCGAGCCTGATCGAACCGGAGGTCGGGGTCTCCAAGAGATTGATGCAGCGCAGCAGCGTGCTCTTGCCACCGCCGGACGGGCCGACCAGCGCCGTCACCGTGCCCTCGGCGAGTGCCACGGAGATATCCTTCAGCACGAGATTGTCGCCGAAGCGCTTCTCGATATGGGAAAGCTCGATCATGCGCGTGCCTCCAGGAAGCCGCCATAGCGGGCGAAGCGGCGCTCCAGCCGTACTTGCAGGGCGGAGAGCACGGAGCTCATGGCAAGATAGATCAGCGCCGCCTCGATATAGAGGATCAGCGGCTCGTAGGTGGTGGCGACGATGCGTTGCGCGGTCTGGAACATCTCCGGCACGGTGATCGCCGCGGCAAGCGACGTATCCTTCACCAGCGAGATGAAGGTGTTCGAGAGCGGCGGCACGGCGACGCGTGTCGCCTGCGGCAGAATGGTGCGGCGCATCGCCTGGCTCCAGCTCATGCCGATGGAGTAGGCTGCTTCCCATTGCCCACGCGGCACCGACGAGATGACGGCGCGGATGATTTCGGACGAATAGGCGCCGACGTTCAAGGAGAAGCCGATGAGGGCGGCGGTGAAGGCATCGAGCAGGATACCGGCGCTGGGGAGCCCGTAGAAGATTACGAAGAGCTGGACGAGCAATGGCGTACCCCGGATCACCCAGACGTAAAAGCGCGCGATCAAGGAAACCGGGGTTGGCCCGAAGAGACGGGCCACAGCCGTGACGAGGCCGAGGATCAGACCGAAGATGAAGGAAAGCAGGGTCAGCGGGATGGTAAAGGTCAGGCCGGCCCAGAGCAGGGACGGCAGAGATTCCAGCATCAGTGGGAGCCAGGTGGTCAAGGGCGGGCCTTTCAAAAAGCGCGATCCGCCCCGGGGTCCGGAACGGATCGCGATTCATACTGCATAATCCCTTGGATCGAAATCGATTAACGGCGGAGATTAGGCAGCGAGTCCGAAGTGTTACAGGGTCCTTCGCGCGTCATCCCTGACGCGCCGCTATAACCAGATTGGCCGGCGGGGAAACCGGCCGCAGCGTCGGTCGGAGCTTACTTCGACACGTCCGCACCAAAATACTTCTGCGAGATCTTGTCATAGGTGCCGTCGGCCTTGATCTCGACGAGCGCCTTGTTGATCGCCTCCAGGAGTTCCGGCTCATCCTTGCGGATGATGATGCCGGAGAAGTCGGCATCGGCCTGCTCGGCGGCGATCTTCACCGGTGCATCGGGCTTCTTCTTCTTGAAGTCGAGGAAGGAGAGGCTGTCGTTGATCGTCGCATCGGCGCGGCCGGTCAGCACGAGCTGGATCGATTGGTCGAAGCCGTCGGTGCCGACGAGTTCGGCGCCGGATGCGGTCGCAAGCTTGCCGAAGTTGCTGGTCAGCGACTGGGCCGACTTCTTGCCCTTGAGATCGGCGAAGTCCTTGATCTCCTCGTTGTCGGTCTTGACGATCAGCACGGCCTTCGAGGCGATGTAGGGCTCGGAGAAGTCGTACTTCTTCTTGCGCTCCTCGGTGATGCCGACCTGATTGATGACCGTGTCGTAGCGGTTGGCGTCGAGGCCGGCGATCAGGCCATCCCACTTGCCCTCGAGGAATTCAGCCTTGACGCCGAGCTTTTCGGCGACCGCCTGGCCGATCTCGACGTCGAAGCCGACGAGTGCGCCGGAGGCGTCGTGATAGGTGAAGGGAGCATAGGTGCCCTCGGTGCCGATCTTCAGCACACCGGCAGACTTGATCGCATTGAGGTTGTCACCGGCTTCGGCGGAAGCAAGGGCGGCTACCTGCATCAGAGCAGCGGCAAACAGCGTGGGGAGGAGTTTCATCGTAATTTTCCATCTTCTTTCTGGTCCGGCCCGTCGTCCGGATTGAGCGGACAATCGCATAAAAAATCGGCGATCTGAGCGTATAAAACACCAATTCCCGCGCGTTTTGATGAAGATTTTTCCCCAAAACGGGGCTGACCGCACCCAAAAGGCACGGTTTTCCGAAAATCCCCGCCCATTCTGATTTGGCTGTCCTGCGCACTTGAAATCGGTTTCAAAAGTCGATATGCACATTTATAGCGATTCATGCACGTTTATGAACGATTGGTGAAATGTCAGGCGAACTCCTACTTCGTGAGCGAAAGACGCTGATCCAGGAACGGCTGAAGGCCAACGGTCGGGTGCTGGCGGCCGACCTTGCTGCCGAGTTCAACGTCTCCGAGGACACGATCCGCCGCGACCTCAGGGAAATGGCGGCGGCGGGCCTTTGCGAGCGGGTCTATGGCGGCGCTCTTCCGATCGTTCCGGCAGCGCACACCACCCTGAGCGAGCGCATCGCCATGGCGCCGGAGCGCAAGGCAGCGCTCGCCCGCGCGGCCGTCGGCCTGATCGAACCGGGCATGATGGTGTTTCTCGATGCGGGGTCGACCAACCTCGCCGTCGCGCAACTGATCGAGCCGGACCTGACGGTCACCGTCGTCACCAATACGCCGCTGATTGCCGCGGCGCTGATGGAAAAACCAGGCGTCGACCTCATTTTGCTGGGCGGGCCACTCAACCGCGCGGTCGGTGCGGCCGTCAGCGCGCGGGCACAGCGCGATGCGGAACTGCTCAGACCCGATCTCTGCTTTCTCGGCACCTGCGGCGCCGATGCCGCGGCGGGCCTGACGGCGATCCATTTCGAAGACGCGGAATTCAAGCGGCTGGTTGCGTCGCGCAGCCGTCGCCTCGTGGTCGCCATTACCAGCGACAAACTCGGGACGGCGGCCGCGCACGGGATCGTCGACATCGACGACAGGGTGGCGCTGGTGCTGGAAGCGGACGCTCCGGCGCAACACCGTGCTGCATTCGAGGCGACGGGCGCGGACGTCATGATGGCCGGAGGGACCCGATGATGACCATCGCCCATGTGGCGCTGTGGACCCGGGACCTCGATGCGATCGCCGGCTTCTGGTCGACGTTCTTCGGGGCCGAAGTCGGCGACGTCTATGAGAGTCGGCGGCGGCCGGGCTTTCGTTCGCGCTTCCTGACGCTCGGCGACGGACCGGCGATCGAGATCATGGAAGGCCCGTGGGTTACGCCGGCCGATCCCAAGGAAGAGCGCATGGGCCTTGCCCATGTGGCGCTTTCACTCGGCAGCGAGCAGGCGGTCGATGCCATGGCCGCGCGCGCTGAAGTCCAGGGCCTGCTGGTGGCAAAGCCGCGCTGGACCGGCGACGGCTTCTACGAGGCGGTCCTATGTGACCCCGATGGCAATCTGATCGAAATCACAGTTTGAGCCGGACGACCGGCACAGAGGCAAGACCATGGACCAACGTTCTCCCACCGCGACCGTCCGCCAGGGCTACATGACCCGCAACCGGCTGGCCGTTTCGTTGCTCTTCCTGATGAACGGCTTCGTCACCGGAAGTTGGGCGCCGAAGATCCCCGAATTCAAGGACCGGCTCGGCATCAGCGAAAGCGTGCTCGGCCTCCTGATCCTGATGTTCGGCATCGGCTCGCTGGTGCTGATGCCGATTGCCGGCGGTTATATTGCCCGCGTCGGCTCACAGAAGGTGGTGAAGGTCACAGCGATTATCCTGTCACCCTTGCTTTTGCTCCTCACGCTCGTTCCGAATGTCTGGGCGGCGGCCGTCGGCATGTTCGTGCTCGGTGGTTTCGTCGGCGCCATGGATGTCGCCATGAACGCCAATGCCGTCGAGGTCGAAAAGTCGATGCGCCGGGCGATCATGTCCTCCTGCCATGCCTATTGGAGCCTTGGTGGCCTGATCGGCGCCGGCATCGGCGGTTTCCTGATGGCGCATTTCGGCGTGCTGCCGCATGTCTTCGTCGTCACCGTGATCTGCCTGACGCTGATCGCGATTGCCTGGCCGATGATCCTTGCCGACAAGCCGCATCCGGCTGCCGCGAAGGAAAAACTGCGCCTGCCGATGACGCCGCTTCCCTGGCTGATCGGCATCATGGCGCTGTTCTCGATGGTGCCCGAGGGCACGGTACTCGACTGGGGCGCGCTCTATCTGCGCAACGAACTCGGCGCCTCGGTGGAGCTTTCCGGCTTCGGCTTCGCCGCCTTCTCGGCCACCATGGCAATCATGCGCTTTGCCGGTGACCTCGTGCGCGATCGTTTCGGCGCCAAGCGAACCTTGCGCATTTGTACGGTGACCGCGCTTGTCGGCATGATCCTCGCGGGCATTGCGCCAAACGCCTACATCGCCATTCTCGGCTTCGCCATCGCCGGTATCGGCATTTCAAACATGGTGCCGATCGCTTTTTCGGCCGCCGGCAACATGCCGGGCCTGCAGCCGGGCATCGGCCTCTCGGTCGCGACTTTCATGGGCTATTCGGGCATGCTGTTCGCGCCGTCGGTGATCGGCTTCGTCGCCGAGCATACGGGATTTGCCATCGTCTTTACCTCGGTGCCGGTGCTCTTCATCGTCGTGCTGCTGTTGTCTCACAATGCGGTGCATGCGGATCACGCCAAAGGGCACTCGTGATCTGTTGAGCCACGGACGAGCGTGTTCTGTGCAGGCCGGATGAGGGCCTCTGGCGCAAGGCCGCCATCAAATCGCCGTCAGGGCATGATGTCGCCGTTGACAAGCAGGCTTTCCTCATCCACCTGATGGGCGAAAAGCCGGAGCTTGATTACGGAAAGCGTTGCGATATTCGCACGCGACCCGCTCCGCCTGAGATGACCCACGAAGAGGCCTTCATGTCTTCCGCCTTCGATTTCGAGCCGCAGCCCCGCCGTGCCTCCGTCGCCGTCGATGTCGGCGGCGTGATCGTCGGGGGCGGCGCACCGGTCGTGGTTCAGTCGATGACCAACACCGACACGGCCGATATCGATGCGACCGTGGCCCAGGTGGCCGCTCTCCACAAGGCCGGCTCGGAACTGGTGCGCATCACCGTCGACCGCGACGAAAGTGCTGCCGCCGTGCCGAAGATCCGTGAGCGGCTCGAGCGCCTCGGTCTCGACGTGCCGCTCGTCGGCGACTTCCACTATATCGGCCACAAGCTGCTTGCCGATCATCCGGCCTGCGCCGAGGCGCTTGCGAAGTACCGCATCAATCCGGGCAATGTCGGCTTCAAGGACAAGAAGGACAAGCAGTTCGCCGAGATCGTCGAG
The DNA here is from genome assembly GCF_056924495.1 of Ensifer sp. 38_S197. Lineage (NCBI taxonomy): Bacteria > Pseudomonadati > Pseudomonadota > Alphaproteobacteria > Hyphomicrobiales > Rhizobiaceae > Ensifer > Ensifer sp. 38_S197. Next base: position 716,591 of record NZ_JBXOVZ010000002.1, on the reverse strand, counting down.
ATGGCGATCCGCTACAACAAGCCGGTGCGCATCGGCGTCAACTGGGGCTCGCTCGACCAGGAACTCCTGACGCGGCTGATGGACGAGAACCAGGCGAACGGTTTTCCGCTGACGGCGCAGCAGGTGACGCGCGAAACGATCGTCCAGTCGGCGCTGCTCTCGGCGGATCTTGCCGAGGAAATCGGCCTGCCGCGCAACCGCATCATCCTCTCGGCCAAGGTTTCCGGCGTTCAGGACCTGATCGCCGTTTACGCCATGCTGTCGGCCCGCTCCGACCACGCGTTGCATCTCGGCCTCACCGAGGCCGGCATGGGCACCAAGGGCATCGTCGCCTCCTCCGCCTCGCTTGGCATCCTGATGCAGCAGGGCATCGGCGACACGATCCGCATTTCGCTGACGCCGGAGCCCGGCGGCGACCGCACCCGCGAGGTGCAGGTGGCGCAGGAACTGCTGCAGGTCATGGGCTTCCGCCAGTTCATTCCGGTCGTTGCCGCTTGTCCCGGCTGCGGGCGCACGACGTCGACCGTGTTCCAGGAACTCGCCCAGAAGATCCAGGACGATATTCGCCGCAACATGCCGGTCTGGCGCGAGAAATATCCCGGCGTCGAGGGCCTGAAGGTCGCGGTCATGGGCTGCATCGTCAACGGTCCCGGCGAAAGCAAACATGCCGATATCGGCATCTCGCTCCCCGGTACCGGCGAAATGCCGGCTGCGCCCGTGTTCATCGATGGCCAGAAGGCGATGACGCTGCGCGGTCCGAACATCGCCGCCGACTTCGAGGCGCTCGTTTCCGACTATATCGAGAAGCGCTACGGCCGCGGCCAGGCGGCTGCCGAGTAAACGGGTTCGCTCTGGGCAATCCGACGCCGGACGGCCTCGGAGCTAAAGCCGCGACGTCAGCAGCTTCAGCCCGGCAAAGGCGAAGAAGCCGGCCATCAGGCTCTCGATCAGCCGCTTGGACCTGAGATAGGCGCGGTGCACCGGCGAAAGCGAGAACACGATCGCGAAGCCGCAGAAGGTCATCAGGCCGAGGACCATGCAGCCGCCGATGAAGGTGGCGGTGACACCGACCGGCGCCCCCTCCGGCATGCCGAGCGAGACCAGCATGATCCAGGAAAAGATCGCCTTCGGATTGGTCAGGTGGATGCCGAGCCCCTTGAGATAGAGCCGCTTCAACGATGCCTGTACTTTCGCGGTCGGCACGATCGCACGCCTGTCGCTGCGCATGGCGGCGCGCAGCGCGTTATAGGCGAGCCAGAAGAGATAGCAGGCGCCGGCGATCTTCAGGATGATGATCGCATGGCCATAGGCGCGGATGAGCGCCGAGAGGCCCGACGCCGTCAGCATCGCCCAGGTGTAGCTGCCGGTGAGCACGCCGAAGGCAAGCGCCAGGCCGGCCTTGCGCCCCTGACTGACCGAGGTGGTGATGATCGCCAGGATCGCCGGTCCCGGTGAGGCGGTCCCGATCAGATAGGCGGTCCAGGCGATGAGCAACTGCGGCAGATAGGGTGTCGGGTCGAACATGCGAAAAAGCTCCGGCTCGATCGCCGGAAGCTAGTTCAGTTCATCGCCTGTTTGAAACAGCGAAATGTCACCGAGACAAGATCTCAGAGGATCTCGTCGAGTGCTTCGATCAGGCGTGCACATTCCTGATCGGTGCCGATGGTGATGCGCAGGAAATCGCCGATGCGCGGCTTGGCGAAGTGGCGCACCAGCACGGCGCGCTCGCGCAGCGCCTTCATCAGCGTTTCGCCGCTATGGCCGGGGTGGCGCGCGAAAACGAAGTTTGCCGACGAAGGCAGCACCTCGAAACCGCGCTGGGCGAGATCCGCGGTGAGGTGCTCGCGGGAGGCGATGATTCTGGCGCGGGTTTCCTCGAACCAGGCTTCGTCCTCGATCGCGGCGATGGCACCGGCCTGGGCCGGGCGGCCGAGCGGATAGGAGTTGAAGCTGTCCTTGACGCGCTCCAGCGCCTCGATCAGCGGGCGCTGGCCGATGGCGAAGCCGACGCGCAGGCCCGCAAGCGCGCGCGACTTGGAGAAGGTCTGGACGATCAGCAGATTCTCGTACTTCGAAACCAACGCTGCTGCCGATTGGCCGCCGAAGTCGACATAGGCCTCGTCGATGACGACGGGCTGATCGGGGTGGCTCGCGACGAGCCGCTCGATTTCCGAAAGCGGCAGGCCGATGCCGGTCGGCGCGTTCGGGTTCGGCAGGATGATCGCGCCGCAGGGCCGGTCGTAATCGGCGAGATCGATCTCGAAGCGATCGTTCAGCGGCACCTCGATCGTGTCGATCTCGAAGAGCCGCGCATAGGTCGAATAGAAGCTGTAGGAAATATCGGGGTAAAGCAGCGGCGCGTCGTGCTTGAGCAGGCCGGCGAAGATATGCGCCAGCACCTCGTCGGAGCCGTTGCCGACGAAGACTTCTTCCGCCGTCACGCCAAAGCGCGCGGCGATCGCCTGGCGGAGCTTCAGCGCCAGCGGATCGGGATAAAGGCGCAGATCGCTGCTTGCCGCGGCGTTGATCGCGTCGAGCACCTTCTCAGAGGGGCCGTAGGGACATTCATTGGTGTTGAGCTTCACCAGATTGGCGATACGCGGCTGCTCGCCCGGAACATAGGGCTTGAGCTTCGAGACGATCGGCGACCAGTATTTGCTCACGAGCTTAGCTCCTGCGGTTGGCGATAAAGCGGGCGGTTTCGACGAGAATGGCGGAGCGCTCGCCATAGGGCTCGAGCAGAGCTTCGGCTTCTGCGACCAGTTGTTCCAGCCGTTCTTCTGCCCAGGCCTGGCCATGCAGTGCGACGAGCGTGCCCTTGCCGCGGGCGGCGTCCTTGCCGGTTGCCTTGCCCATGGTCGCCGCATCGGCGGTGAGATCGAGCAGGTCGTCGGCAAGCTGGAAGGCGAGGCCGATCTTTTCGCCGAAGCTGCGAAGCCGCGCCCGGTCGTCCTTCGACGCGCCGGCGACAATCGCACCGGCCTCGCAGCCGAAGCGGATGAGAGCGCCCGTCTTCATCGCCTGTAGCGTGACAATGCCGGCTTCGTCGGGTGGCGACTTTTCCGCGGCAAGATCGAGCGCTTGACCGCCGGCCATTCCGCCGTGGCCGGCGGCCCGTCCGAGCGCCAGGATCAGTTCCACCTTTTGGGCATCCGGCAGTGGTGTTTCAGGCGCCGCGATGATGTCGAAGGCGAAGGTCAGCAGACTGTCGCCGGCGAGGATCGCCGTCGCCTCGTCGAAGGCCTTGTGCACCGTCGGCTGGCCACGCCTGACATCGTCGTCGTCCATCGCCGGCAGGTCGTCATGGACGAGGGAATAGCAATGCACGCATTCGAGCGCCGCGCCGACGCGCAAGGATGCATCGATACTGCCGCCGAGAAGATCGGCGCATTCGATCACCAGGAAGGGGCGCAGTCGCTTGCCGCCGTTCAGCACCCCGTGGCGCATGGCGGCGAGCAGGTTTGCCGGCCGGGCGATCTCATCGACCTCCGTCGTCGGGCCGAGCAGGCGCTCGAGCAAAGCTTCGACGGCGCGGGCATTGCTGGCGAGGCGGCGGGTGAAAGGCGATGTGTCCTGGCTCATGCGCGCTCTTTGGCATGGGCGAAGAGGGCTTTCAACGGGGATTCGTGTCGCAGCGGCGCGCTTTCCCTGGGACAGCCGCGTACGCACCTTGCCTTTTGCCTGAAAGCCCGTTCAACTTTGCCGGCCCATACACTAAGAGAGGCGGATGGACAGCGAGGTGGACAGTCAGGCCGTGAACATGGTTCCGGAAGCGCGCGAGGACGGCGAAGTGCCTTCCAGTCGCTGGTCTTCGCTTCGCCGGTCGCTGCGTACGAGGCGCCGCCAGATCGCTTTCGCCGTCGTCGGTTTCGTGGCGCTGCCCTATGCGCTGATCGTTCTCTACCTGATCGAGTTCATTCATCCGGTCTCGACGCTGATGCTGCGCGACCTCGTTCTGCTTCGCGGCTACGACCGTCAGTGGGTCGAGTTCGACAATATCGCGCCGGTGCTGGTGCAATCGGTGATGATGTCGGAGGACGGCCAGTTCTGTGTCCATGACGGTGTCGACTGGGGGCAGATGCGCGGCGTGGTGGAGGATGCCCTGGATGGGGAATCGACCCGCGGGGCCAGCACCATCCCGATGCAGACGGTCAAGAACCTCTACCTCTGGAACGGCCGCTCCTTCCTGCGCAAGGGCATGGAACTGCCGTTGGCGATCGCCGCTGATTTCGTCTGGAGCAAGCGGCGGATGATGGAGATCTATCTGAACGTCGCCGAATGGGGCGATGGAATCTACGGTATCGAAGCGGCCGCCCGCCACCACTTCGGGGTTTCCGCGGCCAAGCTGTCGCGGCGGCAGGCGGCGCTGCTTGCGGTTTCGCTGCCCAATCCGAAGGAGCGCAATGCCGGCAAGCCCGGTCGCGGGCTCAAGCGCCTGGCAAATTTGATCGAGCGTCGCGCCAGCCGCTCCGGCGGCTACATCACCTGCCTTTATGATTAGGATCAGACCTTTTCATTGGAAGCTGCCGTCGGGCGATGTCATGCTCGCGTAGTAGAGTTCTGCCATCTGGGTCTCTCTCCATTTGAAAGGCCCGATCGCCCCATGACTTCGATTTCCCCCTCGCTTCTCTCCTTTGGCCGCAACGCAAACAACGTACCGCCGAAGCATCTCGGAACCCGCTACGCAACGGATGGCCGTTTCCTGCGTGAACCGGGCAACACGGTCGTTTCCCACGTCACCGCCGGTTCGCCGTCCGAGGCCGCCGTGCTTGCGGTGCGCGATCGTCTGATGGCGATGCCCGAGGCCGGGCAGTTCGCCTTCACCCATCCGTCCAGCCTGCATATGACGATCTTTCAGGGTATCATCGAATACCGCCGCAGGCTGCCCTTCTGGCCGGCAGACATGGCGCTCGATACGCCGATCGACGTGATGACGGAGCACTATCGCGGGCAGCTGAAGCACTTCGTTCCGCTGGAGCCGTTCCGGGCCCGCGTGACGGACGTCACGCCGACCGGACTCGCGCTCGAAGGCGACAGCGCAGCCGATCGCGCATGCCTCAAGGCCTGGCGCGATGCTTTCGCCGAAGCCTTCGGCTATCGCCATCCGGACCATGACGACTACGCGTTCCACATCACCTACGCCTATGTCATCGACTGGCTCGATGACGCGGCACTGCCGCGCTGGCAGGCGATGCTGAGCGAACAACTCGCCTACCTCACGGAGCGGGCGCCGGTGATCGAGCTCGATCCCCCGGCCTTCTGCTCCTTCGAGGACATGAACCATTTCGAGGAACTGATCGTTTTCTCGGACAGACCCGCAATCAAGGCAGCAATCAAGGATCCTAAATGACCGGACTTACGCTTTACGTCGGCAACAAGAACTATTCATCCTGGTCGATGCGGCCCTGGATGGCGATGACCGCCGCGGGCATCGATTTCGAGGAGGTGGTCATTCCCTTCGATTTCGCGGCCGGCAATCCCGATATTCGCGCCGTCTCGCCGACGGGACGCGTGCCCTTGTTGCGACATGGCGATCTGCTTGTCTGGGAGTCGCTGGCGATCATCGAATATGTCGCCGAGCTCTTTCCCGATGCCGGGCTCTGGCCGGCCGAGCGCCAGACCCGTGCCCGGGCGCGCAGCTATTCCATGGAGATGCTCTCCGGCTTCCGGTCGCTGCGCGGCGCCTGTCCGATGAACGTCCGCCGGGAAAAGCGGGCTCTCGAGGTGGATGCAGACGTTCGCGCCGACATCGCCCGCATCGAGCGGATCTGGAAGGAGGCGCTCGCCCAATCCGGCGGTCCGTTCCTCTTCGGCGCCTTCGGTGCGGTGGACGCGATGTACGCTCCTGTGGTCAACCGTTTCGACGTCTATGATCTCGTTGCGGATCCGGAAGTGCTCGGCTACATGCAGCGGATGAAGGCGCATCCCGCCTACCGGAAGTGGGAAGAGGCCGCCCGCGCCGAGCCGTGGGTCGTTCCCGAAGACGAGGTCTGACTCGGTCGAGTCGAAAAATTGTGGCTGGGGACTGGTCAAACAGGAGTTGGCCATGTATAAGCGCGCCAAATTTCCGTGATTGACATCTGTTTGACACGGCCATTTCGGCTGCTGAACAGTGTTTGCCCGATAAGTGGAGAATGAAATGGCTGTACCGAAAAGAAAAACGAGCCCGTCCAAGCGTGGCATGCGCCGTTCCGCTGACGCCCTCAAGGCTCCGACCTACGTCGAAGACAAGAACTCGGGCGAACTGCGCCGTCCGCACCACATCGACCTGAAGACCGGCATGTACCGTGGCCGTCAGGTTCTGACCCCGAAGGAAAACGCATAAGCGTTTCCGTTCGCGGATCAGGTTCAAAGGGCTGGCTCTGCCGGCCCTTTTGTTTTGCGTCTGACATTTTCTCGCTTGGACCCTGTGCTATCAGCAGGAGCCTGACCTGAAGACGCCGCAAGACGCGGCAAAGGAGTTCGTGCCCGATGCTCGCTGCCGTTCCGCTGCTGATCCTGCCTTTCGCCATCTACAATCTCGCGATGATCGGAATGTTTGGCGGTATCGCCGGGCTGAACGCCGAGATGCTGTCGCTGTCCATGCTGTCGGGCGCGACCTGGACGATGCGCTTCGGTGACCTTCTGATCGTCGTCGCGCTGCTGCTGTTGTTCGTCGAATTGCTGAAGGCGACCCGCACGAGCACGCGGGCGCTGATGGATCACCTGCTGTCGATGATCCTGTTCATCGTCTTCCTGATCGAATTCCTGCTGCTGGCGCCGGCGGCGACCCAGCTCTTCTTCATCCTGATGACGATCAGTTTCATCGACGTCATCGCCGGTTTTGCCGTCTCGATGCGTTCGGCTGGCCGGGACGTGTCGATCGGCCTTTGAAGCGCGCGACGATCCGGCCGATCCGGGGCGCTGGCCCAATTCAAAGTATTTTTCTGCTGGACGGGAAACGAGGCGGGACCGAACTCACCCGCCTTCACGAGGAAAGCGCGCTCAGCCGAGATTGTCGAGCTTGGTCTGAAGCGCGCGAAGCTGCTCCTTGAGCTCGTCAATATCCTTGGCTTCGGCCTTCTTGCTTTCCTTCACCGGCGGGGCGGTGATGAATGGCGAGAACATCTGCATCGCCTGATGGAACATCTCGGTGTTGCGACGGACCTGCTCTTCGACAAGTTGCAGCGGAACCTGCAGGTTTTTGCCGAGTGGCGTGTCACCGAAGGCCTTGTTGATCTGCTCGCGCATCTGCGACTGCTGCTCAGTGAAAGCCTGCATAGAATGCTCGAGATAGCTCGGCACCACCATCTGCATCTGGTCGCCGTAGAATGAGATCAGCTGACGCAGGAAGGAGATCGGCAGAAGCGTGTTGCCGGTCTTGGACTCCTGCTCGAAGATGATCTGCGTCAACACGGAATGGGTGATGTCCTCTCCGGACTTCGCGTCCTGGACGACGAAATCCTCACCCTTCTTCACCATCACAGCCAGGTCGTCGAGCGTGACATAGGTGCTGGTCCCGGTGTTGTAGAGCCGCCGGTTCGCATATTTTTTTATAACGATCTGGCCTTCGTGCTTCGCCATCAGGGTCTCCTCTCACCCATCGTCCCGTCTTTATTGCGTTTTTCAGAGTATCCGCAAAAGAGCGCCGCTGACAATGTCTTTGTGCGTTGCGGCGACGCAAGTGCGAAATCTTGCGGTTGCGTCTTAGGTGATGGTTTTGTGGCACTGCATCAAGCCGTTTGACTTGCGTCGCGCGCTTTGCCAGTCTGTTTTCATTAGGCAAGAAAGATCTGAGGAAACGTCCCATGAGCAATCCCTCCATCGTGATCGCCAGCGCCGCCCGCACTGCGGTCGGATCCTTCAACGGTGCATTCGGCAACACGCCGGCGCACGAGCTCGGCGCCGCCGTCATCAAGGGCGTGCTCGAGCGCGCAGGCGTCGAGGCAGGCGAGGTCGACGAGGTGATCCTCGGCCAAGTGCTGCAGGCCGGCGAAGGCCAGAACCCGGCCCGCCAGGCGGCGATGAAGGCGGGGATCCCTCAGGAAAAGACCGCCTGGGGCATGAACCAGCTCTGCGGTTCGGGCCTTCGCGCCGTGGCGCTCGGCATGCAGCAGATTGCAACCGGTGATGCGGATATCATCGTCGCCGGTGGCATGGAGTCCATGTCGATGGCGCCGCACTGCTCGCATCTGCGCGGCGGCGTGAAGATGGGCGACTTCAAGATGATCGACACGATGATCAAGGACGGCCTAACCGACGCCTTCTACGGCTATCACATGGGCATCACCGCCGAGAACGTCGCCCGCCAGTGGCAGCTCAGCCGCGAGGAGCAGGACGCGTTCGCACTCGCCTCGCAGAACAAGGCCGAAGCGGCACAGAAGGCCGGACGTTTCGCCGACGAGATCATTCCCTTCATCGTCAAGGGCCGCAAGGGCGACGTTACCGTCGACCAGGACGAATATATCCGCCATGGCGCAACGCTCGACCAGATGACGAAGCTGCGTCCGGCCTTCGACAAGGAAGGCACGGTCACCGCCGGCAACGCCTCCGGCCTCAATGACGGCGCTGCCGCCACCCTGCTGATGACCGAAGCGCAGGCTTCCAAGCGCGGCATCCAGCCGCTCGCCCGTATCGTTTCCTGGGCAACGGCCGGCGTCGATCCGCAGGTCATGGGCACCGGCCCGATCCCGGCTTCGCGCAAGGCGCTGGCGAAAGCCGGCTGGGCGATCGGCGACGTCGACCTGGTCGAGGCCAACGAGGCTTTCGCCGCCCAGGCCTGCGCGGTCAACAAGGACCTCGGCTGGGATCCGTCGATCGTCAACGTCAATGGCGGCGCGATCGCCATCGGCCATCCGATCGGCGCTTCCGGCGCCCGCGTCCTCAACACCCTGCTCTTCGAAATGAAGCGCCGCGGCGTTTCCAGGGGGCTTGCAACGCTCTGCATCGGCGGCGGCATGGGCGTCGCCATGTGCGTCGAACGGCTCTAGTCGGCTTGGCGGCATGAACAGCGCCAGGCGGGTTCCATTTTCCCTCTTGCTGGCCGGTTCGCCGATCGTTCCCGCACATGCCAATCCCGCGCCTCTCGACGAGGCGCGGCTGGTTCAGTGCGTGCTGGAGCATACGACCTCGGACGACGAGGCCGTTTTCAAGGACATGATGGTTGCGGCCCAGAACGGAGACAGCGGCGCTTTGAAAGCGTCGCCCGTTCAGCGCAGCAAGCTGATGATGAACCTCGCACTCACCGGGTGCGAGGCGGGGATGTCTATGCCCGCGACGCCTCAATTCCGGGCTGCCGCCGGGCTCTATGGACGACAGATCGGCGAAAAGCTGATGAACAAGGCCTTTGAGAAACTGAACTGATCAAGTGGGAGGCGTGCATGAGCAGGGTAGCATTGGTCACGGGTGGGTCGCGCGGCATCGGTGCGGCAATTTCCATCGCACTCAAGAATGCCGGCTACAAGGTGGCCGCCAACTATGCCGGCAATGACGAGAAGGCCGGGGCCTTCAAGCAGGAAACCGGCATCCCGGTCTACAAGTGGGACGTTTCCAGCTATCAGGCCTGCGCCGAAGGCATCGCCAAGGTCGAGGCCGATCTCGGCCCGGTCGACGTGCTGGTCAACAATGCGGGCATCACCCGCGACGCGATGTTCCACAAGATGACGCCCGAGCAATGGGGCGAGGTGATCGGCACCAACCTCACCGGTCTCTTCAACATGACGCATCCGCTCTGGTCCGCCATGCGCGACCGCGGTTTCGGCCGCGTCATCAACATCTCGTCGATCAACGGCCAGAAGGGCCAGATGGGCCAGGCCAACTATTCGGCAGCCAAGGCCGGCGATCTCGGCTTCACCAAGGCGCTCGCCCAGGAAGGGGCGGCCAAGGGGATCACCGTCAACGCCATCTGCCCGGGCTATATCGGCACGGAAATGGTGCGGGCGGTGCCGGAGAAGGTGCTCAACGAGCGGATCATTCCGCAGATCCCGGTCGGCCGCCTCGGCGAGCCGGAAGAAATTGCCCGCTGCGTCGTGTTCCTGGCTTCCGACGATGCCGGCTTCATCACCGGCTCGACGATTTCCGCGAATGGCGGACAGTTTTTCGTCTGAGCGTCTGGACTTATCAGTGCTTTCGAGCGGCGCCCTTCGGGGCGCCGTTTTCATGCGAGGCCGGGGTGGCGTCACCTGTTCTCGTGGGATTTGAATCCCGAAGCTGTGCCCGTGATCCTGTTGGCGGCGAGCGGCGCAGACACTATATCTTGTGGAGAACAAAAGCGGAATGATGCGCGGGTCATGAGTCGCCGTCGGAGGCTCGCGTCTTGATCGAAGGTGTGCGGTGCGATTCTCATTCTCTCTGTTCGGTGAATCTTCGACGAATTTCGTGAAAAATTTTCCAGGCTTTCCAGAGTCTTGGATTCGGAATCCTTTGATCTGTCTGGCAATGGGACAGCCTGGATCGAGGCGAGTCGGCGGCCCTGATGCGCGGTATCCGTGCCAGATTCAGCATGTGGTGCAACGTTCGGTGTTGAAATCTATATGTAGCCGTGAACATACAGTGAATCGCAATGGGTCTTCGATTCGTCGCCGATTCGTTCCATGGCTGTTCCTGTCCTCGATGGCGCCAACCACAACAGGTGGTGCAATGGGCTGGGAGACGCCGAACGATGGTTTTAGTTGTCGGCGCCTCTTGCGTTTGGCTCGGTGCGTGGGCATGTGTTTGCCGCCAGCGTGAAAAGACGCTGCCGTAATTTCTGAATGCCCGGGATCGATGACGTGTCCGTTCACCCCATGATCCTGAGCGGCCGCGGCGTAACCGCGGTGCTCGGGCCAACCAATACCGGCAAGACGCACTACGCGATCGAACGCATGATCGCGCATGACAGCGGCGTCATAGGCCTGCCGCTGCGCCTCCTGGCGCGCGAGGTCTATACGCGTCTGGTCGAAAGGGTCGGCCATCACAATGTCGCGCTGATCACCGGCGAAGAGAAGATCTCGCCGCATCGCGCCCGCTATTCGGTCTGCACCGTCGAAGCGATGCCGCGCGAGACGACCGCGTCCTTCGTCGCGATCGACGAGGTGCAGCTCGCCGGCGACCTCGAGCGCGGGCACATCTTTACCGACAGGATCCTGCATCTGCGGGGCCGCGGCGAGACGCTGCTGCTCGGTGCGGGTACGATGCGGCCGATCCTCGAACAGCTCCTGCCCGGCATCACCGTCGTCGAGCGGCCGCGCATGTCGCAGCTTCTCTATGCCGGCTCGAAGAAGATCACGCGCCTGCCGCATCGCTCGGCGATCGTCGCCTTCTCGGCCGACGAGGTCTATGCGATCGCGGAGCTGATCCGCCGCCAGCGCGGCGGTGCCGCCGTCGTTCTCGGCGCGCTTTCGCCGCGCACGCGCAATGCACAGGTGGCGCTCTATCAGGAGGGCGACGTCGAATATCTGGTCGCGACCGACGCAATCGGCATGGGTCTCAACCTCGACGTCGACCATGTCGCCTTCGCGCAGGACCGCAAGTTCGACGGCTACCAGTTCCGCAACTTGAACCCGGCCGAACTCGCGCAGATCGCCGGGCGTGCCGGCCGCCACCTGCGCGATGGCACGTTCGGGGTGACGGGCCGCGTCGATCCTTTCGATAATGAGCTGGTCCATCGCATCGAGTCACATGAGTTCGATCCGGTGAAGGTGCTGCAGTGGCGCTCGAAGGCATTCGACTACTCCTCGCTCACCGCCTTGAAGAAGAGTCTCGACGCCGCGCCGACGGTTCCCGGCCTTGCCCGGGCGCTACCTGCGGTAGATCAGCAGGCGTTCGAGCATTTGGCCCGCTACCCGGAGGTCGTCGACATCACGACCAATGCCGAGCGGGTGGAAAAACTATGGGAAGCCTGCGCGCTGCCGGACTATCGGCGCATCACGCCCGTGCAGCACGCCGATCTGATCTCGACGATCTACGCGGATCTCGTTCGCCGGGGTACGGTGAACGAGGATTTCATGGCCGAACAGGTCCGGCGGGCCGATCATACCGATGGTGAGATCGACACACTTTCGGCGCGAATCGCGCAGATCAGAACCTGGACCTATGTGTCGAACCGGCCGGGATGGCTGGCCGATCCGACACACTGGCAAGAAAAGACGCGGGAAATCGAAGATCGATTATCCGACGCACTACATGAACGGTTGACGAAACGCTTTGTTGATCGCAGGACATCTGTGCTCATGAAGCGCCTGAGAGAGAATGCTATGCTGGAAGCTGAAATCAGTGTGAATGGTGACGTCTTCGTCGAAGGTCATCACGTAGGACAACTAACCGGTTTCCGGTTTACGCTGGCGACCGGCGGCGATGGCCCGGACGCCAAGGCCGTGCAGGGCGCTGCCCAGAAGGCGCTGGCTCTCGAGTTCGAGGCGCGGGCCGCACGTCTGCATGCTTCGGGCAACAATGACCTGGCGATTTCGTCGGATGGTCTCGTGCGTTGGCTCGGCGATCCCGTCGCCCGTCTGGCAGCGAGCGACCACGTCATGCGGCCGCGCGTCATCCTGCTTGCCGACGATCAGCTACAGGCGAATGCCCGCGAGCATGTTCTGGCGCGCATCGAGCGCTTCGTGAACCATCACATCGGTACGGTGCTGAAGCCGCTCGACGATATCTCGCGCGCCGAGGACCTCGAAGGCCTTGCCAAGGGCCTCGCCTTCCAGCTTGTCGAGAACCTCGGCGTACTCTTCCGTCGCGATGTTGCCGACGACGTCAAGTCGCTGGACCAGGACGGCCGCGCTTCGATTCGCAAATACGGCGTTCGCTTTGGCGCCTACCACATCTTCCTTCCGGCGCTGTTGAAGCCGGCTCCGGCCGAGCTGATCACGCTTCTCTGGGCGCTGAAGAACGACGGCCTCGATAAGCCCGGCTATGGCGACCTCATCCCGATGCTCGCTGCCGGCCGCACGTCCGTCGTCACCGATCCCTCCTTCGAGCGGACCTTCTACAAGCTCGCCGGTTTCCGTTTCCTCGGAAAGCGTGCCGTGCGCATCGACATCCTCGAGCGCCTGGCCGATCTCATCCGGCCGCTGCTGCAGTGGAAGCCGGGCGTGCAGCCACGCCCGGAAGGCGCCTATGACGGCCGCCGCTTCACCGCGACCACGTCGATGCTTTCGATCCTCGGCGCAACGCCTGACGATATGGAAGAGATCCTGAAGGGCCTCGGCTATCGGGCCGACAGCATCAAGGCCGAGGAGGCTGCGGCCTTCCTCGCCAGCCAGGATGGCGCGCCGGCGGTTGCTGCCGCCGCTTCCGAGCCGGCTGCTGCCGTCGATGACGCCGATGCTGGCGACGGTGCGGCGGATGCCGAGACCGCAGCCGCCGAGGCACCTGCTGCGGAGACCGAGAAGGCCGAAGGCGACATCGCCGTCGCGACGAACGATGCGCAGCCAGCGGAAGCTCAGGTTAGCGAGGCCGGGGAACCGGTCGAGGCCAAGCCCGTGTTGCTCTGGCGTCCGGGCACCCGCCAGGATAACCAGCGCCAAGGCGGCGGCCGCCATCAGGGCGACCAGCGTCGCGGCGGCCAGCGCCATGGGCGTGGTCAAGGCCAGGGCGAAGGACGTGAAGGCGGACGCAAGGGCGGCGAGCCGATGCGCGGCAAACGCCACGAGGGTGGCAAGTCGGAAGGCGGGCCGCGCCAGGACCGTGGTGACCGCCACGATCGTCACGACCGCGGCGGCAAGCCGGGGCAGGGCAAGTTCGAGGCGCGTCCGCCGCGTCGCGAGAAGCCGGTGGATCCGGATTCGCCCTTCGCCAAGCTCGCAGCGCTCAAGGAGCAGATGAAGAAGTAAGGCAGCACATGGAAAAACAGCCCACGACCAACCCGGCATCGCGCCAGCGTCTCGACAAGTGGCTGTTTTTCACGCGGCTGATCAAATCGCGCTCGCTTGCGCAAAAGGCGATCGAGGACGGCCGGGTGGCCGTCAACGAGCAGCGCGTGACGCAGTCGTCGTTTCAGGTCAAGGCGGGGGACGTGCTTGAGCTCGCCCTCGACCGCCGCGCGCTGATCGTGCGCGTGCTTGCCCCCGGGGAGCGACGTGGCCCCTACGAGGAGGCGCGGCTTCTTTATGACGATCTCACGCCTGAACAGCCGAAGGAAAGGCTCTCGGCTTATGATCTCGCCACACGCGACCGTGGGGCGGGACGCCCGACCAAGAAAGAGCGGCGGGAAACCGATCGGCTGAAACCCGATTTCGATCCGCGCGAGGATTGAAGCGCGTCGCGATCTTGCCGATCCGCTCCGTGCGCTTTACCGCAAAACTGCTGCGCACTTTGCGTGACATGCTTTAGAAAACTCTGCCTTTGCCGCGGCGTTTCGCGCATTGAATATTCTTGCAAAGGGCCCATAAAGCCTTTACCTGACAGACCCACGTTGGGTGCATCGGGTTTGCTTCGGCAGCTATGCGCGCCGGACATTCCTAGCATGCGCGGACGACGAGCATCACCATTGATTGCCGTCTGCCATCAAACGTGAGCATTGGCTGGAGTACCTCATGACGTACGTCGTGACCGACAACTGCATTCGCTGCAAGTATACCGACTGTGTCGAAGTCTGCCCCGTGGATTGCTTCTATGAGGGTGAGAATTTCCTCGTCATCCATCCGGACGAGTGCATCGATTGTGGCGTCTGCGAACCGGAATGTCCTGCCGAAGCGATCAAGCCGGATACGGAGCCGGGCCTTGATAAGTGGTTGAAACTGAACGCTGATTTTGCCACGAAGTGGCCGAACATCACGGTCAAGCGCGATCCGATGCCGGAAGCCAAGGAGATGGACGGCGTCGAAGGCAAGTACGAGAAATTCTTCTCTGCCGAGCCGGGCCAGGGCGACTGAGGCGAACGATCTCCATCGTTCGTCGAGGCTGACGCAGTGAGAGCGACCCAGCGCGCCAAACCTGGGGAAAACACGCACTGCGCTCGCAGTTGCGAGAATGGCGGCTTGATGACTGCCATGCAGCAAATTATTGATTTCGGCACTTTTTTGTGATAGGTTCCTTCTACTGATCCACAGAGGGTGTTTTTGCGCGCCCGAAAACCATCACGAAAGCAAACGATCTCCAAAACGCGGTTCTCCCTATTTACGCAACATGGCTTTGCTCTGTTGCGACCGCATTTCATGAGGCTGTTTGCGTTCCTTGGACGGACCAGGATGTACCCACCCGGCGGTATCCCCGTCTATCCCGGGCCTCACTGACCCGGCCCCGGCCAGAATGGCCGGCGCGAAACAGGGAGTTTTTGAAACGAATGACGACCCAGCAGAAAAAATCTTCGACACGCCAGGGCTTCAAGACCGGTGAATCGATCGTCTATCCGGCCCACGGCGTTGGCCAGATCGTGGCGATCGAAGAGCAGGAAGTCGCCGGCATGAAGCTTGAGCTTTTTGTCATCGATTTCGAGAAGGACAAGATGCGTCTGAAGGTGCCGGTGGCCAAGGCTGTCAGCATTGGCATGCGCAAGCTGTCCGAAACCGATTTTGTCGATCGTGCGTTGAAGGTTGTGCAGGGCAAGGCTCGCGTGAAGCGCACCATGTGGTCGCGCCGCGCCCAGGAGTACGATGCCAAGATCAATTCCGGCGACCTGATTTCCATCGCGGAAGTCGTCCGCGATCTTTATCGCGCCGAAAACCAGCCGGAACAGTCCTATTCCGAACGCCAGCTCTATGAGGCTGCCCTTGACCGCATGGCGCGCGAAATCGCTGCCGTGAACAAGATGTCGGAGACCGAAGCCGTGCGCCTCGTCGAGGCCAACCTCAGCAAGGGCCCGAAGCGCGGCAAGGCTATCGAAGAAGACGATACCCAGGACGAAGCTGCGTAAGCGCATTTCGCCGCATCAGTACTTGCACGAAGCCCGGCCATCGCGCCGGGCTTTTTCTTTGACCGAATGGAACCTTTCGCGCTGACGCGCATTTATATTGGCCGGCAGGAATGCGCCGCTTTCGCGCCGGGCGATCTTGGTTCTGTGGTCCATCACCGTTCAGGTTCGTGACTTCGAAGTTAGGGCGCCGCGTCGTTTCTTCAAGTTTCGACGGTGCGGCCCCGGAGCATCCCGCTTCAATTGGCATCACGGGAAGCGGAAAAGATGCTCTCGAAACAAAGTGCTAGAGCGACCTCAATGCGTTGATCTGAACGCACGGCGCTCCAGAGCGGGATGAGGATACGCGTGAGCGGTTTTCCGCTCGCATCCTGCTCTGGCTTATTAGAATCGATCACGATGATTTGGATCGACCCAATTCATAGTGATCTGGACGCCCCTGCTGCCGGACGCCTCATCCGTCCGGCCCTTTTGGACTTCACACGCAATGGCGCCCGGCGCCAGTCACGGAGTGATCGATGAAGACTCTCACTGCAGACCGGCGGATGATCAAGATCGCAATGGAGGCCCCTTATCTCGAGCGCGACGAGGAGCACGCGCTGGCCCAGGCCTGGCGGAACGACCATGATCAGGAAGCCCGCAACAAGATCGCCATGTCCCACATGCGGCTGGTGATCTCGATGGCAGCGAAATTCCGCAATTTCGGCCTGCCGATGGGCGATCTGGTGCAGGAGGGCCATATCGGCCTCCTGGAAGCGGCCGCCCGCTTCGAACCCAGCCGTGAGGTCAGGTTCTCGACCTATGCGACCTGGTGGATCCGGGCATCGATGCAGGACTACGTCCTGCGCAATTGGTCGATCGTCCGCGGCGGCACGAGTTCGGCGCAGAAGGCGCTGTTCTTCAACCTGCGGCGCTTGCGCGCGCGTCTTGCCCAAGGCGACAGGCAGCTTACATCGCAGGCTATGCATGAGGAAATCGCTGCGGCGCTTGGCGTCAGCATCGCCGATGTGCAGACCATGGATGCGCGGCTATCCGGCAGCGACACCTCCTTGCAGGCCCCGGTCGGCGGCGCCGATTCCGATGGCGGCGAGCGACTGGATTTCCTGGCCAGCGATGCGCCGCTCCCCGACGAACAGGTCAGCGACATGATCGACGGAGAGCGCGCCCGTGTGTGGCTTCGCGATGCGCTCGGGGCCTTGACGGAGAGGGAGATGCGGATCATCCGTGCACGACGACTTTCGGAGGATGGTGCGACGCTCGAAGAACTTGGCCTCGATCTCGGCATTTCCAAGGAACGGGTGCGGCAGATCGAAACCCGGGCGCTCGAAAAGCTGAGAGTGGCGCTCGCGACGAAAGCGCCGGCCCTGACCGCAGGCATTCACTGAAGCGCGTCGCGATCTTTCAGCTTCGCTCCTTGCGCTTTAAGCCTTTGATATTTCGCATGTCGTTGTTAGCGCGACATGCTTTAGCAGCCAGCATAGGTACCGGGTAGTGGCTTGGACCAGTCCGAGGCGCTACGCGTGCGTTCGCATATTGAGGTCCGCCCGCCCGGCGAATGCCTGAGCATTCCGCCGCACAAGCGCGTGCGAACTCGCCTTCGGTGAGGCGCCGTCGCTTACTCGGAAACGATTTTCACCTTGTCACCCGGCTTCACCGTCGAGGTAACCTGCATCGCATTGATCACCCGGAACAGGTCGAGTTTGCGATCCGTTCCCATCATGCGGGCAGAGAGCGTCGCGATCGTCTCGCCGGGCCTTACCGTCACGACCCGGATGCGCAGCGGCTTCAATGACTGGGCCTCGGCTGGCGTCATGCGGCGGAACGAGCTGCGCAATTGGTTGGCGGTCGGCTCGAGTGCGCTCGAACCCTTCGGAACGGCGGTGAGGAAGCGGTAGATGCGGTTGTCGATGCGGATGACCGTGACGTCGAAGTCCCAGCGATCGGCGGAGGCGCGCGCGGTCGCGGCATCGAGGCCGTTGATATTGATCGGCCTGATCGTGTCGGGTTGCAGGCCGGTCACCCAGCCGCTGGCGATATAGTCGGTTAGGCTGCGGCCGCCGGTGTCCGCCACGCCGTCGAAGCGTACGGCGATGTCGCCCGGGCCGGTCGCGAGAACCGCTTCCGCCTTGTTGTCGATCTGGAAGCCGGTCGGCACGTCGAAGCGGATGCCGAGCTGGCCGTGCAGGAAGGTCTGGCCGCGGACATAGCCTTCCTGCGGGCTGTCGCCGTAGAGCAGGCCGTCGATGCCGGCGAGGTAATAGTCGCGGCCGCGATCTCCGCTGGTGCCTTCCGGGCCGAAGGCGCGGGCATGCCGGCGCGCAAGGTCCACACGCTGCGGCGCGTTCGGATGGCTCGACAGGAAGTCGAGGCTCTGGTCGGATTCCGGATCGACCGCGGTGAAGCGGCTATAGGCCGCCATCGAATCGAGGAAGCGTGCCGCGGCATAGGGGTCATAGCCGGCTTCGCCGAGCATGCGCACGCCGATCACGTCCGCCTGGAGTTCCTGGTTGCGCGAAAAGGCCGCAAGCCTGAGCTTGCCGCGGGCGAGCGCCTGTTTGCCGGCGAGATCGGACGACAGCACCTCGGAGACCACGCGGCTGGCGATGACTTCCGCTTCCTCGCGCTGCTGGCGCTCGATGCCGTGGTTGGCGGTAACGTGCGCCATCTCGTGCGACAAGACGGCTGCGACCTCGGAGGCATCGTTGGCAAGGGCGAGCAGGCCGCGGGTGACGTAGAGATAGCCCCCCGGCAGCGCAAAGGCGTTGATTGCCGGCGAATTCAGAATGGTGATGCGATAGGACTGCTGCGGGTTTTCCGAGACGGCGGTCAGCGCTCCGGCGATGCGGGCGACCAGCCGTTCGGTCTTCGCGTCCTTGTATTCGCCGCCATAGCTTGCGACGATGCGCGGATGTTCGCGCGCGCCCATTTTTGCGCGCGGGTCGTTCTTCTGGACCTCGTCGACAATCTGCGGATTGGACGAAGGCGAAACGGTCGGCTCGTAGGCTTGCTCGATCACCGACTGGCATGCGGAGAGAAGCGTGGTCGCGAGCAGTGCAACCACGGCGCGTGCACGCAGCCGTCCGCGCTTCGGCGGGAACCGGTCGTGTGTGACTGTATGCCTCTCCATGCCTCAGCCCGTTTCCCGTCGATCGCTCCGGAACGACAGCGTTGAAAGTCCTACTTTTTCAGTCCGGCAGCGTTGCTCCGCCGCGACTGTTCAGCCCTGGTCTTGCTGTATCTGATTTCAGCGCCACCTGCCTAGTTTGTCTCGGTAGAAATAGTTGCCCCGTGGTATCACGGCAACGGATGCGCGAATATTCGTGCCCACGGCCGGATATTTCGCGCGTCGCATGGTGTCGCGGTCAAATTGTGGCAATCGGCTGAGGGCGAGGCGAAACTGCACCCTCCTTCACGCGTTGCCGAGAAAGCGGTCGATTGCCGCATTGTCACGCCGCTCCAGGAAGCGGTCGAGCGTATCGTGGGCAATGATACGCCCCTGGTCGAGAAAAAGCACGCTATCGGCCAGTGCCTTCACGTCTTCGGGATGGTGCGTGATCATCAAGATGGTGTTGCCTTCTTCCGCGTGCAGCTCGCGAAGAAGCGTGCGCATGCCGGTGCGCATCCCGGGATCGAGGGCAGCAAAAGGTTCATCCAGCAGGAGGAGGGGGCGGTGCCGCACGAGTGCGCGGGCGAGCGCGACCCGCTGGCGTTCCCCGCCGGAAAGCGTGGATGGCAGCCGTCGCCCGAAGCCTTCAAGCCCAACGCGGCGAAGCGCGTCCTCGATCTTCTTCCGATCTTCGTCCGTCAGGCGAAGTGCGGGATCGATGCCGAGGCCGACATTGGTCGCGACATCGAGATGGGCGAAGAGATTGTTGTCCTGGAAGATCATCGAGACCGGGCGCTCGGAAGGTGCCTGGTTGCCTGCGTTCTCACCGAGGATGCGGATCTCGCCGCGGTCGGCATCTTCAAAACCTGCAATGAGGTGGAAGAGCGTCGACTTGCCGGTGCCGGAGGCGCCGGCAACGGCAACGATGCCGCCGGCGGCGATTGTGCAATCGAAGCGCAGCGTGGTCGCTTCGAAACGAACCTCGACATTGCGCAGTTCTATGGCAGCGGTGGGCTCAGTCATGCTTTGCGTCTTTCCGGCCGGCGGGCGTCATCGGCCGTGCCGAGGATGGTGAAGATCAGGCAGAGAAGCCCGAGGAAGAGGGCGAGGCCGGCCGCATCGGCCGTGCGGTAGCTGCCCATTCGGCTATAGAGCAGCCAGGGAAGCGTCACCATGTCCTGCGAGCCGAAGAGGGCGACGGCGCCGAGATCGCCCAGCGACAGCGCCATGGCGAAGGAGAGCGCCATCAGCAACGGTTTGCGGAGGGCGGGAAGGTCGATCCATCGCAGGCGATGAAAGCCGCGGATGCCAAGGCTCGCCACCAGCCGTTCAGAGCGCGCCGCGTGCGTCGCCATGGCCGGTGCCAGGATACGGTGGACGAAGGGGAGCGCCATCAGGGCATTGATCGCCACGACGATGACCGGCGCAAAGCGCGCGACATCACCGAAGGGGCGGAGGAGCAGGAACCAGCCTGCGCCGAGCACGACCGGCGGCACCAGCAGGATGAGCGAGGTGCTGGCGCCGATCATGCCGGCAAAGCCGTATGCCAGCCTTCCCGCATGACGGGGAGCGGTCATTGTCGCTGCGGCGCGGATCATGACGGCTGCCATGGCAACCGAGGCGAATGCCGAGGCAAGCGCGATCTCAGCACTCGTCATCAGTGCCCGGTGCACGTTCGGATCCCGGGCGAGCTTGAGGATATCGGCCTGCAGCCCGGAAACGACCATCGCAACCAGGGGAGCGATGAGGAAGAGCAATGCCAGGACGATCCAGGCGCCGTCATTGAGGTGCGCCATTGGCGCTGTGCCATCGAAGCGGCGAACCGTGCGGCCGCCGGTCATACCCTCCTCAGGCTTCGTTGCCAGATGTCTGAGAATGAAAAGCAGGACGCCGGTCATGGCGATCTGCAGGCCGGACAGCGCGATGGCGCGCGGCGGATCGAAATCGAAGCGCAGCGCCTGGTAGATCGCGACCTCGATCGTGCTGGCCGCGGGCCCGCCGCCAAGCGTCAGCACGAGCGTGAAGCTGGTGGCGCAGAGCATGAACACGAGGCCGGCCGCACCCGGCAGCAGGCCGCGAAGCACAGGCCATTCGATGAAGCGGAAGAGCGCATGGGACGGCATGCCGAGATTGGCGGCGCTGCGCCAGTATTCGGCGGGAACGCGCTCGAGCCCGGCCAGGAACAGGCGCGCCGCAAGCGGCATGTTGAAGAAGACATGGGCGAGCAGGATGCCGAACAGGCCGTAGATGCTGACCGGCTGCTCAAGGCCAAGCCAGCGCAGGCCCGCATTGAGGAAACCCTGGCGTCCCCAGACCTCGATCAGCCCAAGCGCCCCGACGAGAACGGGCAGGCCGAGCGGCAGCGCCATCAGCCGCAAGAGCCAGATGCGGCCGAAAAACTGCGGCCGCCGCGCCAGCGCCCGTGCCACCGGTATGGCGAAGAGCACGGAGAGCAGCGTGGAAAGGCTTGCCTGCAGCAGCGTGAAGCGGGTGACGCGCCAGATATAGGCGTCGAACAGGGTGCCTTCGCCCGCGCCGCCGGTCTCAGCGAGCAAGGCGGCGATCGCCAGGCCGACGAAGAGCAGGAAGGCGCCGAGGCAAAAGGCCCCGGCGGCAACCGTCATGCGATTTTCGCGAGGCGCGAACAATCCAGCCTCAGTTCTTGCTCATCGCGGCAAGCCACTCGTCGATCCACGCCTTACGGTTCTTCGCGACTTCTTCCGACGGCAGCAGGAAGGTCTTTTCCGGAGTGACCAGCTTGTTGAAGGCATCCGGCAGCGGCGCGCTGGTGACGCCAACCGGCATCATCCAGTTGGTCGTCGGGATGATCGACTGGAACTCCGGCCCGGTCATGAAGCTCAGGAACTGTTTTGCCAGTTCCGGCTCCTTGGCATTCTTGGTCATGCCGGCGACTTCGATCTGGATGTAGTGCCCCTCGGAGAAGGCTGCGGCCTGGTAGCGGTCGGTGTTTTCCGCGACCATGTGGTAGGCGGGCGAGGTGGTATAGGAGAGCACCATCGGCGCTTCGCCCTTGGTGAACAGGCCATAGGCTTCCGACCAGCCCGGGGTGACCGTCAGGACGCGATCCTTGAGCTTTGCCCAGGCAGCGCCGGCCTCATCGCCATAGACGGCCTTGACCCAGAGCAGCAGACCGAGGCCTGGCGTCGAGGTACGCGGATCCTCGATGACGATCTTCTGCGATGCGTCGCCCTCGACAAGCTCCTTGAGACTCTTCGGCGGCGTCTTCAAGGTCTGGGTGTCGTAGACGACGGCGAAGTGGCCGTAGTCGTAGGGCAGGAAGGTGTCGTCGGAGAAGCCGCCCGGTACCTTCAGGTCCTTGGCATCGATGCCGTGCGGCGCGAAGAAACCGGTCGCCTTGGCTTCGGCGACGAGATTGGTGTCGAGGCCGAGCACGATGTCGGCTTTCGAAGCGCCGCCTTCAAGCTTCAGGCGGGTCAAGAGTTCGACGCCGTCGGCGACGCCGACATAGTTGACCTTGCATTCGCAGGTCTTTTCGAAGGCTTCGGCGACCTTGGCGCCCGGGCCCCATTCGGTGATGAAGCTCTCATAGGTATAGACCGTCAGGGTCCTGTCGGCAGCGGCAGCGGCACCGACGAAAACCAGGCTTGCGGCCGCAGTCAGAGCTAGCCGGCTAAACAATTTGAATTGCAATGAATTGGGCATGGCGAGCACCTCTCTCCCAAAGTTCGTTGTTGCATGGGAAAAGGGCGTATCGATCCGATCGCGTCTAATCCCTCCGCCGGTATGAGCCGGATCAGGTTCCGCGGGTTGGCGTTTCACGCCTCTCAGCCTTCGGCCGTCATGCGGTCGGAAGGCACCCCGTTAGAGCGGCAAGAGATTTACCGCCACGTTGGTTCCATGGCAAGCGTGTTTGGTGCAAGTCGAGTTGATGCCTGCTCAGGGCATGGCGTCCGCGCTTGCGTAAGCCGGACGCTGCGCTAAGACAAAAACTGCAGGGAGCCGCGAGGAGGAAATGCCATGCCAGATATGCTCGTTCGACTATATGCCTTGCCGGCGCAGCCCCAGTCGAAGCTTGGCCCGGGCATCCGCATTCGCCGCGCCATGGCGCCCGAGCGCCGCCTGGTCGTCTCCTGGATCGAGAGGACTTTCGGCGCCGGCTGGGCGGGCGAGGCGGAAGCGGCCTTTTCCTCGACCCCGACGCGCATTCATATCGCGGTGCATGAAGAGAACATCGTCGGTTTCGCCTGCTACGACGTGACGGCGCTCGGTTTTTTCGGCCCGACCGGTGTCGACGAAGGCATGCGCGGGCAGGGCATCGGCGAGGCGCTGCTGATCGAAAGCCTGACGGCGATGCGCGAGGCTGGCTACGGTTATGCGGTCATCGGCGGGGTCGGTCCGGCGAAGTTCTATGAGCGGGTGGCCGGCGCGATCGAGATTCCGGATTCGACGCCCGGCGTCTATGCCGGCATGCTCTCTTCCGATCCGGTGCCGGAAGGCCATTGACGATCCTCGCAAAATCTTGAGATCCGCGCGTCTTCTCGCTTTCTTCGTTTTCCTTCCGCGGTCCTTTGCGCTATGGGCTTTGCCATGGCTCGATCGACCTTCACCATTCTGCTTGGCGGTGCGCTGACAAGCACCGACCGGCTGACACGCCAGCTCGGCGGAAGCCGCTTCGTCGCCGCTGACGGCGGCATGCGGCACGCGCGTCTGCTCGGCGTCGTTCCGGATGTCTGGGTCGGTGATTTCGATTCGACAGAAGATACCCTGCTTTCCGAATTCGCCTCCGTTCCGCGCGAGTCCTATCCGGCGGCAAAGGCGGCCACGGATGGCGAGATCGCCGTCGAGGCTGCCCTGTCGCGTGGTGCCGACAGCTTGATCTTTGCCGGTGCGCTTGGCGGCACCCGCAGCGACCATGCCTTCCTGCACCTGTTGCAGGCGGTCGGCCTTGCCGAGCGCGGGCTTTCGGTGCTGATGACCTCCGGCGAGGAAGAGGCCTATCCGCTGCTTGCCGGCACGCTGGAGCTCGACCTGCCGAAGGGTTGCCTCTTTTCGGTCCTTGGGTTGACCGAGCTCACCGGTCTTTCGATCGTCAATGCGCGTTACCCGCTCGACGATTTCACCCTGCCGTTCGGCTCGTCCCGAACCGTTTCCAATGTTGCGGAGGGTCCCCTTCGCTTCAGCCTCAAGAGCGGCCGCGCCATCGTGCTTGTCCGCCCCTATGATCTTACCGGAGCCTGAGCCTTGGCGCCCCCCATTCTGAAACTCGACGACATCTTCCTCACCTTCGGCGGCACGCCGCTTCTGGCCGGCGCCAATCTGCAAGTGGAGCCGGGCGACCGGATCTGCCTGGTTGGGCGCAACGGCTCGGGCAAGTCGACGCTGATGAAGATTGCCGCGGGTCTTGCGGAAGCGCAGTCGGGCGAAGTGTTCCGCCATCCCTCGGCGACCATCCGCTATCTGCACCAGGCGCCGGATTTCGACGGCTACGACACGGTGCAGGCCTATGCCGAAGCGGGGCTCGGCCCGGGCGACGACCCCTATCGCGTCGCCTATCTGCTGCAGCATCTGGGACTGACCGGTGAAGAAGACCCGAAGCGGCTCTCCGGCGGCGAGGCGCGCCGGGCGGCGCTCGCCCGCGTCATGGCGCCGGAGCCGGATATCCTGCTGCTTGACGAGCCGACCAACCATCTCGATCTGCCGACGATCGAATGGCTGGAAGACGAGCTTACCCGCAGCCGCTCGGCGCTGGTTTTGATCTCGCACGACCGGCGCTTCCTGGAGAAGGTGTCGACCGCGACCGTCTGGCTCGATCGTGGCCAGTCGCGCCGGCTCGACCGCGGCTTTGCCCACTTCGAGGCCTGGCGCGACGAGGTGCTGGAGGCGGAAGAACTGGAGCAGCATAAGCTCGGCAAGGCGATCGAACGCGAGGAACACTGGCTGCGCTATGGCGTGACCGCACGGCGCAAGCGCAACATGCGCCGTCTCGGTGAGCTGCAGACGATGCGGGCGGCCTATCGTGGCCACAAGGGACCGCAGGGGACGGTGCAGGCGACGCTTGCCGATGCCAAGGAGTCCGGCAAGCTGGTGATCGAGGCCGAGAAGATCAGCAAGGCCTATGGTGAGCGCACCATCGTTGCGCCCTTCTCGATCCGCGTGCACCGCGGCGACCGCATCGGTCTCGTCGGCCCCAACGGTGCCGGCAAGACGACGCTTCTGAAGATTCTGACCGGGCAGATCGAACCGGACAGCGGCACGGTCAAGCTCGGCACCAATCTCGAGATGGCGACGCTCGACCAGAAGCGCGAAGATCTCAATCTGGACGACACGCTGGCGCACTACCTGACGGACGGCCGCGGCGAGAACCTGCTGGTCAATGGCGAGCAGCGCCACGTCACCGGTTACATGAAGGATTTCCTGTTCCAGCCGGAGCAAGCGCGCACCCCGATCCGCGAACTCTCCGGCGGCGAGCGGGCAAGGCTGATGCTGGCGCGTATCCTGGCGCGGGCGACGAACCTCCTGATCCTTGACGAGCCGACCAACGACCTCGACATCGAGACGCTCGACCTCTTGCAGGAAATCGTCGCCGGCTTTGCCGGAACGGTGATCCTCGTCAGCCACGACCGTGATTTCCTCGACCGCACCGTGACCTCGACGATCGCGCCGGCAAACCCCGAGGAGCCGGACGGCCGCTGGATCGAATATGCCGGCGGCTATTCCGACATGATGGCGCAGCGTAAGGGCGCAATCGAGGAGAAGCGCAGAGCCGAAAGGGCGGAAAAGGCCAAGGCCAACGAAACGGCTGCACCCGCCGCCGAAGCGCCAAAGGCCGCCAAGGGCAAGCTTTCCTACAAGCAGAAATTCGCGCTCGAAAACCTGCCGAAGGAGATCGCCAAGGCGGAGGCAGAGGCCGCCAAGCGCGAGGAAAGGATGGCCGACCCCAACCTTTTCACAAAAGATCCAAATGCTTTTGCGAAGCTCGCGCAGGAATTGGAGAAGCTTCGTGCGGATCTGGCCCGCATGGAGGAGGAATGGCTGGAGCTTGAAATGCTGCGCGAGGAGCTCGAAGGCTAGGCGACATCCATTACAGTGTTGCGCGCCATATCAGGCGCGCAAGGGTCGCTGTAACGCTTTGAAGTTCTGCATGTTTTTATCCCTGAATCGGCTCGGTTTCAGGGAAACACGCGGTGGCGCGTTGAACGGCGTCGTCAGATATGATAAGTAAAACTTATTATATCATATGTGAACGATGCTGATGCCCTTCAAACTCGAATCCGAAACCATTGGAATGCTTTTGACCGACGTCTCGCGCCTGTTGCGCGGGGCTTTCGATCGCAAGGTCAACGCCATGGATCTGGGCATCACCCCAGGCGAGGCGCGCACGCTGATCCAGGTCGTGCTTACCGAGGGCATCAAGCAGGCGGAGATCGCGACCCGCATGGGGATCGAGCCGATGACGCTTTCGGCCTATCTCGACAGGCTGGAGACGATGGGGCTCGTCGCCCGCGTGCCGGATCCGGCGGACCGTCGCGCCAAGAACGTCGTCATCACCGACAAGGCAGGCCCGCTGCTCACCGACCTGATGGCGGGGTTGCGAGAGATGATGAACGCCTATACGGCCGGGCTCGACGAGGCGACCCGCGAGGTTCTTTGCGCCAACCTGCGCATCCTGCGCGACAATTTACGTGAGCTTGACCCGTGCCTTGCCGGCAAGGAGGCTGGCGAGAAGTCCGAGGAACAGCCGGGAGCCCCGCGATGACGCGTCGCATGAGCGAACGGCGCACGAGCATCATCGGCGCCTTCCTGGTGGCGCTCGGCCCGGTCTCCATGGCGCTTTACACCCCTGCCATGCCGGAGCTGGTGCGCGCCTTCTCTTCCAGCGAGGCGGCGATCAAGATGACGCTGTCGCTCTATTTCGCGGGGTTCGCCTTTGCCCAGCTCGTTTCCGGCACGCTCTCCGACGTCATCGGCCGACGCCGCGCGACGCTGATCTTCATGGCGATCTATCTCATCGGCAGTCTGATGGCCGCCTTCGCGCCTTCGGTTGCGGTGCTCCTCGCCGGGCGTCTGGTGCAGGGCATCGGCGCGTCCGTCGGCATGACGGTGGCCCGCGCGATCGTGCGCGACCAGTTCACGGGAACCGAAGCCGCGCGCATCATGAACATGATCGGCATGATGCTGGCACTTGGACCTGCAGTTTCGCCGACGCTCGGCGGCCTGGCGCTCGGGCTGTTCGGCTGGCGGTCGATCTTCTTCCTGATGGTCGGCTTTGCCGCGATGGCCTGCCTCACCGTACAGTTCTTCATGGCCGAGACCGTGGCGCCTGATCCGGCCAAGGGACACCTGAAGCCGATCCTTGCGGCCTATCGTCGATTGGTGAGCGACAGCCGTTTCGTCTCCTCGACGCTGGTCATCGGCGGTGCCGTCGGCGCGCTCTATGCCTGGGCGACGATGCTGCCCTTCGTGCTCATCAACGAGGTGGGTCTGACGCCGACCGAATTCGGTGTCGGCATGTTGATGCAGTCGGGCCTGTTCTTTTCGGGGACCGTGGTGGTCCGGCTGCTGATGCGGCGCTTCACGCCGCAGGCGCTGGTACCGGCGGGCCTCGTCTTCATCGGTCTCGCCAGTCTCGCGCTTGCCTATAGCATGCATGTGCTTTTGCCGAGCTTCCTGTCGGTCATGCTGCCGATCGGTCTCTACGCTTTCGGCATCGCCTTCGTGATGCCCTATATGATGACGGCGGCGATGGCGCCCTTTCCCGATATCGCCGGCACGGCATCGGCTGTCATGGGGTTCGTGCAGATGGGGTCGGGGTTGCTCGGTGGGGCGATCGCCGCCGCGGTCGGCGCGCCAGTGCTGGCGCTCGGCACGATCATCCCTAGCTTCGGCCTTGTCTGTATCCTCAGCTATGTCTGGTATCGCCGGACGGTTCGGTTGCAGCCGCTGGCCGCGACTGCCGACCGCGAGGAGCCGCTGCCGGAGGCGGCGGAATAAGGCAACAAAAAACCTCCGCGAACGGGTCGCGGAGGCCTGTTTTTTCGGAGCTCGTCTTAGCGGTTGCGCGCGGCCAGCGTGCGCAGGCGCAGCGCGTTGAGCTTGATGAAGCCGGCAGCGTCCTTCTGGTCGTAGGCGCCCTGGTCGTCCTCGAAGGTGACCAGCTTGTCGGAGTAGAGCGACTTGGCGCTCTCGCGGCCGACGACCATGACGTTGCCCTTGTAGAGCTTTAGCGTCACTTCGCCCTCGACATGCTCCTGGCTCTTGTCGATCGCGGCCTGCAGCATTTCGCGCTCCGGCGAGAACCAGAAGCCGTAATAGATCAGCTCGGCATAACGCGGCATCAGCTCGTCCTTGAGGTGTGCGGCGCCACGGTCGAGCGTGATCGATTCGATCGCGCGGTGAGCGGAAAGAAGGATGGTGCCGCCGGGGGTCTCGTAGACGCCGCGCGACTTCATACCGACGAAGCGGTTTTCGACGAGATCGAGGCGGCCGATACCGTTGTCGCGGCCGTATTCGTTGAGCTTGGCGAGCAGGCTCGCCGGCGACAGGCGCACGCCGTTGATCGAGACGGCGTCGCCGCGCTCGAAGCCGATCTTAATGATGGTCGCCTTGTCGGGAGCGGCCTCGGGCGAGATCGTGCGCATGTGCACGTATTCAGGCGCTTCCTGGGCCGGATCTTCCAGAACCTTGCCTTCGGACGAGGAGTGCAGCAGGTTGGCGTCGACGGAGAAGGGAGCCTCGCCCTTCTTATCCTTGGCAACCGGGATCTGATGCTTCTCGGCGAATTCGAGCAGGTCGGTGCGGCTCTTGAACGACCAGTCGCGCCAGGGGGCGATGATCTTGATGTCGGGGTTCAGAGCATAGGCCGAAAGCTCGAAGCGAACCTGGTCGTTGCCCTTGCCAGTGGCGCCGTGGGCGATCGCGTCGGCGCCGGTCTTCCGGGCGATGTCGATCAGGTGCTTGGAGATCAGCGGGCGGGCGATCGAGGTGCCGAGCAGGTAGACGCCTTCATAGACCGCATTGGCGCGGAACATCGGGAAGACGAAATCCTTGACGAACTCCTCGCGGACGTCCTCGATGTAGATTTCCTTGATGCCGAGCATTTCGGCCTTCTTGCGGGCCGGCTCGAGCTCTTCGCCCTGGCCGAGGTCGGCGGTGAAGGTGACGACTTCCGCGCCGAGTTCGGTCTGCAGCCACTTCAGGATGATCGAGGTGTCGAGACCGCCCGAATAGGCGAGAACGACCTTTTTCACGTCTTTATGCGATGCCATGGTTTCCGTCCGTCTGGTCTTGGGAGGGCGGCGATGCCGCGTGCAAATCTGCGGCACTTTAGCCAGAACCTGCGGCGATACAAGCATTAGAACGCCGGATCTCGCGAATCCGCTGGCAAAAGAGCGGGCGCGGGATTACGGAAGGTGACCTCGCGCCTCGGAGACCGACGATGGACTTCATTCCCAGCCTGCCGACCCTCTTGACCTTCGCGGCCGCGACGCTGCTTCTGGCGGCGACGCCCGGTCCGGACATGACACTTTCGATCAGCCGCGCACTGGCGCAAGGCAAGAAGGCCGCGCTCTTCGTCGTGCTCGGCACCAGCTTCGGCATCGTCGTGCATACGCTTCTCGTCGCCTTCGGCATCTCGGCGCTGATCACCGCTTCGCCCACCGCCTTCGCCATCCTCAAGACCGGCGGCGCCGCCTATCTTCTCTGGCTTGCGGTGCAGGCGATCCGCTTCGGCTCCAGCATCTCCGTCCAGAAGGTCGAGGCGGCGGAGGGCACGGCTGTTGCCAACATTTCCGCCGGCTTCTGGGTGAACCTACTCAATCCCAAGGTCATCATCTTCTTCATGACCTTCCTGCCGCAGTTCGTCAGCGCCGACGATCCTTCGGTCACCGGCAAGCTGCTGTTCCTCGGCCTGTTCTTCATCACGATCGGCATGCCGGTGAACATGCTGGTGGTCTTCACCGCCGACTGGCTCGCCTCCTGGCTTCAGCGCAACAAGGCGGCGATGCGGGCGCTCGACTTCAGCTTCGCCGGCGTCTTCTCGGTGTTCGCGGTGAAGATCTTCATGACGACGGCGCGCTGAACCGTCTTCGGAGATTTCGCCCCTCATCTGCCTGCCGGCATCTTCTCCCCGTTCTGACGGGCAGAAGAGCGCATGCCGCAGCGTTCGGCGCGAAACGCGACCGTCGGCGGCGCTGTAAGCAAGCCTGGAAGGGTTGGGCGATTGCAGCCTGTACCGGTGGCTGGCGGGAACCGAGCGATCGCCGCTTGTCTCTTCTCCCCGTGTCCACGGGGAGAAGATGCCGGCAGGCAGATGAGCGCCAATCTCGAAGAGGACGCCAGTTAAGCGGGATCAGCCGATCAGCAGCGCGTCGTCGTCGAGCGTCTGGCCGCGGATGCGGCGGAACATGGCGATCAGGTCCTCGACCTGCAATTCCTTGCGGCTGTCGCCGGCGACGTCGAGCACGATCTCGCCGCCGTGCAGCATGATGGTGCGGTGGCCGTAGTCGAGCGCCTGGCGCATCGAATGGGTGACCATCATCGTCGTCAGCTTGCGCTCCGAGACGATCTTCTGCGTGAGGTTCATCACGAACTCCGCCATGCCCGGATCGAGCGCTGCGGTGTGCTCGTCGAGCAGCAGCACTTCCGAACCCGCGAGCGTCGCCATGACCAGCGAAACCGCCTGGCGCTGGCCGCCGGAGAGCAGGTCCATGCGGTCGCCCATGCGGTTTTCAAGCCCGAGATTGAGCTCGGCGATGCGTTCGCGGAAATGCTCGCGGCGCTTGGGTCCGAGCGCTGCGGTGAGGCCGCGCGCTTCGCCGCGCTTGGCGGCGAGCGCCAGGTTTTCCTCGATCGAGAGCGCGCCGCAGCTGCCGGTCAGCGGATCCTGGAAAACGCGGGCGACGAGGCCGGCGCGGGCGGCGGTGCCCTTGCGGGTGACGTCGGTCTTGCCGATCGTCACCTGGCCGGCGCTCGGCAGCACATCGCCGGCGAGCACGCCGAGAAGGGTCGACTTGCCGGCGCCGTTGGAGCCGATGACGGTGACGAAGGAGCCCTGTTCGATCGTCAGGCTGACGCCGTTCAGCGCCTGCTTCTGCAGCGGCGTGCCCTTGCCGAAGATGACCTGGATGTTCTGGACGCTGATCATGCCGCACCTCCGCGACGAAGACGGGGAAGGATAAGGGCAAAGGTCACGAGTGCCGCGGTCACGAAGTTGAGGTCGGAGGCCTGCAGCCCGAGCATGTCGGTCGACAGCGCCAACTGGATGGCGATGCGGTAGAGGATCGAGCCGAGCACGCAGCCGATCAGCGCGATCAGGATGCCGCGGGCACCGAGCAGCGTCTCGCCGATGATGACGGCCGCGAGACCGACGACGATGGTGCCGACGCCCGAGGTGACGTCGGCAAAGCCGTTGGTCTGGGCAAAGAGCGCGCCGCCGAAGGCGACGAGCGCGTTGGAGATCGCCATGCCGAGATAGATCTGGCGGTTGGTGTCGACGCCCTGCGCGCGGGCCATGCGGGCGTTGGCGCCGGTGGCGCGCATCGCCAGACCGGCATCGCTTTCGAGGAAGCGCCAGACGACGACGACGGCGATGACGACGAGCACGCCGATGAACAGCGGACGGACATAGAAATCACGCAGGCCGAGGCCGTAGAAGGGCGACAGCATCGTGTCGGCATTGATCAGCGCAACGTTCGGCTTGCCCATGACGCGCAGGTTGACCGAGAAGAGCGCGATCATCGTCAGGATCGAGGCGAGCAGGTTGAGGATCTTGAAGCGCACGTTGAGCATCGCCGTGACGATGCCGGCCACGGCACCGGCGACCATCGCCACGCAGGCGGCAAGCCACGGATTGACGCCGGCGATGATCAGAACGGCGGTGACGGCAGCCCCGAGAGGAAACGATCCGTCGACGGTCAGGTCGGGGAAATCGAGTACCCGGAAAGCGAGAAAGACGCCGACGGCAACGAAGGCGTAGACCAGCCCCAGTTCCACGGCTCCCCAGAAAGCGATTAGACTCAACCCCAGACCCCCTTTTCCACGTGTCGCGCTTGGTTGTCCTTATGTGCGCGACGCTCCCGCCTGGCATATTCGCCCGACGGCGGGGCGCCCATGCCGCTTAGAACTTTGGAGCGGCCTTCGATATCCCAGGCCTCTCATAGCGAACCGCCCCCGTATGGAACGGGGGCGGGCAAAACGCAACAAACTTGAACCTGAAAAGCAGAAAGCCTTACTCAACGACGCGCGTTGCGCGCTTTACGACACTTGCCGGAAGGGTGACGCCCATCTTCTCGGCGGCCTTCTTGTTGATCACCAGGTCGGAACCGGCGGCGACCTTCACGGCGATGTCGCCCGGGTTTTCTCCCTTGAGGATGCGAACGACGACGTCGCCGGTCTGCTTGCCGACGTCATAGTAGTTGAAACCGAGGGCTGCGAGCGAGCCGCGGGCAACCGAATCCGTGTCGGCGGTGAAGAGCGGCAGCTTGGCTTCCTCGGCGACGGCGACGGCACCTTCGAGCGCCGAGATGATCGTGTTGTCGGTCGGAACGTAGATCGCATCGGCGCGGCCGACGAGGGCGCGGGCGGCACCCTGGACTTCGGCCGACTTCGTGGCAGCCGACTCGACGACGGTCAGGCCGGCCTTTTCGGCTTCCGCCTTGAGCACGGCGAGCACCGAAACGGAGTTGGCTTCACCGGAGTTGTAGAGGTAGCCGATCGACTTGGCGTTCGGCAGGATCTCCTTGATCAGCGCCACGTGCTCGGCGACCGGCGACATGTCCGAGAGGCCGGTGACGTTGCCGCCGGGCTTGTCCATGTCCTTGACGAGCTGGGCGCCGACCGGATCGGAAACGGCGGTGAAGACGACCGGGATGTCACGGGTCGAGGAGACGACGGCCTGGGCGGACGGGGTCGAGATCGGCACGATCACATTCGGGCCTTCGCCGGCGAACTGGCGGGCGATCTGCGCGGCGGTCGCCGGGTTGCCCTGGGCCGACTCGTAGATGAACTTGAGGTTTTCGCCTTCCTTGTAGCCGGCGGCGGCCAGCGCATCCTTCACGCCGTCGCGGGCGGCATCGAGCGCCGGGTGCTCGACGATCGCGGTCACGGCGACGGTCACCTCATCGGCACGGGCGGGCAAGGTGAATGCCACCGTAGCGGCAAGGGCGATGAGAAGTGAGCGCATGGGTTGTCCTCCTGAAATGATTTCCGCCTTCTTAGGAAACCGGTGACATGAAATCAATCGATAGGAACTGGATCATTCATCAAAGTTCTTCATCGATCCTCAAAGCTTGAGACCGTGGAACCTTGTACTGTCTCTCTCGATCTCAGTCTTCACCGTGATTGGCGATCATCATCGCCTCGAAGGCCAGGCGATCGACCTTGCGCATGCGCTCGGATTCGGACTTCAACTGGCCGCAGGCGGCGAGGATGTCGCGGCCGCGCGGCGTGCGGATCGGCGAGGCGTAGCCCGCCTGGTTGATGAAGTCAGCAAATTTCTCGATCTGCTCCCAGTCGGAACACTGGTAGTTGGTGCCTGGCCAGGGGTTGAACGGGATCAGGTTGATCTTCGCCGGAACGCCCTTCAGGAGCTTCACCAGTTCCTTGGCGTCTTCCAGGCTATCGTTGACATCCTTCAGCATCACATATTCGAAGGTGATGCGGCGGGCGTTCGAAAGTCCCGGATAGGCGCGGCAGGCCTCCATCAGCTCCTTTAGCGGATACTTCTTGTTGATCGGCACCAGCAGGTCGCGCAAGTCGTCTCGTACCGCATGCAGCGAGATCGCCAGCATGACGCCGATCTCTTCGCCGGTGCGGTAGATCTCCGGCACGATGCCCGAGGTCGAAAGCGTGATGCGGCGCTTGGAGAGCGACAGGCCCTCGCCGTCGGACGCGATCAGAAGCGCGGTCTTGACCTCAGCGAAATTGTAGAGCGGCTCGCCCATGCCCATCATGACGATGTTGGTGATCTTGCGGCCCTCGGCCGGCACGATCGCGCCCTGCGGCGTGTCGCGCTCCGGGAAATCGCCGAGGCGGTCGCGCGCGAGCAGCAACTGCGCCAGGATTTCCTCGGCCGTCAGGTTGCGCACCAGTTTCTGCGTGCCGGTGTGACAGAAGGAGCAGGTGAGCGTGCAGCCGACCTGGCTCGAAATGCAGAGCGTGCCGCGGCCTTCCTCGGGAATGTAGACGGTCTCGATCTCGACCGGGCGGCCAGCGCCGCGCGCCGGGAAGCGCAGCAGCCACTTGCGGGTGCCGTCGCCGGAGATCTGCTCCTCGACGATTTCCGGCCGGGCGATGGTGAAATGCTGCTTCAGCATCTCGCGCATGTCCTTCGACACGTTCGTCATATGGTCGAAGTCGGAGACGCCGCGCACATAGAGCCAATGCCAGAGCTGGCTGACGCGCATCTTGACCTGGCGCTCCGGCACGCCCTTTTCGACCAGCGCCTTTGCCATGTCCTCGCGCAGGAGGCCGATCAACGACGGCTTTTCCGCCTGGGGCGCTGTACGCACCTGCGGCGCCTTGACGATCTCCACCCGGTTCAGAATTTCAGTGGCTGCCATGCTCGTGATGTCCTGTCGTACGGCGTGAGGCCGTCCGGAGAGCGGGTCCGGAAATCGTCCTGATGCGCGAATTGAAATCGGTCGAGCCATCGAAAGCGGCCAATCGGGGCGCGGAGGCTCTCAAGTTGGGCCGCGCTTTAGCATTGTTTTGGCCAGGAGTCACGCGGCAGGCCCCGGAAACGCAGAAGGCCGGCTTCGCAGCCGGCCCTATGCCTGGGTTTTCGCCTTCAGATGTCACGCAGCCGTGTCGCAAGACCGCTGCACAGGTTTGCGCGACATGCCTGGATTACTTGCAGGCCTCGATCTGCTTCAGCGCAGCGGAGATGCCCGAGAGCGAATAGGAATAGGAGGTTGCCGTACCCTTGCGCGACTTGGCGTTGACCGACATGGCCTTGCCGTTCTTCATCGCGGCAACGAGCGCCGGTTCTTCCGCTGCGTTTTCGACCCAGGCGGAATTGCCCTTGGTGAACATCACGAAGGTGCGGCCGTCGATGACGACGTTGACCTTGGAGTTCTCCTGCAGCGGGTAGCCCATCATCGCCTGCGGTTCATAGCTGATGTTCTGGCCCGGGCGCTGGGATACGAGGAAGAAGATGTCGCCGTGGTCGACGCCGGCCGGGCTCTTTTCCTTCGGAACCGAGAGGACGTAGCAGACCTTGCCGCCGCCGGCGTTGTAGGAATAGGCGCCCCAGGCGTTGAACTGCTGGATGCGCGTCGGAGACTGGGCGGCAGCCATGCTGGCGGTTGCCAGAACGAATGCGATTGCGGTTGCGATCTTTCTTACAAACATGAGGTCCTGCCGCTTTTCTTGCTCTTCGATCACCCGAAACAGGTCAGACGGGCGACGCGTCGTCATCATTTGAATTTGTTTTGACTTAATTCAGGTTACCAAACCGTCAACGATGGTCGAAAACCGCGGGTTTAGCCCCGAAACGGAGCGATTTGCTCCATTGTCCGGCGCCGTTCGACCGGTGATTCGTACCATCGCCGAACCAAGGATCGATGTCGGATGCGCGGTACTTCGGAATGCTGTTCCGGACGGATTCCTGCCCCAAGTCATTGAATGACGCCGAACGCGCCAAAGCGCACGACCGGCCTCATTCGCATGTCTATGCCATAAAGAATCGGGCAAGAGTTTGACTTTTGGGCGGGAATAGGGCGCCACAACCCGGGAGGCCAATCTCCTTTCAATCTTGCGGAGTATCGGCAAGGGTTTCGTCAGCCTTGGTGTAGTGCGTTTCCTTGATCTGGCCGCTGATGGCGGCGAAGGCCGCGGTCAGCACCGCGACGTCGTCGGAAAAGCCGACCACGGCCAGCATGTCGGGGATGATGTCGATCGGCAGCACGAAATAAGCGAGTGCGGCAAGCAGGATGCCGCGGGTCCGTGTCGGCGTCTGCGGATCGATGGCGCAGTAATAGGCGGCGACAAGGTCGCGGCTGAAGGGGATCTGCCGCGCAGCCCGGCGGAAGGTTGGCCAGAAGCGCCGCTTCACACGCTTTTCCCTGCGCTCCTGCTCGGATTCCTCGCCAGGCAAGAGAATTTCACCGATCTTGACGTCGTCCATTATCCCGCTTCCGCTGCTACAGCGCTTTCAATATGGGAATTGTGTTCCCTATTTCAAATGATCGGGCATGCGGCCCGCCGCCGCCTTGTCCATCCGGGCCGCCAGCTTGAAGTCCAGCTCCGTCAACCCGCCGGCGTCGTGGGTCGTCAGGGTCACGTCGACGCGATTGTAGACGTTGAACCATTCCGGATGATGGTTGAGCTTCTCGGCAACGATCGCGCACTCGGTCATGAAGCCGAAGGCCTCGACGAAATTCTTGAAGCGAAAGGCCTTCCAGATCGAGTTGCCGTCCTCCGCCCTAACCCAGCCTTCCATCTTGTGCAGGTTTTCGGCAATCGTCGCTTCGTCGAGCTTTTCCGCAGTCATCGTCTCTCTCCCACACGTCGACCTGTTCGAAGGCCTACAGCGCCGCGCGTCTCATGAGGCGCGCAAAGGTCGCTGTAGCACTTTGATTTGCTGCATGTCTTCGTCCTCAAATCGAGGTCGATTTAAGGAGACATGCAGTAGCTGCCGCGTATAAATGCGCACCAATCTCCAGTCCTGTCGAACTTGAATAGCATGAAACCGGTCAGAGTTCTTTTCGTTTGTCTCGGCAATATCTGCCGGTCGCCCCTGGCCGAGGGCGTGCTGCGCGCGTTGGCGGAGCAAAAGGGATTGGCATCGGCGCTGCAGGTGGATTCGGCCGGAACCGGTGCCTGGCACATCGGCGATCCGCCCGACGGCCGCTCGATCCAGGCGGCGCGTCGGCACGGGATCGATATTTCGGCCTTGCGCGGGCGCCAGGTCCGGGCCGAGGATTTCAGGGATTTCGACCTGATCCTCGGCATGGACGAGAACAATGTCCGTACGCTGAAACGGCTGGCGCCTGAAGGCGCGGCAGGGAAAGTGCATCTTTTCCTGGACCATGCCTCAGGCCGCCGCCAGGACGTGCCGGATCCCTATTACGAAGGACCGGAAGCCTTCGAGGCGCTCTACCAGATGCTCGAGGCCGGATGCTCGTCGTTGCTCGTAAGGCTCGGCGCGCGCACCTCGTGAAGCGGGAAGACCTCCTCCGTGAGGTAAGGCCCGCCGCCGACCGAATCGCGCGATGACAGAAGCACGAAGCGCGACACGGTGAAGGGCGAGGTCATGAAGTTGCCGCGTCCGGAGAGGTATTCGACGACATCTTCGACGCGGCTGGAGCGCAGCCGGGCGAGCGTCACATGCGGTGTGAACTTGCGCGGATCCGGCTGCAGTCCGAGCCGCTGGCAGATGCGTTCGATCTCGGCCTGCAGCGCATACATTTCCGGCTGGTTGGTGACGCCGGCCCAGACCGAGTGCGGTTTCTTGGAGCCGAAGGCGCCGGTGCCGGTCAATTGAAGCTGGAATTCCGGTCTTTCGATCCGATCGAGCTTGTCGATGATCTCGTCGGCGGTGCGCCAGTCGACGTCACCAATGAAGCGCAAGGTGATATGGTAATTCTCCACATCTATCCAGCGAGCTCCGGGAAGTCCTCCGCGCAGCAACGAAAGACTCATTGCTGCATTGCGCGGAATTTCGAGGGCGGTGAATAGTCTCGGCATGGCGAGCTCCCCGAATCTCTTGCAGATGTCTCAGCGAATCACGCATCGAGTCTGCACGCAACTAGTATTTGACACTTACGAATATTAACGTTCTCTTAACTGTGGACGATGTCATCACTCCGTCTTATTCAGCGTTGCCAGAAAGCGTTCGACCACGGGCAATGCCTTCTCGACCATCACGCCGACGCCGTCGCCATTGGGATGAATGCCGTCTTCCAGCTTGAGCTTCGCCTCTGTCACTACGCCGTCGAGGAAGAACGGGTAGAGTTCCAGCCCATATTTTTCGGCAAGCTCCGGATAGATCGGGTTGAAGCGGGCGGCATAGTCCGCGCCCATGTTCGGCGGCGCCATCATGCCGGCGAGCAGCACCGCTATGCCTCGGTCCTTGAGCCGGGTGATCATCGCCTCGATGTTCTTGCGGGTGGCTTCCGGCGGAATGCCGCGCAGCGCGTCGTTGGCGCCGAGTTCGAGGATCACGCCCTTCGTGCCATCAGGCACGGACCAGTCGATGCGGGCAAGGCCGCCGGAGGAGGTGTCGCCGGAAACGCCGGCGTTCGCGATTGTCACGTCCAGGCCCTTTTCCTTCAGCGCCTTTTCGAGCCGAGCGGGGAAGGCGTCCTGCGGCGGGAGCTGATAGCCGGCCATCAGGCTGTCGCCGAACCCCACAAGGCTGATCGTCTCGGCGCGTGCTGTCGATGATAACGCAATTGTCATCATCAGTGCCAAGAAAACCCGTTGAAATCCTTTTAATGCCATGGGCCTGTTCCTAAATCCCGAATGCCGTTTCTGTTCCCCATTTCGTTCATATAGGGTTGTTTCCCTTGGCCAGCACCATCATCGAACTCAAAAACGCGGATCTGACCCTCGGGGAGGCGGCAGCCTCGGTGCACGTGCTGAAGGGCATGAACCTCACGATCAATGCCGGCCAGTCGGTCGGCATCGTCGGTCCGTCGGGTTCGGGAAAGTCGACCCTGTTGATGGTGCTTGCCGGGCTCGAACGGCTGGATAGCGGCGAGATCG
Organism: Ensifer sp. 38_S197; assembly: GCF_056924495.1. Taxonomy (NCBI): domain Bacteria; kingdom Pseudomonadati; phylum Pseudomonadota; class Alphaproteobacteria; order Hyphomicrobiales; family Rhizobiaceae; genus Ensifer; species Ensifer sp. 38_S197. The sequence continues at coordinate 677,988 of NZ_JBXOVZ010000002.1, read as the reverse complement.
TCATCGACGGCACGCCGTTGCACCGGCTCGACGAGGACAGGGTGGCGGACTTCCGCGGGCGCAACATCGGCATCGTCTTCCAGTCCTTCCACCTCATCCCCAACATGACCGCGCTCGAAAACGTCGCGGTGCCGCTCGAACTCGCCAATGTCCCGGGCGCCTTCGAGATCGCGCGCAAGGAACTCGTCGCCGTCGGCCTCGGCGAGCGGCTCAGCCACTATCCCGGCCAGCTTTCCGGCGGCGAGCAGCAACGCGTGGCGATCGCTCGCGCCTTGGCGCCTTCGCCGAAACTGCTGATCGCCGACGAACCCACCGGCAACCTCGACGCCGAGACCGGACGCCAGATCGCCGATCTGCTTTTCGCCGAACAGCGTGACCGCGGCATGACACTCGTTCTCGTGACGCATGACGCGGCTCTTGCCGCACGCTGTGCGCGGCAGGTCCGCGTCCGCTCCGGCGAAATTGTCGCCGGCGGCGAGGCGGAGCCGCTTGTGGCGACGCCGCGCCAGGAGGCGGCTTCGGCATGAACGGCGTGTCATCGGTTCGGTTGCGGCCGCTTCTTGCCCTTCGCCTGGCGCTGCGCGAAATGCGCGGCGGACTTCGAGGTTTCTACATATTCCTCGCCTGCATCGCGCTCGGCACCGCGGCCATTGCCGGCGTCAATTCGCTGTCGCAATCGATCACCGCGACGATCGCCACGCAGGGGCAGGAATTACTCGCCGGCGACATCCGCTTCGAACTCAACAACCGTGTGGCGACGGTGGACGAGCGGGCCTATCTCGACACGCTCGGCACTGTTGCGGTTTCCGCCGGCCTGCGCTCGATGGCGCGGCTGCCCGACGGTTCCAACCAGGCGCTGGTCGAACTGAAGGCGGTCGATGCCGCCTATCCGCTCTACGGCGCACTGGAAAGCGGGCCGAACCGCCCGCTGCATGAATTGTTGGCGCGCGATGGCGAGACCTTTGGCGCCATCGTGGCACCGCTGCTGCTCGACCGCCTGGGTGTGCAGGTCGGAGATGAAGTCCTTCTCGGCAACGCCAAAATCCGGATCACCGGCACGATCGTCCGCGAGCCGGACGCCTTGTCCGACGGCTTCGGCTTTGCGCCGCGCCTGATGGTCTCGGCCGAGGCGCTTGCGGCTACTGGCCTGGTGCAGACGGGAAGCCTTGTCGAGCATAGCTACAAGGTGAAGGTCGCCGATCCGGCACAGCTTCCGGCCATTCGTGCCGATGCCGAGAAGCGCTTTCCGGCGGCCGGCTGGTCGATCCGCACCAGCGCCAACGCCGCGCCGTCACTGACGGCGAACATCACCCGCTTCTCGCAGTTCCTGACCCTCGTCGGCCTGACGGCGCTGATCGTCGGCGGCGTCGGCGTTGCCAACGCGGTGCGCGCCTATCTCGATCAGAAGCGCAGTGTCATTGCGACCTTCAAGTGCCTGGGCGCTCCTGCCTCGCTGGTGGCGATGATCTATCTGGCACAGATCCTGATGATCGCCCTGATCGGCATCGCGATCGGCCTGATCCTCGGCATGCTGATCCCCTTTGTCGCGGCGCAATTCCTCGCCGACCTGCTGCCGATCTCGACCGAGTTTCATCTCTATCCGGGCGCCCTCGGTCTTGCCGCGCTCTTTGGCGTGCTGACGGCGCTGACCTTCGCCATCCTGCCGCTCGGGCGGGCGCGGGCCATTCCGGCAACCGCGCTCTTCCGCCAGCAGGGTTTCGACCCCTCGGGCTTTCCGGCATGGCCCTATTTGCTGGGCGCGGTCGCGTGTCTTGCCGCGCTGGCGGGGCTCGCGATCTGGACGGCCTACGACCGCTATATTTCGCTGGTGTTCCTCGGCGCGATCGCCTTCGCCTTCATTGTCCTGCGCGTCGTCGCGCTGTTGATCGCCTGGCTTGCGCGCCGCAGCCCGCGGGTCAACTCGCCGGCCCTGCGGCTGGCGATCGGCAACATTCACCGCCCTGGCGCGCTCACGCCTTCCGTCGTGTTGTCGCTCGGTCTCGGGCTGGCGCTGCTCGTGACGCTGGCGCTGATCGACGGCAATCTGCGCCGCGAACTCACCGGCAACATGGCGGAGCGGGCGCCGAACTTCTTCTTCGTCGATATCCAGGGCAGCGAGATCGAAGGCTTCCGCTCGGTGCTGAAGCGGACGATCCCGAAGGGCAAGGTCATCGAGGTGCCGATGCTGCGCGGCCGGATCGTCGCCTTCAACGGCGAGGACGTGAACAGCCGCAACGTGCCGCCCGGCGGCCAATGGGTATTGCGCGGCGACCGCGGCATCACCTATGCCAAGAACAAGCCCGAGAACTCGACACTGTCCGAGGGCACATGGTGGCCGGCCGACTATAGCGGCGAGCCCCTGGTCTCCTTCTCGGCGGAAGAGGCCGGCGAACTCGGCCTGAAGATCGGCGACACCGTGACCGTCAACGTGCTCGGCCGCAACATCACCGCCAAGATCGCCAATTTCCGCAATGTCGAGTGGGAATCGCTTTCGATCAACTTCGTCATGGTGTTTTCACCCAATACCTTTGCCGGTGCGCCGCATGCGTGGCTGGCAACGGTCATCGATCCGGAAGCGACGCCGGAAGAAGAGGCTGCGGTGCTGAAAGCCGTCACCAACGCCTATCCGACGATCACGAGCGTGCGTGTGAAGGATGCTCTCGACATCGTGAACGGGCTGCTTGGACAGTTGGCAACGGCGATCCGGGCTGCGGCCGCGGTGGCACTGGTCGCGTCCGTCCTGGTGCTTGCCGGTGCGCTTGCCGCCGGCAACCGGGCCCGTATCCATGATGCGGTCGTCCTGAAAACGCTGGGTGCGACACGCGCGACCCTCATCCGGGCCTCCAGCTACGAATATGCCATTCTCGGCCTTGCGACCGCGGTTTTTGCCCTGTTTGCCGGCGGTGTTGCCGCCTGGTTCGTCGTCAGCCGCATCATGACGCTGCCGTCAAGCTTCCTGCCGGATGTCGCCATCCTGACCGTCGCCGGGGCCCTGGTGATGACCGTTGGCATCGGTCTTGCCGGTACGTGGCGCATTCTCGGGCAGAAGGCGGCGCCGGTCCTGCGCGAGCTCTGAGTACGTGCAGTTAACCGTAAATCCCCGTCGGGCTTGCCGGAAACGGCCGGATGCGTTCGAATCCAGGGGCTTCGGGGCTTGTACGCAACCGGTTTCGGCATCATATTTATCCACAGGCATGCTGGAGCTCCGCAGCGGCGCCTGGGCGTGGAAGCCAGCCTTTCAGAGCGAGACCGTTCGCCGCCCGACACCGTAACTTCCACCGGAGCTTAAATGAGGAAACAATGGCTGATCTGAGAAACTACCAAACCCGAATGTCGCCCGCCGGCGCTCAGGCGGGTGCCGTGATCGATGAAGGCCTTCGTGCTTACATGCTGAAGGTCTACAACCTGATGGCCCTTGGGCTGGCGATCACCGGCGTGGCAGCTTACGGAACCTATGCGCTTGCCGTCTCCAATCCGGCATTCGCCCAACTCATCTACGGTTCGCCCCTGCGGTGGGTCGTGATGCTGGCGCCGCTGGCGATGGTCTTCTTCATGAGCTTCCGCATCAATTCGATGAGCGTCTCCGCAGCGCAGACGACGTTCTGGATCTACGCCGCCCTGATGGGCCTGTCGCTGTCGTCGATCTTCCTGGTCTTCACCGGCCAGAGCATCGTGCAGACGTTCTTCGTCACGGCCGCGTCGTTCGGCGCCCTGTCGCTTTACGGCTACACGACCAAGAAGGACCTGTCGGGCTTCGGCACGTTCCTGATCATGGGCCTCTTCGGCCTGATCATCGCGTCGATCGTCAACATCTTCCTTGTTTCGTCGGCTCTCGGCTTCGCGATCTCCGTGATCGGCGTGCTGATCTTCGCTGGCCTTACCGCCTATGATACGCAGAAGATCAAGGAAATGTACTACGAAGCCGACGACAGCACCGTTGCCGGCCGCAAGGCGATCATGGGCGCGCTGACGCTCTACCTCGACTTCATCAACCTGTTCATGTTCCTGCTGCAGTTCCTGGGCAACCGGAACAACTAAGCACGAAACGAATGACGGAAAAGGCGGCTTCGGCCGCCTTTTTTGTTGCCCACAGATGTTGTCATATGTTGATCGCGTCCCGGCTCCGTGGGAGTGAAGGACGACGAAACCTCGAGATGCAGTCTATCGCCATGTCCCTGAGTTTGCGTGACGCCACCTTGGCGGACCTTCCCGTCATCACCGGAATCTACCGCGAGTCCGTTCTGAACGGTGTCGCCACCTACGAGATCGTGCCCCCTTCGGAGGCGGAGATGCGAAGCCGCTTCGAGACGATTGTCGGCAACGGTTACCCCTATATGGTCGCATGCAACGGCAGCGGATCGATCGTCGGCTATGCCTACGCGTCCGCCTTCCGGACGCGCACGGCCTATCGCTTCCTGGTCGAGGATTCGATCTATCTGGCGCCGGAAGCGCGCGGCAAGGGCGCCGGCAGGGCGTTGCTCGCCGAACTGATTCGTCGTTGCACGCAACTCGGCTTTCGGCAGATGGTCGCGGTGATAGGCGGCGCCCATCCGGCCTCGATCGCGGTGCACCGCTCCCTCGGCTTCGAACTTCAGGGTACGATGAAGGCGACTGGCTTCAAGCACGGCCGCTGGCTCGATACGGCGATCATGCAGCTTGCGCTCGGCGAGGGGCAGGCGAGCGATCCACCGGAAGATGTCTATCCGGACACGCTCTATCAGAGCTGATTGCCACATGTCAGACGGCAGGCCCGGCGTGCGCTGATTGCAGTCCGTCTTGCGTTCAGGCCAAAGCCAGGCGCCGGCAGAAACCGCCGCGCATCGCACCGGGCTGCTGCTGCAGATCAGGTCTTGAAGCGCATCGCGATCTTTCGGGTCGCTCCTCGCGCTTTAAGATCTTGATATTTCGCATGTCGCGCAAGGCGGCCGCGCACATTTGCGCGGCATGCCTCAGGTTTCCACCAGCTTCAGCACCTTGTCGAACACCTTGAGCACTTGGGCGAGCTCGTGGCCGCGTTTCAGGATCGTGCCGTGAATGTTCAGCACGCTATAGGCGCCCTGTTTCGTCGACAGCTTCGGGTTCTTCTCGATCCGGTAGAGCGGCATCTCCCCCGATCGCTTGAACACCGAGAAGACCGCTCGGTCCTTCAGGTGATCGATGGCGTAGTCCCGCCACTCGCCCTCGCCGACCATGCGGCCGTAGACCCAGAGGATCTGGTCCAGCTCGCGGCGATGGAAAGTGATGGGGGGAGGGTTCTTGGCGTTCTTGTATTCGTGAAGATCGACAACCACTTCGGAAGTGGTCTCGCGCTGATGGCGCGCCTCGCCTTGCGGCAAATCCGGCTCATCGGTCATCGGCAATCCGGCCTTCTGTTGTGACAGAACGATAACAGTGTGCCTGACGTGAGCCGAAAAGCAAGCCGGAAGCCGTTGGACGATGAGGGCATTTCTTGCCTCTGCCCCATTTCAGTCAAATCGCCGCCCCAATTCACCGCAAAACTCGCGGGCGCTGACGGACAGAGTCGTTGCCACCGTATGTCCGGTCAGGTCGTCATGCTGCGGGAGTTCACCGAACGCAGCCATGGCCGGTTCGGTCCGGTAACTTCGAACCCTCAGCCCCAGCCCCTCGATGCTGCCGGGCCGAACCACCCCCTCGCGCTTCGCGCTAGAGTTTGCCCTGGGGGCCGGCGAGCACGGCGGCTGCGCCGACGATCGCGCCCGGCGTCTCCTTGTCCTTCATCGACTGCAAGAGAACGGCACAGCCACTATTGCCGGGGCGCTCGGTCAGGACCGTTGCAGGAAGGGTGAAGCTTGCCGGTTTTCCATCCCACATGCCGATCGTCTGAATGTCGCGCACGGCATGCCAGTAGGGGATTTCCTTGCCGCTGTTCTCGCCCTTCTCCATCCTCACGACTTTCGCACGGTCGAAATAGACGACGACGACGTTCGCCTTGCCGATGCCGCTACCGATGTTGATCTGGATCTCTTCGTCCTGGATCTTCGCATCGACGGGTACGGCAAGCCCCTTGCCTTCGGCCTTCATTGTTTCCAGCCGCGTCTTGATCGCCTGAAGGTTGCCGCCGTTGAGATGGTCACGGCCATTCAAAATGGCCTGGGGCGTATAGACGCCGTTGCGACCGAGCATGCGGGCATAGGCATATTGCCGCTCGGTATTTTCCTTGGAGGCGAGCGTGTCGGCCCAGCCGAGATAGTTCCAGTAGTCGACGTGATAGGCGAGCGCCACGACGTCGCCATCGTCGACCAGCGTCTTCAGCGCCGCATCCGCCGGCGGGCACGAAGAACAGCCCTGGCTGGTGAACAGTTCAACGACGCCTTTGATCACCTGTCCGTCCTGTGCCCCGGCCGGTGCACCAGCGGCTGTGAACAGCCCGAAAGCCAGTGCAAAAGGGCGAATGAGAGAACGGTCTGCGGATGTCATGGCGTCACTTCGTTGGGGCCGTCGGCCTACTCCTTGTGGGGGAGCTAATTACATACGCCGGCCAGGCATCAACGGAAAGTCACGTTGGAGTGAGGTCGCGGGTGAGTGCCACCTTGTAGCGGGCGTACCGGTATTTGCCGGCCGGAGAAGAAGGAGCCGGGGCGCCTTTCGGCGTCCCGGCTCCAATGTTTCACGGCATGTCGACCGCGGCCGATCAGGCGGCCAGATCGCGCAGAACGGTCTGCAGGATGCCGCCGTTGTTGACGTAGGTCACTTCGTCCAGCGTATCGATGCGGCAGATCAGCGGAACTTCCTTCACGCTGCCGTCGCCATAGGTGATCTTGGCAACGCGCTTCTCGCGCGGCTGGACCTTGGCGAGGTTGTCGATGGTGACGACTTCATCGCCCTTGAGGCCCAGCGATTCCCAGGTCGTGCCCTCTTCGAAGACGAAGGGGATGACGCCCATGCCGACGAGGTTCGAGCGGTGGATACGCTCGAAGGACTGCGCGATGACGGCCTTGACGCCCAGCAGGTTGGTGCCCTTCGCGGCCCAGTCACGCGACGAACCGTTGCCGTATTCGACGCCGGCGAAGATGACGAGCGGAACGCCCTCTTCCTTGTACTGCATGGCCGCGTCGTAGATCGACATCTCTTCCTTCGACGGATAGTGGATGGTGTAGCCACCTTCCTTGCCATTCGGGCCGAGCATGTGATTGCGGATGCGGATGTTGGCAAACGTGCCACGCATCATCACCTCATGGTTGCCGCGGCGCGTACCGTACTGGTTGAAGTCGGCAACGCCAACACCATGGCCGATGAGGTAGGAGCCAGCCGGCGAAGCGGCCTTGATCGAACCGGCCGGAGAGATGTGATCGGTGGTGATCTTGTCGCCGAAGAGACCGAGAACGCGAGCGCCCTTGATGTCGGAGATGCCCGAGCCGGTCTTGCCCATGCCGACGAAGTACGGCGGGTTCTGCACATAGGTCGAACCCTCGTCCCATGCGTAGGTCTGCCCGGCCGGAACCTGAACGGCCTGCCAGTTCTCGTCGCCCTTGAAGACGTCCGCGTATTTCGTCGCGTAGAGCTCGCGCGTGACGTACTTGAAGATGAACTCCTGGATTTCCTTCGAGGTCGGCCAGATGTCCTTGAGGAAGACCGGCTTGCCGTCCTTATCCTCGCCGATCGGCTCCTTGGTCAGGTCCTTCTGCACGGAGCCCGCGAGCGCGTAGGCGACGACGAGCGGCGGCGAAGCGAGGTAGTTCGCCTGAACGTCAGGAGAGATACGGCCTTCGAAGTTGCGGTTGCCCGACAGAACGCCGGCGGCGATCAGGCCCTTGTCGTTGATCGTCTTCGAGATCGGACCCGGCAGCGGACCGGAGTTGCCGATGCAGGTGGTGCAGCCGAAGCCGACGAGGTTGAAGCCGAGCGCGTCGAGGTCCTTCTGCAGGCCCGACTTGGCGAGGTATTCGCCGACGACCTGCGATCCCGGTGCGAGCGAGGTCTTGACCCAGGGCTTGGACTTCAGGCCCTTGGCGACCGCGTTGCGGGCGAGCAGGCCGGCCGCGATCAGCACCGACGGGTTGGAGGTGTTGGTGCACGACGTGATCGCGGCAATCGCGACATCGCCATGGCCGAGGTCGAAATCCGTGCCTTCGACGGCATAGCGGTTCGAAAGCTGGCCGGGCTTCTTGTAGTCGTTTTCGAGCGCGGTGGCGAAACCGGAGGCGATGCTTTCGAGCGCGATGCGGCCTTCCGGACGCTTCGGGCCGGCCATCGACGGAACGACGTCGCCGAGGTCGAGTTCGAGTGTGTCGGTGAAGACGAGATCGGCGCCGTCGCCTTCGCGCCACATGCCTTGCGCCTTGGAGTAGGCTTCGACCAGCGCGATGCGCTGTTCTTCACGGCCGGACATGGTGAGGTAGTTGATGGTTTCGCTGTCGACCGGGAAGAAGCCGCAGGTCGCGCCGTATTCCGGACCCATGTTGCCGATGGTCGCACGGTCGGCGAGCGTCATGTTGTCGAGGCCCGGGCCGAAGAATTCGACGAACTTCGAAACCACGCCCTTCTTGCGCAGCATCTGAACGACCATGAGCACGAGGTCGGTCGCGGTGACGCCCTCTTTCAGCTTGCCGGTCAGCTTGAAGCCGATGACTTCCGGCAGCAGCATGGAGACCGGCTGGCCGAGCATTGCGGCTTCCGCCTCGATACCGCCCACGCCCCAGCCGAGAACGCCGAGACCGTTGATCATGGTGGTGTGGCTGTCGGTGCCGACGCAGGTATCCGGATAGGCGGTGATTTCGCCGTCTTCTTCACGGGTCCAGACCGTCTGGCCCAGATACTCCAGATTGACCTGGTGACAGATGCCGGTGCCGGGCGGAACGACGCGGAAGTTCTTGAACGCCTGCTGGCCCCACTTCAGGAAGCGGTAGCGCTCGCCGTTGCGCTGGTATTCGAGTTCGACGTTGCGGGCAAAGGCGGTCGCCGTGCCGAATTCGTCGACGATGACCGAGTGGTCGATGACGAGGTCGACGGGAACGAGCGGGTTGATCTTCTCCGGGTCGCCGCCGAGCGAGACCATGGCGTCGCGCATCGCAGCGAGGTCGACGACGGCGGGCACGCCGGTGAAGTCCTGCATCAGCACGCGGGCCGGACGATAGGCGATTTCGTTTTCAGCCGTGCCCTTGTCGTTGAGCCAGGCGGCAATGTTCTCGATGTCCTTCTTGGTGACGGAACGGCCGTCTTCGTTGCGCAACAGGTTCTCGAGCAGAACCTTCATCGAGTAGGGGAGCCTGGATACGCCGGCGAGACCGTTCGCCTCAGCCTTGGGCAGGCTGTAATAGACGTAGTCCACACCGTTGACGGTGAGCGTGGAGCGACAATTGAAGCTGTCTAGGGATTTGGACACTGGATAATACCCCGTTCCGTCTGATCGCCAAAAACTGACGTACGAACGCCCGAGCGCCTGTGAAGCGCAAATTGGGATGCGGGTGCGGCCATTTCCGCTGTCCGTACGTGGAAATTCATTCCATGTTCGGCGCTAGGATGAAATTCACGCCGACCGCTGGCGTGTTGGCCGCCTTATAGATAATTTCTCCAAAACGTGCCAGAGCAACGAAGGTTCAAATGGAACTTTTTTTGCTCTGCGGAAGACGCGCGAAGGGAAGACAGATATTCATGCGCCTGCTGGCTGAAGGTTTGAGTGCGAAGCGCGGCGAGGATCTGATTTTTAACGATATTTCCTTCGCGCTTGGTACCGGAGAAGCCCTTGTCGTGACGGGTCCGAACGGCTCGGGCAAGTCCACTTTGCTCCGGGTGCTGGCAGGTTTGTTGAGGCCCGAACGCGGGCACTTGAAACTTGAGAATGGCCCCCCGGAAATAGCCAGTCCCGCAGAGGTCAGCCATTATCTCGGTCACCGCAACGCGATGAAGCGCGAACTGACCGTCGCAGAAAATCTTTCCTTTTGGCAGCGTTTCATGGGCGATTCGCCAGGAGGCCACGGCGTCGCCCTCGATGAGGCCGTCGAGGCTGTCGGTCTGCCTGACATAGCACACCTGCCTTTCGGCTATCTCTCGGCCGGTCAACAGCGCCGCATGGCGATGGCGAAGCTGCTCGTCGCCTACCGCCCGATCTGGATTCTCGATGAGCCGACCGCCGCCCTCGATGCCGGCGCCGACCGGTTGTTTGCGGATCTGGTGAAGGCGCATCTTGGCAAGGGCGGCATCGTGGTCGCAGCGACGCACCAGCCGCTCGGGCTCGATCAAACAAAGGAACTGCACATGAAGGGCTTCGAGCATCTGGCGGGAGGGCTCTGGCATGATGCGTAGGGGCGTGATGCATGGAAGCCCGTCCGTGCTCGCCGCTGCGAGACTGGCGGCATGATGGCGCTCTTCTTCCGCGATCTGAAGCTGTCGATCCGTGCCGGTGGCGGCGCCATGATCGGCGTGCTCTTCTTCATGACCGTGGTGGCGGTCATTCCCTTCGGCGTCGGCCCGGATCTGAACCTGCTTTCGCGCATCGGGCCGGCAATCCTCTGGATCGGCGCGCTGCTTGCCTCGCTGCTTGGTCTTGATCGCCTGTTCCAGGCGGAGCGGGACGACGGTTCCCTCGATCTGATGCTGATGCAGGAGACGCCGCTGCTCTTCACCGTCTTCGTCAAATGCGCGGCCCATTGGGCGGCGACCGGCCTGCCGCTGGTGATCGCTTCGCCCTTGCTCGGTCTCTTCATGAACATGAGCGAGATTGCGATCGGCGCGACCATGCTGACGCTTTTGATCGGCACGCCGGCGATCACCTTCATCGGCGCGGTCGGCGCGGCCGTCGCCGTGTCGCTGCCGCGTGGCGGGCTGCTCGTTTCGATCCTGGTGCTGCCGCTTGCTATTCCCGTGCTGATCTTCGGCGTCAGCGCGGTCTATGCGGCGATCGAGGATCCGGCGCCGTTCCTGCCGCCCTTGATGATCCTCGCGGCAATCACCCTGTTCTTCGCCGTCATCGGGCCGGTTGCCGCCGCCGCAGCACTTCGGCACGCGTCCGATTGACGCAATCGGCACGGATCGGCTGAAACTGTTTGCGGTTTTCCGTCGCGGCCGGCGCTAAGTCATTCAGATCGATCACGTTTATGATTGGCGACACCAACTGATCGTGATCGGTCGATTGACGGGGATCAATTGCAGCAGAGGGGCTTAAGCGTTAAAGAGCCATCATGAGCGAAAACAGCCTGGCCATCCGCAAATTCAGCTACCTCGCCAACCCCACACGGTTCCTGGCGTTGGCCGACCGTCTGCTGCCTTGGCTTGCCGGCCTGACGGCGCTGTTCTTCGTCGCCGGCCTCTGGCTTTCCTTCTCCACCGAAGGCGACTACCAGCAGGGCGAGACGGTGCGCATCATGTACGTGCACGTGCCCGCCGCCTGGTTGTCGATGATGTGTTATTCGGTGATGGCCTTGGCAGCCCTTGGCACGCTCGTCTGGCGCCATCCGCTCGCCGACGTCTCTTCACGTGCGGCAGCGCCGATCGGCGCCTGTTTCACCTTCCTGGCGCTCGTCACCGGCTCGCTCTGGGGCAAGCCGATGTGGGGCACCTGGTGGGTCTGGGACGCGCGGCTCACTTCGGTCTTCGTGCTGTTCCTGATGTATCTGGGACTGATGGCGCTCAACCGCGCGATCGACGATCCGGCACGCTCCTCCAAGGTTTCCGCGGTGCTCGTGCTGGTCGGCTTCGTCAACATCCCGATCATCAAGTTCTCGGTCGAATGGTGGAACACGCTGCATCAGCCGGCGAGCGTCATGCGGCTCGACGGGCCGACGATCGATCCGGAGTTCCTGTGGCCGCTGATCGTGATGGCAATCGCCTTCACGCTTCTCTTCTTCACGCTGCACATCGCCGCCATGCGCAACGAAATCCTGCGCCGGCGCGTCACGGCGCTGCGCCGTCTGGCGGCGCGCAGCGCCGGCAGGGGAGCCCGCACGAAATGATGAGCCACACCGCTTACGTCTTTACGAGCTATGGAATAGCGACGCTGACTGTTCTCGGCCTGATTGCCTGGGTCGTTCTGGACGGGCGTGCGCGTCGACGTGAACTCGCCGAACTCGAAGCGTCAGGCATTCGCCGGCGCTCGGCCGAAGTGGCATCGGGAGAGACACGATGACCAGCACCCCTGCGCCGGGCGGCGAAGAGCGCAAACCCGGCCCCTTGCGTTTCGTGCTCGCGGCACTGCCGCTCATCATCTTCGCCGGGCTTGCGGCGATCTTCTGGAGCCAGCTCAATTCCGGCAAGGATGTCAGCGAGATCCCGTCGGCACTGATCGGCACCAAGGCGCCGAAGCTCGACCTGCCGGCGCTGGAAGGGGCGACCCGCGACGGCCAGCCGATGCCGGCGCTGACTGATGCCGCGATCAAGGGCAAGCTGACGCTCGTCAACGTCTGGGCCTCCTGGTGCGTGCCGTGCCGTCAGGAGCACCCTTTCATTCGGGAACTGGCGAAGGATCCTCGGCTCACTGTCGTCGGCATCAACTACAAGGACCAGAACGAAAACGCCCTGCGCTTCCTCGGCGAACTCGGCAATCCCTTCGCCGCGATCGGCGTCGACCCACGCGGCAAGGCGGCGATCGATTGGGGCGTCTACGGCATCCCGGAATCCTACCTCGTCGGGCCTGATGGTACGATCCTCTACAAGCGTGTCGGTCCCTTTGACGAGAACAGCGTCAAGACCGGCCTGCTGCCGGCGATCGAGAAGGCGATTGCGGGTTCGTAAGTCCGGCGCGCTGTCGACAGATTAGTCCCTCATCCGGCCTGCCGGCCACCTTACTGATCCGGCCTGCAGCGGTGATGTAGGGGAGGAGGGTGTGTCATCTCCCTTCTCCTCCTTGCGGGGAGAAGGTCGCGCAGCGGGAGAGGGGCGGAGGAGCCGAAATCTGACGGCCGCCTAAATCCCTGCCTGCCATTCCCTGACGGCGTCCAGCGGCCAGGCCAGCATCAGTACGTTTAGCGTGAGATTGTCGCGGATCAGCCAGCCGGTGAAGATCTCGAAGACGATGGCGACCGTCACCGTCAGCCAGACGGGCATGCGGGCGGCGAACAGGAAGCCGGCGACCATGGCCAGCGTGTCCATGGTGGAATTGAGGACGCTGTCGCCGAAATAGTCGAGCGAGATTGTTGCCGAGCGGTAGCGGTTGATCACCATTGGGGTGTTTTCGGCGATCTCCCAGGCGGATTCGATCACCGTCGCCAGGAACAGCTTTGCCGACAGCGGCTTGCCGCGCAACAGCAGATGGCCGAGGCCGTAGAACAGGAAGCCGTGGATGATGTGCGACGGCGTGTACCAGTCGGCGATGTGCTGCGAGTTGCCGCTGGATTTTACCACGGGCTCGAAGAGCTTGACGTAGCCGCACTCGCAGATCCAGAGACGTCCCATCAGATGCTGGGTTATGATCTGGATGATGAGGACCGCGAAACAGGCGGCCAGCCAGAAGAGTGCGCGACGGTTGCGGCTGTCATTCTCCTCGAGAGCGGTGCTCACTCGGCGTTCTCCTGGTCAAGCGAGTGCTTCATGATCAATGGCATCTGGGCGAGCGTGAACAGGATGGTGATCGGCATCGTGCCCCAGACCTTGAAGGCGACCCAGAAGTCGGTCGAGAACGAGCGCCAGACCACCTCGTTGAGCACGGCGAGGAACAGGAAGAACACACCCCAGCGCAGCGTGAGTTTGCGCCAGCCGGGTTCGTCGAGCTTGAAGGCGGAGTGGAAGACGTAGCCGAGCAGCGACTTGCCGAACAGGAGGCCACCGAGCAGGATCGCGCCGAACAGCGTGTTGACGATCGTCGGCTTCATCTTGATGAAGGTGTCGTTCTGCAGCCAGAGCGTCAGCGCGCCGAAGACGAAGACGACGATGCCCGAGATCAGCGGCATCATCGGCAGCGTGCGGGTCAGCATCCAGGAGACGATGAGCGCGATCGCAGTCGCGGCCATGAAGAGGCCGGTGGCGATGAAGATCGGACCGCCGAGCTCGGCCAGCGCCGGGAAATGCCCGGCCAGCCATTCGCCGCGCGAGTTGGCGAAGAAGAAGACCATCAGAGGCCCAAGCTCCAGCACCATCTTGAGCAAGGGGCTGACTTCCTTCTGCGGCTTGGTAGCCTCGATCGTCGACATCTGGGGGTCCTGTTTTCGCATGTGCCTGCTGCTCTTAACACCAGCTTTGCGGCAAAACCATATCAAGACGGCGGCCTCACGCCAACGCGCAACGCCTCGTCAGGCGGCGACGCCAGCGATCGCTTCGGCAAAATCCTTGGCCTCGAACGGTTCCAGATCGTCGACGCCTTCGCCGACGCCGATGAAATAGACCGGCAGCTTATGCTTGGCGGAGATGGCGACGAGGATGCCGCCGCGCGCCGTGCCGTCGAGCTTGGTCATGATCAGGCCGCTCACGCCGGCGACGTTGCGGAAGATCTCGACCTGCTGCAGGGCGTTCTGCCCGGTGGTGGCGTCGAGGGTCTGCAGCACGGTATGCGGCGCGTCCGGATCGAGCTTGCCGAGCACGCGGACGATCTTTTCGAGCTCGGCCATCAGCTCCGCCTTGTTCTGCAGGCGGCCGGCGGTGTCGATGATCAAGACGTCGGACTTCTTCTCGCGCGCCTGCTGGAACGCCTCATAGGCAAGGCCGGCCGCATCGGCGCCGAGTTTGGAGGAGACGATGTCGGAGTTTGTGCGCTCCGCCCAGATCTTGAGCTGCTCGATCGCCGCGGCCCGGAATGTGTCGCCGGCGGCGAGCATGACCTTCAGGCCCGCGCCCGAAAGCTTGGCGGCGAGCTTGCCGATCGTCGTGGTCTTGCCGGTGCCGTTGACGCCGACCACCAGGATGACGTGCGGCTTGTGGCTGAGATCCAGCTCCAGCGGCTTGGCGACGGGCGAAAGCACCTTGGTGATCTCGCCGGCCATGATGCGCGAGACGTCCTCGCCGGAAACATCCTTGCCGTAGCGCTCGGAGGCGAGCGTATCGGTGATGCGCATCGCCGTTTCGACGCCGAGGTCGGCCTGGATCAACAGGTCTTCGAGGTCCTGCAGCGTCGCTTCGTCGAGCTTGCGCTTGGTGAAGAGGCTGGCGATCTGGCCGGTGAGCTGCGACGAGGTGCGTGCAAGGCCGCGGCGCAGCCGCTGGTACCAGGTGAGCTTTTCCTTCGGCGCGGCGACCGGTTCCTCCCTGGGTTTGCGCTCGGTGGCCGAGAAGCCCTTGGGGAGGGCACGGGCTGCAGCTAGCTCGGCTTCGCCTGCCTCGCTCGGGGCGATGTCGGTCGTTGCGTCTGCGGCGGTGTTCTCTGCTGTCTCGGAGCCTTCTCGGAGGGCTGCGGCTTCACTCCCCTCTGCCCTGCCGGGCATCTCTCCCACTGTGGGGGAGATTGTGCTGGGCTCGCCCGCGGCGTCCAAGGGGAGCTCCTCGCTGGCCGGGGTTTCCGGCGCGGATGCCGGGGCGCCATCATCTGCCGTTGCCTCGAGACGCTCGGCATTGTCTGCAACCTCTGCATGGGGGGCGGAGGTTACGAGCGTGCCATCCGCATCCACGGGCTCCTCGTCAGCGACAGCTTCCGCAGCTTCGATAGCGGATGGTGTTTCTTCAGCGGCGGCCTGGGTCTCCACCTGTTCTCCCCCCTTGTGGGGGAGATGTCCCGAAGGGACAGAGGGGGGTACTGCAGCATCTTCGATGGCCGCGGTTTCGATCTCGTCGGTAGCCAACTCTTCGGCATCATCCGAAGCCGGTCCACCGGCGGTCTCGATCTCGGCTTCGAGCACCGGATCGTCCTCGGAGAGAGGCAGCGTCTCGATATCAACAGGCGGTTCGAAGGCGGCTTCGGGGCTTTCCTCGACGATCTCTGCCTCGGCGACAGGGGCAGACGGCTCGACTGCCTCAGCGCTTGGCTCAGGCTGCCGCTCCGCCTCGGGCGAAGAGACAATCGTCTCGTCAGGCACACCTTCCGGCGGCTTCGTTTCCTCCACCGCACCCTTGCCGAAGGTGAAGATCCTCTTGATGAAACCCATTGCCATTCAGGAATTCCGCATAAATCAGGCCGCAGCCATCTGTTTTACCTGCATCGTCAGATGCTTGCCATTGTGGCCGGTGATCGTGACCGGGACAAGCGCGCGGGCTTTCAGGCCGGCGGCGTCGACGAGCGTGAAGTTTTCGGTGTGGGCGAGCCCGTTGTTCTCGACCAGGATCGTCTGTTCGCTGCCGACCATGCCTTCGAGATGCTGCGCGTAAAGCGTTGCGCCGACGGTGCGCAGGCGGGCGGCACGATCCTTGACGAGCGCTCGATCGAGCTGCGGCATGCGTGCGGCCGGCGTGCCCGGACGCGGGCTATAGGGAAAGACGTGCAGATGCGCGATGCCGCAATCCTCGGCGAGCTTTGCGGCATTCTCGAACATCTCCTCGGTCTCCGTCGGGAAACCCGCGATCATGTCGGCGCCGAGACTGATCCCGGGGCGCAAGCGCCGGACCTGATCGGCGAAGGCGCGGGCATCGGCGCTCGAATGCCGGCGTTTCATGCGCTTCAGGATCAGGTCGTCGCCATGCTGCAGCGACAGGTGCAGATGCGGCATGAAGCGCGCCTCGTCGGCGATCAGGTCGAAGAGATGCTTGTCAGCCTCGATGCCGTCGATCGAGGAGAGCCGCAGGCGGCGGATGTCGGGCACCTGTTTCAGAAGCGTCTTCGCAAGCAGGCCGAGCGTCGGCGTGCCCGGCAGGTCGGCGCCGTAGCTGGTGGCGTCCACACCGGTCAGCACGATCTCGCAGTAGCCGGTTTCGACGAGCTTGCGCGCCTGGTCGACGACGTCGCCCATCGGTACGGAGCGGGAATTGCCGCGGCCATAGGGGATGATGCAGAAGGTGCAGCGATGGTCGCAGCCGTTCTGCACCTGGATGAAGGCGCGCACGTGGCCGTCGATGTGCTTGACCATCTGCGGTGCCGTGGCGCGCACGCTCATGATGTCGTTGACGCGCAGCTTTTCTTCCGCCGAGACGCCGAAATCGGGCAGGGCGCGATAGGAGGCGCTCTTGAGTTTTTCCTCGTTGCCGAGCACGGCGTCGACCTCGGCCATTCCGGCAAAGGTCTCCTTTTCCGTCTGCGCGGCGCAGCCGGTGACGATGATGCGGGCATGCGGGTTCTCGCGGCGCGCGCGACGGATCGCCTGGCGCGCCTGGCGTACCGCCTCGCCGGTGACGGCGCAGGTGTTGACGAGGATGGCGTTGTTCAGCCCCGCCTTCTCGGCTTCCGCCCGCATCACTTCGGATTCGTAGGTATTGAGGCGGCAGCCGAACGTTATGACCTCGACGCCGCTCAAAGCGCCTGCGCTCCGCTGGCCTCGGCTCCCTCGCGCTGCCAGGTGCCGGTGGTGGGGTTCAGCGTGCCGGACCATTCCCATTCGGCAGGTCCCGTCATGATCACGTGATCGTCGCGCTCGCGCCATTCGATCGTCAGCTTGGCCGGGGCCGGGGCGGAGGAGACGTCGATCGTCACCTTGCGGCCGGTGCGACCCGTGCGTGCGGCGCTGACGGCTGCAGCGCAGGCTGCCGAGCCGCACGCAAGCGTCAGCCCGGCGCCCCGTTCCCAGGTGCGGGTGCGCAGCGACGCGGGCGAAAGCACCTGTGCCAGCGTGATGTTGGCGCGCTCGGGAAACATCGGATGGTTTTCAAGCAGCGGACCGAAGCGATCGAGATCGAAGGACATCGGATCCTTGTCGACCCAGAAGACCGCGTGCGGATTGCCCATCGACATGGCCGAGGGCGAATGCAGGACGGGATTGTCGATGGGGCCGATCTGCAATTCGATGCGGCTCGTATCGGCGAACTCCTCGGCAAGCGGGATCCTGTTCCAGGCAAAGACTGGCTTGCCCATATCGACCGATATCGTGCCGTCCTCATGCTCCGCGGCATTCAGGATGCCGGCGACGGTCTGGAAGGTGAACGCCTTCTTGCCGGTTTCGGCGGCAAGCGCCTGGACGACGCAGCGCGTGCCGTTGCCGCAGGCCTGGGCCATGGAGCCGTCGCAATTGACGATGTCGATCCAGGCGTCGGTGCCGGCGGCCTTCGGGTCGTGGATCGCCATGATCTGATCGAAGGCCGTTGCCGGGTCGGCATTGAGCGCGATCGCGGCTGCGGGCGTCACCCGGTCCTTCCGGCCGCGCATGTCGACGACGAGGATCTTGTTTCCAAGCCCGTTCATTCTGGCGAATTGCACGTTGTCGGTCATGTGGCGATGGTCCAAACCGGCCCGCATCAAACGGGGCACCCTTCATTCGGGCTGTATATGGCGGAAAAGCCCGGAAATTACCAGTGCCGCCTTCATTCCCCGGCGGATGCGGCAGCAGGCACGTCGAAGACCTCGCCGGGGCGTAGCGGCCGGAAGCGGGCGCGGGCGATGCCGGCCGCATCGAGCGCCCGTTCCAGCGCCAGTCGGGGCTCGTCGACGCCCTCGTCGGTCAGGCGGAACGTGCCCCAATGGTGGCCGGCGACGTGGGCGGCGGCACAATCGATCATGCCACGCACCGCTTCTTCCGGGTTCTGGTGCTGGTCCTGCATGAACCAGCGCGGTTCGTAGGAACCGAAGGGCAAGTTGGCGAGACGGAAAGCGCCGTGTTTTTCGCGGGCGGCGCGATAGTTTGTGCCGCCGTGAAAGCCGGTGTCGCCGACATGGTAGATCTTGCCTGCCGGCGTCTCCAGAACGAAGGCTGCCCAGAGCGCCATGCGCCGGTCGCGTGAGCCGCGGGCCGACCAGTGGTGGCAGGGCTCCGCGTGGATCACGATGTCATCGCCGCAATCGACCCGGTCGTGCCAGTCGACCACCGTTATCTCGGCATCGGGAACGGCGTGGCGGATGATCGTGTCGTTCCCGAGCGGAGTGATGATCCTGGGCGTGTGCTCTTGGTGAAGCGCGGCCAGCGTTTCGACATCGAGATGGTCGTAATGGTTGTGGGTGACCAGCACGATGTCGATCGGCGGCAGATCGTCGAGCTCGATGCCGGGGGCATTGCGGCGCTGCGGGCCGGCGAAGGCGAAGGGGCTGGCGCGATGCGCCCAGACGGGGTCGGTAAGAATGTTCACGCCGTGCACCTGGATAAGCAGCGTCGCATGGCCGACCATCGTCACGCGCAGGCGTTCGCCTTCGACGCTGAGTTCGGGCTTCACCTGCGCGAACGGACTTGGATTGTGCGCCGGCCAGCGGACCTTGCCGCCGCCGAACTGCCAGCGCAGCAGGTCCGCCATGCCCTTGGGCGGCTTGCCGCCGGGATTGAAGAAGCGGGTTCCGTCAAAATGATCGGAGACGGGGCCTCGATAATATGGATTGGGCGTCTTCTTCATCCGGAGCCTTTCGGCAGGTCTCGTGACTGAATCAAATGGTACACCGGCGCAGGCGATGGAAGGTCGGGCCTTAATAAATTCTTGAAGACAGCAACTGGATTGCTATCGTGTTCGTATGCTCGTTCGATTCGATCCGCATGAACGCCTCTACAAGACCCTGAAGCTGGTCCGCTCCGTCCATCTCAATATGCAACGCGCGTCGGAGCATATGCTCGATGGGGCCGGCATATCCGTGGCCGAGCGTGCGGTTCTCGAGCTTTTTTGCGAAATGCAGCTAACCGTGCCGGAGGCGGCGCGACGCCTGTCGATGAAGCGGCAGTTCGTGCTGCGCATCGTCACCGGGCTGATGGACAAGCGTTTGCTCGAGAAGCAGCCGAATCCGGAACATCGGCGCGCCTATCTTTGCACTCCGACGGTTGCCGGGCGCGATCTGTTCGAGGAAATCCATCGCCGCGAAGTCGAGATGCTGCACGCCTTGCTTGGTGACATCAACCAGACCGAAGTGGTGGCGGCGCTCAGGGTAATGACGCGGGTCGCGACGGCCTTCGAGCAACTCGCCGGGGAACTGGGCGAAGAGGTCGAGGGCGAGGCGCCTTGAGCCTGAAGCGCCCTCATTGCCCTGCCGTCCTTGACTTTTGCCGCGCTTTCCTGTTTATCCGCCGCAATTCCTTCGCAAGCTCAAGTCTTCGAAGCCGCCGACCGGGTCCCGCCAAGGTATAAAGAGAACCCGGAGGTCACCATCCGACAGCGCGTCGCGCCCTCGGGTGGTTTTTGGCTTTGCGCCTTGTTTTCCGCGCGAAGGAACCCACGTTTCCGGCGAGTTGATCGCCACCGGAAACCAGAAGGAAGTAAGAATGTTCGAGAGCCTCCAGGACCGCCTTGGTTCCATATTGAATGGACTGACCGGCCGCGGCGCATTGTCGGAAGCCGATGTTTCCGCCGCGCTCCGCGAGGTTCGCCGTGCGCTGCTCGAAGCCGACGTCGCGCTCGATGTCGTGCGCTCCTTTACTGAAAAGGTTCGCGAGAAGGCCGTCGGCGCCGAGATCCTGAAGTCGATCAAGCCCGGCCAGATGGTCGTCAAGATCGTCCATGACGAGCTCATCGAGATGCTCGGATCCGAGGGGGTCGCCATCGACCTCAATGCGCCGGCGCCCGTCGTCATCATGATGGTCGGTCTGCAGGGCTCGGGTAAGACGACGACGACAGGCAAGATCGCCAACCGGATGAAGTCGCGGGACAAGAAAAAGGTCCTGATGGCTTCGCTCGACACGCGCCGTCCGGCAGCCCAGGAGCAACTGCGTCAGCTCGGCGTGCAGACCGGCGTCGACACGCTGCCGATCATTGCCGGCCAGTCGCCGACCGATATCGCCGCGCGCGCCGTCCAGGCTGCCAAGCTCGGCGGTCACGACGTCGTCATCCTCGACACAGCCGGCCGTACCCATATCGACGAGCCGCTGATGATCGAGATGGCGGAGATCAAGCGGAAGTCCAATCCGCATGAAATCCTGCTCGTCGCCGATGCGTTGACCGGTCAGGACGCCGTCAACCTCGCCCGCAACTTCGACGAACGCGTCGGCATCACCGGCCTGGTGCTCACCCGCATGGATGGCGACGGCCGCGGCGGCGCGGCGCTCTCGATGCGGGCCGTCACCGGCAAGCCGATCAAGCTCATCGGTGTCGGCGAGAAGATGGGCGAGCTCGAAGAGTTCCATCCCCGCCGCATCGCCGACCGCATCCTCGGCATGGGCGACATCGTTTCGCTGGTCGAAAAGGCGGCCGAGAACATCGATGCCGAGAAGGCGGCGGCCATGGCCGCCAAGATGGCCAAGGGCAAGTTCGACCTCAACGATCTCGCCGACCAGCTCAAGCAGATGCAGAAGATGGGCGGCATGGGCGGCATCATGGGCCTGATGCCCGGCATGGCCGGCATGAAGGACAAGATGGCTGCGGCCGGTCTCGACGACACGCTCTTCAAGCGCCAGCTCGCGATCATCTCGTCGATGACCAAGGCCGAGCGCACCAATCCGGACCTTCTCAAGCACTCGCGCAAGAAGCGCATCGCCGCCGGTTCCGGCACCGATGCCGCCGACATCAACAAGCTTCTGAAGATGCACCGCCAGATGGCGGACATGATGAAGATGATGGGCGGCAAGGGCAAAGGCGGCATGATGAAGCAGATGATGGGCGGCCTTGCCAACAAGATGGGCCTCGGTGGCCTCGGTGGCGGCGGCATGCCTGACCTGTCGAAGCTCGACCCGAAGCAGCTCGAAGCGCTGCAGAAGCAGGCGGAAGCCGCCGGCCTCAAGCCGGGTGGAATGCCGGGCCTTGGCGGCGGTGGCCTGCCGGGTCTGGGCGGCGCCAAGCTTCCGGGCCTCGGCGGCGGTTTCCCCGGCCTTCCCGGCCTGCCGAAGAAGAAGTGAGGATCGGTAAGAGATGATTGATCCCGAAATCAAACAGGAATTGGCGGGCTACCGGCAGTCGATCGACAACATCGATGCCGCGCTCGTCCACATGCTGGCCGAACGTTTTCGCTGCACCCAGGCAGTCGGCGTTCTCAAGGCCAAGCATGATCTGCCGCCGGCCGACCCGGCGCGCGAAGAATACCAGATCGAACGCCTGCGCCGCCTGGCCAAGGATGCCAATCTGGATCCGGATTTCGCCGAGAAGTTCCTGAACTTCATCATCAAGGAAGTCATCCGGCATCATGAAGCCATCGCCGCCGATCGCTCGCATAACGCGGGTAACGCCGGCACAAACCATTCCGCTTGAACGAAGCGGTCAAGAAAGCCTGCAAGGAGTAACTGAAATGGCACTGAAAATTCGTCTCGCCCGTGGCGGTTCCAAGAAGCGTCCGTACTACCAGATCGTCGTTGCCGACGCCCGCAGCCCGCGCGACGGCCGCTTCCTCGAGAAGATCGGCTCCTGGAACCCGATGCTCGGCAAGGACGACGAAAAGCGCGTCGAGCTCGACGCCGAGCGCGTCGCCCACTGGATCGCCCAGGGCGCTCAGCCGACCGACCGCGTTCTGCGCTTCCTCGACCAGGCTGGCCTGGCAAAGCGTCCGGCTCGCAACAACCCGGCCAAGGCCGTTCCGGGCAAGAAGGCTCAGGAGCGCGCTGCTGAAGCCAAGCAGAAGGCTGAAGAAGCTGCTGCTGCCGCTGCAGAAGCTGCCGCGGAATAATCGCCGGCAAACGGTTCGGAGCGGGATCGGCGGTCTTTCGACCGCATCCCCGCTCCGGCTTGCCGTGACATAAGGAAACGGGTGGCATTTCCATGCCGCCCGTTTTCCGTTATGTGCACCGATATATCCCGAAACGGACGCGGACGATGAGCAAACTCGAAAACCCGGTTCTGATGGCGACGATCGGCGCGGCGCAAGGCTTGCGCGGCGAGGTCAGGGTCAAGTCCTTTACCGACGATCCGACGGCGCTCGGCGACTACGGCAACCTGCACAGTGCCGACGGCCGCGTGTTCGAGGTGCTCGAAGTCCGCGAGGCGAAGAATGTCGTCATCGTGCGCTTCCGCGGCGTCAACGACCGCAATGCCGCCGAGGCGCTCAATGGCCTCGAGCTCTTCATCGAGCGGGACAACCTGCCGGACGAGGATCTTGACGAGGACGAGTTCTTCTATGCCGATCTCGAGGGCCTGGAAGCGATCGACGGCAATGGCACCAGCTACGGCAAGGTCAGCGGCGTTTTCGACTTCGGCGCCGGTGATCTCCTGGAGCTGAAGGGTCCGGGCAGGCGTCCGGTGCTGATCCCCTTTACCGAATGGTCGGTGCTGGAGATCGATCTGGAAGCGGGCAAGCTGCTGGTCGATCCGGTTGCCGCGGGTCTTTCCGACGACAAGGATCAGGATTCGGACAGTCCGTTTTCCACAAAACGCAAGTGAACGATGCGGCGATGACCTTTCGTGCGACTGTTCTGACGCTCTATCCGGAAATGTTTCCGGGCCATCTCGGCGTTTCCCTTTCGGGCAAGGCGCTGGAGCGCGGCCAATGGTCGATCGAGGCGGTGCAGATCCGCGATTTTGCCGAGGACAAGCACCGCACCGTCGATGATACGCCGGCGGGCGGTGGTGCCGGCATGGTGTTGAAGCCCGACGTGCTCGCCCGGGCGATCGACCATGTTTCTGAGGGCGATGATCGCCCGCGGCTGCTGATGAGCCCGCGCGGCCGGCCGCTGACGCAGGCGCGGGTGCGCGAACTTGCCGCCGGTCCCGGTGTCGTCATCGTCTGCGGACGGTTTGAAGGCGTCGACCAGCGGGTGATCGATGCCCGCGGCCTCGAAGAGGTTTCGATCGGCGATTATATTCTTTCCGGCGGCGAGCCGGCGGCGCTGACGCTGCTCGATGCCGTGGTGCGCATCCTGCCAGGCGTCATGGGCAACGAGCTTTCTGGCGTTCATGAAAGCTTCGAAGGCGGGCTGCTCGAGCATCCGCATTATACCCGGCCGCAGGTCTTCGAAGGCCGCGAAATCCCGGCGGTGCTGACCTCGGGCAACCACGGCGCGATTGCCAAGTGGCGCGAGGCGGAGGCGAAACGCCTCACCGCCGAGCGCAGGCCCGACCTTCTCGATCAGCCCGTGAAGAAATAATAGGCGGCCAGCAGCAGGCCGACGGCGACAACGAGAGCGCGGATGATCGCCTGCGGCACGCGCCTGGCCGCCCAGACGCCGGAGTAACCGCCAAGGGCCGCTCCCGGCACCATGATCGCCGCATGCAGCCAGGAGACGACGCCGCCGGCGGCAAAGACGACGATGGCGATCGCGGCAATCACGATCGAGATGAAGTTCTTGAGCGCGTTCAGCCGGTGGTAGCCGCCACCGGTGGCCAGCCCCAGCACTGCCAGCATCATGATGCCCATGCCGGCGCCGAAGAAGCCGCCATAGACGGAGGTGACGAACTGGGCGCCGATGCCGGCCGGATTGATCGCATGCTCGTCAACGCGCGCCTTGGGCTTCAAGAGCGGCCCGGCGGCGAAGATCGCCGTTGCCGCAAGCAGCAGCCAGGGGACCAGCGCGCGGAAGGAGGCGTTGGAAAGCGAGACGAGTAGCAGCGCGCCGCCCAGGCCGCCGAGCGCCGAGATTACACCGAGCAGCATTGCATAGCGCTTGTCGGCGCGGATCTCCTTGGCATAGGCGAGTGCCGAGGTGATATAGCCCGGGAACTGGATGATCGACGAGGTCGCATTGGCGACGATCGGCGAAAGGCCGCCAAGGGTCATCGCCCCGAAGGTCAGGAACGTTCCGCCGCCGGCGATGGCATTGACGACACCGGACAAGAAGCCGGCCGCAAAAAGCATGAGAACTTCGAAGATATGCATGGTCTCCCCCGACCCACCACGCTCGGGATAGCCGGTGGTTGTGGCGGCCGCAAGTCCGTTGCGTCCGATAATCGCCCGCGCCTATTTGCGGATTTTCTGATAGATTCATCATGTTCGGCGCGGATCGCCGAGAAAATATGGCTTCCGGGGATGACAAGCCGAACCGATTGGTGTATGTGCCGCCCCGGTTCGGGTTCTGTGCCCGTCGACCACAACAAAGAATGGCGAATCCGCTCCTGTCGGTTTCCGGCAAGACCTGAAGGCAAGCCCGACAGGTTCATCGAGAGCGCTCTGGCTGTTTCAGAAGAACTTGAAAGGTTAGACCGATGAACATCATCCAGCAGCTGGAAGCCGAACAGGCCGCCAAGATCGCCGCCAAGCGCACGCTCCCCGAATTCTCCGCAGGCGACACGCTGCGCGTCAACGTCCGCGTTGTCGAAGGCAACCGTACCCGCGTACAGGCCTATGAAGGCGTCTGCATCGCCCGTTCGGGCGGCGGCATCAACGAAAGCTTCACCGTTCGCAAGATCTCCTACGGCGAAGGCGTCGAGCGCGTATTCCCGGTTTACTCTCCGCTCGTCGAGAGCGTCGAAGTGGTTCGCCGCGGTAAGGTCCGTCGCGCCAAGCTCTACTACCTGCGCGACCGTCGCGGCAAGTCGGCTCGTATCGTTGAGAACACCGGCACGCGCGCCCGCAAGCTGAACGAAGCCGAGCGCCAGGCGATTGCCGAGGAAAAGGCACGCATCGAGGCTGAAAAGGTTGCAGCAGCTCAGGCGCTCGCCGCCGAGAAGGCAGCAGCCGAAGCCGCCGAAGCAAAGGCAGCAGCGGAAGCCGCAGCAGAATAAGTTTTCAATCCCTACAGCGCCGCGCGTCTTGGACGCGCAAAGGTCGCTGTAGAAAATTGAGTTGCTGCATGTTCTTGTCCTTAAGTTGGTAAGACTTAAGGGAACATGCAGCGGCGGATTGTTGGAAAGGCGGCCGAGGCCGCCTTTCTTTTTTGGTACTATCCGCTTGTCTTTTCGACGGAATTTGTGACATTTTCCGCTGCCACAATATTCGGGAGCCCTCCAATGACAATCCGTCGCCACGTGCTTGCGGGCATCGCAGCCGCACTTGCCGTTCCTTTCGCATTTTCTGCACCGGCCACTGCCAGCGACCTGCCCGATCTCGGCGGCAAGACGGTCGTCGTCGTCACAGAGAACGCCTACCCGCCGCTGCAGTTCGTCGATCCGAAGACCGGCGAGGCCAAGGGCTGGGAATACGACGCCATGAACGAGATCGCCAAGCGGTTGAATTTCAAGGTCGAATACCAGAACACCAGCTGGGACGCGATGATCCAGGCGGTGCATGACGGCCAGTACCAGATCGGCATGACCGGCATCACCATCAAGGATGACCGCAAGGAGAAGGTCGACTTCTCGGACCCCTATATGCGGTCGCAGCAGTTCATGCTGGTGCGCAGCGACGAAAACCGCTTCAACGACGGCAAGAGCTTCGGCGCCTTTGCCGACGGCCTCGTCGGCGCCCAGCCGGGCACCTCGCCGTTCTACACTGCCGTCTACGAAATGCTTGACGGCAACGAGCAGAACCCGCGCATCAAGCTGTTCGAGACCTTCGGTGCGACCGTCCAGGCGCTGAAGGCCGGCGACGTCGACGTGGTACTGACCGACAGCGTCGCCGCCAAGGGCTATGTCGATTCCTCCGAGGGCAAGCTCAAGGTCGTCGGTGGCCCGCTCGGCACCGAGGATTTCGGCTTCATCTTCCCGAAGGGCTCGGATCTTGTCGCTCCGGTCAACGCCGCGATCAAGGCCTTGAAGGAAGACGGCACCTTCGATGCCCTCGATAAGAAATGGTTCCTCGAATACAAGATGGGCGGCTGATCTGAGTGGCTGCCCCGCAATCTCCTGATATGTCCGGCAAGGGCGACTATCCCTGGTGGTTGGTCGCCCTTCTCGTGATCGCGGTGGCGCTTGCCGCCGTGATCGTCAGCAATGACATCTTTTCCGAAGTTTTCACTGTGGTCTTCAAGGGCCTCGGCGTTACCGTTTTCGTGACCCTCATGGGGTTCGTGCTGGCGACGACGCTCGGCCTCGGTATCGCGCTGATGGCGCTCTCCGAGCACACGGCGCTTCGGCAGATCGCACGCTTCTATACCGAAGTCATCCGCGGCGTGCCGATCCTGGTTCTGCTGTTCTACATTGCCTTCGTTGGAGCGCCGGCGCTGGTCGTCGCCGCCAATTTCGTCTGTGCGCCATTGATCAGTGCCGGCTGGATGGACCCGGTCGTCGTGCGTGACATCTCGCTGATGTGGCGTGCAATCATCGCCTTGATGATCGGCTATTCCGCCTTCATCGCCGAGGTGTTCCGGGCCGGCATCCTTTCGGTCGACAAGGGGCAGGTCGAGGCTGCGAAGGCGCTGGGACTTACGCGCTATCAGCGTTTTCGCCTCGTCATCTTCCCGCAGGCGGTCCGCGTGATCCTGCCGCCGCTCGGCAACGACTTCGTCGCCATGGTCAAGGATTCTTCGCTGGTGTCGGTGCTCGGCGTCGCCGACATCACGCAGATGGGCAAGGTTTACGCCTCCGGCTCCTTCCGCTTCTTCGAGACCTACTCGATCGTCGCCTATGTCTACCTGGTGCTGACCATCGGCCTGTCTCTGGCATTGCGGGCGCTGGAGCGGCGGCTGCGACGTGCCGAGCGGCGCTGAGGCCGCTTCCACCGATTGCCGACCTGTCAGAAAATTGATATGAACACGGCCATGGAATCCAAATTCGGATGTCGCGAACAGAAAATCGTCGTGCTGCAGGATCACAAGCGCCTGCCGGCACGTTTCTTTGCGCGTGTCCATGGGGCGCTTACAAGCCGCCTATCCTGATCTCCTGATCAGCGTTCCCGGCCGCCCTGCCGCGCCGGACTCCCCTACCTTTTGAAAACTCGATGGATATACCGCCATGAGCGCACCGCGTACCCTCTATGACAAGATCTGGGATGACCACCTGGTCAACGAACAGGAAGACGGCACCTGTCTTCTCTACATCGATCGTCACCTCGTTCACGAAGTGACGAGCCCGCAGGCCTTCGAAGGCCTGCGCATGGCCGGCCGCCAGGTCCGCGCACCGGAAAAGACGCTCGCCGTTGTCGACCACAACGTTCCGACTTCGGCCGACCGCCATCTCGGCATCAAGAACGAGGAAAGCCGCATCCAGGTCGAGGCGCTCGCCAAGAACGCCGCCGACTTCGGTGTCGAATACTATTCCGAGAACGACAAGCGCCAGGGCATCGTGCACATCGTCGGCCCGGAGCAGGGCTTCACCCTGCCGGGCATGACCATCGTCTGCGGTGACAGCCACACCTCGACGCATGGCGCCTTCGGTTCGCTGGCCCACGGCATCGGCACCTCCGAAGTCGAGCACGTGCTCGCGACCCAGACGCTGATCCAGAAGAAGGCGAAGAATATGCTGGTTCGCGTCGACGGCCAGCTTCCGCCCGGCGTCACCGCCAAGGACATCATTCTCGCGATCATCGGCGAGATCGGCACAGCCGGCGGCACCGGCCACGTCATCGAATTTGCCGGCGAGGCGATCCGCTCGCTGTCGATGGAAGGCCGCATGACCATCTGCAACATG
Organism: Ensifer sp. 38_S197; assembly: GCF_056924495.1. Taxonomy (NCBI): domain Bacteria; kingdom Pseudomonadati; phylum Pseudomonadota; class Alphaproteobacteria; order Hyphomicrobiales; family Rhizobiaceae; genus Ensifer; species Ensifer sp. 38_S197. Next base: position 649,761 of record NZ_JBXOVZ010000002.1, on the reverse strand, counting down.
ACGATCGAAGGCGGCGCCCGCGCCGGCCTGATCGCGCCCGACGAGACGACGTTTGCCTATATCAAGGACAAGCCGCGCGCCCCGAAGGGCAAGGCCTGGGACATGGCGCTCGACTACTGGAAGACGCTGCACACGGACGAAGGCGCGCATTATGACCGCGTCGTCGTGCTCGACGCCGCCAACCTGCCGCCGATCGTTTCCTGGGGCTCCTCGCCGGAAGACGTCATTTCGGTTCAGGGCATCGTTCCGAACCCGGACGAAATCCAGGAAGAGACCAAGCGGGCCTCCAAGTGGCGCGCGCTCGACTATATGGGCCTGAAGCCAGGCACGAAGATCACCGACATTGCCATCGATCGCGTCTTCATCGGCTCCTGCACCAACGGCCGCATCGAGGACCTGCGGGCGGTCGCCCAGGTCGTCGAAGGCCGCAAGGTCGCCTCGACCGTTTCGGCGATGATCGTTCCGGGCTCCGGCCTCGTGAAGGAACAGGCCGAGGCCGAGGGCCTCGACAAGATCTTCAAGGAAGCCGGCTTCGACTGGCGCGAGCCGGGCTGCTCCATGTGCCTGGCGATGAACGACGACCGACTGAAGCCCGGCGAGCGTTGCGCGTCGACGTCGAACCGCAACTTCGAAGGTCGCCAGGGCTTCAAGGGCCGCACGCATCTGGTCTCGCCGGCCATGGCAGCCGCCGCGGCGGTGGCGGGCCACTTCGTCGACATCCGCGAATGGAAATAAGCCGGATCTGAGCTTTTCCGGCGCAAATGGCCGCCCTTCGGGGCGGCCTTTTTTGTCTGCGGGCCGCGGTCTTATCGGACGCGCAAAGGTGACTGAGCACTTTGATTTGCTGCATGTCTTTGTCGTTAAACCGAGGTCGATTTAAGGAGACATGCAGCAGGCATTCCGCGCGGCTCGGCGAAATGCGCTAAGCTGTCCACTCATGACCTGAAGAGCCGTGGGAGGACGATGGATGAGCGACGATCTGCCTGTTCACAACTACTGCCTGATGCTGCTTCGGCATGCCAAGTCCGCCTGGCCGGCGGGCGTCGCCGATATCAATCGCCCACTTGGCGAGCGTGGCCGCAAGGCGGCGCCCCGGATGGGCGACTACATGAAGCAGCATGAGCTCGTGCCGGAACGCGCCCTTGTCTCGACGGCGAAACGTGCACAGGAGACCTGGCAATTGGTGGCGGCGGCTCTGCCGACGGGAATCGCGGTCGAGAATACCCGCGCGATCTACGAAGTGGGGGCGGCCCAGATCCTGAGCGTCCTCCGCGCCACCGATCCGGCCGTCAGGACGCTGCTCGTCGTCGGCCACAATCCCGGTTTGGAGGACCTGGCGTTCCAACTCGTCGGTTCCGGCGATGCGGACTTGCGCATGCGTATGGCGGACAAGTTTCCGACGGCTGCCCTTGCCGTGCTCGAATTCGAAGCAACGGGTTGGCGGGAGCTTGCGCCCGGCGGCGCCAAGCTCCGGCGTTTCGTGACGCCCCGGTCGCTGGCCTGAGTGACACCAGCGTGTCGCGATCAGATTCGCTCCTTGCTTTAAGTCCTTGATATTTTGCATGTCGTTATCGCAAAACCGCCGCGCACTTTTGCGCGACATGCTTTCGCCCTGGCCGGTATCAGAGAACCTGGACAGTGGTGCCGCGCCGCATATGCGGGATCAGCCGCGACATGGCGGGCAGGCTGACCGCGACGCAGCCCTGCGTCGGCTCATAACCCGGCCGGATCAAGTGGAAGAAGATCGCCGAGCCGGCATTTCGCCGGCGAGCGATGAGATTCCAATCCATCACCAGGCAGATGTCATAGAGCCCGTCCTCGCGCATCATCTCCTCATGGCTCGGCGTGAAAGGTGCCATGACCGGACGATTGTATTGGGCGTGGCCTGACGCGTCGCACCACAGCATGCCCTTGCGCGTGGTCCGCGTCGGCAACGGCGTGGGCGGCAGGGAGAGCCGATCGCGCCTGACATAACCGCCGATCAGCTTCATTGCGGCGCGTGGGGTGGCGCCGTCACCCTCGCGCTTCAGGCTGGTGATGCCGCTTCGTCCGATCGCCGCCTGCTCGACGCGGCCGTCGAAGCAAACCAGTGCCCGCCTTCGATCGCGCGGCGCCGGGCGGACTGTGATGATGGATTTGGCTGGTCTTTTTCCCGACGTTTTCTTGCGCATCATTCTCACGGATTTTTGCTTTGCCCGTGATTTGGGGGCACCATAAGCACGGTTGCGAATATAACGATCTACTGCATGTCTCCTTAAATCGACCTCGATTTAAGGACAAAGACATGCAGCAAATCAAAGTTCTACAGCGACCTTTGCGCGTCTGATAAGACGCGCGGCGCTGTAGCAAAGCTGGTTCGCTTGCCAACACAGGCATTTGAGCTAGTTTGAAAATGGAAGCAAACAGGAATTGTCCAATGGCGACCCGTACCATTCTTCTTGTCGATGACGACAATGACCTGCGCGAGACATTGGTCGAGCAACTCTCGCTCTACGAAGAATTCGATCTCATCCAGGAGGCGACCGCCGCCAAGGGTATCCAGACCGCACGTGGGCAGCAGGTGGATCTGCTGATCATGGACGTCGGCCTACCCGACATGGATGGCCGCGAGGCGGTGAAACTTCTGCGCAAGGGCGGTTTCAAGGCGCCGATCATAATGCTGACCGGCCACGACACCGATTCGGACACGATCCTCGGACTCGAGGCCGGCGCCAACGACTATGTGACAAAGCCGTTCCGCTTCGCCGTGCTGCTTGCCCGCATTCGGGCGCAGTTGCGCCAGCACGAGCAGAGCGAGGACGCGACCTTCAGCGTCGGGCCCTACACGTTCAAACCCAGCCAGAAGTTGCTGACGCTTGAGAACGGCCAAAAGATTCGTCTCACCGAGAAGGAAGCGGCGATCATCCGCTACCTCTACCGCGCCGACCAGAAGGTGGTGACGCGCGACGTGCTTCTGGAAGAGGTCTGGGGCTACAATTCCGGCGTCACCACCCACACGCTGGAAACCCATGTCTACCGGCTGCGCCAGAAAATCGAGCGGGACCCTTCCAATGCCGAGATTTTGGTGACAGAGAACGGCGGCTACAAGATCGTTCCGTAGCCGGGGTATGCATGGCGCGAAACAGCTCCACGCCATGTTCCGTTTTCCGTTACCGCCCTGCCGGGTCGGCAGCGACGTGACTTCCGGAGGTTAGCCGCTTGGCGCTCAACGATGATATCGTGCTTCTGTCCAACGTGCCGCTGTTTGCCGATATCAGCGAGGACAAGCTGCGGCTGATCGCCTTCGGCGCGGAGCGGCGCCGCATATTCAAGGGGCAGGAACTGTTTCGCGAAGGGGCGCCCGCCGATTGCGCCTATGCGATCGCGAGCGGCAGCCTGTCCTTGTCGAAGGCAGGCGCCGACGGTTCCCTGGCGCAGGTCACCACGGTCGGCCGTGGTGCACTTCTGTCGGAACTGGCCCTGATCTCGATGGTCGAACGCAAGTTCACGGCAACCGCCGAGGAAGACAGCGAGGTCATCCGCATCAACCGGCCGCTCTTCCGCCGCATGCTGGAAGAATACCCGGAAGTGGCAGAACTCGTCGAAGTGCGCATCCGCGAGAACCTGCAGGCGATGATCCGCCGGGCCGGCGCGCTCGCCGGCCGCTTTGCCTGAACTCCGATAACTGGCTTCCTTCCGTTACCACCGGTATTTCAGCGAACCGAGCACCGTGCGGCCCTGGCCGAAATAGCAGTAGCCATCGGTGCAGATCTCTTCGCGGCGGTCGCCGAGATTGGTGGCGCTGACGGCGAGCGACAGCCCGTCGAGTTCGGGGTTCCTGGCACCGAAGTCGTAGGCGATCGAGGCGTCGAAATAGACGGCGCCGCCGTTCTTGGCCGTGTTGGCATCGGATGTGTAGGAGCTCGATGCCAGACGCATGCCGCCGCCGAGGCTCAAGCCCGCAAGCTCAGTATCGTCGGGCAGCAGATAGTTGACCCAGAGCGATGCGACATGGCGCGGCTTCGTTGACGGCACATTGCCGATCAGCGACGGGTCGACGTTCCCGGTGATTTCGGCGTCGTTGTAGTTATAGGCGGCGATAAAGCTCAGGCCGTTGTCGAACTCCCTTCGTCCTTCCACCTCGAAGCCATTGGTCGTCACCTCGCCTGATGATTTGTAATAGTAGCCGGCGGGAAGCGACGCGTCCGACACATATTGCGGCGCGCCGGTCTCGACGATCCGATAGTAAGCCGCACTCAGCGAGTAGGTCTCGCCTTCCGGCTGGTACTTCACGCCAAGCTCGATCTGCTCGCCGGTCGTCGGATCAAGCACGGTGCCGTCAGCCGAAAGTTCGGTGCGCGGCACGAAGGAAGTGCTGTAGCTGGCATAGGGCGCAATCCCGTTGTCGAAGAGGTAGAGAAGGCCCGCCTGTCCGGTCAGTTCGCCATCGTCCTTGCGATCGACGACGCCGGTGTTCTTGTTGGTACCGGTCTGATCGACTCGGTCGTAGCGAAGGCCGCCGACGGCGCGCCAGTTGCCGAACTCCACCTGGTCCTGGACATAGATGCCGGTCTGGCGGAGATCCCGTCCGCTGAAGCTGGTGAGATCAGGCGTCGGGCCGCTGACGCCGAAGGTGGGGTTGTTGAGGTCTAAACGATAGGCCGGATCGACGGCGCCGAAGCCGAGGCCGAAGTCGGAGGTGATCCAGGAATAGTCGAGGCCGGTCAGGAGCGTGTGGGAGACCGCGCCGGTGTCGAAGACTGCCTCGAGCTGATTGTCGATCTGGTAGGCGCGCTGGTCGTCCTTGATGGCGACGGGAGAGCGGTCAAAGACGTCGGGTGCCACCTCGGCCCCGAACTGCAGGTAACGGGCCTTCAGGTCGAGATCGCTAACGCGGCCATGCTGGCGGAAGGTCAGGCCGTTGTCGAATTCATGTTCGAACTTGTAGCCCGCCTGATACTGCCGGACCTTCTGATAGTCGTAGTCCGGATCGCTGTAGCGCAGCAGCCGGCCATCATGTTCGAGCACCCTCGGGCTGGCGTCGCTCTCGCCTTTCTGGCCGAGACCGTAGACGGTCAGCGACGTGCCTTCGTCCGGCCTCCAGGTAAAGGAGGGTTGCAGCAGGTAACGGTCGTCGGCGACGTCGTAGTTGGTCTCGCCGTTCCTGAAGAGCCCGACGATGCGGTAGAGGAAATCGCCCTCGGCCGTTGCCGGGCCACCGAAATCGAAGGCGGCCTGGGTGCGGCCGATCGTGCCATATTGCAGCTCGACCTCGCGGTGCGTCTCCTCCTCTGGCATCTTCGAGATGCGATTGACGATGCCGCCGACGCCGGCTGCGCCATACATGACGGATACCGGCCCCTTCAGGATCTCGATTCGTTCGAGGCCGTAGACCTCGGTCGGGAAGGTGCCGTAGTTCATGTAGGGCTGGCGCAGGCCGTCGCGGAAGTCGCCGGTCGTCGTCGTCTCGAAGCCGCGGATGTAGATCTGGTCGAAGCGCGGATCGAAGCCGAAGGCGCCCGTCGTGACGCCGGCGGCGTAACGGGTCGCCTGGATCATGTCCTGTACGCCGCGCTCTTCGAGTTCCTTGCGTGTGATCACCGAGACGGAGCGGGGCGTTTCGACCAGCGGCGTATCGATCTTGAACGCCGAGACATTGCGCGTCGGCGCAATCGTGTCGTTATCCTCGGCGATCGTCGCGGCTGTCTTGCCGGCCGTCACCTCGATCTTTTCCAGCCGTGTCGTCTTCTGGCTTTCGGCCGATTGCGCATAGGCTGCGGTTGGCGAAAGGAACACGACGGCAACGCTTGCGGCCAGGACAATGGCTGCGGAGAATGCGCGGCGCGACGCGCGCGTGAAGTGGATCGGCAAGGTCTTCGACATGTCTGGCCCTCTTGCGGGCGCACGAAAGCTTTCCGGCGAAAGCCAGAGCGGAGCACCCGAATATCAGTGAAAACGGCAGCCCAGCGGCTGCCGGAGGCGGTGTCCCCGCCGCCCGAAAAGAGGGATAGTCCGTTTGGAAATGCGCATCAAGAAAAATATGATTCTTTTAGTCATGTTTTTCTTGATGAATCGGCAAGCACCGAAGGCGCGCCGCCGCTCAGGGAAAAGCGTCAGATATCGAAGTGGGCGATGACCGGCACGTGGTCGGAGGGGCGCTCCCAGCCGCGGGCTTCGCGCAGGATGTCGACGTGCTTCAGCGCCGGCGCCAGGTCGGCGGAGGACCAGATGTGGTCGAGCCGGCGACCGCGGTCGGCAGCTTCCCAGTCCTTCGCCCGGTAGCTCCACCAGGTGTAGAGCTTGGTCGGGGCCGGTGTGTGCTGGCGCATCAGGTCGACCCAGCCGCCGCCGGTCATGACCGTGGTCAGCCCCTCGGTTTCGATCGGCGTATGGCTGACGATCTTCAGGAGCTGCTTGTGCGACCAGACGTCGTCTTCGAGTGGCGCGATGTTGAGGTCGCCGACGAGGATCGAGGAAATGCCGGCCTCGGCCTCGGCGTGCAGCAGCTTCATCTCCTCGACGAAGTCGAGCTTGTGGCCGAATTTCGGGTTGATGGTGCGGTCCGGCTCGTCGCCGCCTGCCGGAACATAGAAATTGTGCAGCCGGATCTTCTTGCCGCCGGCCTCGAAGACGACCGAGAGGTGGCGGGCATCGCCGACGCCGCAATAGTCACGGCGGTCGCTGAGCTCATGCAGCGGCAGGCGCGAGATCGTCGCCACGCCGTGATAGCCCTTCTGGCCGTGCATCTCGATATGGTTGTAGCCGAGCGCCTTCAGCGGCTTCGAAGGGAACTGGTCGTTCGGGCACTTGGTTTCCTGCAGGCAGAGGATGTCCGGCTGCCACGTCTTCAGGAGATGCTCGACAAGCGGCATGCGCAGGCGAACGGAATTGATGTTCCATGTGGCGACGGAAAGGGCCATTCGTCATTCCCTGATCGGCTGGGGCCGGACGTTCGCGAAGGGAAGGCCGGCTTGGATGGATGTTTGACCTGAGCTTTAAGCAGGTCCGACGCGCCGGGACAAGGAATGCGCGAACGGGATCGCACGAAAAAGGCCGCCATCCGGCGGCCTTATGTCCATCATGCCCGCAGTCGGGATGCCGGCGGCTGGATCTCTCTAGCCGCCCCGCTTGTTGCGGACCTCGTCGTAGGGGATCTGGAAGACCTTGTCGTCCAACGGCATCCCGGTCTGGACGTTGAAGATCATGACCGAGGTATCCTTCTTCTGCGCGTCGGTGATCGTCCATTGGCGCAGATCGTAGGTCTTCGGATCGAACATCATGGTGATGGTCGAATCGCCGAAAATCGAGCGGTCGCCAAGCACGATGGTAATGAGGTCGGACTCTTCCTTGACGTCGCGCACCATCTTGCCGGTCAGGTCGATCTTCTCGCTGAGCAGCAGGTTGAGCGGCGTCTTCGACAGCGGATAGATGTCCCAGGTCTTGAGCTTCATGTTGCCGATGACCACGGACTTGCCGTCGGCGATGACGCGCATCGGCGAGGGGGCCTCGTAGTTGAAGCGGATGCGGCCGGGGCGGCGGATATAGAACTTGCCGCCGGTCTGTTCGCCGCGCGGGCCGAACTGCACGAATTCACCGGACATGGTCTTCACCGAGGAGAAGTGATCGGCGATCTTCTGGGCGGCGCTCGGCGCCTGGGCGAAAGCCTGGGTGAGATCGAGACCGGTGCCGCCGATGCCGGCAAGCGCCGCAAGCCCGCACACGAAGAGGCGGCGCGAAATCACCGGAGGATTGCGCTCGCCGATTTTGGTCTCTGTCATCTCAGTCTCCTTCATTTACCGATCATCTGGAGCGCAAGTGCGGCGCCTTCAAGGCGCCATTTTCGAGCTTTGCGGCTTGTGCTCTCACATGACCGTTACCGGTTCGGCCCCTGGTCCGGGACGTCTGCCCTTGTCTGTCGGCCGCATCAGCGGCCGGTGATTTCCGCTTCGGTCGGAACCAGGATCTCGCGCTTTCCGGCGTGGTTCGCCGGGCCGATGATGCCTTCCTGCTCCATGCGCTCGATCAGCGATGCGGCCCGATTGTAGCCGATGCCGAGGCGGCGCTGCACGTAGGAGGTGGAAGCCTTTCCGTCGCGCAGAACGATCGCGACCGCCTGATCGTAGGGGTCGTCGGAATCGGCGAGGTTGGAGGTGCCGGCCGGTCCGCCGCCGTCACCATCCTCGTCATCGTCCTCGGTGATGGCATCGAGATATTGCGGCACGCCCTGGGTCTTCAGATAGGCGACGACCTCCTCGACCTCGGTGTCGGAGACGAAGGGGCCGTGGACGCGCTGGATGCGGCCGCCACCGGCCATGTAGAGCATGTCGCCCATGCCGAGCAGTTGCTCGGCGCCCTGTTCGCCGAGGATCGTGCGGCTGTCGATCTTCGAGGTGACCTGGAATGAGATGCGCGTCGGGAAGTTGGCCTTGATCGTGCCGGTGATGACATCGACCGAGGGGCGCTGCGTTGCCATGATGACATGGATGCCGGCGGCACGCGCCATCTGGGCGAGGCGCTGCACGGCGCCTTCGATGTCCTTGCCGGCGACCATCATCAGGTCGGCCATTTCGTCGATGATGACGACGATATAGGGCATCGGCGACAGATCGAATTCTTCCGTTTCGTACATCGCCTCGCCGGTCTGGCGGTCGAAGCCGGTCTGTACCGTGCGGGTGATCGATTCACCCTTGGCAAGCGCCTGCTCGACGCGGCTGTTGAAACCGTCGATGTTGCGCACGCCGATCTTCGACATCTTCTTGTAGCGCTCTTCCATCTCGCGCACCGTCCACTTCAGCGCGACGACCGCCTTCTTGGGATCGGTCACGACGGGCGAAAGCAGGTGCGGGATGCCGTCATAGACGGAGAGTTCGAGCATCTTCGGGTCGATCATGATCAGGCGGCACTGATCCGGGCGCAGGCGATAGAGCAGCGACAGGATCATCGTGTTGATCGCCACCGACTTGCCCGAGCCGGTGGTACCGGCGACGAGCAGATGCGGCATCTTGGCGAGATCGGCAACCACGGGCTCGCCACCGATCGTCTTGCCGAGCGCCATGGCAAGGCGTGCCTTGGAAGTCTCGAAGTCACGCGAGCCGATGAGTTCGCGCAGGTAGACGGTTTCGCGCCGCTGGTTCGGCAGTTCGATGCCGATGGCATTGCGACCGGGAACGACGGCGACGCGGGCAGCGATCGCGCTCATCGAGCGGGCGATGTCGTCGGCAAGGCCGATGACGCGGGACGACTTGATGCCGGGCGCCGGCTCCAGTTCATAGAGGGTTACGACCGGACCCGGGCGCACGTGGATGATCTCGCCCTTGACGCCGAAATCCTCGAGCACGCCTTCGAGCATGCGGGCATTCTGTTCGAGTGCGTCGGGCGACAGCGAAGCGTCGCGGCTGACATTCTTCGGTTCGGCGAGAAAATGCATCGGCGGCAGCGTGAAATCGCCATCGTCCTCGACGAAGGAGCGCTGGGCTTCGCGCTCGATCCGCTGGCCGGCTTTCGGGCGGGGTGCCGGCGTTGCCACCCGCGAGCCCGATTTCGGCAGGCCCTGCTTCGGCGGCGCTGCCCGCGGCGCCCAGTCGGATGCCGGATCATCGTCCTCGTCGTCCGGCAGGATGCCGGCGGGGCGGCGCTCGTCGATATCGAAGGGCAGATCGTCGTCCTCGCCGTCGGCCATGATCGGCGGCGGCGTGACGATGCGGCGTTCGGAGCGATCGAGCGAGGGTTCGATGCGGTCGCCGGCAGCCATCGGCTTCGGCCGGACCGGCTCGTTCAGGGTGCCGAACTCGTCATTGTTGAAGTCGTAAGGCTCGTCATACTGACGCTTGGGCGAACTGCGCGTACCGCTCATGCCGAAAATGCGGCGCACGCGCGCATGCATCGTGTAGCGCATATGGGCGAAGGAGCCCATCAGCAGGGTGAAGGGGCCTTCGCTGTCGTCCTCGTCCAACTCGTCGCGAACGGTACGCGCCTTGCTCGGAGTCGGTTCGGCAATCTCCTCGTCTTCCTCTTCGTCGCTGACGCCGATGAGACCGGCACTGTAGATCAGGCACCAGGCGGCCGGTGCCGCGAAGATGCAGGCGAGCACGGTCGCGAGCGTGCCGGTCGGGAAGGCGCCGGTGAAGAGTGCGGGAAAGCGGAGAATCATGTCGCCGAAGACGCCGCCGAGACCATTGGGCAAGGGCCAGGTGATGGGCGCGGGCACGCAGCTCAGCGCCGCGCCGGCAAGCACGGAGCCGATGAACCAGGCGCCGAGGCGCTTGAATATCTTGTCGAAGCGCTTGCCGCTGATCAGCACCAGCGCCCAGGCAACGGCCGGCAGCAGCGCGACGACGCTGGCAAGGCCGAAGAATTGCATGAAGATATCGGCAAAGGCCGCACCCGGATAACCAAGCACATTGGTCGGCGCTTCCGATGTGGCATAGGAGAAGCTCGGGTCGGCGACGTTCCATGTCGATAGCGCCGCGACAGCCAGCGCCAATGCGCCGAACAGCGCAAAGCCCGCCAGCGACGCGATCTGTCGCCAAACGAAGGTGGTTAGCACGAACCGGTTGGAACGGCTGTCAAGCGTTGCCGGATTGCTTCTGCTCATATTGCCTGCTGCCCGTGTCGATCTCTAGGGCACATTGCGTGCCATGGAATCAACCTAAGCGGAGTACGGTTAATGCGACATTAACCATGCGTAGTTGCCGCTAAAATAGCGGCGCCTGTCCTGAAGATCCGTACGAAAAAGGCCCGGATCTTGCGATCCGGGCCAAAGGCGATCCGCAAAGACGGATCGCGACGGGACTTGGGTGGCGCCCTTTGTGGCGCCACGATGCGCTTAGCTGGCGTGGTATGCGGCTTCGCCGTGGGACGAGAGGTCGAGGCCTTCGCGTTCGGCTTCGACCGAGACACGCAGGCCGACGATCGAATCGACGATCTTGAAGATGATGAACGAACCGATACCGGACCAGACCACGGTGACAAGGACGCCCTTGAGCTGTGCCAAGACCTGGGTTGCGGTGCCGGCATAACCGGCTGCGAAGTCGGCCGTCGAATAATCGACGATGCCGGCGCCGCCGAGGGCCGGGTTGACGAGGATGCCGGTGGCAATCGCGCCGAGGATGCCGCCGACGCCATGAACGCCGAAGACGTCGAGGCTGTCGTCGTAGTTGAACTTGTTCTTCACGACGTCGACGAAGAAGTAGCAGACCGGGGAGACGATGAAGCCGAGCACGATCGCGCCCATCGGTCCGGCGAAGCCGGCAGCCGGCGTGACGGCGACGAGGCCGGCCACGGCACCGGACGCTGCACCGAGCATCGAGGCCTTGCCGCGCACGAGCGTCTCGACGACGGCCCAGGAGATGATGGCGGCGGCGGTTGCGAGGAAGGTGTTGATCATCGCGAGGGCGGCATAGGCGTTGGCCTCGAGGTTGGAGCCGGCATTGAAGCCGAACCAGCCGACCCAGAGCAGCGACGCGCCGACCATCGTGAGCGTCATCGAGTGCGGCGCCATGATTTCCTTCTTATAGCCGGTGCGCTTGCCGAGCAGGATGGCACCGACGAGGCCGGCGATGCCAGCGTTGATGTGAACCACCGTGCCGCCGGCGAAGTCGATCGCACCGAAGGAGAAGATCAGGCCGGTCGGAGCCGTGTAAGCGCTCGGGCCGCCCCAGAACCAGACCATGTGGGCGATCGGGAAGTAGACGAAGGTGACCCAGAGAATGACGAACAGCACGACGGCCGAAAAGCGGATGCGTTCGGCGAAGGCACCGACGATCAGCGCCGGCGTGATGCAGGCAAAGGTCATCTGGAAGACGACGAAAACATATTCGGGGATGAACACACCCTTGGAGAAGCTCTCGGCGAGCGTGGTCGTGTCGACGCCGGCGAGGAACATCTTCGACAGGCCGCCGACGAACAGGTTGAGCGAGCCGCCGTCCGTGAAGGCCAGTGAATAACCGTAGGTGACCCAGATGATCATGACGATCGCGGTGATCATCAGAACCTGCATCAGCACGGACAGCATGTTCTTTGCCCGCACCAGGCCGCCATAGAAGAGGGCAAGACCGGGAACCGTCATGAGGAGAACGAGGATGGTGGACAAGAGCATCCAGGTAGTATCGCCCTTGTCCGGAACCGGTACGGCTGCAGCCGCTGCGGCCGGAGCCGCTTCCTGCGCGAAGGCAACGGCCGGCGCAAGCAGGGCGGCGGTGAGTGCGCCCAGGCGTCCAAGAGAGGTGGAAAGCTTAAGTGATGACATCGAGGAGTGCTCCCTGAACGGCGTGATTTACAACGCTTCTGAATCGGTTTCGCCGGTGCGGATGCGCACGGCATGGTCAATGGCGTAGACGAAGATCTTGCCGTCGCCGATCTGGCCGGTCTTAGCGGCGGCCGCGATCGCTTCCACGGCCTTGTCGACGAGTTCCGAGGCAACGGCGATTTCGACCTTCAGCTTCGGCAGGAAGCTTACGGCATATTCGGTGCCGCGATAGATTTCGGTATGTCCCTTCTGGCGGCCGTAGCCTTTGACTTCGGTTACGGTCAGGCCCTGGATGCCGACAGCAGTGAGGGCTTCGCGAACCTCATCGAGCTTGAACGGCTTGATAATGGCCATCACAATTTTCATCTGGTTTCATCCTTGTTCGCCTCCGGCGGAGGCCGTCTCTCCTTGCTGCGGAGCGCCAGAGCGCCGTGCAACCGGACAATGACATTCAAGGGGCGTGCCAGATTCAGACGCTTGAGCTAAGCAAATGAAAAACAACGGGAAAAACGAAAGCCGCAGCACGGATGCTGCGGTGCAATAGAAAATCGTCAATTTAGAAGGTCAAAAAATAGGCAGATTATAGAATCTGCTTGTTTTCTATTCAGATGCCTTTTTCCGGATCAGCCCTTCCTGGGCGACAGAGGCGATCAGCACGCCGGAACGCGTAAAAAGGCTGCCTCTGGTCATCCCGCGGGCACCATGTGCACTCGGACTGTCCTGGGTATAGAGCAGCCAGTCGTCCATCTTGCAGGGACGATGGAACCACATGGCGTGATCGAGGCTTGCGACCTGCAGGTTCCGATCGAAGACCGAAGTGCCGTGCGCATAGAGCGAGGTGTCGAGCAGGGTCATGTCGGAGAGATAGGCAAGGATGGCCGCCTGGATATGGCGCTCGTCCGGAACGGTGCCGACCGCCTTGACCCAAACGTCCTGGATCGGCTTGCCGTCGTCGCGGGTAAAATAGTGGTGCAGCGAGGCCGGGCGGATTTCGATCGGCCGCGGCCGCTCCCAGTAGCGCCGGATCGCTTCCGGCGCATGGACGAGGAATTTCTCCTTCAGTTCCTGTTCGCCCGGCAAGGTCTCGGGCATCGGCAGCTTCGGCATCTCGATCTGGTGGTCGAACCCGTCCTCGTCGTACTGGAACGAGGCGGACATCGAGAAGATCGCCTTGCCGTGCTGAATGGCGACCACACGGCGGGTGGCGAAGCTCGAAGCCGTCGCGGATACGGTCGACCTCGTAGATGATCGGCACCGACGGATCGCCCGGCCGCATGAAATAGGCGTGCAGCGAATGGACGAAGCGGTCGGCGTCGACGGTCCGCTGGGCCGCCACCAGCGCCTGGCCGATGACCTGGCCGCCGAACACGCGCTGCCAGCCGACCTGCGGGCTCAAGCCCCGGAACAGGTTTTCCTCCAGCTTCTCGAGATCGAGAATGGCAAGCAGCGCATCCATGGGCGTGGCGGTGTCGGTGGGGCGCGACATTTCGGCAGTCTCCGATGGTAGGAACGTCGATGGCATTGATCTATATAGACATAAAACGATGCTCAAGTGCGACGGGAGAAAGCGGATGCTCGATGTCTTGATTGCCGGTGGCGGCTATGTCGGCCTTTCGCTCGCCGTTTCCCTGAAGAAGGCCGCGCCGCATCTGAGCGTTATGGTCATCGACGGCGCGCCGGAAGGCGCCTGGAAGAAGGACCAGCGCGCCTCGGCGGTTGCGTCGGCTGCCGAGCGCATGCTCGACGTGCTCGGGGTCTGGGATCAGATCGCGCCGGAGGCGGAGCCGATCCGCCGGATGGTGATTACCGATTCGAAGGCGGCCGATCCGGTGCGCCCGGTGTTCCTGACCTTTGATGGCGACGGCGGCGATGGCCGGCCCTTCGCCCACATGGTGCCGAACACGGCGATGGTCGGCGCGCTGCGCGGAGCATGCGAGGAACTCGGCGTCGTCAATCGCCAGTCGACGATGGTCGAAAGCTTCAAGAGCGGCGACCATGCGGTCGACGTCACGCTTGCCGGCGGCGAAAAGCTGGAAGCGCGCCTGCTTGTGGCCTGTGACGGCGTGCGCTCCAAGCTGCGTGATGCCGCCGGCATCAAGACGGTCGAGTTCGACTACGGTCAGTCCGGCATCGTCACGACGGTCGAGCACGAGCGGCCGCACGACGGCACGGCGGAGGAGCATTTCCTGCCGGCCGGTCCGTTTGCGACGCTGCCGCTCAAGAACAATCGCTCGTCACTGGTCTGGACCGAGCGCACCGAGGACGCCGAACGGCTGGTCAAGGGCGACGATTTCCTGTTCGAAGAGGAGCTGGAGCGCCGTTTTGGCCACAAGCTCGGGCATCTGAAGGTGGTCGGCGGACGGCGGGCCTTTCCGCTCGGCCTGACGCTCGCCCGCGATTTCGTCAAGCCGCGCTTTGCCCTTGCCGGCGATGCGGCCCACGGTATTCATCCGATCTCGGGACAGGGGCTCAATCTCGGCTTCAAGGACGTCGCCGCTCTGGCGGAAACGATCGTCGAGGCGGACCGCCTCGGGCTCGACATCGGCTCGCTCGCCGTGCTCGAGCGCTACCAGAGCTGGCGGCGTTTCGACACCTTCCGCATGGGGGTGACGACCGACGTGCTCAACCGGCTGTTTTCCAACGACATCACCCCGGTCCGTATCGCCCGCGATTTCGGCCTCGGTATCGTCGATCGCTTGCCGTCGCTGAAGAATTTCTTCATCCGCCAGGCCGCCGGCATCGCCGGTGAGACCGATCCGCGGCTGCTGTCGGGTCAGCCGATCTGAACAGCGACCTTGGGATTGCCCCTCACCCTAACCCTCTCCCCGCAGGCAGGGAGAGGGGACGAGATCTACTCTTTGCGTCGCCGCCATGCGCGACCAGACAGCAAGCAAGCGGCGGTTTGACTTTTCAGGTGCGAGCGCGCCACGCGTTTCCTTCTCCCCGCCCTTCGGGGAGAAGGTGGCCGGCAGGCCGATGAGGGCAACTGCGAAATCTCGCGTTCGTCAAATCGGCCGAGCCGTGCGACCTCAATCCTCGATCTTGCGCGCTTCCGAGACCAGCATGATCGGCACGCCGTCGCGGATCGGATAGGCGAGGCGGGCCTTTTCCGAGACGAGTTCGTTGGCTTCGGCGTGGTAGCTCAAGCGGCCCTTCGTCAGCGGGCAGACGAGCAGCTCAAGCAGTTTCGGGTCGACCTTGCTGGCGTTGATATCCATGATCCGTCGCTCGCTTCACTGCAGGATGCTGTCCATATCGCCGAAGTCGCGCGCGAGCACGATCTCGGTGATGGCGATCAGGGTTTCCGCGCGTGTCTTGAGGTCGGGTGCTTCGAGCAGCGCCTGTTTTTCGGCGGGGCCATAGGGCGACATCATCGCCATGGAATTGACCAGGGTGCGGTTGCTCGCCCGTTCGACGCTTTCCCAATCGGCCTTGAGCTTGTTGGCTTCGAGATAGGCCTTGAAGGCGGCAAGCAGAGCCGCCCGGTCGACGAGGGTTTCATCATCGCGGTTCTCGAGATCGGCGGCAAAGGGGCCGATGCGGAAACGGCGGTAACCGCGCGTGCCGCCGACCTCCGAAAACAGCCGGTAGCGGCAGACCCCGGTGAGCGAGGTGATGTAGCGGCCGTCGCCGGTCTCGGCGAAGGAGGTGATGCGGCCGATGCAACCGACCTCGCAGAGCGCCTGCGTCGGGCCGGTGGCCGTCTCGTTTCGGCCTTCGCAGAAGGAAGGCTGCACGATGCCGATCAGGCGGTTGCCGGAAAGCGCGTCATCGAGCATCGCGAGATAGCGCGGCTCGAAGATGTTGAGCGGAAGCTGGGCACCGGGAAGCAGCAAGGCACCGGTCAGCGGAAACACCGGAATGATCTCCGGCAAGTCCTGAGGACCGAGATAGCGTGCATTTCCGACGTGCATGTTCCGATAGACCCTGAAGGTATCCGCTCTTGCCCCGCCAAGGAAGCGTGGTCACCAGACCAAAAGATGGTGCATTCCCCAAAAATCTCAAGAGACACGCACATCGATCTTCATGAGTGAATGCGGATCGTGATCAGGTACGCATAAAAAAGGGCACCGATGGCGCCCTTTATACCTGAGCAATGCCCGAATATCTAAGCAATGCCCGACGGTTCAGGAGAACAGGATCGACGAGAGCTTGCGTCGCGCGGCGACCGTTGCCGGATCCTTCGGTCCCCAGACCTCGAAGAAGGACAGGAGTTCGCGCCGGGCGCCGTCGTCCTCGAAGCCGCGATCGCGCTTCATGATCGTCAGCAGGTGGTCGGCGGCAGCCGTCCGGTCGCCTTCGACGTTGCGGATCTTGGCAAGCAGCATGCGCGCCTCGTGATCGTCGGGGTTTGCCGCAAGGCGCCGCTCGAACTCGTCGGGATCGCCAAGCTTGCGGGCTTCTTCGATCTGGTCGAGTTTCTTGCCGATCGCTGCAATGCCCGCGTCCTTGGCGAGATCTTCCGGCAGGCCGGAAAGAGCCTCTCGGGCTTCGGCGAGCTGGCCGAGGGTGATCATGCAATCGACCATGCCGGCGATCGCCACGACATTTTCGGGGTCGGCCTGAAGCACGGCGCCGTAGAGGCCTGCGGCGTTCTGGGCATCGCCGGCATCGAGCAGCGCCTTGGCATCGGTGAGTACGGCTTCGATCTCGGCCTTGCTGTCGTCGACGGCGGGGCCGGCGATCTTTTCGATGAATTGCTTGATCTGGCTTTCCGGCACCGCGCCCATGAAGCCGTCGACCGGTCGTCCGCCGACGAAGGCGATGACGGCGGGGATCGACTGGATGCCGAGCTGGCCGGCGATCGAAGGATGATCGTCGATGTTCATCTTGACGAGCTTGACGCGGCCCGCGGCTTCCGTGACCACCTTTTCGATGACCGGCGTGAGCTGCTTGCAGGGGCCGCACCAGGGTGCCCAGAAATCGACGAGAACCGGCTGCTGGCGGGAGGCCTCGAGCACGTCCTTGGCAAAGTTGGCGGTGGTGGTTTCCTTGATCAGGTCACCGTTCGACGCGGCCGCCGGCTTGCCGAAGGAGGCCGAGCCCGTCATCTGAGTGCCGAAAGACCCTGCATAGGGATTGTCGCTGCCCGTCATTCTTCTCTCCTCGCCGGCTCGCCGGCCGGCTTACTGCATTCGCGCCAAAGATCGTATGTCAGGCCGTGACTTTCAAGACAAGCGGTTCGTGTCCGGTCGCTTCCATGAAGCGCAGCAGATCCCTGGACGCAATCGAGGTCGTCGCGTCATTCGAGAGCGGATGGCAGTTGACGATGTCGAACTTCATCAACTCCTCGTCGAGGATCATCTTGACGTTGCCGCCGGTGTCGTTGATCGCGCCGAAGGCGGTGACGGCTCCCGGAATGACGCCCAGATATTCCATCAGCTTTTCCGGCTTGCCGAAGGAGACCCGGCTCGCCGCACCGATCACCTGGTGAACGGTCTTCAGGTCCACTGTCGCATGCTCCTCGACGGTGAGCAGGAAATAGTTGTCCGTCTTGTCCTTCACGAAAAGGTTTTTCGTGTGGCCGCCGGGGATCTCATCACGCAGCGCCACCAATTCGGCGACGGTGAATACCGGCTCATGGTTCTTGGTTTTATGCTCGATCCCAAGTCCGTCGAGAAAACGAAAGAGGTCTTCGGCGGTCTTTGGCTGTGATTCACTCATGATTCTCATCCCTTGGGCGTTCGTTTTCGATCCTGCTTTAGGGGAGAAGCCCGTCAGCGCGCAATCTCACAGGCGGCGACGATGACCGAAAACGCGGCATTTCCGGGCTTTGCGGGAGGTCTCCAAAAAAATATTCGATTTCTCGTCATTTCCCTGTTGCATTCCAAAATCGCTTAGGCCATATACCGCCCGTCGCCGCAAGACAGCGTCGACGCCACGGTCCACCGACTACCCCCGGGCCGCGGAAAATGAGCGGGTGTAGCTCAGGGGTAGAGCACAACCTTGCCAAGGTTGGGGTCGGGCGTTCGAATCGCCTCACCCGCTCCAATTTCTCCCAACCACTTCATTTCATAATTGTTTTGGAAATGAGACGGCCTTTGCCGTAAGGCTCGTTGCACTTCGAGGCCGGCTGCAGCGCCGTGCGAACACGTGCCGAACACGACGCCGGTCCGTTGGGCCGCTCGCTCCCTTCCACTCCTATAGATCGATAGATCGCCAGCGCCCGTGCGGGCCGCACTCAGCTCTTCATGAAGACATAATCCGTCTCCTGCCGGCGGTTCTCGCCGGGGCGAAGCACCGCGCTCGGGAAGCCGGCATGGTTGACGGCGTCCGGCCAGATCTGGGTTTCCAGGCAGAAACCGGCGAAGGGGCCGTAGCGGCGGCCCTCGAGGCCGGGGACGGGGATATTGAGCTTCGCGCCGGTATAAAGCTGCACGCCGGGCTCCGTCGTCAGCACTTCGAGCGTGACGCCGGAATTGATGCTGCGGGCCAGCGCCACCGAGTGTTTCGCCATGGGCTGGTTCGAAAGACAGAAATTGTGGTCGTAGGCGATGCGCTCACCTTCGGTCTGGCGGCGAAGCGGCGTCATTTCCCGGAGATCGAAGGCGGTGCCCTCGACCGCACGGATCTCGCCTGTCGGGATCTGCCGTTCGTTGGTCGGCAGATAATGGTCGGCAGCGATCATGATGTCGTGGCCGAGCGCGTCGGCGCTGCCGTCGAGATTGAAATAGCTGTGCTGGCAGACATTGGCGAGCGTCGGCCGGTCGGTCTCGGTCTCGTAGACGACGCTCAAAACGCCACCGGGCTTCAGCGCGTAGGTGCAGGTGACCTGACAATTGCCCGGATAGCCGGCGCGTCCGTCCGGATCGGTGATGACAAGCGTGACGCTGTCCGCCGTCTGGCGGGTGATCGTCCAGTTGCGCTTACCGATGTTGTCGCTGCCGCCATGCAGGTGCGTGACGCCCTTCTCGTTCAATTCGAGCTGATAGGCCTCGCCGTCGAGGGTGAAGCGTCCGTTTCCGATTCGGTTGGCGCAGCGTCCGGGCGTGGCGCCGAGATAGGGCGAATGGGCGAGATAGCCTTCGAGATCGCTGAAACCGAGCACCAGCGGCGGCTCATGGCCTTCCAGCCGCAGATCCTGGATCACAGAGCCCCAGGTCAGCACATGCGCTGTAAGTCCGCCGCCGGAGAGCACCACACGATGGACCGGCTCGCCGGATGGCAGGTGGCCGAAGATTTCCGTGTTCTGATGCATATTCACCGCTGGCTCCCTCTTCGCGACCGCAGCAACCTGCGTCATTTCCGAGGATGCGGCAACCGGAAATCTCAGTGCAGGGCCACGGCGACCCTGGGGTGCTCTGAAAGACACGCGGCGCTGCAGGATATCGCCGTCATTTCAGCGGGATAATTGCTTGGTGGCGTCCTGCAGGCCGGCGAGCGTCAAAGGGAACATCCGCCCTTCGAACAGCTTTCTCACCATGGCGATCGACTGGGTGTAGCCCCAGTGCTGCTCGGGCACGGGATTGAGCCAGATCGAGCGCGGGAAATGTGCCGTCATGCGCGAGAGCCAGAGCGCGCCGGCCTCGTCGTTCCAATGCTCGACCGAGCCGCCGGGATGGCTGATCTCGTATGGACTCATCGAGGCGTCGCCGACGAAGATCGCGCGATAGTCGCCGCCGAAGGTGCGCAGCACTTCCGTCGTGCGGGTGATGTCGGCGCGCCGGCGCCGGTTGTCCTTCCACAGGCCCTCGTAGATGCAATTGTGGAAGTAGAAATGCTCCATGTGGCGGAACTCACCGCGGGCGGCAGAGAACAGCTCCTCGACGATGCGGATGTGATCGTCCATCGATCCGCCGACATCGAAGAACATCAAAAGCTTCACGGCATTGCGGCGCTCGGGCCGCGTCACCACGTCGAGATAGCCGTGCTCGGCGGTGGCGCGGATCGTGCCGGAAAGGTCGAACTCGTCGGCAGCGCCCTGGCGCACCCAGCGCCGCAGCCTTTTCAGCGCCACCTTGATGTTGCGGGTGCCGAGTTCGACGGTGTCGTCATAATCTCTAAACTCGCGTCGGTCCCAGACTTTGACCGCGCGGCGATGGCGCGACTGGTCCTGGCCGATCCTTATACCTTCGGGATTGTAGCCATAGGCGCCGAAGGGGGAGGTGCCGGCGGTGCCGATCCATTTCGAGCCGCCCTGGTGCCGGCCCTGCTGTTCGCGCAGCCGCTGGCGCAAGGTCTCCATCAGCTTGTCGAAACCGCCGAGCGCTTCGATCAGGCGCTTTTCTTCCTCGGTCAGGTGCTTTTCCGCGAGCTTGCGCAGCCAGTCCTCGGGGATGACGGCTTCTTCACCCGCTTCCATCGGATTGACCGCTTCCAGACCGGAAAAGCAATGCTGGAACACCCGGTCGAAACGGTCGATATGGCGCTCGTCCTTCACCAGCGCCGTGCGCGCCAGGTAGTAGAAGGCTTCGACGTCGAAGGCGGCGATACCCGCCTCCAGCCCCTCGATCAGGGACAGGAATTCCCGGAGCGTCACCGGGACCTTCGCTGCCTTGAGTTCGAGGAAGAAGGGGACGAACATCCGCTAAGCCTCAGTTTTCTCCGGTGCCGATCTCCGAGAGATCGTAGGGCGTCGTCTGGTACATCTCGTTGATCCAGTTGCCGAAGAAGAGATGCGCATGGCTGCGCCAGCGGTTCTGCGGCGGCAGGGTCGAGTCGTTGTGCGGGAAATAGTCGTGCGGCAACTTGATCGGCACGCCGGCATCCACGTCCCGGAAGTATTCGTCCGACAACGAGGTGGAATCATACTCCACGTGGTTGAACATGTAGAGCCGGTTGCCCTTTTTCTCGTGCACGAGGCAGACGCCCATCTCCTTCGATTCCATCAGGATTTCGAGGCTCGGCACCTTGTCGATGTCGGCGCGCCGGACCTCGGTCCAGCGCGAGACCGGGACGGCGAAGTCGTCGGAGAAGCCGTTGAGATAGACGGAGGAGCGGTTGAGATTCTGGTGACGGTAGACGCCGAAGGCCTTCTCGGCGAGCGGGTATTTCGGCACGCCGTGGAAATGGTAGATCGCCGCCATCGCGCCCCAGCAGACATTGAGCGTCGAATGCACGTTGGTCGCCGTCCAGTCGAAGATCTGCTTCAGCTCTTCCCAATAGGTGACGTCCTCGTATTCCAGCGTCTCGACCGGCGCGCCGGTGATGATGAAGCCATCGAACTTGCGGCCCTTCACCTCGTCCCAGGTCTCGTAGAAGGAGAGCAGGTGATCTTCCGAGGTGTTCTTCGCGCGATGGGCACCGATGCGCACCAGCGACAGTTCCACCTGCAGCGGCGAGGCGCCGATCAGGCGCGCCATCTGGATCTCGGTCTTGATCTTGTTGGGCATGAGGTTCAGAAGCCCGATCTGGAGCGGGCGAATATCCTGACGGATCGCCACGGTCTCGGTCATCACCCGCACGCCCTCATGCACGAGGGTTTCGAAAGCGGGCAGTGTATCGGGAATCTTGATGGGCATGGGCTTCCACTCGATCAATACAAAAAAACCGGCGGCGATTGATCGCGACCGGTCCTCGGAAATCCAACTTTCCTCGGCCCTTTAGCGACTTGTTTAACGTGGCTGCAAGCCGGCCGGCCAAATCACCACGGGGAATTTGATAGCGCGACAGGGACGCGGGGGTCAAGAAAAACGATTCGGGGGTGCGATAGACCCCTCATTCCGCTGCCGCGACTTTCTCCCCGCAGGTGGGAAGAAGGAAGGTTGCCAGCCTGCGCTCGGTCCAACACCGCCTGGTTGAACCGGCGGAGCATTCTGGTGATGTCTTGGCTGCTGCGCACGTCCCCTCTCTCCGCTTGCGGCGAGGGGGCTGGGGTGAGGAGCGAATTTACACCAAGTGCAGAGCGTCCCGCATTCCATATCCCAACTGACGCCCCGCCTCGTCGATGCCGAGCCAGAAGAAGCGGAAGCGGATCGGCGGGCCGCCGCTATCCGGCGTCATCTCGCGGTGCAGCCATGTCTGCCACTGCTCTCCAGTAAGGGCGACGTGAAAATAGTGTCGCCGATGGCAGATGGCTCTACCGTCCTTCCAGTAAGAATAGTCCTGCGTGACGAGGTGCGTGAGCGGCTGCGGTGGCGTCAACCCTGTTTCCTCGACGAACTCGCGCGTTGCCGCGACTTCCGGGCTCTCGCCCGGCTCCATCGTGCCACCGGGCACCTGCAGTTCGATCTCCGGAAAGTCCGGCTCGTCGAAGACCAGCAGGCGGCCCTGCCAGGTGGCGTAGATCAGCACCTTGTGCGCGTCCGGGCTCATCCGTCGCGGCGCGCCATGAAGGCGAGGCGCTCGAAGAGGTGGACGTCCTGCTCGTTCTTCAGAAGTGCGCCGTGCAGCTTCGGCAGCATGGTCTTGGCATCGGCCCTGAGATCGGCCGGATCGACTTCGTCGGCGACGAGCAGCCGGATCCAGTCGAGCGCTTCGGAAGTGGAGGGCTTCTTCTTGAGGCCCGGCACCTGGCGGATGTCGTAGAAGGCGGCAAGGGCCGCCGAAAGCAGCGTCTTGCGGATGCCGGGATAGTGCACCTCGACGATGCGGGCGAGCGTTTCGGCATCGGGAAAGCGGATATAGTGGAAGAAGCAGCGGCGGAGAAATGCGTCCGGCAGTTCCTTCTCGTTGTTGGAGGTGATGATGACGATCGGCCGGTGGCGCGCGCTGATCATCTCGCCGGTCTCGTAGACATGGAATTCCATGCGGTCGAGTTCCTGCAGCAGGTCGTTCGGAAACTCGATATCGGCCTTGTCGATCTCGTCGATCAGAAGCACCACGCGCCGGCCCGCCTCGAAGGCCTGCCAGAGCTTGCCCTTGCGGATGTAGTTTTTGACCTCGTTGACGCGTTCGTCGCCGAGCTGGCTGTCCCGCAGGCGCGAGACTGCGTCGTATTCGTAGAGGCCCTGCTGTGCCTTGGTGGTCGACTTGACGCTCCATTCGATGAGTTCGAGATCGAGGGCGGCAGCGATCTGGCGGGCAAGCTCGGTCTTGCCGGTGCCGGGTTCGCCCTTGACGAGCAGCGGCCGCTCCAGCCGGATCGCAGCATTGACGGCGATCATCAGGTCCTTGTCGGCGATATAGTCGGCGGTGCCTTCGAATTGCATGGTCGTCTTCCGGTTCAGCATAGGTCTAGTGGAATGAATTTGACATTTGAGTCCCGTTTTCCGCACGCGCTCAACTCAAATGTCAAATTCGAAAATTCCACTATCATCATAGTGTTACTCGTGGTCCTCAAGATTCCGACATTTGCTCTCGAGGGCGCTGAGATCGCATGCAAATGTCGGAATCAGACCACTAGCAAAGCGATGCCTATGGACTATCGCATATTGGCTTAATTCGGAATCGATTTGAGAGGAGATGGTGCGAGCAGAGGGGCTCGGCGTCAGCCGCGAAGGGCGGTGACTTCGATCTCGATCAGCATTTCCGGGCGGATCAGGTCGCAGACGATCATGGTTGCGGCCGGCCGGATCTCGCCGAAGACTTCGCCGAAGATGGGGAACACCCGATCGGCGAAGCTGGCATCGGTGACGTAATAGTGATTGCGCACCACGTCGGAAAGCGAAAAGCCCGCTTCCTTCAGCGCGCCCTCGATCGTCCTGAGGCAATTGCGCGCCTGCTCCTCCACCGTCTCGGGCATGGTCATGGTGGCATAGTCGTAGCCGGTCGTGCCGGAGACGAAGCACCAGTCGCCCATCGCGACGGCACGCGAATAGCCTGCCGTCTTTTCGAAGGGCGAACCGGAGGAGATGAGCTTGCGCGCCATGTCGCCCGCTTTAGGCCCAGGGACGCGAGGCGCCGACCGACTTCTCAAAACTGTCGATGGCGGTCGCCTTCTCCAGCGTCAGGCCGATATCGTCGAGGCCGTTCAGCAGGCAGTGGCGCTTGAAGGCGTCGATCTCGAACTTGATCGAACCGCCGTCCGGACCGGTGATTTCCTGGGATTCCAGGTCGACCGAAAGGATGGCGTTGGAGCCGCGCGAAGCATCGTCCATCAGCTTGTCGAGGTCGGCCTGGCTGACGACGATCGGCAGAATGCCGTTCTTGAAACAGTTGTTGTAGAAGATATCGGCAAAGGACGTGGAGATCACGCAGCGGATGCCGAAGTCGAGCAGGGCCCAGGGGGCATGTTCGCGCGAGGAGCCGCAGCCGAAGTTGTCGCCGGCAACGAGGATCTTGGCGTTCTGATAGGCGGGCTTGTTGAGCACGAAGTCCGGATTGACCGAGCCATCCTCGTTGTAGCGGGCTTCGGCGAAGAGGCCCTTGCCAAGGCCGGTGCGCTTGATCGTCTTCAGGTAATCCTTCGGAATGATCATGTCCGTGTCGATGTTGACGACGGGGAGGGGTGCTGCGACGCCGGTGAGCTTGACGAATTTTTCCATAACTTCAGGCCTTCGATTTCAGAAGAATGTTGCGTAGCGTTTAGAGCAGTTCTACGCAGAAATGAAGGAAAATCTGTCCAACACGCGTCGTCGGGCGGGTGAAAATGCCCGCCCGCCCAAAGTTCCGTCCGGATTTCGTCGCCGGTAAGGGTCAGCCTGCTTTCACCGGGCTGTTCATTGCCCAGAGAACGCCGAAGGGATCGCGAACCTGACCATAGCGGTCGCCCCAGAACATCACCTCGACCGGCGTCACCACTTCCGCGCCGGCGGCGACCGCGCGGTCCCACCAGGCATCGATGTCGTCGACGGTGAGCGTCAGGGTGAAGGCCTGCGGCTTTTCGAGCGGATGGCCGTATTCCGGATAGGCATCGGCCAGCATCAGCGAGCTGCCGTTGATGTAGAGATGGATGTGCATCGTCCGGCCCTGCTCGTCCACCGGATGCCGGTTGACCTCCTTGGCGCCGAAAGCCCGCGTGTAGAATTCGGCCGCCTTCACGGCGCCATCGACCTGAAGATAGGGCAGAAGACCGTTCAGAACCGGTGCCGGCTTCTTCGTTTCAGTTTGCTGCGTTTCGATGTCCATGTCGTTCTCCATTCTGTTCGAAGAGCCAGGACCGTGCTGGCCTGTCTCAAGGACGGGGATAACGCGCCCGATCCGACATGGGGATGGAAAAAATTTCGCAGTCAAAATTTCGCAGTTTGGGGAGCTATGATCTTTTGCAGGAAGCAATGGTCGGCGAGCCGATCATCGATCGGCCCGATTCCGGATCACAGCCTGAGGATCGATCCCGATCGCTGGGGATCAGAGGTCGATGATCGTGCCGCGACCGTCGTTCCAGATGCGCATCTCGCGCTGGCCAGGGGCGGCGCCTGCGGCGGCCGGACGCGCCGTGGCGCGGGCTGGCTTGAGGTTCAGACGGGCGGCAATGGCGCTGCCGATCACGACGACGGCGGCGATGCCGGCCAGTGCCAGCGCCAGCGAAGCGGTCAGAACAAAGGCCGCGAACGTGATGGTCAAGGCTGCGGCCGTAAAGAGGACAGAGCGAATGCTTTGCATAATCGTTACCTTTCTGGTTGCGATGTGGTGGTTTGCAGCTCCGCTTGCAAGGGGTGGCTCTTATGAAAGGGTGCGGCGGTTCGCCTCGTCTTGCGGAACGAAGGAAAGGCGGGCACAACTGAAACATGAACAAATCGATCGAACATCACCCCATGCGCCTGCGCCGCTCGGTGCTCTCGGTGCCGGCCGACAATGCCCGTGCACTTGCCAAAGTCGCTGAACTCGCGACGGACGCCGCGATCTTCGATCTCGAGGATGCGGTGGCGCCCGAGCGCAAGGTGGAAGCGCGCGAGGCGCTGGTGCAGTTTCTGACGGCGAGCCGGCCGGATTGCGAAATCGTCATCCGCATCAATGCGATCGGCTCCGACTTCGGCCAAGGTGACCTCGCTGCGGCACTTTCTGCCAACCCCGACGCCATTCTGCTGCCGAAGGTCGAAAGCCCGGCGGATATCCAGGCGGCGGCCGACTGGCTTACCGAGAACGATGCGCCGGAGACGCTGCGTCTCTGGGCGATGATCGAGACGCCGCGTGGCGTCATCAACGCGCCTGTTATCGCCGAGACCGGCCGCACCTTCGGCGGACGGCTCGATTGCTTCGTCGTCGGCCTCAACGATCTGCGCAAGGAGACCGGCGTGCCGGATCGTCCAGGCCGGCCCTTTCTCGTCCCCTGGCTGATGCAGATCCTGCTGGCGGCGCGGGGTGGCGGGCTCGACGTCATCGACGCCGTGTTCAACGACTTCCGCGATGTTGATGGTTTCGACGAGGAATGCCGGCAGGGCCGCGACATGGGCTATGACGGCAAGATGCTGATCCATCCGGCCCAGATCGGCCCGGCGAACGAGCGCTTCGGCGTGGAGCAGATCGCCGTCGACGAGGCGCGCGCGATCATCGCCGCCTTCGCGGCTCCGGAAAACACCGGCAAGGGCGTCATCAATCTTAATGGGCGCATGGTCGAGCGGCTGCACCTCGACCAGGCCATGGCGCTTGCCACCAAGGCGGACCTTATCGAGAAACGAAAGGCAAGATCTTGAAACTCTACCGCTTCCTGACCGGCCCCGACGACGCCTCCTTCTGCCACAAGGTGACGGCGGCGCTGAACCAGGGCTGGAGCCTGCACGGCTCACCCACCTATGCCTTCAATGCGGATACGCAGCACATGCAGTGTGGCCAGGCGGTGGTCAAGGAGGTCGAGGGCAAGGATTACACCCCGGATATCAAGTTGTCGGAGCAGTAGACGGGCCGTCCCGCGCGTTTGCCCTCCGCTTCACACTTTCCCGGAATTGCTTTAGCCGCCGACGTGCTCGACGCTGGCTTCGATCCGTTCCATGTCGTCGTCGGAAAGGCCGAAATGGTGGCCGATCTCGTGGATCAGGACATGGGTGATGATGTCGCCCAGCATCTCCTCGTTCTCTGCCCAATAATCGATGATCGGACGGCGATAGAGCGTGATCCGGTTGGGGAACTGACCGGTTTCCATGGTGAAGCGTTCGCCGATGCCGCGGCCTTCGAAGAGGCCGAGCAGGTCGAAGGGCGTTTCCAGCGCCATGTCCTCGAAAACATCGTCGCTCGGGAAGTCGGCGACCTCGATGATGAGGTCGGTTGTCAGCTGACGGAACTCCTGTGGCAGGTGGCCATAGGCTTCCAGCGCGAGCTGTTCGAAAGTGGTAAGCGTCGGTGCGTGGCGTTCCCGCCAATCATCGGTGTGGTCAATGCGGGCCATAGGCACTCCTTGTTGCCCTCCATATAGCGATTTTGCCTTTGTTTTTCGAGTGTTGAATTCCGCAGACATAAGGGCAGGAATAAATTCTTAGAATTGGCTGTTGACTCATTTAGCAAGCTCTGGAATCAATTAGAACATAACATGAACATTTATGATGGGAGTTGACCGTCATGGCCGACAAAGCCGTGCAGCGGGAGACGGTACTTTCGCTCCGAGAGACCATAGCCAGGATCGAAAACCGTCGACTTCCGGGCGTCGTGCGCGCCGCCAAGGCGGCTGACCCCGGCGGCTTCCGTCAGCGCGAGGAAGATGAATCCGGCCGCAAGGCGCTTACGCTCGGGGTTCCGGATCTGGACGCGCTTCTCGAAGGCGGCCTGCCGCTCGAAGGCATGACGGAAATCCGCAATGCCGAGACGCGTGATGCTGGTGCTGCCGCCGGTTTTGCCGCCGCACTCGGTGTGCTCTGCCAGCAGGCGCGCCTGGAAAAGGGCGAGCCGGCAGCTCCCGTTCTCTGGATCAGCCAATCGCTGGCCTCCAACGAAGCGGGCATGCCCTATGGGCTTGGTCTGAAAGCTTACGGGCTCGATGTCCGCGGCCTCGTCTTCAGCCTGCCACGCACGGTGAAGGATGCGCTCTGGATCGCTGAAGCCGCGCTTTCCGTTCCAAGCTTCTGTGCCATCATCCTGGAAATTCGCGGCAATCCTGCTGCCCTTGCTCTCAGCGAAAGCCGGCGCCTGCATGTCCGCTCACGGGCGGGCCACGTTCCTCTTCTGCTCCTGCGCCAGTCCGGACACGAGGAGGCCAGCAGCGCCTTCTTTCGCCTCCTCGTCGAGCCGGCGCCGGCGCGTGAGCGCCCTCTACCGGATGGATCGATGCTTCGCGGCAGCATCGGCCATCCCGTCTTTCACGTCATTGCCGAGAAGAGCAGGGCTCCTGCGCCGCTCGGCTTCTTCCTGGAGTGGAATCCCCATGACCGCCGCCTTTACCCCGTCGAGCCCCTACCAGCCGCTGCTGCGGCAGATCCAGAACCAGCGCATTCTGTCGCTCGCCTTTCCGCATCTTCCGGCCGATCGGGTCGCCCGCAAGCGCTGGGGGAACTCGTGGCTTTCCCGCGGGCGTCCTGAGCATCCGCCCGTCGTCTTCGCCGACAAGGTGAAGAGTGCGATGCGTCTCGTCGCGCTCGACGGTTATGCCGAGAAGCGTGGGTTTCACATTGGCCAGGGGGTTGCCGAGGCTCGGGCCATGTGTCCCGAGATCGACGTGCTGCCGGCCGATCCCGCCGCTGACCGGGCTCTGCTCGAGGGCCTTGCCGATTGGTGTTGCCGCTATACGCCGCTGGTCGCGCTCGATGGCGACAGCGGCCTCTTTCTCGACATCACCGGCTGCGCCCATCTTCTCGGTGGGGAAAAGGCGCTTCTCGACGATCTGCTCGCCCGCCTTTTCCATCTGGGGGTCGAGGCCTGTGCGGCGATCTCCTCCTCGGCCGGGCTTTCCTGGGCGGTGGCGCGCTTCGGGTCCGAAGGCATCATTGCCCCGGATGAGGCCGCACGGGTGCTGGCGCCGCTGCCGATGGCGGCGCTCCGGCTGCCGCGGGAGACGATCGAAACGCTTGGCCGGGTTGGGCTCAAGCAGGTCGGCGACATCCTCGAAGCGCCGCGCGCGCCGCTTGCCCGCCGGTTCGGCGCGATCCTGCTTCTGCGCCTTGATCAGGCGCTCGGGCGGGAGGACGAACCTTTGTCGCCACGGCTGCCCGTCGCCGCCCTTTCGGTCGAGCGCCGTCTCGGCGAACCGGTCCAGGGCGAAGACGATATTTTAGGCCTGACGGAAGAGCTGGCGGTGCGGCTGAAGCCGGAACTGGAAAAGCGTGGGGAAGGCGGGCGGCTGTTCGAGCTTCTGCTCTTTCGCGTCGACGGCGCGGTTTTCCGCATCGCCGCCGGCACATCCTCGCCGCTCAACGAGCCGCTGCGTGTCGCCGGTCTTTTCCGCGAGCGGCTGCAGGCGGTGCATGAGGATCTCGACGCCGGCTTCGGCTTCGAAATCCTCAGGCTCTCGGTTCCGAAGAGCGAAAAATACGAGGTGATGCAGGAGGATTTTTCCGGCACGCCGGATCGCGAGCGGCCGCTTGCGGCCTTTGCCGATCGGGTCATGGCGCGGTTCGGTGCGGAAAGCCTGCTGGTGCCGGCTCTCGCAGAAAGCCATGTGCCGGAGCGGGCAGCGACTTTCCGCCCGCTCACGGATCTGGCGCTGATCAGCAAGGCTGAGGAGCCGGTGGAAAACATGCCCGCGACCCTGCTTGCCGCCGCGGCCCGGCCACAGCGGCTCTTTCCAAGCCCCGAGCCGGTGGAGGCCGTGGCCGAGGTGCCGGAGGGGCCGCCGAGAAGCTTCCGCTGGCGCCGCACGTTGCATCGCATCGCGCGCGCCGAAGGGCCGGAACGGATTGCCGGCGAATGGTGGCTCGATGGCGAGCCGGCGATGGAGCGCGATTATTTCCGGGTGGAAGATGAGCGCGGCCGGCGGTTCTGGCTGTTTCGCGAGGGTCATTACGGGGCTGCCGCCCCGCCCCGCTGGTTCATGCATGGAGTCTTCGCATGAGCGGCGCTACCCCCTATTTCGAGATCGGCGCCTGGTCGAATTTTTCCTTCCTCGAAGGCGCCTCCCATCCGGGCGAGATGGTCGTTGCGGCAAGCCGCCTCGGCATTGGTGGCCTTGGTATTGCCGACCGCAATACGGTGGCAGGGGTGGTGCGCGCCCATGCACAGGCCAAGGTGGAGAAATATGCCTTCCAGCCCGGCGCACGGCTCTCCTTTGCCGAAGATCTGCCTGACGTGCTTGCCTACCCCTTAAATCGCCGCGGCTGGGGCAATCTCTGCCGGATGCTGAGCGCCGGAAACCTGCGCGCCAAGAAGGGCACCTGCACGCTCTACGAAGCCGATCTCGTCGAATGGGGCGAGGACCTCTTGCTTGTCGTGCTGCCGGATCCGGTGATCGGCGCGCCGGAGGCAACCCTGCTTGCCGATTTCCTCAAGCGGCTGAAACCACATTTTGCCGATCGGCTCTATCTGGCGCTGGTGCCGCGTTATGACGGCTTCGACCAGCTTGCCTTTGCCGGGCTTGCGACCATCGCCCGCCATGCGGCGGTCAAGCCCGTCGCCACCAACAGTCCGCTGTTTCATGTCGCCGCCCGGCGGCCGCTCGCCGATGTCGTCACTGCCATCCGCGAACATGTGACGATCGCGTCGGCCGGCTACCGGCTGCACGCCAATGCCGAACGGCATCTGAAGACACCTGAGGAAATGGCGCGCATCTTCCGCGACTATCCGGAAGCGATCGCCAATACCGGGCATTTCTTTGGGAGGTTGAAGTTCTCGCTGTCGGAACTCGAATATCAATATCCGGATGAAAGCATTCCGGGCGAGACGCCGACTGAGACCCTGCGGCGGCTGACGATGGAGGGAGCGCGCGAGCGGTATCCTGAAGGCATTCCCGATAAGGTTTCAACGCAGATCGAGTACGAGCTCGAGCTGATCGCGGGCAAACGCTACGAGCCCTATTTCCTGACGGTGCGCAACATCATGCAGTTTGCGCGCAGCGTTCATATCCTGTGTCAGGGCCGCGGGTCGGCGGCGAACTCCACCGTCTGTTATTGCCTGGGCATTACCGAGGTCGATCCATGTGAGACCACCCTACTCTTCGATCGCTTCCTCTCGACCGAGCGGGACGAGCCGCCGGACATCGACGTCGATTTCGAGCATGAGAAGCGGGAAGAGGTGATCCAGCACATCTACCGCACCTATGGCAAGGAACATGCAGGGCTGACGGCCGCCGTCATCAGTTACCGGGCGCGCTCGGCCGGCCGGGAGACCGCCAAGGCCTTCGGCTTTTCCGAGGACGTGCAATCGGCGCTCGCTGGCTCGGTCTGGGGCTGGTCGGTCGCCGATCTTTCCGAGCGTGAGGCGCAGGCTGCCGGTCTCGACACGAAGGACCCGACGACGGTGAAGGTGCTCGATTATGCCACCGAGCTGATGAGCTTCCCGCGCCATCTTTCCCAGCATGTCGGCGGCTTCGTCATCACCCGCGACCGGCTCGACGAGGTGGTGCCGATCATGAACACGGCAATGCCCGACCGCTACATGATCGAGTGGGACAAGGACGATCTCGACACGCTGAAGATCCTGAAGATCGACGTGCTGGCGCTTGGCATGCTCACCTGCATCGCCCGGGCCTTCGCGCTTCTCGACCGGCATTACGGGGAGAAGAAAACGCTGCACCAGCTCTTCAAGGATGACCAGAAGGCCGTTTACGACATGATCTGCCGGGCCGATACGATCGGTGTCTTCCAGATCGAAAGCCGGGCGCAGATGAGCATGCTGCCGCGGTTGAAGCCCAGGAAATTTTACGATCTCGTCATCGAGGTGGCGATCGTCCGGCCGGGGCCGATCCAGGGCAACATGGTGCACCCCTATCTGAAGCGACGGGAGCAGCATGCTCGGAAGATCCCCATCGAATATCCGAGTCCTGAACTGGAGGTGGTTCTGGAGCGAACGCTCGGCGTGCCGCTCTTCCAGGAGCAGGCGATGCAGATCGCCATCACCGCCGCCGGTTTCTCGCCCAGCGAGGCCGATCAGTTGCGGCGGGCGATGGCGACCTTCAAGCGCACCGGCACCATCCATACCTTCCACGAGAAGATGATCGAAGGCATGGTCAGGAACAACTATCCGCGCGATTTTGCCGAGCGCTGCTTCAAGCAGATCGAAGGTTTCGGCGAATATGGCTTTCCCGAGAGCCATGCCGCATCCTTTGCGCTTTTGGTTTATGTCTCCTCCTGGCTCAAGACCTATTATCCCGATGTCTTCTGCGCGGCGCTCCTGAACTCGCAGCCGATGGGTTTCTACGCGCCCGGGCAATTGGTGCGCGATGCGCGAGAACATGGGGTCCGGATACGGCCCGTCGACATCAACCATTCGGTCTGGGATGCGGACCTTGAAGAAGGAGAGCTCGACAAGGGGGCCATCGAGCCGCGCCATCGCGAGATGGAGAACGTGATCAAGACCGACAAGACGATGCGCCTCGGCTTCAACTCGATCAAGGGCCTGAACGAAAAGGAGATGGAGGATAAGCTCGTTGCCAACCGCGGCGCCGGCTACCGGACAGTCCGCGATCTCTGGCTGCGCTCCGGTCTTCCCCGCTCCGTGCTCGAAAGGCTTGCGGACGCGGATGCCTTCCGCTCGATCGGGCTCGATCGGCGCAAGGCGCTCTGGGCGGTAAAGGCCTTGGACGAAAAGAGTGCCGCCGAACGATTGCCGCTCTTCGACCGGGCGGCGAAGGAAGAGTTACGGCCGGAACCGGCGATGATCCTGCCGGAGATGCTGCCGGGCGAGCAGGTCATCAACGACTATCGCTATCTCTCCTTCTCGCTCAAGGCGCATCCGGTCTCCTTCCTGCGGGCGGCGCTTTCCGAGCAGGGCATCGTCACCAGCCGCACGCTTGCGACGGCCCCGGTCGGGCGGCGGATAACGGTCGCCGGGCTGGTGCTCGTCCGCCAGCGCCCGGGCTCCGCCAAGGGCGTGATCTTCATGACGATCGAGGACGAGACCGGCGTCGCCAATGCGATCGTCTGGCCGAAGGTATTTGCGACCTATCGGCCGGTGGTCATGGGTGCGCGCCTCGTCAAGATCCGCGGCCGGCTGCAGCGCGAAAGCAGCGTCATCCATGTGGTCGCCGAACATATCGAGGACATCACGCCGATGCTGGGACTGCTGCGTGCAGAGGTGAGGCGGTTCGGCGCGAACGACCGTGCCGATGAAGCGCTGAGACCGACCGGCGACGCGCGCGAGAAGAAAGCGCAGGGCGATCTGCGCCCGGCGATCGCGCGGCGTTCCGGCGGCAGTCCGGAGCAAACGACGGCCGAGGTGGCGGACGTGATGCCGAAGGGGCGCAATTTCCATTGAGGGCAGGGCTCGGACCCCAGCTACCGCAAAGGCAGCCGGATGGGCTTTCCGGTAAAATGAGCAGGTCATCTTGGCGCGCTCGGCGAAGCGGTCCGATGGTGTGTAAAAATGTCGCAGAAGGCGTGCGGCATAATCGACCTAAGGTCTGCAAGAATAGTCGTTCGTATTTCTCTAAAATTTTGAAAAGACGGAGCTTTTCATCAAGATTAGAGTCGTTCTAATCGACCTGCAACTTCCGCTCGCGGAGTTTTTAGTTGACACTAAATGTCCTGTTTTGCTTTATGCGCTGATACAGGGCGTTGCGTACGACAGGCGAGACGAAATGCTGGTTTGCAGCTGCAATTTCATCACGGAAAAAGAGATCGAGGACACGATTGTCGGCCTCCTCGACGAGGACTGTTGGCAGCTGATCGTGCCGGCGAAAGTCTATCACGCGATGGAAAAGCGCGGCCGTTGCTGCGGCTGCTTCCCCAATGTCGTCGACATCATCATCCGCACCACCGAGCAATATCACGCGCACCGCGACTCGACGGACGCCGAGATATTTGATTTCATGACCCGCCTCAGACAATTCCACGAAGAGAACCGGAGGGCGGACATTGAAAGGCGACAAAAAGGTCATCGAGCAGCTTAACGAGGCGCTCTATCTCGAACTCGGTGCCGTCAACCAGTACTGGTTGCACTACCGTCTCCTCGAAGACTGGGGTTACACGCTTCTCGCAAAGAAGGAGCGCGCGGAATCCATCGAGGAGATGCAGCATGCCGACAAGCTCGTCGCGCGCATCATCTTCCTTGAAGGCCACCCCAACCTGCAGACGGTTGCGCCGCTGCGCATCGGCCAGAACGTCAAGGAAGTGCTGAAGGCTGACCTCGCCGGCGAATACGACGCCCGCACCGCCTACAAGAAATCACGCGACATCTGTCACGCCGCCGGGGACTATGTCTCCATGAAGCTCTTCGAAGAACTGCTCGCCGACGAAGAGGGCCACATCGACTTCCTCGAAACCCAGCTCGATCTGCTCGACAAGATCGGTGAAGAAAAATACGGCCAGCTCAACGCCGCACCGGCCAACGAGGCCGAAGCCGACTGAGTTCGGCGCAGCTTTCCAAAGACAAGGGCCGGCGACATCGCCGGCCTTTTTCGTCTGCGAGACGAACTCCCGCTTGCAACCTTTGAAATTACGCGCTTCCGAACGCAAAGCCGCTTCACGCTTTTGCGCGCATCCTTCAGGGCGCGAGATGTGCGAAGGCCGTGACGACCTCCTCATAGACCTTGCGCTTGAACGGCACGATCAGCTCCGGCAATTCGCGCATCGGCTTCCACTCCCACGCGTCGAACTCCGGATCGTGTCCACCCGGCGGCGGGTTGATGGCGATTTCGTCCTCCTCGCCCTCGAAGCGAAAGGCATACCAGCGTTGCGTCTGGCCACGATACTTGCCCTTGAGGCCGATGCCGATCAGATGCTCGGGCAGATCGTAGTTGATCCAGCCAGGCGCTTCCGCGAGCAGCGAGACTGTTTTCATGCCGGTTTCTTCGTAGAGCTCGCGATAGGCGGCCTTCAACGGATCCTCGTTCTTGTCGATGCCGCCCTGCGGCATCTGCCAGCGCTGCGGCGAGCCGTCATATTCGGAATTGCCGACGGCGATCCGGTGCCCGGCCCAGACGAGGCCTGCGCGGTTCAGCACCATGACCCCGACACAGGGGCGATAGGGGAGGTCCTCCGCTCTCAGTTTCTTGCCCTTTTCCTTGCTCATCGGCTGCCTCTTCTTTCAATCGCCAAATCATCCTGTCGGATGGCTGTAAGCTAGTTCTGTTGCGGATCCTTGACGAGCGCGGAAACGCCGACGATCTCGATACCGCGTCCCTGTGCCTCGCCGATCCAGGAGGCAATCGCACTGACGCTTTCGTCGAAGGCGGAAGCGACGCCGATGGCGGTGCCGTTGCGGCGCGCAATCCGCTCCAGTTCGTCGAGCTTCTTCAGGATCGCGCCGCGGCTGAGCTCCGTGTCGAGCGTCAGGTCGGCAAAGCCGTGCGGTACGTCGAAGGCATCGGCGAGCTTGCCCGAGAGCGATTGCGCCGACGTTCCGTCGTCGAGGAACAGCAGGCCGCGCTTGCCGAGATCGCGCATCACCGGTTCCAGGGCGTCGGCGTCCGACAGGAAGCGGCCACCGAGATAGTTCATGACGCCGGTGTAATTGGTGATCTCGGCGAGGTTCCGATGCAGCTCCGTCAGGTTCTTCTTGGCGCCGAGATCGACGCGCAACGCATTGGGGCCGGGATCGTTGGCCGGGTAGTCGAAGGGTTCCATCGGTACCTGCAGCAGGATCTCATGGCCGCCCCGGCGTGCCTCCTGCATCCAGCGCTGCAGGCTGTTTCCGGCCGTGGCAAAGCCCAGTGTCACTTCGGCCGGCAGATCGCGGATCGCTTTCTGGGTGCCGGTCTGGCTGAGGCCGAGACCGCCGACGACCAGCGCGATGCGTGTGCCGCGCGCGCCGGACCAGGGCCGGGCATATTGATCCATGGGGCGCAGACCGTCCGGGCCGACGATCGGCAGACGTCCGGCCGGGCTGTCTTCCAGGAGATCGTCGTTGGGCATGGCCGCCATTCGCGGATCCTGGCCGCGGATCGGACCGACATTGATCAGGGCCGGGCCCTTGCCGTCGCGGCTGCGCGGTGAAAACTTGGTAACGGTAGAGCCGTCATCGGTGAGCGTGGGTTCGACGTCGGCGCCGGAATAGGCGGTCCCCGGCTTCATCGTTCCGCCCGCACCGGACTGGCCATTGGCCGCCTTCGCCGGCGTCTCGGCGGCGTCCTTGGCGCTCTCGGTTGCTGCCGTTTCAGGCTGGCTTCGCTTCAGTCCGTCCGGCGCAAGCGTGCCCCACAGCGACAGTCCGACCACCGACGCAATACAAATGCCGAGAAAAGAGAGCCCGAGCATCCGTCGGGGATTGCGCCTCGCCGCTGGCTTCACCCGCCGGTTCTGGCCCAGGGGGGCATTGAGATCAGTTCCCAAACGGAGCCTCGGTCGATCTGTGCGATGTTGCCGCTCCTGCATGCCTGCTTTGATCACGGTCGATCAAAGGACAAACATGCAGCAATTCAAAGTGCTGCAGCGACTTTGCGCGTCTGACAGGACGTGCGGCGCTCTAGAGCGAGGCGGCGTTGAGATGCTTCGCAGTTCCTCTCTCCGAGCGCACCGGTGCCCTGAGAATCAGCGGCTGCGGCAGCGTCTTTACCCCTATAATTTAGCTGAGTCGCGTTGACCAGTGCGTCTGCTTTCGGCCGAGCGGATGCGCCCGGCTGAAATGCAGAGCGCCGCGTGTTCGCTCGAACACACGGCGCTCTCAATTCGATGCTCGCAGGCTTACTTCTTGAGCTGAGCCTGTTCCGGATTGGCCGGGAAGGCCGGGTCCGTCTTCTTGCCGCGCAGCAGGTCGAGCGCGTAGTTGAGCTGCAGGTCGTCCTTCGTCTCCGGCGGCACATAGGCGACCGAGCCCGACCCTTCGTCGGTCTCGCTCTGGCCCTGGATGTGGCCGCGCAGGTCGGACTCGCCCTGGGCCTCGACCTTGCCGAGCAGTTCCGGCGGCAGCGGCTGTTCGACCTTGATGTCGGGCGAGATGCCCGTGCCCTGGATCGATTTGCCGGACGGTGTGTAGTAGAGCGCCGTCGTCAGACGCAAGGCACCGGCTTCGCCGAGCGGGATGATCGTCTGGACCGATCCCTTGCCGAAGGAGCGGGTGCCAAGCACGGTCGCGCGCTTCAGGTCCTGCAGGGCACCGGCGACGATTTCCGACGCGGAGGCCGAACCGCCGTTGACGAGTACGATGACCGGCTTGCCATCGGTCAGGTCGCCGGGCGTCGCGTTGAAGCGGCGGGTCTCGTCCGGATTGCGGCCGCGGGTCGAAACGACCTCGCCACGCTCGAGGAAGGCGTCGGAGACGTTGATCGCCTGGTCGAGCAGGCCGCCCGGGTTGAGACGCAGGTCGAGGACATAGCCCTTGAGCTTGTCGGCCGGCACTTCGGCCTTGATCTTCTCGATGCCCTTCTTCAGGTCGTCATAGGTCTTCTCGGTGAAGGAGATGACGCGCAGATAGCCGACGTCGCCTTCGGTGCGGAACTTGACGGCGCGAACGGCGATGACGTCGCGCACGATCGTCAGCTCGATCGGCTTTTCCGCGCCCTTGCGCAGGATGGTCAGCTTGATCGGCGTACCGACCGCGCCGCGCATCTTCTCGACGGCGTCCTCAAGCTTGAGGCCGCGAACGTCTGCACCGTCGATCTTCGAGATGAAGTCACCGGCAAGCACGCCGGCGCGCGCTGCGGGCGTGTCGTCGATCGGGCTCGTCACCTTGACGAGATCGTCTTCCATGGTGACTTCGATGCCGAGGCCGCCGAACTCACCGCGGGTCTGGGTGCGCATGTCCTCGGCATCGGCCGAGTTCATGTAGCTGGAATGCGGATCGAGCGAGGAGAGCATGCCGTTGATGGCATTCTCGATCAGCTTGTCGTCCTGCGGCGGCGTCACGTACTGCGCGCGCACGCGCTCGAAGACGTCGCCGAAAATTGCCAGTTCGCGATAGGTCGAGGTGTTGGCCGCGACAGCCGGAACGACAGCCGAATAAACCACGCCCATCGCGGTCGCGCCCATCAGCGCCCCGACCAGAACAAGTGAAGCCCTACGTATCATTTCGCGCCTTTCCAACCTCTGCTGCGGTCCACCACGGTCGGGAATCAACCGGTTTCCCGTCTTTCCGGAATTCAATGTAAAGCGTCGGCCGGTCTGTTTCCAGCGCCAAGGCCGCAGCGCTCGCCACTCTTTTTGCGCCCATCGTTGCCAATGGTTCACCGGCCACGACAAACTGCCCGGGCTGTACGCTCACTCCCTCCATCCCCGACAGCACGACGTGATAGCCGTCGCCCGGGTTGAGAATGATCATCTGCCCATAACTGCGGAAATTGCCTGCATAGACGATCCAGCCATCTGACGGCGCAGTCACCAGCGCGCCCGGATTGGTTTCCAACATGATCCCTTGCAGGGAGTGCCCCGTGCCATCTGCATCGCCGAATTTGCGCAACAGCGATCCCGCAGCCGGATAGGCAAGCTTGTTCCTCAGCTCCGAAAACACATATGCGGGGGCAATGCGGTTTTTGTCGGGCACGGCATTGCGGGCCAATTCGCGCGCCGCCTCGCGCTCGGC
Source organism: Ensifer sp. 38_S197 (assembly GCF_056924495.1). Taxonomy (NCBI): domain Bacteria; kingdom Pseudomonadati; phylum Pseudomonadota; class Alphaproteobacteria; order Hyphomicrobiales; family Rhizobiaceae; genus Ensifer; species Ensifer sp. 38_S197. The sequence goes on along the minus strand of NZ_JBXOVZ010000002.1, from coordinate 611,246 downwards.
CTCGCTCATGCGCCGGCGCTCTTCCTCCTGCGCACGGGCCGCTTCCGCGGCTTCGCGAACAGAGGCGATCTGGCTTTCGAGAGAGCCGATCAGACCTTGAAGATTGGTGGCCTGGCCGGCAAGTTCCTGCGCCTTGCGCTGTTCGGCGGCAAGCTCGCTGGCGCTCGACTGGCGCAGCTTCTCCTTTTCGGCGACCAGCATCGACATGCGGCGCTCTTCTTCGAGATTGGCCGTCATCGCTGCGGTCAACTCTTCCCGCTGCCGGTCGATGCCGGTGCGGATGTCCGAGAGCGCCTTGAGGTCCGCCACCAAGTTTTCGGTTTCCTTGCGCAGGCCCGGCACGACGGCGCCGAGCAGGATCGCGCTGCGCACCGAGGCCAGCGCGTCCTCCGGCGTCACCAGGATCGCCGGCGGCGGGTTGCGCCCCATTCGCTGCAGGGCGGCGAGAACCTCGGCAAGCACGCCGCGGCGTGCGTGCAGCGACTTCCGGACGGCGTCCTCCTTGGTGCGCAGATCACTCAGTTTCTTTTCGCCGTCGACGATCTGTTGCTCAAGGCCCTGCCGCTTCTTGGCGGAATCGACAATTGCGGCGCGCAGCGTCTCGTTGGTCTTGTCGATCTCGGCGATGGTTTCGCTTAGCGCGTTGGCGCGCTCCTGCGACAGCGTGATGGTCTTCGAAAGCGCGTCGAGCTCGCTGCGCGTGCTGTTACGGCGAAGAGTGAGGTCGGCGGCAGGATCCGGCGGGCCCTGTTCCTGGCCGGCCATCGTGGCGCCGGGGGGCGCGGCTTCCTGGGCGCCCGCCGGCAGGCCGATCGCGAGCGCGACCGCAAGCGCCGCCGCCTTGCGGCCAAGCCGTCCTGCGTCGTCTCTTCCCATGCTGAAAACGCTGGCCCTGCCTCGGCGCATCATCGGTTCGCGTGCGTCCATCCGAAAAATATGAAGAAAAAACCCTAATCTGATTTGGCGCGCGCGACCAAGCATATTCTCGTTATCGCTTCGTGTGCTGCGCCAGGAATACGGGCGAAGAACCGGCGCATTAAACGCGATGGTAAGGGTGTCCGGAGAGAATGGTGACGGCGCGGTAGAGCTGCTCGGCGATCAGGATACGGACGAGCTGGTGCGGCCAGGTCATCTTTCCAAGATTGAGCACGGCATCGGCGCGGGCATGAAGGCTCGGCTCGAGGCCATCGGCGCCGCCGATCGCGATCATCAGGTCGCGCTTGCCGCTGTCGCGGAATGTCCCGAGCAGCGATGCAAAGCCTTCTGAATCCAGCGCCTTGCCGCGCTCGTCGAGAAGCACGAGCAGGCTGCCATCGGCGAGTGCCCTCTCGAGCTGGGAGGCTTCCTCCCGCTTGCGCGTGTCGGCATTCGAGGCACGGCTTTCGTTGACTTCGACGACACGGGAAAGCTCGAGACCGATCGCCGGGCCGGCCTTGGAAAAACGATCGAGATAGCGGGCCGCGAGATCCTTTTCCGGCCCCGCCTTGAGGCGGCCGACTGCGAACAATCCGATACGCATGACCTTATCCGTCCTCGCTTGCGCTGCACCACGCACTGCATAGTTCCTGAAATCGGGTCGATTCAAGGAGAATTCTGTGCAGCGTCCATGGAGCCTTGCAGCGTCGGTGCGCACCTTGTCCGGTTAACGGGCCTGAAGGTCACGATCAGTCGCAATAAACTTCCGGCTGAAAGCGCCGCTCAAGACGGCGACAGCCCTTCAAATTCATGCATGACCGCAACTCGGCTCGTCCGGCATTCAGCTGCGCGGCGACCCGGTCGGTCTCAATGCAGGGTGCCGTCCTCGATCTCAGGAGCCGCCCACATCTTTTCGATGTTGTAGAACTCCCGGATCTCCGGCCGGAAGATGTGAACGATCACATCACCGGTGTCGATCAGCACCCAGTCACCGCCTTCCAGACCTTCGACACGGGCATTGCCAAAGCCCCCGTCCTTGAGGTCGGTCGTCAGGTGATCAGCAATGGCCATCACATGCCTGTTCGATCGCCCGGAGACAACGACCATGAAGTCTCCCAGCGCCGACTTTCCGGCAATGTTGATGCTGACGATATCTTCTGCCTTCGAGTCCTCTAGGCTTTCGAGGACCAGTTGAAGCGCACGGACAGCGGCTTCGTCGCTCGATCCCGTGCTGCGCGGGAATGCGGAGACCGCATATCCCTTGGCGTGTGCTGTTGTCAGGGTCTTTCCTTTCCATATGAACAGAACAGGCACTTTCGATTCGAACAAAGATCGAACCGTCCATGAATGTAGGCATCAAACCGTAGCGGTTTCAAGACAGCAGAACTGATTCCCAGGAAATCATACTCCGCCCGCGGCCCGAAGCGCGGTCGAGCTCATCGACGAACGCGGTCCGTGAATGAAGCTCCAGGCGGGGGCTGCGTGATAGGCTAGGCGGCGTGCGTCGTCCTCATCGATGCGCGCATGATCGAAGGTCTTGGCCATGCGCGAAGAGAGGTAAGCGAGCGTCGAGCCCGGCCGGTCGATGACGGCGATCGGGAAGGTGCGGGCGATCTTCTGCCAGTTCTGCCAGCGGTGAAAGTTCTTCAGGTTGTCGGCGCCCATGATCCAGACGAAGCGAATGTCGCGATTGCGGGCGCGTACGATCTCCAGCGTGCGGGCCGTATAGCTCTGCCCGAGCGCCTGTTCGAAGGCCGTCACCTTGATGCGCGGGTTGCGCGCGATCGTTTCGCTCATGGCGATGCGGTCGGCGAGGGGCGCCAGATTGTTGTGATCCTTGAGCGGGTTGCCGGGCGTCACCATCCACCAGAGCTGGTCGAGCCCGAGCCGCTGGATCGCCGTATCGGCAACCAGCACATGGCCCTGATGCGGCGGGTTGAAGGATCCACCGAAGAGGCCGACCACCATGCCGCTTTCGACATGGGGCATGCGCAGGTAGCGGGCGTTCACCTTGCCCGCCGTCACCTCAGGGCCTGACCTGTCCAGCACCGCGCACCCGATACTTGAAGGATGTCAACTGCTCGACGCCAACGGGGCCGCGCGCATGCATCTTGCCGGTGGCAATGCCGATTTCGCCGCCCATGCCGAACTCGCCGCCATCGGCAAACTGCGTCGAGGCGTTGTGGAGCAGGATCGCGGAATCGATCTCCGAGAAGAAACGTTCGACCACCGCAGGATCCTCGGCGATCACCGCTTCCGTATGCGCCGAAGACCAGGTGCAGATGTGTTCGATGGCGCCGGAAATGCCGTCGACCAGCTTCACGGAGATGATGGCGTCGAGATACTCCGTCGCCCAGTCCTCATCGGTTGCGGTCTTCAATCCGTCCATAGAGCCTGCGAGTTCATCCGACACCCGCACTTCGCAGCCGGCCGCAAGCAGGGCGCCCAGCAGCGGCTTGGCCAGCCGCTCGGCGTCGTTGCGGTCGATCAGCAGCGTTTCGGCAGCGCCGCAGATGCCGGTGCGGCGCATCTTGGCGTTGACGACGATCCTTTCCGCCATGGCAAGGTCGGCCGAGGCGTCGACATAGATGTGGCAGAGACCCTCGAGATGAGCGAAGACCGGCACGCGTGCCTCGTTCTGGACGCGGGCGACGAGGCTCTTGCCGCCCCGCGGCACGATGACGTCGATCGCGCCGGCGAGACCCGAGAGCATGGCGCCGACCGCGGCGCGATCGGCGACCGGCACCATCTGGATGGCATGTTCGGGCAGGCCGGCGGCCTTCAACCCTTCGACCAGGCAGGCGTGGATCGCGCCGGAGGAATGGAAGCTGTCGGAGCCGCCGCGCAGGATCACGGCATTGCCGGCCTTGAGGCAGAGCGCGCCGGCATCGGCGGTTACATTCGGCCGGCTTTCATAGATCACCCCGATCACGCCGAGCGGCGTGCGCACGCGCTCGATATGCAAGCCGTTCGGCCGGTCCCATTCGGCGATCACGTCGCCGACCGGATCCTTGAATTCGGCGATCGCGCGAATGCCGTTTGCCATGTCGCGGATGCGGCCTTCGGTGAGCGTCAGGCGGTCGATGAAGGCGGTGGCGACGCCGGTCTCGCGGGCGTTTTCGAGGTCGATCGCATTGGCGGCGAGGATCTCGTCCTTACGTGCAAGGATGGCGTCGGCCATGGCGATCAAGGCGGCGTGCTTGCGTTCGGCGCTGGCGACGGCAAGCGGTCGGCTGGCGGCCTTGGCCCTGCGGCCGATCTCCAGCATGACGCTTTCGACGTCGTCCTTGTTCTTCACCTCGTCAAGCATGGATCTCATCCTTCCGACTGCCCTCGTCCTGGGCGCGTTTTCCGGTCATCACCATATCATCGCGGTGCACCATGGCGGCGCGGCCGGCATAGCCGAGGATCACGGCGATCTCGGCCGATTTCTTGCCGGCGATCTGCCGGGCCTCGTCGGCGTCGTAGCCGGCAAGGCCGCGGGCGATCTCGCGGCCCGATACGCCGAGAATGGCGATCGTGTCGCCGCGGCTGAAGCTGCCGGTGACGGCGCGGACACCGGCCGGCAGCAGGCTCTTGCCCGAGCGCAGCGCCTCTTCGGCGCCGGCGTCGACATCGAGCGTTCCGGCCGGCAGCAATTGCCCGGCGATCCAGGTCTTGCGCGCGGTCACCGGCGAACCCGACGGGGCAAACCAGGAGGAGCGGGCGCCTTCCTCGATCGCGGCGAGCGGATGGTTCGGCTTGCCGGAAGCGATGATCATGGCGCAGCCCGCGGTGGTCGCGATCTTGCCGGCATCGATCTTGGTGCGCATGCCGCCGCGTGAAAGCTCGGAGGCCGCACCGCCGGCCATGGCTTCGATTGCGGGCGTGATCTCGGCGATCGTTTCCAGGAAACGGGCGTTCGGGTCGAGATGCGGCGGGGCGGTGTAGAGCCCATCGATATCGGAGAGCAGCACCAGAAGGTCGGCGCCGACCATGGTGGCAACACGGGCGGCGAGGCGATCATTGTCGCCATAACGGATTTCCGTGGTTGCCACGGTGTCGTTCTCGTTGATGATCGGCACGGCGCCGAGCTTCAGCAACTGGTTGATCGTTGCGCGGGCATTGAGATAGCGGCGGCGCTCCTCGGTATCGCCGAGGGTCAGCAGCACCTGGCCGGCAACGATGGCGTCCGTCGAAAGGCTCTCCGACCAGGCGCGTGCCAGTGCGATCTGGCCGACGGCGGCGGCCGCCTGGCTTTCTTCCAGCTTCAGCGCGCCCGAGGGCAGCTTGAGCACCGTGCGACCGAGCGCGATTGCGCCTGACGAGACGACCAGCACCTCGACACCTTTGGCCTTGAGGCCGGCAATGTCGGCGCACATCGCGTCGAGCCAGGATTTCTTCAACCCTGTGGCGCGGTCGACGAGGAGTGCCGAGCCAATCTTGATGACGACCCGGCGATACTTCAGAAGCGGCTTACGGGTCTTGCTCATGTCAGACGTTCTCCTCGCCGGACTCTTCGCCTGCCTTCGCGGCGACGATGACGCCACGAAGGGCCCTCAACGCTTCGGTCATACCCTTGCCGACGGCGGCGGAGAGCAAGAGCGGCGGCTGGCCGCAGGCCTTCGCCAGAGCCTTGCTCTTCGCCTTCAACTCGTCCTCGTCCAGCACGTCGATCTGCGACAGCGCCACGATCTGCGGCTTGTCCTCGAGGCCGCCGCCATAGGCTTCAAGCTCGTGTTTCACCGTCTTATAGGCCTTGGCGACATCTTCTTCCTGGGCCGAGACGAGATGCAGCAGCACGCGGGTGCGCTCGACGTGGCCGAGGAAGCGGTCACCGATGCCGACGCCTTCATGCGCGCCTTCGATGAGGCCCGGGATGTCGGCGATGATGAACTCGTTGCCGTCGATGGTGGCGACGCCGAGATTGGGATGCAGCGTCGTAAAGGGATAGTTGGCGATCTTCGGACGCGCGCGGGTGCAGGCGGCGAGGAAGGTCGACTTGCCGGCATTCGGCAGGCCGACGAGGCCGGCGTCGGCGATCAGCTTCAGCCGCAGCCAGAGAGTCTTCTCGTCGCCTTCGAGGCCCGGATTGGCCCAGTTCGGCGCCTGATTGGTGGAAGACTTGAAATGCGCGTTGCCGAAGCCGCCATTGCCGCCGGCGGCGAGCCGGTAGCGCTGGCCCTCGGCCACCATGTCGACGATCAGGGTCTCGTTGTCTTCCTCGAAGATCTGCGTGCCGACCGGCACCTTCAGCGTCACGTCGTCGCCGCCGGCGCCGGTGCGGTTGCGGCCCATGCCGTGCTGGCCGGTCTTGGCCTTGAAGTGCTGCTGGTAGCGGAAGTCGATCAGCGTGTTGAGACCGTTGACGGCCTCCACCCAGACGTCGCCGCCGCGACCGCCATCGCCGCCGTCCGGTCCGCCGAACTCGATGAACTTCTCGCGTCGGAACGAGACGGCGCCTGCGCCGCCGTCGCCGGAGCGGATGTAGACTTTCGTTTCGTCGAGAAATTTCATTGGGCTGCCATCTGTTCGGTGGAAGGGCGCGGTCTTAATTTGCCGCCATCGATATAGGCGGTTTATTCGGAGGTCAAAGAATATCGTGCGGTTCGTCAGCTACAACATCCAATACGGCCTTGGTCTCGATGGCCGCTTCGATCCCGAAAGGATCGCGGCCTCGATCGGGGACGCCGATATCATCGCGCTGCAGGAAGTGACCCGCGGCTTCCACCGCAACGATCACGTCGATCTGGTTGCTCGCTTCGAAAGGCTGTTCCCGGGTCATTTCACGGTCTTTCACGCACCCTGCGACGTCGACATCGGCTCGTCGGTCGAAGACGGCCGGGCCGTCAGCCGCCGCTTTCAATTCGGCAACATGATCCTGTCGCGCTGGCCGATCCTTTCGACGCGGCTGATCTCCCTGCCGCGCACCCGCACGATCAGCCCGATGAACCTGCAGCGCGGTGCGACCGAAGCGTTGATCGCGACACCCAGCGGCCCGCTCCGGGTCTATTCCGTGCATCTCGACCATGTGCTGCCGGCCGAGCGCATCGCCCAGATCCGTTATCTCAAGGACCGGCTGCTCGGCTATCCGCTCGAAGGCGGCGCAATCACGGGGGCGGCCGATTTCGGCCTGTCCGAGCCGCCGCATCCGGAGGACTTCGTCGTCATGGGCGATTTCAACATGGAGCCGGAGACGCCGGAATACAACACCATGGTCGGTTCGCGCGACGCCTACTACGGTCGCTCGCTGCGGCTTGAGAACCCGGTCGATGCGCTCGCCCATCTCGGTCGGCTGACGCCGGAAAGCTATAGCTGGATTCATCCCGAAAACCCCGAAAGACGCATGCATCTCGACTATTGTTTTCTCAGCGCCGGCCTCGTTTCGCGGCTGACGGACGCCTGGATCGACTATGGCGCCAAGGGCTCCGACCACTTGCCTGTCGGATTCGCGCTCGCATGACAAATGCCCCCCGCGAAGTGAGCTTCGCGGGGGTGTCTTTCAATGTGGTCGACGCAGATCGGCAGCGGTCAGCCGCGTTTCGATATGCGCGACCATGGCATTGCGGGCGAGCGCATAGACCTGGCTGCAGCCGGTGATCTGGAACCCGATCTTCTCCTGCACCTTCAGCGAGCCCGGATTGTCGGCAAAGACGCCCGAATGCAGCGTCGTTTCCGGCATGCGGCGGAAGAAGCGCTCGACCGCCGCATAGGTCGCCTCGGAGGCAAAGCCCTTGCCCCAGTAGAAACGGTTCAGCCAGTAGCCGACATGCCACTGGCCATGCCGGAGCTCGATGCCGACACAGCCGATATGCACGTCGTCGCCTGACGTGACGGCGAAGGTCCAGTCAGGCGTCAGTCCGGAGGTCCGTGACGTGAGCCAGTCGAGCGCATCCTGCAGGTCGTAGGGGGCGGGAACGCGCGCCAGCATGCGCGCGACCTGGAAATCGCCGAGCGACTGGGCGATCGCCTCGGCGTCATCTCGCCGGTGCGGGCGCAGGACGAGACGCTTCGTCTCGATGACCGGGCAGGGGCCCGGACCGGGGCGGGCGACGAGCCGCTGGCGTTCGGAAACGAGCGCGTTCATCGCATGCCTCCCCAGCTTCTCAAGGAGACCCAGGTCTTGCGGTCGAGCCGGTACCACTCGACGGCGATCGAGCCGCCGAGCGCCAGGCTACCGACCATGCCGCTGCCCTGGAATTGGAAGCCGCACTTCTGGATGACCCGGCGGGACGCCAGATTCATGACCCGGCAGCGCGCATCGATCTGGTCGATGTCGCGGGTGCGGAAAGCCATGTCGGTCAGGACCTGGGCGGCCTCGGTGGCATAACCCTGGTTCCAGTAAGGTTCGCCCAGCCAGTAGCCGAGTTCCGCCGTCTTGCCGTCCGGATGCGGCTCGATACCGCAGCAACCGAGAAATGCGCCATTGTCCGCCTTGGTAATCGCGTAGACGCACTTGCCAATCGTGCCGGCTTTCGCGCGTCGCACGAAGTCGGCGGCGTCGGCCGTCGTGTACGGGTGCGGCATGCGCGAGACCATGGTCGCGACATTGGCATTGTTGGCAAGATGGGCAAGGGCGTCGATATCGTCTTCATGAGGGGCGCGCAGAACGAGCCTGGGTGACAACAATATCGGGCAATCGGTCCTTGACCGTTGGGGCCTCGGCCTCTGCTCGGGAGACCGGGATTGGTCTTCCCTCAACAACTCGGTTTGCATGGTTTCCTCCAGAAACGAAAAAGGGGAGTTGGGTCTTGCCCCATCTCCCCTTTTCAAGTCTGGCCTGGAACCATCAGGTGCGTCAGCCGGGTCGATGAGACGCCGGCTGTTTTAGAGCGCTACCGGCTTATTCCGCTGCTTCGGCTTTCGGCATTACAGACACGTACACGCGGCCATTGGCCTTCGTACGGAAGTCCACGTTGCCGGCCGTAAGTGCAAAAATCGTGTGGTCCTTACCGAGGCCGACATTGGCGCCCGGATGCCACTTCGTGCCGCGCTGGCGCACGATGATGTTGCCTGCAACGACGTTTTCGCCGCCGAACTTCTTCACGCCAAGGCGCTTGGACTCAGAATCGCGACCGTTACGCGACGAACCGCCAGCTTTTTTGTGTGCCATTGGTGTTCTCCTTTAAACCTTAGATCCAGGAACTCAGTTTGCAGCGGCTTCGGCGGCAGCTTCGGTCTTCTTCGAAGCCTTCTTCGCCTTGCCACCGGAAGCAGCGATGTCCAGGATACGGACGGTCGTCTGGTGCTGGCGGTGACCGCGCGAGCGCTTGGAGTTCTGGCGGCGACGCTTCTTGAAGGCGATGACCTTCTTGGCGCGGCCCTGTTCCACAACTTCAGCGCTGACAACGGCGCCTTCGACAAACGGAGCACCGATGGTTGCATCGGCGCCGACGCCGACCATCAGGATCTCGGTGAATTCGATCTTGTCGCCTGCAACGCCTTCCAGCTTTTCGATGGTGAGGACGTCGTTGGCGGCCACGCGGTACTGCTTACCGCCGGTCTTGATGACTGCGAACATTTTTTATCCTTTCATGTTCGATCCGGCTCTTTGCCCAAGGACAAGGCCGTCTTTTTCTCAGTCGACAGGTAAAGTGGAGACCTTATCGGCTTCCACCGGTGAAAGGGCGCAAATCACACCCGATGCGGAGTAGCCAGGCCACACCACTTCATTGCGCGGATTACAGGGAATCGCGCGTGTGTGTCAAGGCGAAAGCAACAGGGGCGTTACATATTCTTCAAACAGGCACTTGCCAGCACCCGAATCTGCCGCTATGAACCCGACCGCGCTCACCGAGCGCCAACCAGTTATGCGGAGAGGTGGCAGAGTGGTTGAATGCACCGCACTCGAAATGCGGCATAGGTGCAAGCCTATCGGGGGTTCGAATCCCCCCCTCTCCGCCAGACTCTTCTTTTATCTCACCACAATATGATGTCACGGGCAGCCCCACTTTGGGGGCGGTCATGCCCAATGTTTGATCCCCGCCCGCCTCGCAAGGCCAGGGATCGGATCCGTCCTGCATCACTTCTTCGGTGATTTCTCCGCGGGCGTTGGCGCGGCCTGCAGGTCGCCGAGGAGCGACGAAATGGCGTTTTCGCCGTTGAAGCCGGCTTCCTTCAAGAGTTGATCGAGCACCGGTTTGTTGGCCTGGTAAGCGAGCAATTGGCCGGCCAGGCCGTCGCCGAGGCCGATACCGTTGGTGGTGCCTTCGCCGCTCGCTCCGCGTCCCAGCATGCCGCCGGTGTCGAAGATGCGGATGTCCGAGATCTTCTCGATCGGCTTGACCGCCTCGGCCAGCGCTTCGGGAATGATGCGGATGCGTTCGCGCAGGATTTCGAACTCGATGATCGCAGGACTCAGCTTGTTGCGGGCTTCGTTGAGCAGCGCCTCGCTTTCGGCTGCGGCCTTGCCGGTTTCGAGTACGCCCTTGGCCTTGATGATCGCTGCGTCGGCCTCGGCGGTGGCGAGCGTCTTGATCGCATCGGCCTGGTCGAGCGCCGCCTGCTTTTCGGCTTCCCAATTTTCTTACGTTGAACGCGACTACGGTCGCAGCGCTTGCAAAGCGGGGCGGAACCAGTAGAGGCGGGTGACGCCGGAAGCGCGAAAATCGCCGGCGAAAATCAATCCGCCGCGTTGTTGCGGAGCCAGGTTTCCAGTGCGGCGATCACCGACAGCCGCAGGCTTGCGCCCTTGGACAAGGCGCGGGTGAGGGACATGTCGTCGCCGGCAAAACCCATCTCGGCCATGATGTCGTTCGCACGCATCCGGCGGCGGTTCATGACGGTGCGGATTTCGGAGATCGCTTCGGGAAGCAGGTAGCGGCCGCTGGCAATGGCGGAGGGTTGGTGCGCCGCGCGTGGCGGATCGACTTCAACCTGTGTTGCGGCCAGTTTCACGGCGTCGTTGCCGCTCAGCCAGTTCAGGAAAGCCTCGCGTTCGGCGGGGCTTGCCTTGGTCCAGGAATTCTTGAGCTTGTCGAGGCGGGTGCGCTCGTCCTTGAGCCCTGCCGCGACGAGCGCCTTGCGCAGTGACGGGATGCGGCCGGAGAGCAAATCCGCATGGATATCAGGGAAATCGAGCTTCAGGCGCTGCATGTCACCGGTTTCGTCGCGCTTGGTTTTCTTCGACATGCTCATTCCCGCGTCGTTCGTCCAGGCCGTTTCAGCGAAACCACATGCCTCGTCTCCGCAACCGCGTGAACTTGGCGAAGCAGCGCTTTCGCGTTTCTGGCGCAGCCGCGCGGATGACAATGCAGGGTGCCTGAGCCGAGGTGATCTCGTCCAAGCCTCCGCCGCGCTCCCACGCTTCTGCGCGACATGCTCTAGCGTGGTCGATCGCCCGGTGCGAGCGAAATAGCCCACTATCCTCTGTCCTTTACGGACCATTGCCGATAGAACCGGGATCGAAGCGGTGCGCCGCGCGATATCCAATCGGTATGTTCGCTCGACGCTTTGACGTCATGCATCCAGCTTTACGCAAGTCCCTTCGCCTATCGTCACCTCAATGGCCGGGATGTGACACGGCGAATGAAGGACAATGATATGTCAACCGATATCGAGCATTATCGCGACCCATCCGATTCGATGGTCGCCCTCTATCTCGCCAACAACGACGGCGACGAACTCACCGATGCCCTAGTCGCCGCGCTTGAAGACGCGTTCCGCATTCTGCGCGACGAGATCTCCGGCGAGACGATGCACTGAAGCGGTGCCGCTTATCGCGGCCGCTGGTTGGGTTGCCGCCGTAGCCGCCATGTCCGATGGACGCTGTCCGACGGAAGAATGCTCGTCAGCCCCAGTGCGCAGCTCTTCTCGGTTCGATCGAGATGTCTTGTCGCGTCAGTTTTTCCGCAGCAGCGCCTCCACCGAAAGAGCGGCCGCCAGCACCGCCGCATCCGTTCCTTTCCTGCCCACCAGCATCATGCCGGCCGGGCGCTGGAGGTTCGGCATCGGCAGCGTGATGGCGCTGAGGTCGAACTGGTTGGCGATCTGGCAATTGCGCAGCAACAGATCCTCCACGCGGTTGTATTCCGCCCGGTCCGCTTCGACGCTTGCGATCGGCACGGCGGCGATCGGTGTCGTCGGCAGCGCGATGAGATCGTAGGGCGAAAGCCGCTCGTCCATTGCGGCGGCGAGCCCGCGCCGCGTTTCCAGCAAGGCGGCGATGGCTGCATCGGGTACGGTGAGACGGCGCCGAAGCGGCAGCTTGACCCTGTCGTCGACGGGGGCCGCGGCGTCATTCAGCCAGCCGGCATGGATGCGGCTTGCTTCCAGCCCGGCGATCGAGCCGATTCGCGTCGCTTCGCCGAGCTTCTCCATCAGGTCCTCCAATGTGAAGTCGGCGATTTCCGCGCCGGCCTTGGCCAACCGGCCGAGGCTTGCCGAGAAGGCATCGGCGATTTCGGGCGAGAGGTCTTCGAACAGCCTTCCCCGGGGGATGCCGATGCGAAGGCCTGCAATCGGGCGAGCGACAAGCGGTTTCGGTTGCTCACCGGTCATCACGGCATCAGCCGTCGCGCAATCGGCAACCGTTCGCGCAAGCGGCCCGAGCGAATCGAGGGCGGGCGACAGCGGAAAGGCGCCCTGGAGTGGAATGCGGCTGGCGGTCGGCTTGAAGCCGACGATGCCGTTCAGCGCCGCGGGGATGCGTATGGAGCCGCCGGTGTCGGAACCGATGGCAATGTCGCAAGTGCCTTCGGCTGCCGAAACCCCGGCGCCGGAAGACGAGCCGCCGGGGATGAGGCTCTCGTTTGTGGCGTTGCCGGGCACCGGGTAGTGCGGATTGAGGCCGACCGCGGTGAAGGCGAATTCCGTCATATGGGTCTTGCCGATGATCACAGCGCCGGCAGCGCGCAGTCGCTGAATGGCGAGGGCATCTTTCGCGGCCGGGACCGCATTGCGGCGGATGATGGAGCCGGCAAGCGTCGGTTCGCCGGCAACGTCGAAAAGGTCCTTGATCGAAACGATCTTGCCGTCGAGCGGACCGAGGCTCGTGCCGTCCCGTCGGCGGCGGTCGGCGGCATCGGCTTCCGCGCGGGCATTTTCCGCATAGAGGCGCACGAAGGCTTTTTCTTCGCGCCGGCGATCGTTGAGCCGGCTCAGGATCTGTTCCATGCGGTCGCGGGCGGGAGTGTTGGCGGAGTGAGACACGATGATGACCTGTCGATTTGGTGTCGCCGCGCGGCGGCATGAGGCGGGATCATTGCCCGGATTCGCATCTGCGGTCAGGCTTTCTTCTTTGATAGCAGCATTGGCGGCGAAAGCCATTGCTCCGATGCCGAACGAGGTGGTCCCGACCTTCACCGAACTGTCGCCAAACCGTTCAAATAGTTTCATGCGGCTGTTACGTCGCTGACATCGGCATGACCAAAGGTCCGGCACGCGCGGTCGCGCTGCCGAATCGGAGGTCTGTTTGGCCGATATCCTCAAGACGCTTTCCCGGCGTTCTTTCCTGCTTTCCGCCGGTGCCGCGGGCTTCGTCGCCTCATCCGGCCTTGCGACACCCTTCTATGCTAGAGGCTACGGCCGGCCGGAATTCATTCACGGAGTGCAATCGGGTGATGTCGATACCTCCTCCGGCATGATCTGGACCCGAGTGGATCGACCGTCGCGGGTGTCGGTCGAGTATTCGACGACCGAGAGCTTTGCCAATCCGGTTCGGCTTGCCGATCTCACGGCGACGCCCCAAACCGATTGCGCGGTCAAGTGTTCGCTCGACGGGCTGCTGCTGGACCAAGACATCTTCTACCGTTTCACCGCCACGGATCTTTATGATGTCAATCGTGTCTCCGAGCCGGTGGTCGGCCGGTTTCGCACCGCCCCCTTGCGCAAGCGCTCGGTCCGGTTTGTCTGGTCCGGCGATACGGCGGGCCAGGGCTGGGGCATCGACGATGTCGGTATGAAGACCTATTCGACCATGCGGCTGCACGAGCCGGATTTCTTCATTCATTCCGGCGATACGATCTATGCCGACAACCCCATCCCCGACGAGATTCCCCTTCGCGATGGCGGCGTCTGGAAGAACCAGGTGGTCACGCATGAGAAGCGCGACGTGGCGCGCACGCTCGAGGAATATCGCGGCCAATGGAAATACAACCTGCTCGACGAGCATGTCCGGCAGTTGAACGCGGTCTGCCCCACCTTCTACCAGTGGGATGACCATGAGGTCCTGAACAACTGGTCGGCCTCGACCGATCTTCGCGACGATCCGCGCTATCCGGAAAAGGACGTCGCCGTCTATGCCGAGCGGGCGGCCCGGGCGTTCCACGAGATGACACCGATCCGCACACCGGCGACGCAGCCCGGCCGCATCTTCCGCAAGGTCGGCTATGGGCCGTTGCTCGACGTGTTCTTCGTCGACCTCAGATCCTATCGCGGCGCCAACCAGGGCGAGGGCGGCGGTGCGCTATTCGGCTGGCGGCAGGCGGACTGGCTGAAGCGCGAACTTGCCGCTTCGCGCGCGGTCTGGAAGGTGATCGCCTGCGACATGCCGATCGGTCTCGTCGTCTGGGACGATTATGCCAACAGGCGCGGTTCGGACGCGATCGCCAATGGCGACAATGGTGCGCCTCAGGGACGTGAGCGCGAATTCGCCGATCTCCTGCGTTTCATCCGCGACAACGGCATCGACAATCTCGTCTGGCTGACGGCGGACGTGCACTATACCGCCGCGCATCACTACGATCCCGCGCGCGCCGCCTTCAAGGACTTCACGCCTTTCTGGGAATTTGTGTCGGGGCCGCTGCATTCCGGCACCTATGGGCCGAAGGAGCTCGACATGACCTTCGGGCCGGAGGTCCGCTTCATCAAGGCGTCCGGCGGCGGCATCGACAGCAACCTGCCGCCATCGGCCGGTCTGCAGTTCTTCGGCATCGTCGATATCAACGGTCAGACAGAGCGGATGACGGTCCGTTTGATGGACCGGCAGGACCAGGAACTCTGGCGCGTGACGCTCGATCCGGCCGCGATTGCATGACGAATCTGGTCCAGGCCGGCCGCTTCTCAAACTCTGTTCGCGAGACCCCTGGCGGGTGCAAACCCATGGCCTACCGGCATTCGAACGCGGCGCTCGTGCGCGCGCCCCCTTTCGCAATCGCAAAAAAACCTGTATGAGCGCGACCATTGAAAAAGCGGCGTGGCCCATCGGGGCTTGCCCTGAACCTCCGAGACGAAAAATGAGCATTCGTAACATCGCGATTATCGCGCACGTCGACCATGGGAAAACGACCCTTGTTGACGAGCTCCTGAAGCAGTCGGGCTCGTTCCGCGAAAACCAGCGCGTTGCCGAGCGCGTCATGGACTCCAACGACCTCGAAAAAGAGCGCGGTATCACCATTCTCGCCAAGGCGACTTCGGTCGAATGGAAGGGAACCCGCATCAACATCGTCGATACCCCCGGCCACGCCGACTTTGGTGGTGAAGTCGAGCGCATCCTGTCGATGGTGGACGGCGCCATCGTTCTCGTCGACGCTTCTGAAGGCCCGATGCCGCAGACGAAGTTCGTCGTCGGCAAGGCGCTGAAGGTCGGCCTGAAGCCGATCGTCGCGATCAACAAGATCGACCGTCCGGACGGCCGCCACGAGGAAGTCATCAACGAAGTCTTCGACCTCTTCGCCAATCTCGACGCCTCCGACGAACAGCTCGACTTCCCGATCCTCTACGGTTCGGGCCGCGATGGCTGGATGAACGTCGCTCCCGAAGGTCCGAAGGACCAGGGCATGGCGCCGCTTCTCGACCTCGTTCTGAAGCACGTGCCGGAGCCGACGGTTGCCGAAGGTCCGTTCAGCATGATCGGCACGATCCTTGAAGCCAACCCCTTCCTCGGCCGCATCATCACCGGCCGTATCCATTCGGGCTCGCTGAAGCCGAACCAGGCCGTCAAGGTTCTGGGCCAGGACGGCAAGCTGCTCGAAAATGGCCGTATCTCGAAGATCCTTGCCTTCCGTGGCATCGAGCGTCAGCCGATCGACGAAGCGCATGCGGGCGACATCGTCGCGATCGCTGGTCTCACCAAGGGCACCGTCGCCGATACCTTCTGCGACCCGAGCGTTGCCGAGGCGCTGACCGCGCAGCCGATCGACCCGCCGACCGTCACCATGTCCTTCATCGTCAACGACAGTCCGCTTGCCGGCACCGAAGGCGACAAGGTCACGAGCCGCGTCATCCGTGACCGCCTGTTCAAGGAGGCCGAAGGCAACGTTGCGCTGAAGATCGAAGAATCCTCCGAGAAGGATTCGTTCTTCGTCTCCGGCCGCGGCGAACTGCAGCTTGCGGTTCTGATCGAGACCATGCGCCGCGAAGGCTTCGAGCTTGCCGTGTCGCGTCCGCGCGTCGTCATGCACAAGGACGACAACGGCCAGCTGCTCGAGCCGATCGAAGAAGTGGTCATCGACGTCGACGAAGAGCATTCCGGCGTCGTCGTGCAGAAGATGTCGGAGCGCAAGGCCGAAATGGTCGAACTGCGTCCGTCCGGCGGCAACCGCGTTCGTCTCGTGTTCTTCGCTCCGACCCGCGGCCTCATCGGCTACCAGTCGGAGCTTCTGACCGACACCCGCGGCACGGCGATCATGAACCGCCTGTTCCACGACTACCAGCCCTACAAGGGTGAGATCGGCGGTCGCGTCAACGGCGTTCTCCTGTCGAACGACGCCGGCGAATCGGTCGCCTACGCGATGTTCAACCTGGAAGACCGCGGCCCGATGATCATCGACGCCGGCGAGAAGGTCTATGCCGGCATGATCATCGGCATCCACACCCGCGACAACGATCTCGAAGTGAACGTGCTGAAGGGCAAGAAGCTCACCAACATGCGCGCTGCCGGCAAGGACGAAGCCGTTCGCCTGACGCCGCCGATCCGCATGACGCTCGAGCGCGCTCTCTCCTGGATCCAGGATGACGAACTCGTCGAAGTGACGCCGAAGTCGATCCGCCTGCGCAAGCTGCATCTCGACCCGAACGAGCGCAAGCGCTTCGAAAAGGCCCGCACCGCCGGCGCGGCTTAAGCATCCTGAAATTACCGAGCCTAAAAGAACCCCGGAGCGATCCGGGGTTTTTGCTGTGTGTGCCACGGATGGGCGACTTGCGGATAAAGTTAAAAAGGCGTTAACCTTGCATAGGGTGCCGTTAAAGTTGCCTGTGGGTTAACGCTGGCCGGCAACCGGGCGGGATTCCTGTTCGCCCTGTGTGCGTTTAGAGTCGCGAGTCATGAAGACTGTTTCGATCGAGGTCCGGCCTGGAGAGCCGCAGGAAGCGGCGGCGATTGCCGACGTGCACCGCGTTTCGTGGTTGCAGGCCTATGGCGGTCTCATTCCCCATCGTCCGCTGGTTCAGATGGTCAACCGCCGCGATGAAGTGTGGTGGCGCAAGGCGACGCGTGGGCCCGCGACGCTGCTCGTCGTTGACGTTGCCGGAACCATTGCCGGCTATGCAACGCTCGGCCTCAGCCGTGCCAAGGCGCTGCCGCAGGAAGGCGAGATCTACGAGATCTATCTCAGGCCGGAATATCAGGGCATCGGCCTCGGACGCATCCTCTTCGGCGAAGCCAAGAGCCTGTTGCGTTCGCTCGGTTGCCGCGGCCTCGTGGTCTGGTGCCTCGAGGACAGCGAACACGCCTACCAGTTTTTCCAGGGCGCCGGCGGCACCGATATCGCCGAAGGCATGGAAGACTTCGGCGACAAGCACCTGAAGAAGGTCGGCTTCGTCTGGAACTGACCCGCTCCGCCTTGCGGACAACTTCCTGAAATCGAAGGCTTATTCCGGCAGTTGATTGTTGGGCTCGGCCGCCTTGTCGCCGCGCGTGCCGTGATAGCTGGCCTTGTCGATGCCGCAGCGGAAGGTCGGCGCCACCTCGTCGGCGATCTTGCGCGCAAGGGCGTTCGGATCGGGATTGGCGAGCGCGTCGACATAGCCGGCAACGCAGCCCTTGCCGTCACCCTTCTGCGCGACCTTGGAGACGACGAGGACCTGGCCCTGAAGCGCGGGGACCGAGGCGCCCGAGGCGTCCGTGTTCTCGATGAACCAGCGCAGGATCGTCGCGACCGGGGTGCCGCCCTTGGCAATCCGCCACTCCACCGTCGTGCCGGTATGGTTGAAGGGGATGAAGCTCTCGAAGGCATCGTCGGCGTAGCGCTGGTTCAGGTGGCCGAAGGAGACGCTCTGGCGGATGTCGGCTTCCTTGAACCGAACCGGGTAATCGGCGTGCCCGGGGCAGGTCATCAGCACATACATGCCTTCCTCTTCCGCGATCGTCTTGCACTTGTCGCGGCCGATGTCGATGTAGACGCTCTCATTGGCCATCACCGATCCGGCGGATAACAAAACCAGCGCCAGGGCTGCAACCTTTCCGTTCATCGTCATCTCCCTCCACCGAGATTTGGGCACTCTTGCAAGACGTTTCGCGAAGACAAAACGAGCGGTTGAATCTGCGCTACGGACGAAAGTTATGTTGCATCGCGGCATGTTTCCCTTTATCCGACGGGCACACTTCTCAACTGACCCTGGAGTAGTCCATGCGCATCGACGCGATTTCCATCGGAAAGAATCCACCAGAAGATGTCAACGTCATCGTTGAAGTTCCCGTCGGCGGCCATCCGATCAAGTACGAGATGGACAAGGAAGCCGGCACGCTGGTCGTCGACCGCTTCCTCTACACCCCGATGACCTATCCGGGTAACTACGGCTTCGTGCCGCATACGCTGTCTGACGACGGCGACCCGATCGACGTTCTGATCTGCAACACCCGTCCGCTGGTTCCGGGCTGCGTCATCAACGTCCGCCCGATCGGCGTGATGATGATGGAAGACAATTCCGGACAGGATGAAAAGATCATCGCTGTGCCGTCGTCGCACCTGACCAAGCGTTACGACAAGGTTGTCGAATACACCGATCTGCCGGAAATCACGCTCAAGCAGATCGAGCACTTCTTCGAGCACTACAAGGATCTGGAGCCCGGCAAGTGGGTGAAGATCTTCGGCTGGAAGGATGCTTCCACCGCGAGGCAGTTGATCAAGGAAGCCGTCGAGCGCGCCAAGGGCGCCAAGTAAGCTTCGAGCGGCGCAGGTCCGACGGAAGACCGCTTCAGCGTTTTTCTGGAACTGCGCTACTGACCGACAAGCTCTGCAAGTCGTCTGAATATGTCGTCCGGGTCGCCGTCGATCCGGAGGATTTTTTTGCGCTGCGTATCGCCTGAGATGAGGGAGAGCTTGCTCTTGGCAAGCCCGAGCTTCTTCGCGAGAAAGGCAATCAGCGCCTGGTTGGCCTTGCCCTTCTCCGGAACCGCGCTGACGCGTACTTTCAGATGTTCTTCTCCGTCGGCGGCCGCTTCCAGGCCATCAATGGCATCGCGGCCGCCGTTCGGCGTCAGGCGTACCGTCAGGCGGACGTGGTCGCCATGCGCGGTGAAGGCCGGGTTGGCCATCGTTAGCCAAGCAGCGCCTGTGCGATCGTCGTATTCAGGAAGAGCTGGATGAAATAGAGGATCACCAGCACCACCAGGGGCGACAGGTCCACGCCGCCCATGTCGGGCAGCACACGGCGGATCGGGCGATAGAGCGGCTCCGTCAGCTGGTAGAGCGAGCGGCCGATCATGTTGATCGCCTGATTGTTCACGTTGATGACGTTGAACGCGTAGAGCCAGGAAAAGATGGCAGACGCGATGACCAGAAACCACGCGATGTTGATGATGAAGTTCAAGGTGCCGATAACAGCAAGCATGCCGGTCTCCAAAACGTTATTGACAGACATGTAGACATTGAGACCTAAACGAGCAAGTACGCCGGTTTATCGGGCGCGATCATGTTTAACGTGAGAACGCGTGATAACCGACCCTCAGTAGGAGTCTCTTCCGCATGTCCGCCGTTCATGCCTCGCACCGTTTTGCCGCCTTCCGGCATGTCGGCTATCGCCGCTATTTCTTCTCGCGGTTCCTTGCTTACTTCGCCATCCAGATCATCTCGGTCGCCGTCGGCTGGCAGATCTATGATCTCACCCGCAATCCCTTCGATCTCGGTCTGATCGGCCTCTTCCAGTTTCTGCCGTCTCTGGTGCTGATCCTCGTCACCGGCGCGGCTGCGGACCGCTACAACCGGCGCATGATCATGGGGATCTGCATGGTCGTCAGCACGCTCTGCGCGACGGCATTGCTGTTGCTGACCGTATCCGGGTTGTTTTCACCCTGGCCGGTCTATGCGGTCCTGATCGTCTTCGGCATCGAACGCGCGTTCCTTGCGCCCGCGTCGCAGTCACTGGCGCCCAACCTCGTGCCGCCCGAAGATCTGCCCAATGCGATCGCGTGGAATTCCACGTCCTGGCAAACGGCGATGATCGTCGGTCCGGTTGCCGGCGGCCTGATCTATGCGCTCGGCGCCGTTGCGCCTTATGCCGTCGGTGTCTGCTTCTTTCTGGCCTCGGCGCTGATGGTCTTCGCGATCCCGAAGCCGGCAGCGCGCACGCAAGCCGCCGGCCAGAGCTGGGAGACGATCACCGCAGGTTTCCGCTATATCAAGGCGGAGAAGGTGGTTCTGGGTGCGATATCACTCGATCTCTTCGCCGTGCTGCTCGGCGGCGCGGTCGCGCTGATGCCGGTCTTTGCCCGCGATATTCTCGATCTCGGTCCCTGGGGTCTCGGCCTCCTGCGCGCCGCCCCCGGCATCGGTGCCGTCAGCATGGCGGTCTGGCTGGCCGCGCACCCGATCCGCCACCGCGCCGGTTTCTACATGTTCACCGGGGTCGCGCTCTTCGGTCTCGGCACCGTTGTCTTCGGTCTTTCGGCGACGCCCTGGATCTCGATCGCCGCGCTCGTCGTCATGGGCGCTGCCGACATGATCTCGGTCTATGTGCGTGAAATCCTGATCACGCTCTGGACGCCGGACGAGCTGCGCGGCCGGGTCAACGCCGTCAACATGGTCTTCATCGGCGCGTCCAACGAGCTCGGCGAATTCCGCGCCGGCATGATGGCATCCGGCTTCGGCGCCGTCTTTGCGGTGGCCTTCGGCGGCCTGGGAACGCTACTCGTGTCCGGGCTCTGGGCGCTCGGTTTCCCGCAGTTACGCAAGATCGACACGCTGGACGTGCCTGATCACCACAAGTAGCGGGCACACGGCGCAGGGGACCGGCCGCTTACGCCTTTGTCGGATTTGATTTCGGCCGCTCGTCGCGCAGGAAGATCAGTTCCAGGAAGTTCTCCATCCAGGTGCGCAGCGGCCCGTCGTGCTGCATGCGTCCGTCGAGATGGGCCTTGCCCACCTGGGCGCCCGGCATCTCGAAGCGGTGCGCACCATGTACGACCCAGCGGTGCATCATGGCGCGGGTCAGTTCGCCGTGGAACTGAATGCCCCAGGCATTGTCGCCATAGCGGAACGCCTGATTGGGATAGGTGTCGCCGGTCGCGAGCAGCTCGGCGCCGGTCGGCAGGTCGAAACCTTCGCGGTGGAAATGGTAGACCATGGCCGGCCAGTCCATCAGCGCCTTGCCGGCTTCGGTCGCGACCAGCGGATACCAACCGATCTCGGTCATGCCTTCGTGATGCGGCGCCACGGAGCCGCCGAGATTGCGCGCCAGCATCTGGGCGCCGAGGCAGATGCCGAGATAGGGCTTGTTCTCCTTGAGCGGCACGGACAGCCAGTCGATCTCGCGGCGAACGAACTCTTCCTCGTCATTGGCGCTCATCGGTCCGCCGAAGATGATCGTGCCGCTATGATGTTCCAGTGTTGGCGGCAGATCGTCGCCGAGTGCCGGCCGACGGATGTCGAGCCGAAAGCCCTTCTGTTCCAGGATCTGGCCGACACGGCCGGCGCTCGACCGCTCCTGATGCAGGATGATCAGTACGGGCTTTCGGGCGCTGGTGTCCGGCATCGGCATTTCAGTTTTCCTGTTGTGGCTCGGCGTCTTCGACGGCGTCGCTTCTCGCCGCAGCCACCTGCCGCTGCAGCACCCGATCGCGACCGGAGACGCCGAGCAGATCGGCGATCCGCCAGATCACGTGGTCTTCCATCTCGCTGCGCTCACCGTCGGCATAGACGATATCCCAGAGCATGCCGACGAGTTCGATCCGTTGCTCTTCCGAGAGGTGGCGCTTGATCTCGGCGGTGAACTGGTAGAAGTCGATCGCCTCGCTTTCCGCAGTCTCACCTGCTTCGATCAGCGCGGCAAGCGAGGCATCGTCGAGCTTGTAGTGTTTCTTGATGACCGACCGCATCTTGCGCCGTTCGGATGCAAGGATCCGGCCGTCGGCTTCCATCACCTGGAAACAGAGGGCGATGACGGCCACGCGCGGATCGCCATGCTCTATCTGCGTCGTCGGGCCGGTCAGGCCGTCGAGAAACGTTCGTAAGCGTTCAAACATGTATTTCGCCACAACCCCTTGAGAGTTCAAAACAGTCGGAAACTAGTCTTTTCCGGCGCCCTCTCGCCGGCGGCTGGATCGCGCACGCCGGGATCATCCGGCGGACGGCCGAAGAAAGGATC
Organism: Ensifer sp. 38_S197; assembly: GCF_056924495.1. Lineage (NCBI taxonomy): Bacteria > Pseudomonadati > Pseudomonadota > Alphaproteobacteria > Hyphomicrobiales > Rhizobiaceae > Ensifer > Ensifer sp. 38_S197. Next base: position 588,890 of record NZ_JBXOVZ010000002.1, on the reverse strand, counting down.
GGGTATACGCTCGCCGTTGGTAACCTCTTCCTTCTCCGTCTTCTTGACCGGAGTCTTGTCGGCTATCGGCTCGGATGGCTTGCGCTCCGTAACCTTGATGGGCTGCGGCTCCGGGCGTGCCTCCTCCCGTTCGGCCTCGACGATGACCGGCGTTTCGCTGCGGCGGGCTACGGGTGCCGGTTCATGCGCATGCGGCTCCACCGCCACCGGCGGCAGATTGCGGATCGCCTCGTCGGCATTCGATTGCTCGTGGTCGACGGTCGCCGAAAGCGTATGCGGGGGCGCCTTCCATTCGAACGCATCGAGCCGCCCGCTGACCGGCGACACCGGCAGCCAGGTCGGTGACGTCACGCCGTCGGCCGTCCAAGCGGGGTCGCGTGGGCTGCGCAGGGCCTGCGCCATCCAGTGGCGGATGCGGCCCTCGTCGCCGGTATCCGCCTCTTCGATATCGGCGAGCAGCAGGAAGACGCTCTCGGTCGGGTCGAGCCGGGCGGCGGCTTCCGCCTTGGTCCGCGCCAGAAGCAGTTCGCGCGCTTCGAGCGCGGCTTCGGCGACGGCAGCCATCGCCACGGCATTGTTGGGTTTCAGGGCTTCGAGCTTTCGCGCCCGCTTCAACCGGTCAACGGCGGTGTCGCCGCCACGGGCGCGCACGTAGAGCCGCGCCACGTCCGGATGCGGATCGTGCTTCCAGCTCTTTTCGAGGATCGAAGTCCCCTTGCGCAGGTTGTCCTCGCGAAACAGCGCCTTGGCAGCCGTCAGCGCCGCCGGTACCAGATGTTCGTCAAGCTTCAGTGCGGCAAGCGCATCGTCGCGCGCCGCCTTCACGTCGCCGTCGAGCCTGGTGATCGCCCGAGCGGTCAGGAGCACCGCCTTCTTGCGGTCGGCTTCCTTACGCTCGACCACATGGGCGGCGCGGCTCTGGTCGAGGAGACGCAAAGCATCGTCCCACTGTCCGGCCTGGCTCTGGCTGTCGAGCGTCGCGAGCGCTGCCCAGGGCAAATGCGGCGCCTTCTCGGCGGCGCGTTCGGCATATTGCCGGGCGGCCTCGTGGGCGCCGAGGCGTTTGGCTTCGAGGTAGAGGCCACGGAGCCCGAGCTCGCGGGTCTCCGGATCATCGGCCATCAGCTCGAACTTGCGACGCGCATCGTCGTACTTGCCTTCGATGAGGGCGGTCTGCGCTTCGAGCAGGTGGATCAGCGGCTCCTGGTCGGCGCTGATCAATCCGCGGGTGCGGGCGGTCATCTTGCGGGCAAGATTGGCGTCGCCGGCGCCGGCAGCGATCAGGCCGGTCGAAAGCGCCTGGTAGCCACGGTCGCGCTTGCGGGCGCGGAAATAGCGGGTGACGGTGTGCGGCGAGAGCCAGATGGTGCGTACAAGCCAGACGGCGATCAGCACCGCGGCGATCAGCGAGATCAGTAGTGACGCGGCGCGCATCAGGCTCATCTCGATGAGCTGGCCCTGCCAGATCAGCGATAGTTCACCCGGTCGATCCGCGAGCCACGCGAAGCCGAGGCCGAGACCGAGCACGATCAGGATGAAAATCAGAATGCGAATCATATCTGGTATCCTCAGCCCTCTGTGCCTGGCTTTGCCATCGTCGCGGCGACGGCGGCATCGATCGCGGCTTCGACACGCAAACGCTGGTCGAGCTTGGCCTTGAAGGTCTCGCCCGCCGGTTTGGCGGCATCCGGCAGGCCATCCCACTCCAGAGCGGCGCCCTTGAGGTCGCCGTTGTTCAGCTTGTCCTCGATGCGGGCGATGACGGCTTCAGGCGTTTCACCCTCGACACTGCCGACGGGGCGCACGCGAATGCCGGACATGGCGCTGGACACCAGCCGGTCGAAGATGCCCTCGTTCGGATCGGGCTGATTGAGGGCGTCGAGCATGGCATCGGCGGTTTTCGGGAATTCGCGGCGCAGGTCGGTGCGGGTCGGCACGCCAACCTGGGCATCCTGAGCCAGAGCGGCGACGGCCGGCTCTTCCGGTGCGATGCTGCGCAGGGCGTCGAGTTCGGCAAGGAAGGGGCCGCCGCGATCGATTGCCGACTTCAGCGCCGTGACCGCGACCGCCTTGGCCATCTGGATGTCGTTGACCGGCTCGTTGAGCTTCTGTTCGGCGGATTCGATGCGGCTCGTGAGCTCGGCCTTCTCGGCAGTTGCCGCCTGTTGCGCATCGGCAAGCGCCGTCTTCAGGCCTGCGAGCTCCTTGGTGAGCGTGTCGATCTCCGCCTTCAGCGTTTCGACCTCGGCGCCCGGCGCCCCATTCGTTCCGGGTTGGGAGGCAGACTGCTCCAGAGCGGCGATACGGGCTTCGAGCGCAGTGTTGTCGACGACTGCTGCGGACGTCGGGAGTGCTGCGATCTGGTCGCGCAGGGCCTGCAGCTCACCGGAGATGTTCTGCTCGATGCCGGAAGCGCCGCGATCGGGGCCAAGTCCGGGGACGATGCCCGCATATTGCAGGCCGCCGAAGCCGAGCAGCGTTACGAGGCCGCCGACGATGCCGGCCGCAAGCGCGCCGGAGTTCGATACCGGTTTCTGCCGCAGCGTCGGCTCCGGCTCATGTGTCGAGTGGGGCGGCTCTTCGGCGAAGACGGCTGCGGCCGCATCGGCGCGCTGCTCCTCGATCTCTTCTTCCAGACGCGATCCGGCGGCACTGTCGTCGCTGCTGTCCGTCGTCGTGTCATCCGTCTTTGCGTCGCTTGCGCTTGCCGCGTCCGTCACTGTCTCGCGGCTGGCTTCGGCCTCTGATTCCGCAACGGTTTTTTCCGCTTCGAGGTCGATCGTCAGCGGTTCCTTCTCGGACTTCGAGCGGCGCGGCGGGTTTTCCGATACCATGGTGACCTCTTCCCGTTGGTGCCTGTCGGCTCTTCTCTCAAACCTAGTCAGCCGGATCGGTGAGGGAAAGCCCCTCCGTTCCGTTTTTGGCCGAATCGGCATCGGACTAGCGCGGAATGCGGGCGGAAAACCGGCCACACTTTCCTCATCCCGATTTAGAGCAATCTAAAAAGGTTTTCCTCATCGGGCTTTGCGGCGATCTGCGACATGACGTTGCGTGGCAGCGCCTCGGCAACGGCAACGCTCAGGCAAAGGTAGCGCGGGCTGAAGGACGCAGCGTCCAGACCAGCCTCCAACAGCAAAGTCGTCAGCCGCCGGGCCGTCTCCCGGGAATAGAGAAGAACGGCGTCGGGTCGGCCGGTTCGCGCAAGATCTCGCAACGCGCCCGGCGGGAGCGTGATCGGTTCCATGCGGTAGCATTCGACCGTTCTATGCTCGACACCGTGCTGGCGGAGCGTGCTCTCGAGACCGTCGGAGCGAGGCGAGCCGGTCAGGTAGAGGAGGGGCTGTTTCGGCAAAGTGCCGGCGGCCGAAATGATCAGCCCGGCCAGCGCTTCGCCGGCGCCGTCTCCGACGCGGATATCGGTGAAGCCAAGTTCCGCTGCCGCCCGCGCGGTCGCCTCGCCGACGCAGAAGCACGGGGTTTTCAGATGCTTTTCCATTTCACTGCCCAGCGCTGCGAGCACCCGAACGGCTTCGGCGCTGGTCAGGACGATGGCGGAAAATGGCTGTTCGAGCGCCGCGCTGGCAACGGCCGTGAGATGCGTCGCCTGCATCAACGGCAGGAGGATCGGCTGGTGGCCGGCAGCCTGCAGCCGGCGTGCCGTCGCCTCGGCGGCGGGAAGCGGCCGGGTGACGAGCACGCGCATCGGCTCAGGTCCAGCTTGCAAAGAAGCCGGGCCCGGCCTTGGCGCGGATTTCCTCGCCCGCCTTCTTGCCGAGCGCTTCGGCTTCGGTGGCCTTGCCTTCGATGGTGACGCGATGATGCGTCTGGCCGTCGGGTGTGAGGATCATGCCGGAAAAACTGAGATGTGTGCCATCCGAGATGGCGAGACCGGCGATCGGCGTGCGGCAGGAACCGTCAAGCGTTGCCAGGAAACCGCGCTCGCAGGCGACTGCCTCGTGCGTGCGCGCATCGTCGATCGCGGCGAGCAGGTCGTTGATGCGGCTGTCGCCAATCCGGCTCTCGATGCAGATCGCGCCTTGCGCGGGGGCCGGCGGGAAATCCTTGGGATCGAGCAATTCGGTCGGTACGTCGGTCATGCCAAGCCGCTTCAGGCCGGCATAGGCGAGCAGCGTTGCGTCCACCTGGCCCTCAGCGAGCTTTCGCAGCCGCGTTTCCACCTGGCCGCGATAGGTGATGACGTTGAGATCCGGGCGCAGCCGGCGGATCAGCGCCTGGCGGCGCAGCGACGAGGAACCGACGGTCGCGCCCTCGGGCAGTTCCATCAGCTTGCGCGCCGTGCGCCCGATGAAGGCGTCGCGAATGTCCTCGCGCGGCAGGAAGGCGGAAAGACAGAGCCCGTCCGGCAGCTTCGTCGGCATGTCCTTGGACGAATGCACGGCAAAATCGAGTTCGCCCGACAGCAACTGCTGTTCGATCTCCTCGGTGAACAGGCCCTTGCCGCCGATCTCGGCGAGCGAGCGGTCGGTGATCCGGTCGCCCTTGGTCGAGAGGATGACGACCTCGAACATTTCCGGCGCCAAGCCATGCGCCGCTGCGAGCCGATCGCGCGTTTCATGGGCTTGAGCGAGCGCCAGCGGGCTGCCGCGCGTGCCAATCCGGAAAGGTTTTGTTTGCATCAAAGGCTATCCATTGTTACCGGAGTTCCGTGTACCCACCTTTCGGTGTGACCGCAATCTTTGAGTATACCCTGATGTCTCCGCCCCTGCGCATCCTCGGCATAGAAACAAGCTGCGACGAAACCGCCGCTTCCGTCATTTTGCGCGATTCCGACGGCAAGGGCCACATTCTCGGGGACGTCGTTCTCAGCCAGTTGGAAGAGCACAGCGCCTATGGTGGCGTGGTTCCGGAGATTGCAGCGCGCGCCCATGTCGAGGCGCTCGATACGCTGATCGAGGAAGCGCTGCTGCGCGCCGGTGTGACGCTTTCGGACATCGATGCGATCGCTGCGACAAGTGGTCCCGGTCTGATCGGCGGCCTGATCGTCGGGCTGATGACCGGCAAGGCGATCGCGCGGGCGACGGGCAAGCCGCTCTATGCCGTCAATCATCTCGAAGGACACGCGCTGACGGCGCGGCTGACCGACGGGCTCTCCTTCCCCTATCTGATGCTGCTTGTCTCCGGCGGCCATACGCAGCTCATCCTCGTCAAGGGCGTCGGCGAATACGAACGCTGGGGCACGACGATCGACGATGCACTTGGCGAGGCCTTCGACAAGACGGCGAAACTGCTCGGCCTTCCCTATCCGGGAGGCCCGGCCGTGGAGCGTGCGGCACTCGCCGGCAACCCGGAACGTTTCGATTTTCCACGCCCGCTTGTCGGTGACGCGAGGCTCGATTTCTCGTTTTCGGGGCTGAAGACGGCGGTGCGCCAGGCGGCGCAATCGCTGGAGCCGGTGACGAATGAGGACATCGCCGATATCTGCGCCTCCTTCCAGCGCGCGATTTCGCGCACGCTCAAGGATCGCGTCGGACGCGGGCTGAAGCGCTTCAAGGCAGAGCATGCTGGCGTGGCGCGCCCGGCTCTGGTTGTTGCCGGCGGCGTTGCCGCCAATCAGGTGCTGCGTTCGACGCTGCAGACCCTGTGCGCCCAATCCGGTTTCGAGTTTATCGCACCGCCGCTTTCGCTCTGCACCGACAATGCCGCGATGATCGCCTGGGCCGGTGCGGAACGCCTGGCGGCGGGCATGGCGGCCGATGGCCTCGACGTCGCGCCGCGCTCGCGCTGGCCGCTCGACGCTCAGGCACAGGCACTGCTTGGCTCCGGCAAACGCGGCGCCAAGGCATGAAATTCAGCCAAGGGCATGAAGAATTCAGCCAAGGGCATGAGAGGCCCGGCCAGGGGCTCAGCCCGGCGTGATGCAGGATGTGACGGATAGAGAATGAACGATAATTCCAAGATCGGCCCCAAGATCGTCGTCGTCGGTGCCGGCGCCTTTGGCACCGCGCTTGCCGCGGTTGCGGCCTCGGCCGTTGGCAGCGACGTGACGTTGCTCGCCCGTCGCCGGGAGAGCGCAGAGGCGTGCCAAAGCACCGGTCGCAATGAGGATCACCTGCCGGGCATCGACCTGCCTGCGGCGTTGAAACATACGGCCGATGTCTCTGTTCTGGCCGATGCCGAGGTCGTTCTTTTCGCCATGCCGTCCCAGGCGCATCGCGATGCGGCGCGGCAATATGGCCCGCAGATCAATGCCGCCGCCACGATCGTCACCTGCGCCAAGGGCATGGAACAGGCGACCGGCCGGTTGCTGACCGATGTCCTGTCGGAGGAATTGCCCGGCCGTTCGATCGGCGTGCTTTCGGGGCCCGGTTTTGCTGCCGATATCGCCAAGGGCCTGCCGACTGCGATGGTGATCGCTGCGGCCGATGCCCAAACGGCGACGATGCTGGCAGAGGTGCTTTCAGGCCCGACCTTCCGTCTCTACCCGTCGGAGGATCGCATCGGGGTCCAGCTCGGCGGCGCGCTCAAGAACGTGCTGGCCATCGCCTGCGGCATCGTCGAGGGCGCAGGGCTCGGCGATTCCGCCCGCGCAGCGCTGATCTCGCGCGGTCTTGCCGAGATGTCGCGCTTCATTGCCGCCGAGGGTGGCGAGGCCGACACGGTGCGCGGGCTGTCCGGCCTTGGCGACCTCGTGTTGACGGCCACCAGCCACCAGTCGCGCAACCTGCGCTTCGGTATCGCGCTCGGCAAGAACGGCCGCGCCGATGGGCGCACGAGCGAACTGGTCGAAGGGGCGTTTGCTGCCTCGGTCGCCGCCCGTGTCGCCCATGATCTCAGGGTTGAAATGCCGATCACCGAAGCGGTGGCGGCGATCATCGACGGCAAGCTCGATGTCCGCACCGCACTCGAACAATTGATGACACGCCCGATTACTCAGGAATAATCCCGCAACGGGATGAGGAAAAGCGTAGGCGGGTCTCCGCTTGCATCCCGCGCCAAACGACAGCCCCAGGAGGAAGCATGCTCTTCGCACTTCATTGCACCGACCAGCCAGGCGCCCTGCAGCTTCGGCTCGATACCCGCCCCGATCACGTCGCCTATCTCAATGATCTCAACGCAAAGGGCATCCTGAAAATGGCGGGCCCGTTCCTCGGCGACGACGGCAAGCCGACCGGCAGCCTGGTGATCGTCAAGGCCGAGACCATCGACGAAGCCCGTGCTTTCGCCGAAGCGGATCCCTATGCCAAGGCGGGTCTTTTCTCCCATGTCGAGATCAAGGCCTTCAACTGGGTCTTCAATAATCCGGAGGCTTGAGAGGCGATGGCGCACTGGCTCTACAAGTCCGAACCATTCAAGTGGTCCTGGCAGATGCAGAAGGATGCGGGCGCCAAGGGCACCGAGTGGACCGGCGTGCGCAACTATCAGGCGCGCAACAACATGCGGGCGATGCAGATCGGCGACAAGGGCTTCTTCTACCACTCGAACGAGGGCCTGGAGATCGTCGGCATCACCGAGGTCTCGGCGCTTTCGCACCCGGATTCGACCGCAGAGGGTGATGCCCGCTGGGACTGCGTCGACATCCGCGCGGTGATGGACATGCCGCGTCCGGTGACGCTGAAGGAGATCAAGGACAATCCGAAGCTCGCCAAGATGTCGCTCGTCACCTCCATGCGCCTTTCGGTGCAGCCGGTGACCGAGGACGAATGGATCGAGGTCTGCCGTATGGGCGGGCTCGACAATCCGCCGCGGTAGTTTGTTTTCCGCATGATTTGTCCGACACCGGTTCCCCGCCTTTCGGATCACATCTGGAGAGTTGTTTGAAGACCGATCCGGAAAGCTTCATTCTCGCCAATACCGGCGTTCTCTCGCCGCCGCATGTGCCGGAGGTCCGCCTGCATCTGGCAACCGAGGCGCATGAGCTCTGGCTGAAGACGGAGGAGGAATTGCAGGAGATCGGCCTGCCGCCGCCGTTCTGGGCCTTTGCCTGGGCCGGTGGGCAGGGGCTTGCGCGCTATATCCTCGATCATCCGGAGGTGGTGCGCGGCAGGCAGGTCGTCGATTTCGCCTCCGGTTCCGGTCTGGTGGCGATCGCCGCGATGAAGGCCGGCGCGGCCTCGGTTCTTGCTGCCGATATCGATCCCTGGGCGGAAACGGCGGTCCGGCTCAATGCCGATCTCAACGGCGTCACGCTTTCCTATACGGGCGAGGACGTGACCGGCCGCGATCTCGACGCCGATGTCTACCTCGCCGGCGACGTCTTCTATGACAAGGCTTTCGCCGACCAACTGAAGCCGTGGTTTTCGGATCTGGCGGCAAAAGGCGTGACGGTGATCGTCGGCGATCCCGGCCGCGCCTATTGCCCGCGCGAGATGATGACGGCGCTTGCGACTTACGAGGTTCCCGTGACGCGCGCACTGGAAGACAGCGAGATCAAGCGCACGACCGTCTGGCGCTTCGGAGCGGCTGCGGACACGGACGGTTGACAGCCCAAAGGCCTTCGATTCCAATCCGTCAAAAAACGAGGGGATCGAACATGGCATTTGCGGGCATGAACTATCTGGCGGTGCTGATTGCCGCCATCGCGGCTTTCATCATTGGCGCGATCTATTACGGCGTTCTCGGCAAGCCCTGGATGAAGGCCGCGCGCATCGATCCCGCGAGCGCGCAGATGTCGCCGGTACTCTTCGCCATTTCCTTCGCCTCGGAACTGGTGATGGCGACCATGGTCGCCGGTGTCGTCGGCCACCTCGGTCCGGGCGAGGTGACACTCGTCAACGGCATCGCCTCGGCCTTCTTCCTCTGGCTCGGCTTCGTCGCCACGACCCTCGTCGTCAACCATCGCTATCAGGGTTTCGGCTGGGACCTGTCGCTGATCGACGGGGTGCACTGGCTGCTTGTGCTTCTGGCGATGGGCGCCATCATCGGCGCCATGGGCGTATCGGGCTGATCCGGCCGGAAGCGCCGCGACTACCGCCGGATCACGCAGACGCCGTGTTCATAGGCGCAGGAGCCGTTCATCGTTTGCGGCGTGACATTGATGATCTTGCCGCGTTTCGTCTGCGGTGGCGGCGCGTACTCGCCGCCGTCGGCATAGCCGTAATCGCCTTCCTGGTTGAAATAGATGCCGTTGCCGAGGTCGACATAGGCGGAAATGCCGCCGACATAGGTGCCGATGCCCGGGATGATGTCCGGATATTCATCGCCGCCATAATAGCCCGGGCGATAGTCGCGGCGCTGGCCGCCGGATGTCCAGATCTCGCGTCCGGCCCTGTCGCGAACCCATCCGCCGCCGGTTCCCCAGTGCTCGGCATAGGCGCCGCGATAGGGGCGATATTGCGGGAGGAGAACATGCCGCGTGCGTGTCTCGACTTCCGGCAGTCCATCGGCGATGCGTGGGCGACCATCGTGGCGGCGGCCCCCGGATGTCCAGATGTCATTGCCTGCCCTGTCGCGAACCCATCCGCCGCGATGCTCCCAGCGCCCGGCATAGGGGCCGGGGTAGGGGCGATATCGGGGGAGACCAATGTGCCGGGTGCGCGTGTTCACTTCCGGCAGCCCGTTGTTGGCCATCCAGCCGCGACGCGGCATGTGATTGCGGTTCCAGCCGCTGCGATAGCCTGAGCGGTCCGAATACATGCGGACATGGTTGCTGCGCGTCTGGAAGCCGCGTCCTCCGCCCCAGTCGCGGGCCTCCAGGGGGATACAGGTTGTGGCGATGACCAGGCCGGCGAGCGCTAGCACTTTGGTCGCATGGATTGCCCTGAACAGAGTCATTCTGTTCGCCCTCCGGATGACGCTTAACAAATCGTTAAGATCACCTTGGGCCACTTTCGCCGGAAAGTCACGGAATTGCTTGGCTTTTTGCCGCTATCGTTAACGGATGCCCATGTCTCCGGCAGGCAGGAAAATGGCGCAATTCGTCTAATCGATTAAATTGATTTTGCACCGCAAACACACTTGTCGTTAAGCATTATGGTGATTAAAGGTCCGAATGACTGAATTGCGCACAATCAGGTGCGATACCGGACTAAAATCGTCCAGTTTATTGGGCGAAAATCCGGGCATTCCGTGAGGTTCCGATGACGAATGTCACAAGAAGCCGGCCACTCTCGCCGCATCTTCAAATCTATAAACCGATCCCGACGATGGTGATGTCCATTGTGCACCGCATTACCGGCGGCGCGCTCTATTTCGGCACCATCCTCGTTGCCTGGTGGCTGATCGCCGCCGCATCGGGTGCGGCCTACTACGACTGGGTTAGCTGGCTGTTCGGCACGCTGATCGGCAAGTTGGTGCTCTTCGGTTACACCTGGGCGCTGGTGCACCACATGCTCGGTGGCTTGCGCCACTTCGTCTGGGATCTCGGCTACGGCTACGAGAAGCACTTCGCCACGAAGATGGCCAAGGCGACGATCATCTGTTCGGTGGCGCTGACGCTGCTGATCTGGGTGGTCGGCTATCTCGTCCGCTAACTGAGAGGAAAGACACCCATGGATATGCGCACACCTCTCGGCAAGGTCCGCGGTCTCGGTTCCGCCAAGGAAGGCACCGATCACTTCTGGCGTCAGCGCCTGACGGCGGTCGCCAACGTTCCGCTCCTGATCTTCTTCGTCATCTTCCTCGTTCGCTACGCAGGCGCCCCGCACGCGGATGTCGTCGCCGCGCTTGCGAACCCCTTCGTCGCGGTCGTCATGGCCCTCGTCGTGCTCTCGGGCCTGGTCCACATGCGTCTCGGCATGCAGGTGATCATCGAGGACTACGTGCATGGCGAAGGCATGAAGATCGCCCTTCTCATGCTCAATACGTTTTTCACGATCGCGGTTGGCGGGCTCTGTCTCTTCGCCATCCTGAAGATCGCTTTTGCAGGGTAATTTCGCCATGGCATCGAACAGTTCACCCGCTGCAAACGGCAAGGCCTATCAATATGTCGATCACGCCTTCGACGTCGTCGTCGTCGGCGCCGGCGGCGCGGGCTTGCGTGCGACCCTCGGCATGGCCGAGCAGGGTCTGAAGACCGCCTGCATCACCAAGGTCTTCCCGACCCGCTCGCACACGGTTGCCGCCCAGGGCGGGATTGCCGCCTCGCTGCAGAACATGACGCCGGATAGCTGGCAGTGGCACCTCTACGACACCGTCAAGGGTTCCGACTGGCTCGGCGACGTCGACGCCATGCAGTATCTCGCCATGGAAGCGCCGAAGGCGGTCTATGAGCTCGAGCACTACGGCGTGCCGTTCTCGCGCAACGCGGAAGGCAAGATCTACCAGCGCCCCTTCGGCGGCCACATGCAGAACTATGGTGAAGGCCCGCCGGTTCAGCGTACCTGCGCTGCCGCCGACCGTACCGGCCACGCGATCCTGCACACGCTCTACGGCCAGTCGCTCAGGAACAATGCCGAGTTCTTCATCGAGTATTTCGCGCTCGACCTGATCATGTCGGATGATGGCCGCTGCGCCGGCGTCGTCGCCTGGAACCTCGACGATGGCACGATCCATCGCTTCTCCGCCAAGATGGTGGTGCTGGCGACCGGCGGCTACGGCCGCGCCTATTTCTCGGCGACCTCGGCGCACACCTGCACGGGCGACGGCGGCGGCATGATCGCGCGCGCCGGCCTGCCGCTGCAGGACATGGAGTTCGTGCAGTTCCACCCGACCGGCATCTACGGCGCGGGCTGCCTGATCACCGAAGGCGCACGCGGCGAAGGCGGCTACCTCGTCAACTCCGAAGGCGAGCGCTTCATGGAGCGCTATGCGCCGTCCGCCAAGGACCTTGCCTCGCGTGACGTCGTCTCGCGCTGCATGACGATGGAAATCCGCGAAGGTCGCGGCGTCGGCAAGAACAAGGACCACATCTTCCTGCACCTGGATCACCTCGATCCGGCGGTTCTCCACGAGCGCCTGCCGGGCATCTCGGAATCGGCGAAGATCTTCGCCGGCGTCGACGTGACGCGCGAGCCGATCCCGGTTCTGCCGACGGTGCACTACAACATGGGCGGCGTGCCGACCAACTATTGGGGCGAAGTCCTGAACGCCGACAGCCAGAACCCGGAGCGCGTCGCGCCCGGCCTGATGGCGGTGGGCGAGGCCGGCTGCGCCTCGGTGCACGGCGCCAACCGCCTCGGCTCCAACTCGCTGATCGACCTCGTGGTCTTCGGCCGCGCCGCCGCGATCCGCGCCGGCCAGGTGATCGACCGCAACGAGGCGATCCCGGAACTCAACAAGGCTGCCTGCGACCGGATCATGGACCGCTTCGACCGCCTGCGTAACGCCAATGGCGGCACGCCGACGGCGGTGCTGCGCGAAAAGATGCAGCGCGCCATGCAGGAAGACGCAGCCGTGTTCCGCACCCAGGAATCGCTGGAATCGGGCTGCAAGCGCATCTCGGCGATCTGGAAGGAGATGCCCGACGTCAAGGTCACTGACCGCTCGATGATCTGGAACTCCGACCTGGTCGAGACGCTGGAACTCGAAAACCTCATGGCCAACGCCATCACGACGATCTACGGCGCCGAGGCGCGCAAGGAGAGCCGTGGTTCGCACGCCCGCGAGGACTTCACCGAGGGCCCGCTCGGCGGCCGCGACGACGTCAACTGGCGCAAGCACACGCTCGCCTGGGTCAACGAGGCCGGCGACGTCAAGCTTGACTATCGCCCTGTCCATACCGACCTGATCGCCGACGGCATCGATCCCAAGAAGATCGAGCCGAAGGCACGCGTCTACTGATCTTGAGGAATAAGCCACATGGTTGAACTCGCTCTCCCCAAGAACTCGCAGATGACGGAAGGCAAGGTCTGGCCGAAGCCTCAGGGCGCGACCAACGTTCGCGAATACCGCATCTATCGCTGGAACCCGGATGACGGCGCCAATCCGCGCATCGATACCTTCTATATCGATATCGACGATTGCGGCCCGATGGTGCTCGACGGTCTGCTCTACATCAAGAACAAGATCGACCCGACGCTGACACTGCGCCGCTCCTGCCGCGAGGGCATCTGCGGTTCCTGCGCGATGAACATCGACGGCACCAACACGCTCGCCTGCACCAAGGGCATGGACGAGATCAAGGGCGCAGTGAAGGTCTATCCGCTGCCGCACATGCCGGTCGTCAAGGATCTGGTGCCGGATCTGACGAACTTCTACGCCCAGCACCGCTCGATCGAGCCATGGCTGAAGACGGTGTCGCCGACGCCGGCCAAGGAATGGAAGCAGAGCCACGAGGATCGCCTGAAACTCGACGGCCTCTACGAGTGCATTCTGTGCGCCTGCTGCTCGACCTCCTGTCCGAGCTACTGGTGGAACGGCGACCGTTACCTCGGTCCGGCGGTTCTGCTGCAGGCCTATCGCTGGCTGATCGACAGCCGTGACGAAGCGACCGGCGAGCGTCTCGACAATCTCGAGGACCCCTTCCGCCTTTACCGCTGCCACACGATCATGAACTGCGCGCAGGCCTGTCCGAAGGGGCTGAACCCGGCCAAGGCGATCGGCGAAATCAAGAAGATGCTGGTCGAGCGCCGCGTCTGATCGACAGGCAGTATTCTATCGCGAAAGCGGCGGGTCCCGGGCCCGCCGCTTTCATTTCGACATGCGGGTCGGCGGTGCCGGCCGAACAATCCGCGATTGTGGGACGGATTTTAGCAGATTGGCGCTCGCGACCTCGAGTTGAGGCCCATGTGGCACAGGCTGGCTTGCGCTTTGGCCAGACGTTTCAATCCTGCAACAGGTCGGCAGGAATCGTCGTCCCTTGATTTGGCCGGTGGATTTGCTGTATTTCGGCCTATATTATCGCGTTGCATCATGGTTCGCGGACACGAACAGGAGTAGGGATATGCGGGTTTCTCATGCGGCGGCGGGGCTGGCAGTTGTGCTTGCGCTGACCGGATGCCAGCGGACATCGATGGGCGGTTTCAGTTCCCAGGATGCTTCACCCGCTCCCATTCAGGCCGCACCGGTTCCCTCGGTTTCGTCGAACCAGCTTCCGGCGCCGACCGGAAACACCTCACAATTCCCGGCTGCACCGACAAGCGGGACTATGACGCCCGGCACGGTTCAGCAGCCCGGCACGCAGGTCGCTGCGGCGGCGGGCGGCGGACTTGACGTCACCAAGGAATCGATGGTCGGCAACTGGCGCGTATCGAGCGCCGGCAGCTCTTGCGACATGTTCCTGACGCTTACCAATCTCGGCTCCGGCTCGCGCGGCGGCACGCGCGGCTGCGCCGGCGAGCTGACGACCATGGGGTCCTGGGAAGTGGCCGGCAAGCAGGTGGTTCTCAAGGACCGCAGCGGCAATGCCATCGCCCGTCTCTACAAGACGGCCGATGCCCGTTTCGACGGCTCGACCAATGGCGGCCAGCCGGTCAGCCTCAGCCGCTGACGCTTTTCAGCCCGGTCTCGCGCCGGGCTTTTGTTTTCCGGCCCATCTCGGGTGAGACGTGCTCAATCCTGACGACAGTATCTACCGCAAGCTCGAAACGCTCGTTGAGAGCGGCGAGCGCAAGCGCGACCCCGCACAGTTTACGATTGCGCGGCGTTTCGACCATCTTTCCGCGGAGCTGCTGGCCAGCCGTCCGTCGCGCAAGACCAATGCGCTCGGTTGGCTGTTCGCCTCGCGCAAGAAGGACCATCCGCCGGTCAAGGGCCTCTACATCCATGGCGGCGTCGGGCGCGGCAAGACCATGCTGATGGATCTGTTCTTCGATACGGTGCCGATCCAGCGCAAACGTCGGGCGCATTTCCATGAGTTCATGGCCGACGTACACGAGCGCATCTACAAGCACCGCCAGAAGCTGAAGAACGGCGAGACGAAACAGGCCGATCCGATCCCGCCCGTCGCCTCGGAGCTTTTCGGCGAGGCGCGGCTGCTCTGCTTCGACGAGTTCTCGGTTACCGATATCGCCGATGCGATGATCCTTGGGCGGCTGTTCGGCGAGCTTTTCTCGAAGGGCTGCGTTCTGGTCGCGACGTCGAACGTGGCGCCGGACGATCTTTATCGCGACGGCCTCAATCGCGGCCTGTTCCTGCCCTTCATCGATCTCCTGAAGGCCAATGCCGAGGTCATCTCCCTCGACACGGACACCGACTACCGTCTGACGAAGACGGACGGCAGCCCGGTCTGGCTCTCGCCGCTCGGTCCCGAGGCGGATGCCGCGATGGCGCGAGCCTGGATCCAGGAGACCGGCAACGCCCTGGCCAGCCCCGCCGAGGTGCCGCGCAAGGGTCGGAAGATCCATGTGCCGGTCGCCTCCGGAAAGAGCGCCCGCTTTACCTTCGCCGACCTTTGCCAGCAGCCGCTCGGCGCGGCGGACTATTTGGCCATCCTCGAACGCTATTCGACGATCTTCGTCGACCACGTGCCGCATCTGGGTCCCCACATGCGCAACGAGACCAAGCGCTTCATCCTCCTGGTCGACACGCTCTACGACAACGGCGCCCGATTGTTCGCTTCGGCCGCGGCCGAGCCACAGGATCTGCTGACCCAGAAGAAGGGCACGGAAGGCTTCGAGTTCGACCGCACGGTTTCGCGCCTGATCGAGATGCAAAGCGAAGAATATGCCGCAGAGCACCCTGCCAATCGTGCTGTTTCATGACGCACTCGTGACGGAAATTCTTACGTTTACGTAAGAATTTTATGTTCTAACCGATTGAAATTGCTCTGTCCAAAAGTATCGTTTGATATTTTACCATTTGCCGTTTAATGGCTTTCGGCGAAGGTTTGGCGTTTGCCGCGTTTCAGGCCTCGATCATATTGGGATCACAAAGGAAGCACTTTCATGGCGCGCAACAAGATCGCACTTATCGGTTCAGGGATGATTGGTGGTACGCTGGCCCATCTCGCCGGCCTGAAGGAACTGGGCGACATCGTCCTCTTCGACATCGCCGACGGCATCCCGCAGGGCAAGGGCCTCGACATTGCCCAGTCCTCCCCGGTCGAAGGCTTCGACGCCAACCTCACGGGCGCCAGCGACTACTCGGCAATCGAAGGTGCTGACGTCTGCATCGTCACCGCCGGCGTTCCGCGCAAGCCCGGCATGAGCCGCGACGATCTGCTGGGTATCAACCTCAAGGTCATGGAACAGGTCGGCGCCGGTATCAAGAAGTACGCTCCGAACGCCTTCGTCATCTGCATCACCAACCCGCTCGACGCCATGGTCTGGGCGCTGCAGAAGTTCTCGGGCCTGCCGAAGAACAAGGTCGTCGGCATGGCTGGCGTTCTCGATAGCTCGCGCTTCCGCCTGTTCCTTTCCCAGGAATTCAACGTCTCGGTCCAGGACGTCACCGCCTTCGTTCTCGGCGGCCACGGCGACACCATGGTGCCGCTCGCCCGCTACTCGACCGTTGCCGGCATCCCGCTGACCGACCTCGTGCAGATGGGCTGGGTCACCAAGGAGCGCCTCGAAGAAATCATCCAGCGCACCCGTGACGGCGGCGCCGAAATCGTCGGCCTGCTCAAGACCGGTTCGGCCTACTACGCCCCGGCCGCTTCGGCGATCGAAATGGCGGAAGCCTACCTCAAGGACAAGAAGCGCGTGCTGCCCTGCGCCGCTCACCTGACCGGCCAGTACGGCGTCAAGGACATGTATGTCGGCGTTCCGACCGTTATCGGCGCCGGCGGCGTCGAACGCATCATCGAGATCGATCTCAACAAGGCCGAGAAGGAAGCGTTCGACAAGTCGGTCGCTTCGGTCGCCGGTCTTTGCGAAGCCTGCATCGGCATTGCGCCGAGCCTGAAGCAGTAATCGCCTCCCGTTGAGCGGATGCCCAAATCCGCTCAACCTCTTTGTTTTTGCCGCATTTGTGCGACGGCAGGTGTTTCACCTGCCTGCGGAATGCTCCAGACAGGAAAAACACCATGAACATTCACGAATATCAGGCCAAGGCTCTGCTGAAGAGCTATGGCGCACCGGTCGCGGAAGGCGTCGCGATCTTCTCCGCCGACGAAGCCGAGGCTGCTGCCAAGTCGCTCCCGGGCCCGCTCTACGTCGTCAAGAGCCAGATCCATGCCGGCGGCCGCGGCAAGGGCAAGTTCAAGGAACTCTCCGCCGACGCCAAGGGCGGCGTTCGTCTTGCCTTCTCGATCGACGAAGCCAAGGCTCATGCCAAGGAAATGCTCGGCAATACGCTCGTCACCGCGCAGACCGGCCCTGCCGGCAAGCAGGTGAACCGCCTCTACATCGAGGACGGCGCCGACATCGATCGCGAACTCTATCTTTCGCTGCTCGTTGACCGCTCTGTCGGCCAGATCGCCTTCGTCGTTTCGACGGAAGGCGGCATGGACATCGAGGCTGTTGCGCACGACACGCCGGAAAAGATCGTCAACGTCGCGATCAACCCGGAAGCCGGCGTCACCGCCGCGGATCTCGCCAAGCTCACCGCGGCCCTGAAGCTCGAGGGCGAAGCCAAGGCTGACGCCGAAAAGCTCTTCCCGATCCTCTACAAGGCCTTTGTCGAGAAGGACATGAGCCTGCTCGAGATCAACCCGCTGATCGTCATGAAGAACGGCCGCATGCGCGTTCTCGATGCCAAGGTCTCGTTCGACGGCAACGCCCTGTTCCGCCACGACGACATCAAGGCACTGCGCGACGAAACCGAAGAAGACGCCAAGGAAATCGAGGCCTCCAAGTGGGACCTCGCCTATGTGGCGCTCGACGGCAACATCGGCTGCATGGTCAACGGCGCGGGTCTTGCCATGGCGACGATGGACATCATCAAGCTCTACGGCAAGGAGCCGGCGAACTTCTGCGACGTCGGCGGCGGCGCCGGCAAGGATAAGGTCGCGGCAGCCTTCAAGATCATCACGGCCGACCCGAAGGTCGAGGGTATCCTGGTCAACATCTTCGGCGGCATCATGAAGTGCGATGTCATCGCTGAAGGTGTCGTTGCAGCCGTGCAGGAAGTCGGCCTCAAGGTTCCGCTGGTCGTTCGTCTCGAAGGCACGAATGTCGAGCTTGGCAAGAAGATCCTGAACGAATCCGGCCTGGCGATCACCGCCGCCGACGATCTGGATGACGCTGCCAAGAAGATCGTCGCCGCGATCAACGGCTAACTGAAGGACCAGACCTCATGTCAATTCTCGTCAATAAGAACACTAAGGTCCTCGTTCAGGGCCTGACCGGCAAGACCGGCACCTTCCATACCGAACAGGCGCTTGCCTATTACGGCACGCAGATGGTCGGCGGCATTCACCCGAAGAAGGGCGGCGAAACCTGGACCGGCTCCAAGGGCGAAACCCTGCCGATCTTCGCCTCGGTTGCCGAAGGCCGTGAAAAGACCGGTGCGGACGCATCCGTGATCTATGTTCCGCCGGCAGGCGCCGCGGACGCGATCATCGAGGCGATCGATGCGGAAATCCCGTTCATAACATGCATTACCGAAGGCATCCCGGTTGCCGACATGGTGCGCGTCAAGGCTCGTCTCGACCGCTCCAAGTCGCGCCTGCTCGGCCCGAACTGCCCCGGTATCCTGACGCCGGAAGAATGCAAGATCGGCATCATGCCGGGCTCGATCTTCCGCAAGGGTTCTGTCGGCATCGTCTCGCGTTCCGGCACGCTGACCTATGAAGCCGTGTTCCAGACCTCCAACGAAGGCCTTGGCCAGACGACGGCCGTCGGCATCGGCGGCGACCCGGTCAAGGGCACCGAGTTCATCGACGTTCTGGAGATGTTCCTGGCGGACGAGGCCACAACCTCGATCATCATGATCGGCGAAATCGGCGGCTCGGCCGAAGAGGATGCGGCGCAGTTCCTCATCGACGAGGCCAAGAAGGGCCGCAAGAAGCCGATGGCCGGCTTCATCGCGGGCCGTACTGCGCCGAAGGGCCGCACCATGGGTCACGCCGGCGCCGTCGTTTCCGGCGGCAAGGGCGATGCGGAATCCAAGATCGCCGCGATGGAGCAGGCAGGCATTCGCGTGTCGCCGTCGCCGGCCCGTCTCGGCAAGACGCTGGTCGAAGTCCTCAAGGGCTGATCTCAAGACTATGTCCGGGCCGGAGCGATCCCGCCCGGACAAGCTGAGCTGCCGTGTGTTGTCTTGGCTGGTTCAAGATCGGCACAGGCGGCAAACCAAGTGCCACGGTGATCCCGGCGCGTCCCTTCGATGCGCGGCGCCGTAGGAAAGGGCGCGGACCGCGCCGAACGAACATGAACGACCGGGATACCCGGCAACCCAACTTCAGTCAGGAGGCGGACAGAAACGTCCGCGTGAGACCATGACAAGGCAAGAGGCCAACGAGCAATTCCAGCTCACTTCGTTTCTGGACGGCGCCAATGCCGCCTATATCGAGCAGCTCCAAGCACGCTATGAAACGGACCCGGCGTCCGTGTCGGCCGAATGGCAGGCCTTCTTCAAGGCGCTCGCCGACCGGCCGGAAGATGTCGTGAAGGCAGCCAAGGGCGCCTCCTGGAAAAAGAACAACTGGCCGATCCCGGCCAATGGCGAACTCGTCTCCGCGCTCGATGGCGACTGGGGTACGGTCGAAAAGGTCATCGAAAAGAAGGTCAAGGCGAAGGTTGAGGAAGCCGCCGCTGCCACCGGTGTTGCCGTCAGTGCGGCCGATATCCATCAGGCGACGCGCGATTCCGTTCGCGCCATCATGATGATCCGCGCCTATCGCGCCCGCGGCCACCTGCATGCCAAGCTCGACCCGCTCGGCCTTGCTGCCCCGGTCGAGGACTACAACGAGCTTTCGCCCTCGAACTACGGCTTCGAGGACAAGGATCTCGACCGCAAGATCTTCATCGACAACGTGCTCGGCCTCGAATACGCGACCATCCGCGAGATGGTCGAAATCCTCGAGCGCACCTATTGCTCGACGATCGGCGTCGAGTTCATGCACATGTCGAACCCGGACGAGAAGGCCTGGATTCAGGAACGCATCGAAGGGCCGGACAAGGGCGTCGAATTCACCCCTGAAGGCAAGAAGGCGATCCTGCAGAAGCTGATCGAGGCCGAAGGCTTCGAGCAGTTCATCGACGTCAAGTACAAGGGCACCAAGCGCTTCGGTCTCGACGGCGGCGAATCGCTCATCCCGGCGCTCGAGCAGATCATCAAGCGCGGCGGCCAGGAAGGCCTCAAGGAAATCGTGCTCGGCATGGCCCACCGCGGCCGCCTGAACGTGCTTTCCCAGGTCATGGCCAAGCCGCACCGCGCCATCTTCCACGAGTTCAAGGGCGGTTCCTACGCACCTGACGACGTCGAAGGTTCGGGCGACGTGAAGTACCACCTCGGTGCTTCCTCCGACCGCGAGTTCGACGGCAACAAGGTTCACCTGTCGCTGACGGCGAACCCCTCGCACCTCGAAATCGTCAACCCTGTTGTCATGGGCAAGGCCCGCGCCAAGCAGGACCAGATGGCGACCGTCTTCGAGGGCGACATCATTCCGCTGCGCGAGCGCTCCAAGGTCATGCCGCTGCTGCTGCACGGTGACGCTGCTTTCGCCGGCCAGGGCGTGATCGCCGAAATCCTCGGCCTTTCGGGCCTGCGCGGCCACCGCGTCGCCGGCACCGTGCATTTCATCATCAACAACCAGATCGGCTTCACCACCAATCCGGCCTTCTCGCGTTCGTCGCCCTATCCGTCCGACGTCGCCAAGATGATCGAAGCGCCGATTTTCCACGTCAACGGCGACGATCCGGAAGGCGTCGTCTACGCGGCCAAGATCGCGACCGAGTTCCGGATGAAGTTCCACAAGCCGGTCGTCATCGACATGTTCTGCTACCGCCGCTTCGGCCACAACGAAGGCGACGAGCCGGCGTTCACCCAGCCGAAGATGTACAAGGTCATCCGCGCCCATAAGACCGTCGTCCAGCTCTATTCGGACCGACTGATCGCCGAAGGCCTGATCTCCGAAGGCGAAGTCGAGAAGATGAAGGCCGACTGGCGCGCCCACCTCGAGCAGGAGTTCGAGGCCGGCCAGTCCTACAAGCCGAACAAGGCCGACTGGCTCGATGGCGCCTGGTCTGGCCTGCGCTCGGCCGACAACCAGGACGAACAGCGCCGCGGCAAGACCTCGGTGCCAATGAAGCAGCTCAAGGAAGTCGGCCGCAAGATCTCGGAGATCCCGGCAGGCTTCAATGCGCACCGCACCATCCAGCGCTTCATGGAAAACCGCGCCAACATGATCCAGACCGGCGAAGGCGTCGACTGGGCTATGGCCGAAGCGCTCGCCTTCGGTACCCTCGTCACCGAAGGCACCAAGATCCGTCTTTCGGGCCAGGACTGCGAACGCGGCACCTTCTCGCAGCGCCATTCAGTGCTCTACGATCAGCAGACCGAAGAGCGCTACATCCCGCTCGCGAACCTGTCGCCGACACAGGCTCGCTACGAAGTCATCAACTCGATGCTCTCCGAAGAGGCGGTCCTTGGCTTCGAATACGGCTACTCGCTCGCCCGTCCGAACGCGCTGACGCTCTGGGAAGCCCAGTTCGGCGACTTCGCCAACGGTGCACAGGTCGTCTTCGACCAGTTCATCTCGTCGGGCGAACGCAAGTGGCTGCGCATGTCGGGTCTCGTCTGCCTGCTGCCGCACGGCTATGAGGGCCAGGGTCCGGAGCACTCCTCCGCCCGCCTCGAACGCTTCCTGCAGCTCTGCGCCGAAGACAACATGCAGGTCGCCAACGTCACCACGCCGGCGAACTACTTCCACATCCTGCGCCGCCAGGTGAAGCGCGACTTCCGCAAGCCGCTGATCCTGATGACGCCCAAGTCGCTGCTGCGCCACAAGCGGGCGATCTCCAGCCTGTCGGAAATGGCCGGCGAGAGCTCGTTCCACCGCCTGCTGTGGGACGACGCCGAAGTCATCAAGGATGGTCCGATCAAGCTGCAGAAGGACTCGAAGATCCGTCGCGTCGTGCTCTGCTCGGGCAAGGTCTACTACGACCTGCTCGAAGAGCGCGAAAAGCGCGGCATCGACGACGTCTACCTGCTGCGTGTCGAGCAGCTCTATCCGTTCCCGGCCAAGGCGCTCATCAACGAGCTCAGCCGCTTCCGCAATGCGGAGATGGTCTGGTGCCAGGAAGAGCCGAAGAACATGGGCGCATGGTCGTTCATCGACCCTTATCTCGAATGGGTTCTCGCCCATATCGACGCCAAGTATCAGCGCGTGCGCTACACCGGCCGTCCGGCCGCCGCCTCGCCGGCGACGGGCCTGATGTCGAAGCACCTGGCGCAGCTTGCCGCTTTCCTCGAGGACGCGCTGGGGGGCTGATGCTCCCCTCGCTCTGAGCCAACAGAAACAGATATCTGATCAACGGAACAAAAATCATGGCAACAGAAATCCGCGTTCCCACCCTTGGCGAATCCGTCAGCGAAGCGACCGTCGGCACCTGGTTCAAGAAGGTCGGCGATGCCATCAAGGCCGACGAACCCCTGCTCGAACTCGAAACCGACAAGGTGACGATCGAAGTGCCGGCCCCTGCTGCCGGCACGCTTTCCGAAATCGTCGCGCAGGCCGGGGAGACCGTCGGCCTCGGCGCGCTGCTCGGCCAGATCGCCGCCGGTGACGGCGCTGCTGCCGCAGCCCCGGCTGCCGCGCCTGAGAAGAAGGCCGAGCCGGCTGCTGCCGCTCCGGCTGCCCCGGCCGCTGTGGCGGCTCCCGCCGCCTCGTCGATGCCGCCGGCACCGGCTGCCGCCAAGCTGCTCGCCGAAAACAACCTCTCGGCCGACCAGGTCGACGGTTCGGGCAAGCGTGGCCAGGTGCTGAAGGGTGACGTGCTTGCCGCCGTCGCCAAGGGCATCACGACGCCGGCCGCCGCAGAGCCGGCCAAGGTTCAGGCCCGTGCACCGTCGACGGCCGAAGACGCCGTTCGCGAAGAGCGCGTCAAGATGACCCGCCTGCGCCAAACGATCGCCAAGCGCCTCAAGGATGCGCAGAACACCGCCGCCATGCTGACCACCTACAACGAGGTGGACATGAGCGCGGTCATGTCGCTGCGCAACAAGTACAAGGACATCTTCGAGAAGAAGCATGGTGTGAAGCTCGGCTTCATGGGCTTCTTCACCAAGGCCGTCACCCACGCGCTGAAGGAAATCCCGGCCGTCAACGCCGAGATCGACGGCACCGACATCATCTACAAGAACTACTGCCACATCGGCGTCGCCGTGGGCACGGACAAGGGTCTTGTCGTTCCGATCGTGCGCGATGCCGACCAGATGTCGATCGCCGAAATCGAGAAGGACATCGGCCGCCTCGGCAAGGCGGCGCGTGATGGCGCGCTGTCGATGGCCGACATGCAGGGCGGTACCTTCACGATCTCCAACGGCGGCGTCTATGGTTCGCTGATGTCTTCGCCGATCCTGAATGCGCCGCAGTCGGGCATTCTCGGCATGCACAAGATCCAGGACCGTCCGGTCGCCATCGGCGGTCAGGTCGTCATCCGCCCGATGATGTACCTCGCGCTCTCCTACGATCACCGCATCGTCGACGGCAAGGAAGCGGTGACCTTCCTCGTCCGCGTCAAGGAAAGCCTCGAGGATCCGGAGCGTCTGGTTCTCGATCTCTAATCTTGGCAATAGACGCGGGCGCCTCTGCGCACCCGAGTCTATCCTCATGTCGGTCGGAGACGGCGGATGATGGTTCGCCGCCGCCTTTGTCGAGGTGACTTGCCCCGGCGGGGTCGTGATGCCGATCTGGATTGATCCTGAGATTGCGAGGGCTGATGGAAGCCGCGGCAACGTCGACTGAAATCTGGGTGCTCGGCTGGAGCGTCGTGCTGCTGATCGTCCACATCCTGGCGCAGGCGCTGTCACTCGACCTCGCGGGCGACCTCGGCATCAAATACCTGCTCGGACCTCGCGATGAGCAGCGCGTTTCGAAGAGCATCGTGGCGGGACGCCTCCTGCGCTCGCTTCGCAACATGCTGGAAACCTATCCCGCCTTCGTTGCTCTTGCGCTTGCACTGGCGGTGACCGGGAAGACCGGCAGCCTCGGTGCCATCGGCGCCCTAATCTGGATCTTGGCACGGGTGGCCTACATCATCCTCTATGTGGCAGGTGTTCCCGTGTTGCGCTCCATCGTCTGGTTCGTGTCGATCATTGCGCTGTTGCTGATGGTCGTCCGGCTCATGGCATAGCATCCCTGCGGCAAGGCAAGAGGAGACTGGCATGGCATTCGAACCCAATGTACCGCCGATCCAGGTGCATCTCTGCGTCAAGGATGGCATGGCGGCGATTGCTTTCTACGAGAAGGCCTTCGGAGCTCAAAACACCTTTTGCCAGTTGGCGGAGGATCGCAAGCGCGTGATGCATTCCAATCTGTCGGTGTTCGGCGGGGAGATCATGCTGCACGACGAATTTCCCGAATTCGGCGGCAGCGTGCTCTCGCCGGAGACGATCGGCGGCACCGGTGTCGCTATCAGCATCAACCTGCCGGCGGCTGCCGCTGTCGACGCGGCCTATGACCGGGCGATTGCCGCAGGGGCATCGACAGTGCTGGAGCCGCAGGATACCTTCTGGCACGCACGCTACGCGCGCATCCAGGATCCCTTCGGCCACGTCTGGGCCTTCAACGCACCGGTCGCAAAACCATGAGCCAATATCTCTTTGAACTTGCCTCGCTGATGGCGATCTTCGCCTTCGCCATCGTCTCGCCCGGTGCCGACCTCGCCATGGTCATGCGCCAGTCGATCGTGCATGGCCGCCGCCCGGCCATCATCACATCCTTCGGCATCGGCACGTCGCTGATGTTCCATGTCACCTATACGATCCTTGGTCTCGGGCTGATCATTTCGCAGTCGATCTACCTGTTCAACATCGTCAAATGGTGCGGCGTCGCTTACCTGATCTATATCGGCATCAAGGCGCTGCGTGCCGGCCAGACCGAGATCAAGGTCGAGCGCGCGGAAGGCGCGGAACCCGCCAAGAGCCAGTCGGCCGCGAAGGCCTTCGGCCTCGGCTTTGCCGCCAATGCGCTCAACCCGAAGCCGGTGTTCTTCTTCCTGTCGATCTTCTCGACCGTCGTCAGCGCCCACACGCCGATCCTCATCAAATTCGGCTACGGTCTGGTCATGGCTTCCTGCCTGATCCTCTGGTTCGTCGGCGTCAGCCTGTTCCTGACGACGCCGGGCATGCGCGCCGCCTTCACCCGTGCCAGCAAGTGGATCGACCGCATGAGCGGCGTGGTCTTCATCGCCCTCGGCCTCAAGCTCGCGACGGAGAAGGCCGCCTGATCATGGTTCCCAGTCGTTTCGTTCCGACATTGCTTGGTTCGGCTCTGTTCGGCCTTGCGCTCGCCTCACCGGCGATCGCTGCCGACTGCAAGCAGTCGCATGCGATCTATGGCGATCGCGATGGCGGCTACGAGCTGCGTTTCGAACCGGTCGGCTCGGCAAGCGCGGCGACCAGCAATCACTTCAAGGTGGCGGTGCTGAAAGCCGGTGTGCTGCTCGACGGCATCGTGATGCCGGCAGGCGAGCCGGAGCGCGCGACGGGGCTGATCATGCACAACTGCCCGGAAGGCGACGCGACCGGTGAGGAGCTGCGCGCCTGCACCGTCTGGCAGGGCGTCGTCTACGCGCTAAACAAGGCCGGGGCAATCAGCGAGATCCCGGCCGAGACCGAGGCGGCGGCCGAGCAATTGCTGCTTCCCGATTTCGGCCCGTCACTCAGGGCGTCCAGCGCCTGGGGCAAGGGCAAGGCGGAGGCCGATAGCTGGGATTCCTTCACTCTCAAGGGATGCGCCGCATGAGCGCGCGCCCCGTTCTCCTCGTGACCGGCGGCAGCCGCGGCATCGGCGCGGCGATCTGCCTCGGCGCCGCCAAGGCCGGCTGGCGCGTCGCCGTCAACTATGCGAGCAACGGCAAAGCCGCCGATGCTGTCGTCGGCGCGATCGAGCGGGAAGGCGGTTCGGCAATCGCGGTTCAGGGCGATGTCGGCTCTGAAGCGGATATCCAGGCGATGTTTGCTGCCGTCGATGCGGCTTTCGGCCGCCTCGACGGCCTCGTCAACAACGCCGGCATCGTCGGGCCGACCGAGCGGGTGGACGAAATGTCCATCGACCGGCTCGAGCGCATGTTCCGCGTCAACGTCACCGGCTCCATTCGCTGTGCGGCGGAAGCGGTCCGGCGCATGTCGACCCGCTATGGTCACCAGGGCGGCGTCATCGTCAACGTCTCCTCGGTCGCCGCGGTGCTCGGCTCGCCGGGGCAATATGTCGACTATGCCGCGTCGAAGGGCGCTATCGACACCTTTACCGTCGGCCTCGCGCGCGAGGTCGCGACCGAGGGCATACGCGTCAACGCGATACGCCCCGGCATCATCGATACCGAGATCCACGCCTCCGGCGGCCTGCCGGACCGGGCACGCGATCTCGCTTCCACCATTCCCGTTCAGCGACCCGGCATCGCCGAGGAAGTCGCTGACGCGGTTCTCTACCTCCTGTCGGACAAGGCGACTTATGTGACGGGAGCAATTCTCAATGTCAGCGGCGGGCGGTAACCGCCCTGAAGGAAGGATATTCTAATGGCTTATGATCTCATCGTTATCGGCAGCGGCCCCGGCGGCTATGTCTGCGCCGTCAAGGCGGCCCAGCTTGGCCTGAAGGTGGCCGTCGTCGAGAAGCGCGCGACCTATGGCGGCACCTGCCTGAACATCGGCTGCATCCCGTCGAAGGCGCTGCTGCATGCTTCCGAGATGTTCCACCAGGTCGCTCACGGCGTGGATGCGCTCGGCGTCGAAGTCGTGGCGCCGAAGCTGAACCTCGAAAAGATGATGGCCCACAAGGACGCGACCGTTAAGGCCAATGTCGACGGCGTCTCGTTCCTGTTCAAGAAGAACAAGATCGACGGCATCCAGGGCACCGGCAGGGTGCTCGGCCAGGGCAAGGTCTCGGTCACCAACGACAAGGGTGAGGAGCAGATCCTCGAAACCAAGAACATCGTGATCGCCACCGGCTCCGACGTGGCGGGCATTCCGGGCGTAAAGGTCGACATCGACGAGAAGGTGATCATCTCGTCAACCGGCGGCATCGCGCTGGATAAGGTTCCGGCGCACATGATCGTCGTCGGCGGCGGCGTCATCGGCCTTGAGCTCGGTTCGGTCTGGGCTCGCCTCGGCGCCAAGGTCACGGTCGTCGAATATCTCGATACCCTCCTCGGCGGCATGGACGGCGAAGTTGCCAAGCAGTTCCAGCGCATGCTTGCCAAGCAGGGCATGGACATCAAGCTCGGCGCCAAGGTGACCGGCGTCGTCAAGGACGGCAAGGGCGCCAAGGTGACCTTCGAGCCGGTCAAGGGCGGCGATGCCGTGGCGCTCGACGCCGATGTCGTGCTGATCGCCACCGGTCGCAAGCCCTACACCGATGGCCTCGGCCTGGACAAGGCCGGAGTCGTCATGGACCAGCGCGGCCGCGTCGAGATCGACCATCACTACCAGACGAGCGTTGCCGGCGTCTACGCGATCGGCGACGTGGTGCGCGGCCCGATGCTCGCCCACAAGGCCGAGGATGAAGGTGTGGCCGTTGCGGAAATCCTGGCAGGCCAGGCCGGCCATGTGAACTATGACGTCATCCCGAGCGTGGTCTACACCCAGCCGGAAGTTGCCTCCGTCGGCAAGACCGAGGAAGAGCTGAAGGCCGCAGGCGTTGCCTACAAGGTCGGCAAGTTCCCCTTTACCGCCAATGGCCGTGCGCGCGCGATGCTTACCACCGACGGTTTCGTGAAGATCCTCGCCGACAAGGAAACCGACCGGGTTCTCGGCGGCCACATCGTCGGCTTCGGCGCCGGCGAGATGATCCACGAGATCGCCGTGCTGATGGAATTCGGCGGTTCGTCCGAAGACCTCGGCCGCACCTGCCATGCGCATCCGACCATGTCGGAAGCGGTCAAGGAAGCGGCTCTGTCGACCTTCTTCAAGCCGATCCATATGTAATGATTTTGCAGGGGGCTGCGGCGAGCGGCCCCCTCATTCCGGCCGCGCGTTTCGACTTGCCGGCTGCCGTTGCCGACCCATGGCGCATCGGCGCGGACTGACATTGCCGCCACCGACGTCATCCGATGCCGGCGATCCTACTCCTCAGAAGCAGACCGGACCGCGTGGAAGCGCTCTTCGAATTCGCGCCTGAGGCTGCGTCGCGCCTCGGCGGCTCGCTGCCGTTGCTTGCGGTCGGCCGTGTCCGTGACCAGCGGAGGAACGGGCGTCGGGCTGCCATCGGCATCGACCGCGACCATGGTGAAATAGCAGGAATTGGTATGGCGGCGCTCGCCGCTGCGGATGTTCTCGGCCTCGACCCGGATTCCGATTTCCATTGAGGTGCGACCGGCATGGTTGACCGCGGCGCGGAAGGTGACGAGTTCGCCGACGTGGATGGGCTGGCGGAAGATCACCTGGTCGACCGAGAGCGTTACCGCATATTGCTGCGAATAGCGCGAGGCGCAGGAAAACGCCACGCGGTCCAGGAGGTTGAGCAGCGCGCCGCCGTGGACCTTGCCGCTGAAATTCGCCATGTCCGGCGTCATCAGGACGACCATCTCGAGCTCGCGCGGATCGTGGCTGGTTTCCATAGTCTGTCTCCTTGATGCGATTGGCGGCGTCGTAACAGAGTTATGCAGCTTGTCGCCGCGAAGGGAAGAGCGCGCAGGCTCGTGGCCCATGGGGCGTGAGACGAGGTGTGACGATTGGCCCGAGGGGCTGCGACAAGCGGCGGTCTGTGCGACGACGGTGGAGGCAGCGATCATGTTTCTCGCCTCAGATGACCGGTGTCGCCGAGGCGAAGGAGAGAACATGAAACCGAGAGCCGTGGCCGTTTCGCTGCCGAACCGCCATTTGCCGGAGGCCGATTGGGCCGACCGTTTCGAGCTTGCCCTTGATGGCAAGGGTGTAACCGCCAGCGAAGCGGCCGAACGTTCGCTTGGCCGCTCGCCACGATGGATTCGCGAGCTCTTGCGCCTGCGCAATCGCATGGTGTCCCTCGTCGGCTTGAAATCGGCAGCGCCGAGGTCCGGCCGTTTCGGCCTGGTCGGGGCGTTTCCGGTGCTGTCAAAAACCGACGACGAAGTGGTGCTCGGCTTTGACGACAAGCATCTCGATTTTCGCATCATCGTCGATGTCAGGGCAGGGTCCGCGGTCAATCAGATCGTCGGCGTCACCACGCTCGTTCGGCGGCACAATACGCTCAGTTGGGTTTACCTTGCGGCGATCACGCCGTTTCACAAGGTGATCGTGCCGACGCTGCTCGCCGGCGTTGCCGGTCCAGGCGGCATGATTGGCTGATCGATCTCGGGCTTGAACGGCCGCTGGTCAGTTGGCGCGCGTGAGAGTGAAGCCCTGGGCGCGCAGGAGTTCCACAAGGCCTTCCTTGCCCGGAAGGTGCAGCGCCCCGACAGCCATGAACGCACCGCCGTCCTTCAGGATCGGTTCGGCGCGCGTCGCCATCGTCCTGTTGCGCTCGACGATGATGCGCTGTTCGAAATTGGCATAGCCGAAATCCTCGCTGGAGGTCGTGTCAACGGCCTTCATCATCGGCATGATCATGCCGGTGTCGCCTGCGAGATAGAGATCGGTCATGGTCGCGAAGACGTCGTCGATCGTCTTGCCGAGCGCCAGCGTCTCGATGAGCGCGCGCAGATGCAGTTCGGTCGGAAGCGAATCCATCGCCGAGAGCTGTTCGATCAGCGTTTCCAGACCCTTGAGCGTCTTGCCCTGGCCGACGGCATCCTCGGCGATCTTCTTGTCGAGGAAGGAGGCGCCCGCCGCTTTTCGGGTGATCTCGCAGGCAGGCAACGCCACGAAGCTCGCGATCATCCATGGCTTCATGCGCGCAACGAGCGTCAGCGGAATGCCGCGTGCCTTGAGGCCCGCTTCGAGCTGTTCGCGGTCACCGGGCTTCAGGAAATCGGCGATCGTCTTGTTGTCCGGGAACATGGTGAGGTCGGGCCGCATCAGGATCGCTGCGGCCGATTTCTTTTCGTCGATGATCTCGTCCGATTCGACGATGACGGTCGAGGCTGCCTCGAAGGCGGCCGGCGCCTCGGACGGCAATGCCAGCACGCGCGGATCGGTAACGTGCATGGTGCCGAGCAGCCAGGAGGGCGCGATACCGTCCTTCTCGATCTTCCAGAAGATGCCCTTGCCGTTCGGCACGGCGGCGGCTTCCGCTTCGAGGGCGGCGAATTTAGTCGGATCCGACTTGGCAAGCGCGGTCAGGACGTTCGAACCGCGGCATTCCCCATCCTGGACGGCGTCCTGGGCATCGGCTCTGGCGACGAAGAGGAGGGCAACGAAAAGACAAGCCGCAAGGACGACGTGCAGCAGGGCGATCAGCCACAGCGTGCCGTCAGCTACTCGCGCAAGCAGGTTGCGGTGCAGGTTTCGATCAGGTCTCGCAAAGGCTGTCATCATTCTTCCCCGACGGACGGACGGTCGCTGCTGAACCCTAGGCCCGGGCCGGTCACGGCTTCCTTAAAGGGCATGGTTAATCCAAGGTTTCGCCGAAAATCAGGCACGCGGATGGGCACGATCATAGATCTCCAGAAGCCTTGCGGAATCGACGCCGGTATAGACCTGCGTCGTCGACAGGCTGGCGTGGCCGAGCAGTTCCTGAATAGTCCGGAGATCGCCGCCGCCGGCGAGCAGATGGGTGGCGAAGGAGTGGCGCAGTGCATGCGGCGTTGCCGTGTCCGGCAGGCCGAGGGCGCCACGCAGCTTCTGCATCTCGCGCTGGATGATCGCCGGCTGCAGCTTGGCGCCGCGCGCTCCGCGAAACAGCGGCTCATCGGCCGCAGGCCGGTAGGGGCAGAGTTTGATATAGGCGGCGACGGCGTCACGTGCAGCCTGAATCAGCGGCACGAGCCGCGTCTTGCCGCCCTTGCCGACGATGCGCAGCGACGAGGGCCCGCCGGCGAAATCGCCCGATGTCAGCCCGAGCGCCTCGGAAATGCGCAGGCCGCAGCCATAGAGCAGGGTCAGGACCGCGGCATTGCGCGCCGCAATCCAAGGCTCCTCGGCAAGCTGTGCCTCCGAGGTCACGACGTTGAGCGCTTCACGATCGGTCAGCGGTTTCGGCAGCGATTTCGGCTGCTTCGGCGAGCGCACCGCGGTCGCGCCCGCCGCATTGGCGAGGCCATTGCGTTCGAGGAAGCGGAGGAACGAGCGCAGCCCCGCGAGGCCACGGCCGAGCGTTCGCGCGCCCGCGCCACCCTTGCGGCGCTGGGCGAGGAAGCCGCGCAGGTCCGCTGGCCTGAGCGTCCGGATGTCGGAAAGCCGCGGCGGTCCGGCCAGATGCCCGGTCAGGAACGTCAGGAACTGGCGGGTATCGCGCTCATAGGCCTCGACGGTGTTGTCCGAGAGGCGGCGCTCGCGCATGAGCCCATCGAGCCAACGTTGGCGTTCGGCAAGGAGTTCCGGATGGCCGATGACGAGGAGCTCGTTCATTGTCGCTTCCCAAGTTGGTCCATCGGCGACAATGCCCTGACGCATCTTATGTTTTTGCTAATGCGCCCTTGGAATCTGTCATTCTTCGATCATATAGAATTGCGATGGTCAGCCGGAAAGAATCGGATCGGACTATGGCGGGACGGGATTCGGTGAACGGATTCGCGCATTTTGCTGAAGTAATCGCCCTGGTCTCACAGGGGCAGCCTGGTCACATCGTAGACACCCTGATTGCCGAGCGCGGGCAGCGCATCGTCAAGAGTCCGCTATGGCCGCTGATGCGGCCTTTTCTCTACACATTGCTGAACTACCGCAAGGCGCATGAATTCGCCGATGCGGTTGCCAATATGCCGGGCTTTCAGGCCTTCGAACATCTGAGTTCGCTGCTGTCGCTGGAGGTGCGGGTCGATCGGGCCGAGCGCATTCCGGCCAAGGGCGGCTTTCTGCTCGTCAGCAACCATCCGACCGGCATTGCCGACGGGATCGCGGTCTTCGACCTCTTGAAGACCCGGCGGCCGGACATGATGTTCTTCGCCAATCGCGACGCCATCCGTGTCAATCCGCGCTTCGTCGAGATGGTCATCCCGGTCGAATGGCGCGAAGAGCACAAGAGCAAGCTGAAGGCGCGCGAGACCTTGCAGGTGACCAACCGGGCGATCGGCGAGGGCAAGGCGACGGTGCTCTTCCCTTCCGGGCGCATCGCCTATTGGGCGGATGGTTGCCTCAACGAGCGGCCGTGGAAGACGTCTGCCGTGGGCTTTGCGCGCAAATACGGCTTGCCGATCCTGCCGGTGCACATGAGCGCCCGCAATTCCGGCCTGTTCTACTGGTTCGCCAAATGGTCGACGGAACTGCGTGACATGACCGTGTTCCATGAACTGCTCAACAAGAAGGGCGATCTCTTCGATTTCCGCATTGGCAACCTGATTCCGCCGGAGGCGCTGGAAGGCGAGTCTGGTGAGGTAACGAAGGCGCTCGAGCGGCACACGGTCTTCGATCTCGCAGTGGACGCGGACGCGGCGTTCGAGCCCAGGCTTCAAGTCGCGGCCGGGCTCTAGCGACCAGCCGCGCCATGTCTGCCGGCTTCACGCCGGCTGGCGGATCGGCTAGGTCTTGACCTATGCAGCTACAATCCATGTTTGCCGAAAACTATCGTTCGCTGAAGTCGATCCGCATGGATCTGACCGGGGTCAACCTGTTCATCGGCGAGAACGGCGTCGGCAAGTCCAATCTCTATCGGGCGCTTCAGCTCGTGCAGTCTGCAACGCGCGGCACGCTGGCGCGCGAGATCGCCGAAGAGGGCGGCATGTCGTCGGCGCTCTGGAGCGGTCGTCGGCGTGCCGACAAGCCGGCACGCATAAGGCTCGAAACCGAGCTTCTGGACGAGGAGCGGGCGATCACCTTCCGCTACCGGATCGAGGCGGGGCTGCGCCCGCCAAGGGCAGCCGCCGGCTTTGCCTATGAGCCGCAGGTCAAGGAAGAGGAACTGACGGTCGAAACCGGCCGCCGGCCGGTGACGATGATGAAGCGATCCGGGCCCGGCATCTTCGTGCGCAGCGAGCGCGGACGCATGGAGGACTATCCGGAGCAGGCGCTGACATCGGAAACGGCGATCTCGCTGCTCGGCGACGCCGGCCATTATCCCGAGGTCGGCACCTTTCGTCGCGCGGTCGATCAGTGGCGGTTCTTCCACGGTTTCCGCACCGATCGCGATTCGCCGTTGCGCTTGCCTTGCCTCGCCGTCACGGCGCCGATGCTCGACGAGACCGGTGTCAATATGGCTGCAGTCTTCGCGACGCTTCGGCACACGCGTCAGGATACGGTTGATCTCGACCGCGCCGTCGCCGATGCCTTCGGCGGCGCCCATCTCGATGTTCCCGATCCCGGCCAGTTCGCCGAATTCTCGCTGGTCTTTCCGGATTTTCCCAACCGGCCGTTTTCGCCGCGCGAGCTTTCCGACGGGCAGATGCGCTTTCTGGCCTTGGCGGCGGCGCTGCTTTCCTATCGCCGCCCACGCTTCATCGCACTGAACGAGCCGGAAACCAGCCTGCATCCGGACATGCTGCCGGCACTTGCCGACATGATCGCCAGCGCCTCGCGTGATAGCCAGATCTGGATCGTCACCCATTCGGAGCGGCTGGCGGAAGAGGTGCGCCAGCGCTGCGGCATTCGTCCGCGCCGGGTAATCCGCAAGAACAGCGCCACCTGGATCGACGGCATGCGGCTGACGGGCCTGATGGACGACGACGAGTAGGCAACAAAAAACCCCGCATCGCTGCGGGGTTTTCTCAAACTGCTTGGCGAAGATCAGGCGATCTTCTGGCCGGTCTTGGCCCAATCGGCCAGGAACATTTCCAGGCCCTTGTCGGTCAGCGGGTGCTTGACCAGCGCCTTCAGTGTTGCCGGCGGCGCGGTAACGACGTCGGCGCCGATGAGGGCAGCTTCCTTGACGTGGTTCACGGTGCGGATCGAGGCCGCGAGGATTTCGGTCTCATAGCCGTAGTTGTCGAAGATGTGGCGGATTTCGCGGATCAGGTCCATGCCGTCGAAGGCGATGTCGTCGAGACGGCCGACGAAGGGCGAGACGAAGGTCGCGCCGGCCTTGGCAGCGAGCAGGGCCTGGTTGGCCGAGAAGCACAGCGTCACGTTGGTCTGGTGGCCGTCCGAGGTCAGCGCCTTGCAGGCCTTGAGGCCGTCGAGCGTCAGCGGCAACTTGATGCAGATGTTGTCGGCGATCTTCGAGAGAACGGCCGCCTCCTTCATCATCTCGGCATATTCGGTTGCAGTCACTTCAGCCGAAACCGGGCCTTCGACGATCGAGCAGATTTCCTTGGTGACTTCCGTGATGTCGCGGCCCGACTTCAGGATCAGCGACGGGTTGGTGGTGACGCCATCGAGAAGGCCGAGATCGTTCAGCTCGCGGATTTCCTTGACGTCGGCGGTATCAACGAAAAATTTCATGGGGGTCACTCCCTTGGGGCACGATTGCCGTTCGGGCGCATATCTACCGCGGAGGAATTCCGTTGGCAGAAATCGCGCGCGTTGAAACTCTGGTGGAACCGTGACAAACCCTGCGGCCTGCAAGGCTGCGGTTCGCAGCGCAGTTTTCTTTAACCGAAACACGTGGCAAGGTCACGGTAAAATGACTCGCGATTCAACCGATTTATTCGGCGATTTGCTCAGGCCCGCTCCGGGCCGTCGCGTCGTGCCGGTCCTGGTGCCCATGCCGGCGCCGAAACCCTATTCCTATGGGGTTCCTGATGGCATGGCGGTGGAGCCGGGCTCGATCGTGCAGGTGCCCCTCGGACCACGCCTCGTCGTCGGCGTCGTCTGGGATGGTGATGACGACGGCTCCGTCGATCCGAAGAAACTCAAGACGATCGAGAAGGTTTTCGACTGCCCGCCGCTGACGCGGGATATGCGGACCTTTCTCGATTGGGTTGCCGCCTATACCGTCACGCCGCCGGGGCTCGTCGCGCGCATGGCGCTCAGGGCGCCGGCGGCCTTCGATCCGGAGCCGATGGTCGAGGCCTTGCGTCTTACCGAGATGCGGCCGGAGCGCATGACGGCAGCGCGCGAGCGCGTGATAGCCGCCGCCAGCGACGGTTTCTCCTGGACGCGCTCGGGGCTCGCGCACGCGGCCGGCACCTCGTCGAGCGTGATCGACGGGCTGGCCCAGCAAGGCGTCTTCGAGACCGTATTCATGCCGCCGCCGCCGGTCGTCGCCTTGCCCGATCCCGATTTCGTCGCCCCTCGGCTCGAAGGCGCCCAGAAGGACGCCGCCGCCGACCTCCTGGCGGCGGTGGAGGAGGGCGGCTTCTCGGTGTCCTTGATCGACGGCATTACCGGGTCCGGCAAGACCGAGGTCTATTTCGAGGCGATCGCGGCGACGCTTCGGGCGGGCAAGCAGGTGTTGATCCTGTTGCCGGAGATCGCGCTGACGTCGAGTTTTCTCGATCGCTTCCAGGATCGTTTCGGCGCGAAGCCGGCGGAGTGGCATTCGGACCTCGCGCCGCGCACGCGTGAAAAGGTCTGGCGACAGGTGACGACCGGCACGGTGCGTGTCGTTGCCGGCGCCCGCTCGGCGCTGTTCCTGCCCTTCGAGGACCTGGGTCTCATCATCGTCGACGAAGAACACGACCCTGCCTACAAACAGGAGGACCGCGTCTTCTACAATGCGCGCGACATGGCGGTCGTGCGCGGCCGGATCACCGGCTTTCCGGTCGTACTCGTCTCGGCGACGCCTTCGGTCGAAAGCCGGGTCAATGGCGAGGTCGGCCGCTACAAGCCGATCCATCTGCCGACGCGTTTCGGCGATGCGGCGCTGCCGCGGCTCGGCGTGGTCGATATGCGCCAGCATCCGCCGGCGCGCGGCGGCTTCCTTTCGCCTGTCCTCATCAACCAGATCGGCAAGGCCGTCGAGCGCGGCGAGCAGGCGCTGCTCTTCCTCAATCGCCGCGGCTATGCGCCGCTGACGCTCTGCCGTGTCTGCGGTCATCGCTTCCAGTGCCCGGATTGTGCGAGCTGGCTCGTCGAACACCGCTTCCGCGGCCAGATCCAGTGCCACCATTGCGGCTACTCGGAGAAGACGCCGGAAGCCTGTCCGGAATGCGGTACGCTCGATCACCTGGTTGCCTGCGGTCCCGGTGTCGAGCGCATCGCCGAGGAGGTGGAGCGGCATTTTCCCGAGGCACGCACCATCGTGCTGTCCTCGGACCTGATGGGCGTCAAGCGCTTGCGACTGGAACTCGACGCCATTGCCCGCGGCGAAGCCGACATCGTCATCGGCACGCAGCTCGTCGCCAAGGGGCATAATTTCCCGCTGATGACGCTGGTCGGCATCGTCGATGCCGATCTCGGCCTGGCGAACGGCGATCCGCGTGCGGCGGAGCGGACTTTCCAATTGCTCTCGCAGGTCACGGGTCGTGCAGGGCGAACCGGCCTCAAGAGCCTTGGCCTCTTACAGACCTACCAGCCGCAGCATCCGGTGATGCAGGCGATCGTTTCGGGCGATGCCGACGCCTTCTACGAGCGCGAGATTGCCGAGCGGGAGAAGGCGCTTCTGCCGCCCTTCGGCCGGCTCGCCTCGCTGATCGTCTCGGCCGATACGCGACAGGATGCCGAGGGTCATGCACGGGGCTTGCGCATGGCCGCACCCCGGACCGATGGCATTACCATTCTCGGCCCGGCGGAAGCGCCGCTGGCGCTGATCCGCGGACGGCATCGCTTCCGCCTGCTGGTGCATGGCCGGCGCAACAGCGACATGCAGGCCTTCGTCAAGGCGATGATCGCCGCCGGCCCGAAGGAACGCGGCTCGATCAGCGTCCAGCTCGACATCGATCCCCAAAGCTTCCTGTAAATTCAAGTTTCCTGTGATCGTCGCTTTGAAGAGGCCGCGGGCGATTCACAACCGGCGCGACATGCGCTACAGCGCCGCGCGTCTTTCGAGACGCGCAAAGGTCGCTGCAACACTTAAAACCGCTGCATAATTTTGTCCTTAAATCGATTCCGATTTCAGGAATTATGCAGTAGAGGTCAAGGACACGCCGCTCCGGCCGAGGCCGAGGCGGCGAGACAACGGGCTCATCTGTGGGAACGGGCATGGAGTTCTACATTCCGACGGAAACCGGCGAGTTCCTCGCCTTCTGCGCGGCGGCGGCCGCGGCGCTGATCGGCGTCGTGATGCTGTTTGCGCCGCGGCTTACTTTTCGCGCGGCCGGCATCGGCATCGCCGAGGGGCGGCGCGGCGGCTATGCAGAGGCGCGCTCCACCATGGGCGGCATGCATGTCGGGCTCGGGCTTGCCGCCATCCTGCTGGCGCAGCCGATGGTCTATCTTGCCGTTGGAGCGGCCTTTGCGCTTGCCGCCTTCGGCCGAATCCTCTCGATGATGAGTGACAATGGTGGCACGCTCTACAACTGGCTGGCGCTCTTCGTTCAGGCGGCACTCGCCATCCTTCCGCTCGCCTACGTCTTCGGCATGATCTGATCGTGCCCGCGGGCCATTCCGCGATTCACGGTGCAGGAAACGGATTTACGGCAAAATTCGGCCAAAGGTGGCCGACTTATGCCGCATTCCTGCCGTTCGCGTGTTGCGAGTCCAAACATCCTATGCTAGACGAACCGCGAATTGCGGGGGAAGTGGGTCGCCAGGCCTCGATATCCTGCAAGTTATTGCAGCAAATTCAAGAAGTTAAGTTGACGGCTCAACGCCAGCTCGGTTCTTGAATGAAATTGAGAGAAGCTTGTGCCCGTGGCAGACACATCCCAGCTTATTTCCGGTGTTGCAGAAAGATATGCGTCCTCGCTTTTTGAACTCGCGCTCGGCGCCGGTTCCGTCGAGGCAGTCGGTGCGGATCTTACCCGCGTCCAGGCCCTGATCGACGGCAGCGATGATCTGAAGCGGCTGATCGTAAGCCCGGTCTTTTCTGCAGACGACCAGTTCAAGGCCATTTCGGCAGTTGCCGAGAAGGCTGGCATCTCCGGGCTCGTCGGCAACTTCCTCAAGGTCGTTGCCCGCAATCGCCGCCTCTTCGCGCTGCCGGGCATGATCAAGGCGTTCCGCCTGATCGCTGCGCGCCATCGTGGCGAAATCTCCGCCGACGTTACGTCGGCCCATGCGCTCACCGCAGCGCAGGAAACTGAATTGAAGGCGACGCTGAAAAGCGTCACCGGCAAAGACGTGGCGGTCAACGTCACCGTCGACCCGTCTATTCTTGGAGGTCTGATCGTCAAGGTCGGGTCCCGCCAGATTGACACCTCCCTTCGCACCAAACTCTCTACCCTTAAGCTTGCACTGAAAGAGGTCGGCTGATGGATATCCGCGCCGCGGAAATTTCCGCAATTCTCAAAGATCAGATCAAAAATTTCGGCCAGGAAGCAGAAGTCTCCGAAGTCGGTCAGGTGCTTTCCGTCGGTGACGGTATTGCCCGCGTCTACGGCCTCGACAATGTTCAGGCAGGCGAAATGGTCGAATTCCCGGGTGGAATTCGCGGCATGGCGCTGAACCTCGAAGCCGACAACGTCGGTGTCGTTATCTTCGGTTCGGACCGTGACATCAAGGAAGGCGACACCGTCAAGCGGACTGGCGCCATCGTGGACGTCCCGGTTGGTCCGGAACTGCTTGGCCGCGTCGTCGACGCGCTCGGCAACCCGATCGACGGCAAGGGCCCGATCAATGCCAAGCAGCGCGCCCGCGTTGACGTCAAGGCTCCGGGCATCATTCCGCGCAAGTCGGTGCATGAGCCGATGTCGACCGGCCTCAAGGCCATCGACGCTCTGATCCCGGTCGGCCGCGGCCAGCGCGAGCTCGTCATCGGCGACCGCCAGACCGGCAAGACCGCCATCATCCTCGACACGATCCTCAACCAGAAGGCCATTCACGACAATGGTCCGGAAGGTGACAAGCTGTATTGCGTCTACGTTGCAATCGGCCAGAAGCGTTCGACGGTTGCCCAGTTCGTGAAGGTTCTGGAAGAGCGTGGCGCCCTGCAGTATTCGATCATCGTTGCCGCGACGGCTTCCGATCCGGCTCCGATGCAGTACCTCGCGCCGTTCGCCGGCTGCGCCATGGGCGAATACTTCCGTGACAACGGCAAGCACGCTCTCATCGGCTATGACGACCTGTCCAAGCAGGCCGTTGCCTACCGTCAGATGTCGCTGCTGCTGCGCCGCCCGCCGGGCCGCGAAGCTTACCCGGGCGACGTTTTCTACCTGCACTCCCGTCTGCTCGAGCGCGCTGCAAAGCTCAACGACGACATGGGCGCTGGCTCGCTGACGGCTCTGCCGGTCATCGAAACGCAGGGCAACGACGTTTCGGCGTTCATCCCGACCAACGTGATCTCGATCACCGACGGCCAGATCTTCCTTGAAACCGACCTGTTCTACCAGGGCATCCGTCCGGCCGTTAACGTCGGTCTGTCGGTTTCCCGCGTTGGCTCGGCCGCTCAGATCAAGGCGATGAAGCAGGTCGCAGGTTCGATCAAGGGCGAACTCGCTCAGTACCGCGAAATGGCGGCCTTCGCGCAGTTCGGCTCGGACCTCGACGCCGCTACGCAGCGCCTCCTGAACCGCGGTGCCCGCCTGACCGAACTCCTGAAGCAGCCGCAGTTCTCGCCGCTGAAGACGGAAGAACAGGTCGCTGTCATCTTCGCAGGCGTCAACGGTTACCTCGACAAGCTGCCGGTCAACCAGGTCGGCAAGTTCGAGCAGGGCCTGCTTTCGTACATGCGTTCGGAAGGCAAGGACATCCTGGAAACCATCCGCAAGGACAAGGCGATCTCCGACGACGTCAAGGGCAAGCTGAAAGCTGCAATCGACAGCTTCGCCAAGTCTTTCGCCTGAGCGGATTTCATTTAGGACGGATAACGGATGCCTTCACTTAAGGATCTGAAGAACCGGATCGCCTCCGTCAAGGCGACGCAGAAGATCACCAAGGCGATGAAAATGGTCGCCGCGGCGAAGCTTCGGCGTGCGCAGGAGGCGGCCGAGGCCGCCCGGCCTTACTCGCAGCGCATGGCTGCCGTTCTCTCCAACATCGCCCAGGCGGTTGGTGCGGACGACAGCGCGCCTGCGCTGATGACCGGGACCGGTAAGGACGATACGCACCTTCTGGTCGTCTGTACGGCTGAACGCGGCCTTTGCGGCGGCTTCAACTCGCAGATCGCCCGCCATGCCCGCGACCATGTTCGCAAGCTGCTTGCAGCCGGCAAGACGGTCAAGATCATCTGCGTCGGCAAGAAGGGCTTCGATATCCTGCGCCGCGAATTTGCGTCGCTGATCATCGATCGTGTCGACCTGCGTGAAGTCAAGAAGATCGGCTTTGAAAACGCCGACCAGATTGGCCACAAGATCATCGCGCTCTTCGAAAAGGGCGAGTTCGATGTCTGCACGCTGTTCTACTCCGAGTTCAAGTCCGTTATCGCCCAGATTCCGACAGCTCAGCAGTTGATCCCCGCTTCGGCCGGCCCGGTCGCAGCGGAGGCATCGGATGCTTCGGCCGTCTACGAATATGAGCCGGACGCGGGCGCGATCCTGAGCGACCTCATTCCGCGCAACATTTCCGTGCAGATCTTCCGGGCCCTGCTCGAGAACGTCGCCGGCGAAATGGGCGCGAAGATGAGCGCGATGGACAACGCGACGCGCAATGCTGGTGAGATGATCAACAAGCTGACGCTGAACTACAACCGTCAGCGTCAGGCTCAGATCACCAAGGAACTCATTGAAATCATCTCGGGCGCGGAAGCGCTCTAAGGTTACGAGAAGAGGGTAAGGATTATGGCTAAGGCAGCTACCCCGAAAGAAACCGTAGCGGAGAAGAAGCCCGCTGCACCGAGGAAGGCAGCTTCCGCCAAGACCGCGGCAGTTGGCGCAACCGGCGCTGTCGGTCGCGTAACGCAGGTCATCGGCGCCGTCGTCGACGTCGCGTTCGACGAAGGCCAGCTTCCGCAGATCCTGAACGCGCTGGAAACCGACAACAACGGCAACCGCCTCGTTCTCGAAGTCGCACAGCACCTCGGCGAAAACTCCGTCCGCACGATCGCCATGGACTCGACCGAAGGTCTGGTCCGCGGTCAGTCGGTCACCGACACCGGCGCACCAATCACGGTTCCGGTCGGCGACGAAACGCTCGGCCGTATCATGAACGTCATCGGCGAGCCGGTTGACGAAGCCGGCCCGCTCGTCACCTCCGGCAAGCGCGCCATCCACCAGGAAGCGCCGTCCTATGTCGAGCAGTCGACGGAAGCGCAGATCCTCGTCACCGGCATCAAGGTCGTCGACCTTCTCGCTCCTTACGCAAAGGGCGGTAAGATCGGCCTCTTCGGCGGTGCAGGCGTCGGCAAGACCGTTCTCATCATGGAACTGATCAACAACGTTGCCAAGGCGCACGGTGGTTACTCGGTATTCGCCGGCGTGGGTGAGCGTACCCGCGAAGGCAACGACCTTTACCACGAAATGATCGAGTCCGGCGTTAACAAGCACGGCGGCGGCGCAGGCTCCAAGGCCGCGCTCGTTTACGGCCAGATGAACGAACCGCCGGGCGCCCGCGCTCGCGTCGCTCTGACCGGTCTGACGATCGCTGAAGACTTCCGCGACAAGGGCCAGGACGTTCTGTTCTTCGTCGACAACATCTTCCGCTTCACCCAGGCTGGCTCGGAAGTGTCGGCTCTGCTCGGCCGTATTCCTTCGGCCGTGGGCTATCAGCCGACGCTGGCGACCGACATGGGCGCCATGCAGGAGCGCATCACCACCACGACCAAGGGTTCGATCACCTCGGTTCAGGCCATCTACGTTCCGGCCGACGACTTGACCGACCCGGCGCCGGCAACCTCGTTCGCCCACCTTGACGCTACGACCGTTCTGTCGCGCTCGATCGCAGAAAAGGGCATCTACCCGGCCGTTGACCCGCTCGACTCGACGTCGCGCATGCTCGACCCGATGATCGTCGGCGAAGAGCACTACGAAGTATCGCGCAAGGTCCAGACGACCCTGCAGCGCTACAAGGCTCTCCAGGACATCATCGCCATCCTGGGCATGGACGAACTGTCTGAAGAAGACAAGCTGGCCGTTGCCCGCGCTCGTAAGATCGAACGCTTCCTGTCGCAGCCGTTCTTCGTTGCCGAAGTCTTCACCGGCTCGCCGGGCAAGCTCGTGGCCCTCGAAGACACGATCAAGGGCTTCAAGGGCCTGGTCAACGGCGAGTATGACCATCTGCCGGAAGCTGCCTTCTACATGGTCGGCTCGATCGAAGAAGCGATCGAAAAGGCCAAGAAGCTGGCTGCAGAAGCCGCTTGATAGCACTGTTAAGCCTCGGCGCGATGGCGCGCCGAGGCTTTCATCCTGCCTTCTCAGAGGGCAGGGAAGACATGCACAGCCGCCTTCGGGTGGCGCGCCCACGAGAAGTGAATGGTCATGGCCGATTTCAACTTTGAGCTTGTTTCCCCCGAGCGCCTGCTCCTCTCCGAAAAAGTGACGGACGTCGTCATTCCGGCGACCGAGGGCGAGATGACCGTGATGGCCAATCACGCTCCGACGATGACGACGGTCAAGCCCGGCGTGGTCACGGTGAAGACGGCTGACGGCAAGACCGAGCGCTTTGCCGTGTTCGGCGGCTTTGCCGACATCCTGCCGACCGGCTGCACGCTTCTGGCCGAGTCCGCCGTCCACGTCGACGAACTCGACCGTACGATTCTTGAAAACCGTATCGAAGCGGTTCGTGCCGAGCTGGAAGGCGCCAGAGACGAGAAGAAGACCCGTCTCGAACAGTTCATTGCCGAGCTGACGAAGCTTGGCGAGATCGTGATCCCGGCTTGAAAGGGACACCCGGAAGGGTAACCGATTTGAAACGGACCCCGCCTTCGAGCGGGGTTTTTTATTGGTCGCCAGGTCTTTGCCGCAATCGCTCCCCTTAAGTTAGAGCGGGATGTGGGCGGAGAACGGCATACGCTCTTCCTCATCCCGACTAAACCTTCACATCGGCGAATGGCTTGCCCGGATCGGCGCTTTGGCTATTCTCCATCAGAAACCCTTAATTGGTCCCGGAACGTTCAGCTCGAAGAGGAAGAGGCGCCGGTATGACGTCAAAGATTGTTCCGGTGATCATGGCCGGCGGACGCGGTACCCGCCTATGGCCGCTCTCTCGTGCCGCCGCGCCGAAGCAATTCCTGCAGATCCTCTCGGACCGCTCGCAGTTTCAGCAGACGCTGGAGCGCGTTCGCGACGCCAGCCAGTTCGAGCCGGCCATCATCGTCACCAACAGCGACTTTCGCTTCATTGTCGCGGAGCAGGCCCGGGCGATCGACGTTCACCTGGGCGACATTCTTCTTGAGCCGATGGCCCGCAATACCGCACCGGCGCTGGCTGCCGCTGCTTTCCAGGTTCTCGCCCGCTACGGCAAGGGCGCCATCATGCAGGTCCTTGCCTCCGACCACGAGATCGATGCCGGCGAGATCTACAGGGATTGCATCCTCAGGGCGCGCCAGGCCGCAAGCCACGGCGAGCTGGTGACCTTCGGCATCACGCCGACGGAACCCGCGACCGGCTACGGCTACATCGAGTGCGGCGAAGAGTTGACGGCGGGCACGAACCGTGTGGCTCGCTTCGTCGAGAAGCCGGATCGTGCGAAAGCCGAAGCGATGCTCGAGACCGGGCGCTACCTCTGGAACTCCGGCATGTTCATGCTGCCGGTCAATCCCTTTCTGGACGAAATGAAGCGGCACGCGCCGCAGGTCTGGGAAGCGGCGAAGCTCGCGCTGGAAAGGGCACAGAAGGATCTCGATTTCACGCGCCTGGATGCGGCGAGCTTTGCGACTGCGCCCGAGACCTCCGTCGATTATGCGGTGTTTGAAAAGACCGAGCGGGCGGCCGTGGTACCGTCTTCCTTCCTCTGGTCCGATCTCGGCAGTTGGGACGCCGTCTGGAAGACGGGAGAAAAGGACGGTGACGGCAATGTCGTCACCGACAGGGCGACGGTGTCGAACACGCGCAATTCGCTGGTCCTGTCGCGCGACATCCACCTTGCAGTTCAAGGGCTGGACGATGTCGCCGTCATTGCCGGCGAGGATGCCGTCTATGTCGGACGGCTGGCCGACAGCCAGAGCGTCGGTTCCATGGTCAAGACACTGGCGAAGTCGCCGAAGACAACGGTCCTGACCGAGATACACCCGACCTCCTATCGCCCCTGGGGCGCGGTCGCTGCCATTTCGGACGGAGAACGTTTTGCCGTCAAACGCCTGCGCGTGAATCCCGGCAAGAAGATCTCGCTGCAGAAGCATCATCATCGGGCAGAGCATTGGATTGTTGTGCACGGCACGGCGGAGATCACGATGGCCGGAGAAACGCGAATGCTGCACGAGAACGAGTCG
Organism: Ensifer sp. 38_S197; assembly: GCF_056924495.1. Classification (NCBI taxonomy): domain Bacteria; kingdom Pseudomonadati; phylum Pseudomonadota; class Alphaproteobacteria; order Hyphomicrobiales; family Rhizobiaceae; genus Ensifer; species Ensifer sp. 38_S197. The sequence goes on along the minus strand of NZ_JBXOVZ010000002.1, from coordinate 544,717 downwards.
GCCTATATTCCGCCGGGGATCGTGCACCGGCTCTCCAACCCGGGCAAGATCCCGCTGGAATTGATCGAAGTGCAGACCGGCTCCTATCTCGGCGAAGACGACATCATCCGCATCGAGGACGAATTCGGCCGAAGCTGAAGGGCTGCCCTTGAAGCATGTCGCACATAGGCGCGCCGCGGTTTTTCGATAGCGGCAGCCGAAATATCAAAGGCTTGAAGCGCAAGGAGCGAAGCTGAAAGATCGCGACCCGCTTGGTGCATCTCGACCTCGCTCCAAGGACAAAGACGTGCAGCAAATCGAGGTGCGGAGGCGACCGTTGCGTGTCTCAGAAGACGTGCGGCGCTCTGGCCCAAATGGCTGGACGACATGAAAAAAGCCCGGGCGAGAACCCGGGCTTTACATAGGTGAGAGCGGGATATCTATCCCGCTCCAAATCTGGCACGCTTCAAGCTGAAGGATCAGCCGGCGACGCGCTCGGTTTCGCCCTTCTGAGCGTAGTAGTGGCCGAAGCGGTTTGCGAGGAAGGTGTCGAGGCTGATGTCTTCCTGGCGGACAAAGCCCTTCGACGCGATCTTGCCTTCGGCGAGCAGGTCGAGCACGGCGCAGATGCTGCCTGCCGTGGTGATCTGGATACCGCTCTGCATGCGGCCGGCAACGACGCCGCTATAGACCTTGTTGGCGTAGGTTTCCTGGATCAGGCGGCCATCGCGGAAGCCCGAAACGGTGACGAAGATCACGACGACGTCCTGGGTCGTGGTCGGCAGCGCATTCTCGAAGATGTCCTTGAGAACTTCGCGGCGGTGGCGCAGGCCGAGGTCGTTGAGGAGCGCCTTCATGATCGCAGCGTGGCCCGGATAGCGGATCGTCTTGTAGTTCAGGGTGCGGACCTTGCCCTTCAGCGATTCGCAGAGGGTGCCGAGGCCGCCCGAGGTGTTGAAGGCTTCGTAGGTGACGCCATCGAGCGAGAATTCTTCGCGCTCTTCCATGGCCGGCACTTCGATGAGGTTGCCTTCGACGATCGCCTCGCAGGGCTCGATATATTCGTTGATGACGCCGTCGGTGCTCCAGGTCAGGTTATAGTTCAGAGCGTTCGACGGATACTGCGGCAGGGCGCCGACGCGCATGCGCACGTTTTCGAGCGTCTCGAAGCGGCTGGCGAGATCGTTGGCGACGATCGAGATGAAGCCCGGTGCGAGGCCGCACTGCGGGATGAAGGCGGTGTTCGCCTTGGCGGCGATCGCCTTGACCTGGCGGGTGGATTCGACGTCTTCCGTGAGGTCGAGATAGTGGATGCCAGCTTCGGCGGCGGCTTCGGCGATCGCCACCGTCAGGTGGAACGGAGCGGCGCTGAGCACGGCGAACTTGCCGGAGAGAAGGGCGACGAGCGCCTTCTTGTCGCCGATGTCGACGGTTGCCGTCGTGATCGCGGCATGCTTTTCGATCTGCTCCAGCTGCTCGGCGCTGCGATCGGCGACGCAGACGCTGTAGTCGCCGGTGTGGGCGAGCATGCGAGCGATGGTGGAGCCGATCTTGCCTGCTCCGATGACGACGATATTCTTCATTCTTTCCCCCAGGGTATGAGAACTGTTTCTGTCTCCATTGTCGGGGGAAGGGTTGTTGATTTGAAGCGCTGAAATGACTAAATCGCCTATAGATATTCGGCAGATTGCCCAAGCGGACCGACGAAATGCAAATCACGGACAAGGATCGGGAGCTGCTCGCCATCCTCAGCGAAAACGCCCGCATGCCAACCGCAACGATCGCCCGGCGGCTCGGCCTGTCGCGTACGACGGTGCAGGCGAGGATCGAGCGGTTGGAGCGCGAGGGCATCATCACCGGCTATGGCGTGCGCCTGTCGGAGAGCTACGAGAAGGGGCTGGTCAAGGCGCATGTGCTGATCACCATCGCGCCGCGGGCGCTCTCCCGCGTGACCCCTGAACTCAGCGCTATCCGTGAAATCCAGACGCTGCATTCCGTCAGCGGCAGTTTCGACCTTATCGCCGTGGTCGCGGCGACGTCGATCAGCGAACTCGATCTTCTAATCGATCGCATCGGCGAGATCGATGGCGTCGACCGGACATTATCTTCGATTATCCTGTCGACCCGGATCGATCGGTAAGTCATTGCTTTCCCTAACCCGGGCGTGACAGGACCGTCACGGCGTGCGGTTGGCGGCGGGCTTGTCACCGGCGCTGGTATCGGGCGCCGGTTGCGTGCCATCCGGCACTTTCACCGGCACGTTCCATTCCGTGGGACCTTTGACGAAGCTGCGTTGACTGGCATCGCCATAGGCGAGCCATTTGCTCCGGTCGAAGTAAAGCTCGGCAATGCTCTTCGGCCGCGCGCGCGGCGGCTGGTTCGCAAGGAAATTGTAGCGTGGCGTCACCTCGTCGGACTCGCGCTTGAACTGGATGCGGCTGCCGAAACGCTTGAGGTCGAATTCCTTCAGTGCCTGGATCTGCAGCGTGACGCTGGCCGCGTCGGCCCAGCGCACATGGTCGAGAAATACGGAGGCCGCCCGTGCTGCTGCGGTGGTCACGGCTTGGCGGTCCTCGGGGCGTTCGATGTTGAGCTTGACGCGGAAGGAGGTGATTTCCTCCTCGCCGCTGCCCTTGACGAAGATGAAGATCGACGAGGGTTTGTCCTCGCCCGGACGCGGGAAGGAGACGAGCGAGGAACATTCCCACTGGGCGCGTTCTCCCGCACCGGCTTTCCATTCGAGTTCGCGGAAGCCGGCGTCACGCAATTCATCGCAAAGCGCCTTCGGATCGCTGCGGATCACGCGCATGAATTGCTGCTCCGGCGTCTGCAGATCCTGGAAGGTCCAGGCGGGCAGGGCGATGCGCGGCGGTTCGCGCCTTGCGGGCTTGTCGGCCATCGGTTCCGAGGGCTTGTTCCTCTCGAGGAAGGTCGTCGGCAGGCCCAATGCGACGAGAACTTTCCTGAGGTTGCGCCGCTCGTTGGCGAGCAGGGCCGTTGCGAGAATGGCGGTGATGATCAGGACGAGGGCCACAAGAAAGAAGCGCAGTCCCGTCCGGCGGGCGGGCCTTTGAGCCGGCGTCTTGCCACGGGACGTGCTCATGCCGCCTCGCCTGCCCGGCGGGGCGCGATGAGGCGCGGCGCCTCCAGCGAAAAGTGAACGGTCGGCCGGGCTTCCATGGTCTCGGGTTATCAACGGGTCTGGGCCCTCTTCATCCCTGAAATCCGTCGCGGCGGCAATATGCAACCGCCGATATCGGCAAAGGACTATTGCATCTCGGCACAACGCGCCGCTGAACGGGAGGTGCGGTGGAACTACTGCATGTTTCCTTTAACCGTAGCCGATTAATGGACAAAAACATGCAGCAACTCAAAGTGCTAGAGCGACCTTTTGCGCGTCTGATAAGACGCGCGGCGCTGTAGGAAGTTGAAATCCAGGGGCGATCACATAGCTTGGCGCAAATATCGAATGGGATGCGCCATGGCAGTTTCGAGTTCAGCCGAGCTTGTGATCGACGCGTCGCTGGTACGGCGGCTGATCGCAACACAGTTTCCGCAATGGTCGGATCTCGAGGTGCGCCCGATCGAACCCGGCGGCTGGGACAACAGAACCTTCCGGCTCGGCGACCGGATGACCGTGCGCCTGCCGAGCGCCGAGCATTACGTGCAGCAGGTGGAGAAGGAGCACCGCTGGCTGCCGCGTCTGGCGCCGCACCTGCCGCTGCCCATTCCCATGCCCCTGGCCAAGGGCATGCCCGGCGAAGGTTTTCCCTGGCGCTGGTCGGTCTACCGCTGGCTTCCGGGCGAAACATTGGCGGTGGAGCGGGTTGCGGATATCCGCGACGTGGCGAAGGATCTCACGTGGTTTCTGCGCGCCATGCGACAAGTGGATACGGCCGGCGGGCCGTTGCCCGGCGACCACAATTTCCATCGTGGCGGCCCGCCAGGCTTCTATGACGCGCAGACGCGCCAGGCGCTCACGCTGCTCGAAGGCGAGGTCGACACGACGGCCGCCAGGGAGGTGTGGGAAGCCGCTCTTGCTGCACCGTTCGAGGAGCCGCCCGTCTGGTTTCACGGCGATATCGCCTGGGGCAACCTGCTGGTCGAGCACGGTCGCTTAAGCGCCGTCATCGATTTCGGCACCTCGGGCATCGGCGATCCGGCCTGCGATCTCGCGATAGCCTGGACGTTCTTCCACGGCGAGAGCCGTGACGTCTTCCGCGACGGCATGGCACTCGATCGCGGCGCCTGGGCGCGCGGGCGGGGCTGGACCCTGTGGAAGGCGCTGATCGTTCTTGCCGGCATGACCGGCGCGCCCGCAAGCGAGAAGGCAAAGCAGCGCGCGGTGATCGAAGACGTGCTTATGGATCATCGCCGCTACGGCTGAGGCCGGTTGCGCTTCGGACAGGCGCGAGCTTGACCGGCGGCGGCAAATGGCTTCCAGGTCGGGCGCACGCGGGACGACCCGCGTCGGTGCTTCGCTTGGGGACGGCCCGACTATCTCGACCGAGATACTGGTGTCGATCGCGTCATGCAGCCCCAAGGCCCGCGGCACGTCCGCGTGACCTTCCTTCTCCTGGAACAGCCCGATCAATAAGCGCCCGCTTCGTGGAACGATCTCGGTCGTCGGCGCTTATCCAACACATTGACGCGTCGGTGGCCGCGGTCGCGTGCCGCCGATATTTCGTCACCAGCGCACGAGGTCGATGATGGCTGGACCCATCGAACAATTCGAGATCAAGTCGCTCCTTCCGATTGCCGAGGTCGGCGGCCACCAGATCAGCTTTACCAATTCGGCCGCCTACATGGTGCTGACCGTCGCGATCGCCAGTCTTTTCCTGATCCTGTCAACGCGAAGACACGGCCTGGTGCCGAACCGGGCGCAGGCGGCGGCCGAGATCCTCTATGAGTTTGCGGCAAAGACGCTCCGCGACAACGCCGGCGAGAAGGGCATGCGCTTCTTCCCGTTGGTTTTCTCGCTGTTCATGTTCATTCTGGTCGCCAATGTGATCGGCACGTTCCCCTATGCCTTCACGGTGACGAGCCATATTGCCGTGACCTTTGCGCTGGCGATGCTCGTGTTCCTGACGGTCACGCTCGTTGGTATCTACCGGCACGGCTTCGGCTTCCTGCGACTGTTCATGCCGGCGGGCGTGCCATTGATTCTGGCGCCGATCATCATCCCGATCGAGGTGGTCTCCTACCTTGCGCGCCCCGTCAGCCACTCGGTTCGTCTGTTCGCGGTCATGCTGGCCGGCCACATCACCCTCGAGGTTTTCGCCGGCTTCGTCGTGGGGCTCAGTGGCCTCGGGGCACTCGGAATCCTGGCTGCGGTCATGCCCCTGCTGATGACGGTGGCGCTGACCGGGCTCGAACTGCTGATGGCGCTGATCCAGGCCTATATCTTCACCATGCTGACCTGCATGTATCTCAACGACGCGCTTCATCCGAGCCACTGAGAGCAGGCAAAGGCGGCTCCCTGCAACGGGAGCCGCGTCGTCACTCGACCGTCGTTCGCCGCGCTTCGATCCGGTAGGTCCGCCAGGATGACCAGGCGAAGGCGAGCAGGAACATTGCGGTCATCAGCAGCACGATGGTCGGCGCCGGCGCGCTGTCGATGAAGAAGGAGAGGTAGACGCCGCAGAAGGAGGCCGTCATCGCCAGGAGCACGGCAACGACGAGCATCGCGCCCATGGTGCGGGTGATCAGGAAAGCGATGGCGCCCGGTGCGATCAGCATGGCGATGGCAAGGATCAGGCCCACCGCCTTCAGCGCGCCGACGATCGTCAGCGACAGGATCGCGAGCAGCCCGTAATGCAGCCAGTTGACCGGAAGGCCGACGGCCTTGGCCTGGGCGGGATCGAAGGCGTGCAGCAGGAAATCGCGCCATTTAACGGCGAGAATGCCGGTGGCGACCAGCGCGATCACGCCGGTTTCGATTATGTCCGGCCAGCCGATACCGAGCATGTCGCCGAAGAGGATATGGTCGAGGTGCACGTCGCTCTGGATCTTGGTGTAGAGCACCAGCCCGAAACCGAACATGCCGGAGAAGACCACGCCCATGACCGTGTCCTGCTTGATACGGCTGTTCTCCTTGAGATAGCCGGTGAGAAGCGCACAGGACATGCCGGCTGCGAAAGCGCCGACGGCCAGCGGCAGGCCGACGATGTAGGAGATCACGACGCCGGGGAAGACCGCGTGCGAGATCGCGTCGCCCATCAGCGACCAACCCTTCAGCACCAGGAAGCACGAGAGCATCGCCGTCGGGATCGCGACCAGCACCGAGATCAGCAGCGCGTTGCGCATAAACTCGAATTGAAAGACGGCGAGCAGCATGTCGAGCGAGATCATCGGGCCGCCTCCACCGGTTCGGCGCCACGCCGGCGCGCGGCGAGAAGCCCGTGTTTCGGGGCGAAGACGAAGGCCGCAAGGAAGATCAGGGTCTGCAGCACGATGATGATGCCGCCGGTGGCGCCATCGAGGAAGTAGCTGAAATAGGCGCCGAAGAAGCTCGTGAGCGCCCCGATTGCGACGCTGATCACGATCAGCCGCGGAAAGCGGTCGGTGAGCAAGTAAGCGGTGGCGCCCGGCGTCACCACCATGGCGATGACGAGGAAGGCGCCGACGGTCTGCAGTGCTGCGACGGTGCAGGCCGAAAGCAGCGTGAAGAACAGCACCTTGAGAAAGGTGGTGGGAATGCCGATCGAGCGGGCGTGGCTTTCGTCGAAGAAGGTCACCATCAGGTCCTTCCACTTCGCCGTCAGGATGACGAGGGAGACGATGCCGATGATGGCAAGCTGCAGCGTGTCGGCGGGCGTGATCGCCAGGATGTTGCCAAGCACGATCGTCTGGATGTTCACCGAAGTCGGCGACAGCGACACCATGAAGAGCCCGAGGCCGAAGAAGGAGGTGAAGATCAGGCCGATGATCGTGTCCTCCTTCAGACGGGTGCGCTGATTGAGAAACAGCATGGCGCCGGCCGCTAGCGCGCCGGAGAAAAAGGCGCCGATGGAAAACGGCAGGCCGAGCATGTAGGCGCCGGCGACACCGGGGACGATCGAGTGCGAAAGGGCATCTCCGATCAGCGACCAGCCCTTCAGCATCAGGTAGGAGGAAAGGAAGGCGCAGACGGCGCCGACCAGCGCGCTGACCCACATGGCGTTGAGCATGTAGCCATAGGTGAAGGGTTCCAGGAGCGTGGCCGTCATTTGCCGTTCGGCTCCCCGTCCGTTTCGGGTTTTGCCGGCTGCGCCACCATTCGGTCCTTGTCGCCATACATGACCAGCGGGCGCTCGTCGTCGGTGATGACGGCAAGCTGCCGCGGATCGGCATCGTCATGCAGGTTTTCGCCGCCGAGCACGAAGTGCCGGAGCACGCCGCCGAAGGCGAGTTCGAGGTTTTCGCGGGTGAAGGTGGTTTCGGTCGGGCCATAGGCGAGAACCGTGTTCTTCAGCAGCACGGTGCGGTCGCAGAACTCCGGCACGCTGCCGAGATTGTGGGTCGAAACCAGCATGACCCGGCCCTCGTCGCGAAGGCCGATCAGCAGGCGAATGATCGCATCCTCGGTCTTGACGTCGACGCCGGTGAAGGGTTCGTCCAGCAGGATGACCTTGCCATCCTGGGCAAGGGCGCGCGCGAGGAAGACGCGCTTCTTCTGGCCGCCGGAGAGCTCGCCGATCTGGCGCTTGCGGTAGTCGCTCATGCCGACGCGCGCGAGCGCTGCCGCGACTGCCTCATGGTCGGCCTTCTTCGGGATGCGCAGCATGTTCATGTGACCGTAGCGGCCCATCATGACGACGTCCTCGACCAGAACCGGGAAGTTCCAGTCGACCTCTTCGGCCTGCGGCACATAGGCAACGAGGTTCTTCCTGAGTGCTTCCGGAACGGAGCGCCCAAGGATCGAGATTTCGCCGCGCGATAGGCGGGCAAAGCCCATGATCGCCTTGAACAGCGTCGACTTGCCGCTGCCGTTGACGCCGACGAGCGCCGTGATGGTGCCCGTCGGGATTTCGAAGGTGGCGTCGCGCAGGGCGCGCAGGCCGTTGCGGTAGGTGACGGTCGCTCCTGAGACGCTGATGCCACTGCCCTGTTCGCCGGATGCCGGCGTGGGGCCGGAGCGGGGCTTCACCTGGAGATTCATTGCGAGAGGCCTTTGGCGATGGTTTCCGATGTGACGCGCAGCAGGTCGATATAGGTCGGAACCGGACCGTCCGCTTCGCTCAAGGAATCAACGTAGAGCACGCCGCCGTATTTGGCACCGGTTTCGCGCGCGACCTGCTCGGCCGGGTCGGGAGAAATCGTGCTTTCGGAGAAGACGACAGGAATGTGGTTGGCCCGGACGGCGTCGATCACCTTGCGGACTTGCTGCGGGGTGCCCTGCTGGTCGGCGTTGATCGGCCAGAGATAGAGTTCCTTCATGCCGAAATCGCGGATCAGGTAGCTGAAGGCGCCTTCGCTCGAGACCAGCCAGCGCTTGTCCTCGGGGATCTTGGCGATCTCGGCGCGGATCGGCGCAATGGTTGCCTCGATCTTCTGTTTGTAGGCTTCGGCGTTGGCCTTGTAGACCTCGGCATTGGCGGGATCGAACTTCACGAAGGCATCGCGGATGTTGTCGACATAGATCAGCGCGGCCGACGGCGACATCCAGGCATGCGGGTTGGGCTTGCCGGTGTAGGGGCCCTCGGCAATGCCCATGGGTTCGACGCCAGTCGAGACGACGACGCCCGGCACGTCATCGAAATTCTGGAAGAACTTCTCGAACCAGCGCTCCAGGTTCAGGCCGTTCCACAGGATCAGCTTGGCGTCGTGCGCCTTCAGGATGTCGCGCGGGGTCGGCTGGTAGTTGTGGATCTCGGCACCCGGTTTGGTGATCGATTCGACGACGGCCGCGTCGCCCGCGACGTTTTTTGCCATGTCGGCAATGACCGTGAAGGTCGTCACTGCCTTGAACTTTTCCTGCGCTGAGCTGGTGCCCGGAGCGAGCGCGATGGCTGCCAGGGCAGCGGCCGCTGCCAGGATCGCGCGCCTCGTCTGATCGATCATTCACTACTCCCAGGTGTTGACGCCCACAGGAGTAGGCGAATGATTTGCATAAGTCAATGCAAATGAGAAGCATTCGCAACTAGCTATTTTCAAAACCGGTGCCCTTGGCTAGTGTACGACCATGAAACAGAACAAGAATCGTGTCGAAGAGCTGGAAGGCGTTTTGCGGGATGGCGGCGTGCGCGTGACGCGTCAGCGCTCCGCAATCCTGAAGATCCTCGCCACCGCCGAAGACCATCCGGATGCAAACGAACTGCATCGCCGGGCGAAGGAGCTCGACGCCACCGTCTCGCTTTCGACCGTCTACCGGACGCTGTCGGCGCTCGAACAGCAGGGTGTGGTGCATCGCCATGCCTTCGAAAGCGCCACTGCGCGTTTCGAGACCGCCGACGCGCCGCATCACGATCATCTGATCGACATCGATACCGGTGCGGTCATCGAGTTCCGCTCCGACAAGATCGAACAGTTGCAAGCGGAGATTGCCGCCGAGCTCGGCTACGATCTGGTGCGGCACCGGCTCGAGCTCTACTGCCGCAAGCGCAAGGACTGAGCCAAGCTCGTTGGGGCCGCCACGCCTCCTGTTGCCTTCAAATGAAAGAAAGTCAGCCGCGACCCGGGACGGCGGAAGTGCGCCACCGCGCCGGCATGGTCATGGCGGCAACGCCGACGATGACGCAACCGAGGCCGGCCCAGGCGGTGTCCGATAGCCGCTCGCCGAGGAAGAGCGCGCCGATGGCGACGCCGACAGGCACGCGCAGATAGGCCTGGGCCGTGGCGCCGACCGAACCCAGGGTCTGGATCAGCCGGAAATAGATGGCGAAGGCAAGCGCGGTCGAGAAGACGGCAAGGCCGAGAAGGGCGAGCAGCGAAGCCATCGACGGCGCCAGCGTCCAGGGCCGATCGACAATGAGGCTGGTGGGGATCAGCAGCACCGTGCCCGCGATCAGCGAGCCGGCGGCGGGCATCATCGGATCCAGACCCTTGAAGCCGCGCCCGAAGATCGCGGCGCCGGCATAACAGACGGTCGCGAGCACGACGGCGAGCTGCGGCAGCAATTGCGCGCCGAGACCGCCGAAGGCCTCCATGCCGATGATCAGGCTGATGCCGGTCATGCCTGCGATGACGCCGACGAGCTTGCGGATGGAGACCGGCTCGTGGCGGGTGATCAGGGCCGTCATCAGGAAGGTGAAGATCGGCGTCGTCGCGTTGAGGATCGAGGCGATGCCGGCATCGATCGTCTGTTCGGCCCAGGCAATCAGCGTGAACGGCACGACGCTGTTGAGGCAGGCCTGGAACAGGAACCGCCGCCAAGTCGCCGCGTCGCGCGGCATCGCCAGGCCACGCCAGCGGAGAACCGCGAGAAGCAGGACACCGGCGATCAAGGTGCGGGCAGCAATCAGCGTGACCGGCGGAATGGTTTCAACGCCGATCTTGATAAAGGTGTAGGAAGCGCCCCAGAGCGTTGCAAGCGCAAGCAACAGGAGGAGCTCGAGGGAGAGATTGGTCTTGGCCATGGCAAGGGAACCTTCGTGTCGTCGTCGTTGCCATTCTCCTAGCGCGGTGGGGACGGCAGATGCTTCGGTGACGGTCGAAGTATCGAAATGTGCATGAGACAACAAAGCCCCGGCCACCTTTCGGGGCCGGGGCAGATGTTTTCGGCATCGCTCAGTGGCTGTCGGCGAGCTTGGCCGCGTCGACGGAGGCGGACCTTTCAAAGCTCAACCCATTGAAGAAGGCGTTGAGCATCACCGCCGAGATCGAGGCGAGCACGATGCCGGACTCGATGATCGGGTGGATCACATGCGGCAGCCACATCAGGTAGTTCGGCGCAATCAGCGGGATCAGGCCGAATCCGACGGAGACGGCGACGACGAAGAGGTTGTTGCGCGACGACTTGAAGTCGACGGTCGACAGGATGCGCACGCCCGTTGCCGCCACCATGCCGAACATCACCAGGCCGGCGCCGCCGAGAACGAAGGTCGGTACCGCCTCGACCAGCGCGCCCATTTTCGGGATCAGGCCGAGTGCGATCATGATGACGCCGCCCATCACGCAGACATAGCGGCTTTTCACGCCGGTGACGCCGACGAGGCCGACATTCTGCGAGAAGCTCGTATAGGGGAAGGTGTTGAACAGACCACCGATCATGGTGCCGAGGCCATCGACCCTAAGCCCCGCCGTCAATTGCTGCTGCGACACCTCGCGGCTGGTCATTTCACCGAGCGCCAGGAACATGCCGGTCGATTCGATCATGACCACGATCATCACCAGCGACATGGTGGCGATTAGAACCGGATCGAAGATCGGCATGCCGAAGCGCAGCGGCGTGACCACGGCGAACCAGCCGGCGTCCGCCACCCGGTCGAAATGCATCATGCCGAGCGCCGCGGCGACGACACAGCCGACGACGACACCGGTCAGCACCGCGATGTTGCTGATCAGCCCGCGACCGAAGCGTGCGATCACGAGAATGGAGACGAGCACGAAGGCGGCAAGGGCGATATGGCTCGGCTCCGCGTAGAGCGGGTTTGGCACCGTGGCGCCGAGCACCAGGCCATCAGGAATGGCGGGTCCGCCGGCGGCGGCAGCCTTCTTCAATTCGGCCAGCCATTCGGCATGGGTCGGATCGACGAGCTTCGGCGCCGTCGGCCCGAAGGGATTGCCGAAGATCCAGTTCACGCCCACGCGCATCAGCGAGACGCCGATGACGAGGATGATGGTGCCGGTGACGACCGGCGGGAAGAACCTGAGCAATCTGCCCATCAACGGCGCGAGCAGGAGTGCGACGAGGCCGGCCCCGATGATGGCGCCGAAGATCATGCGCGCCCCTTCCTGCCCGGGCGTCATCGCCGCCATCGAAACCATCGGGCCGACGGACGCGAAAGTAACGCCCATCATGACCGGAAGACGGATGCCGATGCCGCGGCCGATGCCGAGCGACTGGATGATGGTGACGATGCCGCAGACGAACAGGTCGGCCGAGATCAGAAAAGCGACGTCCTCAGGGCTGAGCTGCAGCGCCCGGCCGACGATCAGCGGCACCGCGACGGCACCGCCATACATGACAAGAACATGCTGGATCCCGAGGGTCGCGAGCCTGCCCACCGGCAGCTTCTCGTCCACCGGGTGTATGCTGGAAACGTCGCTCATGGTTCCTCCTCCCATCACGTCGACCAGTCCGGCTCCCCCGTCCTCCAACAGGGGAATGCAATTTTTCCGTGTCGAGGCAGAATGTCGCAAGTATCGCCAGAACGAAAACACTTTCTGGAATCCGGGGGAAATCCGCCAAGATGCGGGGGGCCGGAACGCGTGTTGCGAGGTCGCAGCGCTTGCCCAAGGCGGCGGCCTGACGAATCCAAAGATCATGCAACGTAGCCGCAATGCGAAGCATCGATGGTTTCTTGGCCGGTGAAATGCTCCGGTGCGTTCGTTTTGGGATCACGATCAATGGTGTCTTGGAGACAGGCCTTCCGGCATCTGGCCGCCGTGCTGTTCACGCTCGCCTTCGCCCTTCCGCCGGCCGCTGCGCGCGCCAGCGGTGCGACCTTTCCGGGGCAGTGGCAGCAGGTGGCGTCAGGAACGGACGCATGTGAGACCTGCTGGGTCGAAATCAGCCGGAACGGTCCTGTCCTGAAGGTGACGGGCAAGGACGGATGGTTCGCGGTGGTCCATCTCGGGCGCGCCGGAGGCGGGTATCGCGCCGAGGGGATCGGCCGTTGGAGCGAGCGCGGCGACAGTCACTATCGTGGCCAGCCCTTCGACATCCGGATCGCGATCGTCGACAAGCATCTCTACATGGATATGACGGTGCGGATGGACGATGGCTCGACACGGGCGGTCAGGGCGATCTTCGACAAGCGCCGGTCCGAGAAGTCCAGGCGCTTGCGGCTGGCGCGCATGTAGGTCGCGGCCGTTTCTTCCGAGGGATGCCGACAAAGAAAAACCGGGGCCGTTGCCGACCCCGGTGCCGCATCTCCTGAAGAGAAGAGGCCGCCCGTCTTGCAGGCGGCCCCGTTTTTTACTGCTGCCAGCTCTTGACCAGATCGTCGTAGTTGACGGTCTGCGGCTTGTCCTTCTCGTTCTCGACTTTCAGCTGCGGAGCGAGGTTGCCCTTGGAAGCGGCGTCCTTGTTCCAGTATTCGAGATCGTGCTCTTCGGCGAGCTTCGGGCCGATGTCGCCCTGGACGCCCGAGCGTTCCAGACGGGAGAGAACCTTCTCCTGCTCGGCGCACAGCGAGTCCATGGCTTCCTGGGCAGTCTTCGCACCCGAGGAGGCATCGCCGATCGCCTGCCACCAAAGCTGAGCCAGCTTCGGATAGTCAGGAACGTTCGTGCCGGTCGGCGACCACTGCAGGCGGGCCGGCGAACGGTAGAACTCGATCAGACCGCCGAGCTTCGGAGCGCGGTCGGTGAAGCTCTTGTGGTCGAGCGTCGACTGGCGGATGAAGGTGAGGCCGACATGGCTCTTCTTCACGTCGACGGTCTTCGAGGTCACGAACTGCGCATAGAGCCAGGCGGCCTTGGCGCGATCGTCAGGCGTGGACTTCAAGAGCGTCCAGGAACCGGCGTCCTGGTAACCGAGCTTCATGCCGTCCTTCCAGTAGACGCCGTGCGGGCTCGGAGCGAAACGCCACTTCGGCGTGCCGTCTTCGTTGACCACAGGCAGACCCGGCTTGACGAAGTCGGCGGTGAACGCCGTGTAGGTGAACATCTGCTGGGCGACTTCGCCCTGCGACGGAACCGGACCGGATTCGGAGAAGGTCATGCCCTGCGCAGCCGCCGGTGCATAGGCCTTCATCCAGTCGAGATACTTCTGGATCGAGTAGACCGCGGCCGGGCCGTTGGTGTCGCCGCCACGGGCTACGCAGGAGCCGACCGGACGCGAATTCTCGTCGACCTTGATGCCCCACTCGTCGACCGGCTTGCCGTTCGGGATGCCCTTGTCGCCGTTGCCGGCCATCGACAGCCAGGCGTCGGTGAAGCGCCAGCCGAGCGACGGGTCCTTCTTGCCGTAGTCCATGTGGCCATAGACCTTCTTGCCGTCGATTTCGCGGCCGGTGAAGAACTCGGCGATGTCTTCGTAAGCGGACCAGTTGACCGGAACGCCGAGCTCGTAACCGTACTTTGCCTTGAAGTCCGCCTTGTTCTTCTCGTCGTTGAACCAGTCGTAGCGGAACCAGTAGAGGTTCGCGAACTGCTGGTCGGGAAGCTGGTAGAGCTTGCCGTCCGGCGCCGTCGTGAAGGACTTGCCGATGAAGTCGTCGATGTCGAGGTTCGGGTTGGTGACGTCCTTGCCTTCATTGGCCATGAAGTCGGTCAGGCTGCGGGCCTGCTGGTAGCGCCAGTGGGTACCGATCAGGTCCGAGTCGTTGATGTAGGCGTCGTAGACGTTTTCGCCCGACTGCATCTGCGTCTGCAGCTTTTCGACGACGTCGCCTTCGCCGATCAGGTCGTGGGTGATCTTGATGCCGGTGATGTCGGAGAAGGCCTTGGCGAGGACCTTCGATTCGTATTCATGGGTGGTGATCGTTTCGGAAACGACCTTGATCTCCATGCCGGCGAAGGGCTTGGCCGCATCGACGAACCACTGCATTTCGGCTTCTTGGGCCGCGCGGTCGAGCGAGGACAGGTCGCCGATCTCGCTGTCGAGGAACTTCTTCGCCTCGTCCATGCCGGCGAATGCCGTGCCGGTAAAGGCCAGCAGCATTGCCGCCGTCGTAGTCAAAAGATGCCGTCGCATAATTCCCTCCCTTAGGTTTGCGAGTGCGGTTCTTTAGGTTTTGACGGGCCGCTACCCAGCGGCCCGTCAAATCGGTTCGCCTCAGACGTAGCGGAAGACGCCGACGGCATAGACCAGGGAGAGCGCGAGCGCCCACCACAGGTTCTGTCCGCCGACGAAGCCGAGCCACGCGAGGTGAATGAAGGCGCTGCCGAGCAACGACACGAAGAGGCGATCGCCCCGCGTGGTCTCGAAGCGCAGGATGCCGACGCGCGGATTGCCGCCCGGCGAGGCATATTCCCAGACTGCCATCATCGACAGCAGTGCGAAGATCGTCAGGAAGAACATGGCCGATGGGAACGACCAGGCCATCCAGCCCCCGGCGACCAGCGGCGCGAACCAGTCGCGCGCGCCGTCCTTGATCGGCAACATGCTGATCAGCAGCCCGGCGACGGCGGCATAGACGACGAGAACGGCAGCGAAGGGCAGTTGCCAACGGGCCTTGCGATTGGGTTGAGCGGTCATCATACCCTCCCGAGGGCAAAGCCCTTGGCGATGTAGTTGCGAACGAAATAGATCACCAGCGCGCCCGGAATGATGGTGAGCACGCCGGCAGCGGCCAGCACGCCCCAGTCGAGGCCCGAGGCGGAAACCGTGCGGGTCATGGTGGCGGCGATCGGCTTCGCGTCGGTGGTCGTCAGCGTGCGGGCAAGCAGGAGTTCGACCCAGGAGAACATGAAGCAGAAGAAGGCGGCGACACCGATGCCCGAGGCGATCAGCGGCATGAAGATCTTCACGAAGAAGCGCGGGAACGAGTAGCCGTCGATATAGGCGGTTTCGTCGATTTCCTTCGGCACGCCCGACATGAAACCTTCCAGGATCCAGACGGCGAGCGGCACGTTGAACAGGCAGTGGGCGAGCGCCACGGCGATGTGCGTGTCGATCAGGCCAAAGGCCGAATAGAGCTGGAAGAAGGGCAGCGCGAAGACCGCCGGCGGCGCCATGCGGTTGGTCAACAGCCAGAAGAACAGGTGCTTGTCGCCGAGGAAGCGGTAACGCGAGAAGGCGTAGGCCGCCGGCAGCGCTGCCGTCACCGAGATCACCGTGTTCATGACGACGTAGATGATCGAGTTGATGTAGCCGTTGTACCAGGACGGATCGGTGAAGATCACCTGGTAGTTCCGGAGCGTCGGGTTCACTGGCCAGAGCGAGAAGGTGCTGAGGATCTCGCTCGTCTCCTTGAAGCTCATGTTGACGAGCCAGTAGATCGGCAGCAGCAGGAAGACGATGTAGATCGTCGGCACCAGCCAGGACAGGCGTTCGGTAAGCGGTTGTGTCTGCATGTTGGTTCTCCTCCCGCTCACGTCAGCCTTGCGCGTCGCTCGTGGTCATCACGGTGTAGAAGATCCACGAGAGCAGCAGGATGATGAGGAAGTAGATGATCGATAGCGCTGCCGCCGGACCGAGGTCGAACTGGCCGATGGCCGTCTTGACGAGGTCGATCGACAGGAAGGTGGTGGAGTTGCCCGGGCCGCCGCCGGTGACGACGAAGGGCTCGGTATAGATCATGAAACTGTCCATGAAGCGCAGCAGGAAGGCGATCAAAAGCACGCGCTTCATCTTCGGCAGCTGGATGTAGCGGAACACTGACCAGCGCGAGGCGCCATCGATCTTGGCCGCCTGGTAGTAGGCGTCCGGGATCGAGACGAGGCCGGCATAGCAAAGCAGCACGACGAGGCTCGTCCAGTGCCAGACGTCCATGACGATCAGCGTCACCCAGGCGGCGACAGGGTTCTGCACATAGTTATAGTTGATGCCCATGCCTTCGAGCGTGCGGCCGAGCAGGCCGATGTCGACGCGGCCGAAGACCTGCCAGATGGTGCCGACGACGTTCCACGGGATCAGGAGCGGCAGCGCCATCAGGACGAGGCAGACCGGCACGCCGAGACCCTTCTTCGGCATGTTGAGGGCAATGATGATGCCGAGCGGGATTTCGATCGCCAGGATGATCGCCGAGAAGATCAGGTTGCGGGTGAGCGCATCCCAGAACCGGTCTGACGTCAGCACCTGGACGTACCAGTCGGTGCCGGCCCAGAAGAACGCGTTATTGCCGAAGGTGTCCTGGACCGAATAGTTGACGACGGTCATCAGCGGGATGACGGCCGAGAAGGCGACCAGCACGAGGACCGGCAGCACCATGAACCAGGCCTTGTTGTTCCAGGTTTTTTCCATGATCAGGCCTCCTCGCCGACGCGCCAGGAATCGGCGTAGATGTTGATGGCTTTCGGATCGAAGCGGACGCGCGGCTCGGCGGGGATCTCGCCGTCCTCGTCGACGATGATCGAGATCGGCTGGTCGGCGAAGCGGGCGCGGACGATCTTGTGGCGGCCGATATCCTCGACCTTGGTGATCGCGACCGGCATGCCCTCGCGGCCGATCGAAACGAATTCCGGGCGGATGCCGAGCTCGGTCTTGGCGCCGGCCTTGACCTTGGGCAGGAAGTTCAAGGCCACGTGTTCGCCGCCGACAGTGGCGGTGTTGCCGTCGAGCTTGACCGGCAGCACGTTCATGCCCGGCGAACCGATGAAGTAGCCGACGAAGGTGTGGCGGGGGCGCTCGAAGAGCTCGGCCGGTGTGCCGATCTGGACGATCTGGCCGTCATACATGACGACGACCTTGTCCGCGAAGGTCAGTGCCTCGGTCTGGTCGTGGGTGACGTAGACCATGGTGAAGCCGAACTGCTTGTGCAGCCGCTTGATCTGCGAACGCAGCACCCACTTCATTTCCGGATCGATGACGGTCAGCGGTTCGTCGAACAGGATGGCGCTGACGTCGTTGCGCACGAGACCGCGGCCGAGCGAGATCTTCTGCTTCTGGTCGGCGGTAAGCCCGCGGGCCGTCTTCTTCGCCCAGCCGCCGAGACCGATCATCTCGATCGTCTCCTTGACGCGGCGGTCGACCTCGGCTTCCGGCACGTGCCGGTTCCGCAACGGAAAGGCCAGATTGTCGTAGACGGTCATCGTGTCGTAGATCACCGGGAACTGGAACACCTGGGCGATGTTGCGTTCCTGGGTGGAGAGATGCGTCACGTCCTTGCCGTCGAAGAGGATGCGCCCTTCGGACGGGTTGATCAGGCCGGAGATGATGTTGAGCAGCGTGGTCTTGCCGCAGCCGGACGGGCCGAGCAGCGCATAGGCGCCGCCGTCGTTCCATTCGTGATGCACTTCCTTCAGCGCATAGTCGTTTTCCGACTTCGGTTTGGCGCCGTAGGCGTGGCGGATATGTTCCAGGTCGATGCGTGCCATGTTTTCCTCCCAACGCCTCCCTTAGGCCGCGCCGCCGATGGCGCGTCCATCGGGCCCGAAGGCCATGAGATGGCGGGTGTCGACGAAGACCTCGAGGGTCGCGTCCGGTTCGATGTCGTGAATGCCCGGCGCCAGCATGACCCAGCGCGCATTGGCGAAACCGACGTGAATGAAGCTCTCCGATCCGGCGATCTCCGAGATCGCGGTCTTCACGGAGAGCGCGTCGCCGCCGCCATTCGGCCGGTCGAAGGAGATGTGGTGCGGCTGGAAGGCGACGGTGCAGGGACCGTCGGCAATTGCCGCCAGGTGCGCCGGGACCGTCAGTACGGACTTGCCGTCGAGCGCAAAGAGTGAACCGGTCTTGACGACTTCGATCGTGTTCAGCGGCGGGTCGGCGAAGGTGCGGGCGGTGATGAGGTCGGTCGGACGACGATAGACGTCGATCGTCTTGCCGAACTGGGTGACGCGACCCTGGCTGAGGGCTGCGGTATTGCCGCCGAGCAGCAAGGCTTCCGATGGCTCGGTGGTGGCATAGACGAAGATCGCGCCGGAGGCGGCGAAGATCTTCGGCAGCTCCTCGCGCAGTTCCTCGCGCAGCTTGTAGTCGAGGTTGGCGAGCGGTTCGTCGAGCAGCACGAGATCGGCATTCTTGACGATGGCGCGCGCAAGAGCCGTGCGCTGCTGCTGGCCGCCCGAGAGGTTCAAGGGCGTGCGGTCTAGATAGGGCGTCAGCTTCAGGAGCTCGGCTGCCTTGCGGACTTCACGGTCGATGGTGGCGGCATCGGCGCCGCTGATGCGCATCGGCGAGGCGATGTTCTCATAGACGGTCATCGCCGGATAGTTGATGAACTGCTGGTAGACCATGGCGACCGAGCGCTTCTGCACCGGCAGGCCGGTGACGTCGGTGCCGTCGAAGATCAGCGAGCCGGAGGCGGGCTTGTCGAGACCGGCCATCAGCCGCATCAGCGACGTCTTGCCGGAAAGGGTCGGGCCGAGCAGCACGTTGAGCGACCCCCTCTCCAGCACCAGGTCGGTCGGGTAGATATGCGTCTCCCCGCCCACGACCTTGGATATCTTCTTCATTTCAAGCATCGAATTCTCCACCCAGCCATCGGCAGTCCAGAGCGTTTCCACGCCGGCGCGGACGCTCTGTCTCATCGTTTTCTTGCATTTCCGGACGCAAAACCGCTGCGCACCCTTGCGTCCGGAAATGCTTTAGAATGCGGTCTTCAGGCGGCTGCGTTGGCCGCGCCCCGCATATACTCCTCCAGCGCTGCCGCCTCGCCGGGCGTCAGCTTCAATCCCAGTTTCGTGCGGCGCCACAGCACGTCCTCGGCGTGCCGCGCCCATTCCTTGGTCATCAGCCACCTGACCTCGGCCTCGTAGAGATCCGCGCCGAAATGGTGGCCGAGTGCGGCCTCGCTCGAAGCAGGGCCGAGGAGCGTGGCGGCGCGTGTGCCGTAGAGGCGCACCAAGCGTCGCGCGTGTGCCGGCGCAAGGAAGGGATACTGCTTCTGCAGCCTTGCGACTTCGTCGGCATAGCCCTGGGCAGGAAAATCGCCGCCCGGCAGCCTCGATCCGGCCGTCCATTTCGATCCCTTGACGCCGATTGCCTCGCCGATCTTCTCGAGCGCAGCCTCGCCGAGGCGGCGGTAGGTCGTGAGCTTGCCGCCGAAGACGTTGAGCAGTGGCGCCGCACCCTTGTCGCCCTCGACCCGCAGCACGTAGTCGCGGGTCGCCTCCTGCGCCTTGCTGGCGCCGTCGTCATAGAGCGGGCGCACGGCGGAGTAGGTCCAGACGATGTCGTCCTTCGTCACCGGCTCCAGGAAATACTCGCTTGCGGCCTTGCAGAGATAGTCGACCTCGGCGTCGCTGATGCGGACATCGGCGGGGTTGCCGGTGTAGTCGCGATCGGTGGTACCGATCAGGGTAAAGTCTTCTTCATAGGGAATGGCGAACATGATGCGGCCATCCGGGTTCTGGAAGAAATAGGCGCGCGGGTCGTCGAACTTCTTCTTCACGACGATATGGCTGCCCTGGACGAGGCGGACATTGTGAACGTCGTTCTTGCCGAGCGCGCCGGAAAGCACCGTGTCGACCCAGGGGCCGGCCGCATTGATGAGCATGCGGGCCCGCAGGACCTTGCGTTCGCCGCTGGTCTGGTTTTCGGTCTCGACCGTCCAGAGGGCGCCATCGCGCCTTGCCGAGACGACACGGGTGCGGGCCATGATGACGGCGCCGCGGTCGGCGGCGTCGCGGGCGTTCAGCACGACGAGGCGGGCGTCGTTGACCCAGCCGTCGGAATATTCGAACGCCTTGTTGAACAGGCGCTTCAGCGGCTTGCCGGCCGGATCGCGGTTCATGTCCAGCGTCGCCGTCGGCGGCAGCAGCTTGCGGCCGCCGATGTGATCGTAAAGGAAGAGGCCGAGGCGGATGAGCCAGGCCGGGCGCAGGCCGCCCTTATGATAGGGCAGCACGAAACGCATCGGCCAGATGACGTGCGGCGCCATCGCCCAGAGCACTTCCCGCTCCATCAGCGCCTCGCGCACGAGGCGGAACTCGTAGTGCTCGAGATAGCGCAGGCCGCCGTGAATAAGCTTGGTGGAACCGGAGGAGGTGCCGGAAGCGAAATCGTTCATTTCGGCCAAGGCGACCGAATATCCACGGCCGGCCGCGTCGCGCGCGATGCCGCATCCGTTGATGCCGCCGCCGATAACGAAGACGTCGTAGATTGCCTGCTCTGACACTGCTGTTTCCCCTCCACTTTTCGCGACGCACAAATTGATGCGTCAGCGAAAGTGAAATCAGTTAAAACGAAAACATATCGAATGTCAAACGAATGCTCCCCGAATCTTTAGCGGTGCCTAAACCGCTAGTCTCAGGCGTCGGTTTCGATCAGCCGAACGTCCTGTTCGGCGCAGATTTTCCTGACATTTTCGAGCGTGCAGCGATCGGTGATGAAGGTCTGCACCTGCGAGATGTGACCGATGCGCACCGGCGCGGTTCTTTCGAACTTGGTCGAATCGGAAACGAGGATGACATGGCGCGCATTGGCGATGATTGCCTGTGCGACCTTCACTTCGCGGAAATCGAAATCGAGAAGCGCGCCGTCATGGTCGATTGCCGAGGCGCCGATGACGGCGAAATCGACCTTGAATTGTTTGATGAAGTCGACGGCGGCCTCGCCGACGATACCGCCGTCGGAGCCACGTACGACGCCGCCGGTGATCACCACCTCGATCGAGGGGAAGACGCGTAAGCGATTGGCGACATTTATATTGTTGGTGATGACCATCAATTCCTTGTGGTCGAGAAGGGCCTCGCCCACGGCTTCGGTCGTTGTGCCGATATTGATGAACAACGAGGCATTGTCGGGAATGAGTTCGGCGGCGGCCTTGCCGATCGCCTGTTTCTCCGGTGCTGCGATCTGGCGGCGGGCATCGTATTTGACGTTTTCCTTGCCGCTCGGGAAGATCGCGCCGCCGTGGATACGGTTCAAAACCTTGGCGTCGCAGAGGTCGTTCAGGTCCTTTCGGATGGTTTGCGGCGTGACGGAAAAGCGCTGGGCCAGCTCCTCCACGAGCACGCGACCCTCGCTCTTTGCCAGTTCCAGGATCTCCGCCTGCCGACCCGTCAGATACATTCCATCCTCCCCATTTTCGTTTTCTTTCATAATATGCAAAAACGAAAGTCGCGCAATTTCATAAATGGGCGTTTATCGTGAAACCGGTTTCGCCATGGTTTAAAATGCGGGAGCGCGTTGCATTCGTTTCGGCGATGGGCGACGCTGCCCCGAGGAGCGAAGAGGGGATAGACATGTTTCATCCGGCCTTGTTCAAGGGCATGACCGTCGTCGTCACCGGCGCCGGGCGCGGCATCGGGCTGGAGGTCGCGCGGCAATTCCTGGACTGCGGTGCGCGCGTACTCGTCCATGCCGGCCGGTCGATCGGCGAGCTGCCCGACTTTCTCGAATCGGCGGCGACCGAGGGGCGGGCGCATGTGGTGACGGCGGATTTTCTGGCGCCGGATGGCGTCGAGAGCTTGGCCGAGGCGGTGCGCAGCCGGTTCGAAAGCGTCGATATCCTCATCAACAATGCCGGCACGATGGTTGGTCGCTTTCCCGCGGCGGAGCTCACCGACGAACAATATCGGACCGTCGTGCAGCTCAACCAGACCGCGGTCGTCGAGATGACGCGGGCGATGCTGCCGTTGCTGCGCAAGGGCACGCATCCGGCGATCGTCAACACCGTGTCGATCTCGGCGATCACAGGCGGCAGTGCCGGCTCTTCGATCTATTCGGCCACCAAGGCCTTCGTCGCCACCTATTCCAAGGCGCTGGCGCGCGAACTCGCGCCCGAGGGCATCCGGGTCAACTGCGTTTCGCCCGGCACGATCACCACCGACTTTCATCAGCGCTATTCGTCGCCGGAAAAGCTGGAGGCGACCCGCAAGACCATTCCGCTCGGCCGGCTGGGAACGGCGGAGGATTGCGCGCCGGCCTACCTTTTCCTCGCCTCACATGTGCTGTCGGGTTACATCACGGGTCAGGTGCTGGAGGTGAATGGCGGGCAACTGATCGCTTGAGTCTGTGTTTGCGGTAGCATTCGCCGCTCATCCCCAGACCTTCTCCCCACACGTGGGGAGAGAGCCAGGGTGAGGGGCGAACCACCCCGTTAGGGTGAGGGGCAGGGCAGTCCCCAAAGGGTAGACATGATCGATAAGCTGGAAATGTTCCTCGTCCTCGCGCGCGAACGGCACTTCGGCCGCGCGGCGGAGGAGTGTGGGGTGACGCAGCCGACATTGTCGGCCGCCATTCGTCAGCTCGAGGATCAGCTCGGCGTCATGCTCGTCAGTCGTGGGTCACGTTTCCAGGGACTGACGCCCGAGGGACAGCGGGTGCTGGAATGGGCGCGCCGCATCGTCGGAGATGCCCGGACGATGCGGGAGGAGATGCGGGCGGCGCGCAAGGGCCTTTCCGGCCACATCCGCCTGGCGGCGGTGCCGACCACGCTTGCCATGGTGCCGATGATCACCGCGCCGTTCCAGGAAAAGCACCCGGACGTCACCTTCTCCGTGCAGTCGACGACATCGGTGCAAATCCTGGCGCAACTCGAAAATCTCGAGATCGACGCCGGATTGACCTATCTGGAGAACGAACCGCTCGGCCGGGTAACCAGCGTTCCCTTGCAGGTCGAGCGCTACCACCTCGTCACCGCTGCCGGGACGCCGCTTTCGGAGCGGGAAAGCGTGACCTGGAAAGAGGTTAGCGACGTTCGGCTTTGTCTATTGACGGCCGACATGCAGAACCGCCGCATCATCAACCAGCATTTTTCGGAAGCCGGCGCCGTTGCCAGTCCGACGCTCGAATCAAACTCGATGATCGTCCTTTTTTCGCATGTGCGCACCGGTCGCTGGGCCAGCATCATGCCGTTCAACGTCGCGAAATCATTCGGTTTTCACGAGGATATCCGGATGATTCCGATCGTCGATCCGGATGCCCGCCACACGGTTGGCTTGGTTGCGACGCATCGCGAGCCGTTTACGCCACTCGTGTCGGCCCTGCTGCATGAGGCGCGCATTCTCGGCGAGCGAAACCAGGCTCAATAGATTTTTTCTATCGATCGACGGAACAGCCTTATTGACCCATTGGGACATAAGCGCGAAGCTTTTTCAATCATGGCCGGAGACCGCCGGGGAACGGCCTCTGTGAGACAAGTGAAATGTCGGCTGGGCCGGTTGCTCGTTTCGGGTACCGTCATCCTAGCCCACGAGCCGGGAGGGCTCCCGTTGAATATCCATCAGCCGCGCGCCGATATCGCGGAAACCACGCTCGCCATCGTCGAGGAGCTGAAGGGGCTCGAAGGGCCGCTGCTTCCGATCCTGCACGGGATCCAGGAAGAGTTCGGCTATGTGCCGCAGGAATGTCTGCCGCTGGTTGCACGCGAGCTCAACCTGTCGCGCGCCGAAGTCTATGGGGTGATGACCTTCTACCATGACTTCCGCGAGCATCCGGCCGGGCGCCACGTGCTGAAGCTCTGTCGTGCCGAGGCCTGCCAGTCGATGGGTGGAGACCAGCTTGCCGAGCGGGCAAAGCGGCTGCTCGGCATCGATTTTCACCAGACGACGCCGGATGGCGCGGTGACGCTGGAACCGGTCTACTGTCTCGGGCTCTGTTCCTGCGCACCCTCCGCCATGCTCGACGGAGAGGTGCATGCCCGGGTCGATGCCGCCGAACTGGAAGTGCTCGTTCAGGAGGCGCGTTGATGACGGTGAAGATCTATATCCCGCGGGATGCGGCCGCCGTGGCGCTCGGCGCCGAGAAGGTCGTGACGGCGATGAGCGAGGCGATCGCTTCGCGCGGTCTCGATGCAGTGATCGTGCGCAATGGTTCGCGCGGCATGCACTGGCTGGAACCGCTGGTCGAAGTGGAGACGGCCGAGGGCCGTATCGCCTATGGTCCGGTCAAGGCGCGCGACGTTGCCTCGCTCCTCGATGCCGGCCTGCTGGAGGGCGGCGATCACGCGCTCTGTCTCGGCAAGACCGAGGAGATCCCCTTCCTCAAGCAGCAGACGCGGCTGACCTTTGCCCGCTGCGGCATCATCGATCCCCTGTCGCTCGACGACTACCAGGCTCATGGCGGGCTCGCCGGCCTGCGCAATGCCATCGCGCTGACACCTCAGGATATCGTCACGCAGGTGACCGAGAGCGGCCTTCGCGGCCGCGGCGGCGCCGGCTTCCCGACCGGCATCAAGTGGAAGACGGTGCTCGATGCTGCGGGTGAGCGCAAATACATCGTCTGCAATGCCGATGAGGGCGACAGCGGCACCTTTGCCGACCGGATGATCATGGAGGGCGATCCCTTCGTGCTGATCGAGGGCATGGCGATCGCCGGCATCGCGACCGGCGCCACCAAGGGCTTCATCTATACCCGCTCCGAATATCCGCATGCGATCGCGGTGATGGCAGAGGCGATCGAGATCGCGCGCAGGGCGGGCGTGCTCGGGCCCTCGGTGCTCGGGTCGGGCCGGGCCTTCGACATGGAGGTGCGCACCGGCGCCGGCGCCTATGTCTGCGGCGAGGAAACGGCGCTGCTGAACAGCCTCGAAGGCAAGCGCGGCATCGTGCGCGCCAAGCCGCCGCTTCCGGCCCACAAGGGCCTCTTCGACTGTCCGACCGTCATCAACAACGTGATCTCGCTCGCCTCGGTGCCCATCATCATGGACAAGGGCGCAGCCTTCTACCGCGACTTCGGCATGGGCCGGTCGCGCGGCACGATCCCGATCCAGATCGCCGGCAATGTCAAACATGCCGGCCTGTTCGAAACCGCCTTCGGCCTGGCGCTCGGCGATATCGTCGACCAGATCGGCGGCGGCACGGCGAGCGGCCGGCCGGTGAAGGCGGTACAGGTCGGCGGTCCGCTCGGCGCCTACTTCCCGCGGGCGCTGTTCGATACGCCGTTCGACTATGAGGCCTTTGCCGCGCGCGACGGCCTCATCGGCCATGCCGGCATCGTTGTTTTCGACGATACGGTCGACATGCTGCACCAGGCACGCTTCGCGATGGAATTCTGCGCCGTCGAAAGCTGCGGCAAGTGCACACCCTGCCGCATCGGTTCGACCCGCGGCGTCGAGGTCGCCGACAAGATCGCGGCCGGCATCGAGCCGGAGAAGAACCGCGAACTGCTCGCCGATCTCTGCAACACCATGAAGTTCGGTTCGCTCTGCGCGCTTGGCGGCTTTACGCCCTATCCCGTCATGAGCGCCATGACCCATTTTCCGGATGATTTTCAGCCGGCACCGCGCGTTGAAGCGGCGGAGTGAGGAGAAAGACCATGTCTCTCATTCATGAAATCGACTACGGCACTCCCGCTTCCAAGTCCGAAAAGCTGGTGACGCTGACGATCGACGGGCGCGATGTCACCGTGCCCGAGGGTACCTCGATCATGCGCGCGGCGATGGACGCGGGCATCGAGGTGCCAAAGCTCTGCGCCTCCGACATGATGGATGCCTTCGGCTCCTGCCGGCTCTGTCTCGTCGAGATCAAGGGACGCGCCGGCATGCCGGCCTCGTGCACGACGCCGGTGGCGGCCGGCATCGAAGTCTCCACCCAGACACCACGGCTGAAGGACGTTCGCCGCGGGGTGATGGAACTCTATATCTCCGACCACCCGCTCGACTGTCTGACCTGTGCGGCCAATGGCGATTGCGAACTGCAGGACATGGCCGGCGCCGTCGGTCTGCGCGACGTGCGCTATGGCTACGATGGCGAGAACCACGTCACTGCGCGCAACAATGGCGAAATCAACGCCAAGTGGATGCCGAAGGACGAGTCCAATCCCTATTTCACCTATGACCCGGCGAAATGCATCGTCTGCTCGCGTTGCGTGCGCGCCTGCGAGGAAGTGCAGGGCACCTTTGCGTTGACGATCGGCGGCCGCGGATTCGACAGCCGCGTATCGGCCGGCATGGCGGAAGACTTCATGTCGTCGGAATGCGTTTCCTGCGGCGCCTGCGTGCAGGCCTGCCCGACGGCGACGCTCACGGAAAAATCGGTCATCGAGATCGGCCAACCGGAACATTCGGTCGTCACCACCTGCGCCTATTGCGGCGTCGGCTGTTCGTTCAAGGCGGAAATGCGCGGCGAGGAACTGGTGCGCATGGTGCCGTGGAAGGATGGCCAGGCGAACCGCGGCCATTCCTGCGTCAAGGGCCGCTTCGCCTATGGCTACTCCAACCACAAGGACCGCATCCTCAATCCGATGATCCGCGAGAAGATCACCGATCCCTGGCGTGAGGTCACCTGGGAGGAGGCTTATGCGCATGTGGCCTCCGAATTCCGCCGGATCCAGTATCAGTACGGCCGTGATTCGGTCGGCGGCATCACCTCGTCGCGCTGCACCAATGAAGAGACCTATCTGGTACAGAAGCTGGTACGCGCCGGCTTCGGCAACAACAATGTCGATACCTGCGCCCGCGTCTGCCATTCGCCGACCGGCTACGGCCTCGGCCAGGCCTTCGGTACCTCTGCCGGCACGCAGAACTTCGACAGTGTCGAGTTCACCGACGTTGCCGTCATCATCGGCGCCAACCCGACCGACGGTCACCCGGTCTTCGGTTCGCGGCTGAAGAAGCGGCTGCGCGAAGGCGCGAAGCTGATCGTCATCGATCCGCGCCGCACCGACATCGTGCGCTCGCCGCATGTGGAAGCCGCCTATCACCTGCCGCTGAAGCCCGGTACCAATGTCGCGATCCTGACGGCGATCGCGCATGTGATCGTCACCGAAGGGCTTGCCGACGAGAAATTCATCCGCGAGCGCTGCGACTGGTCGGAATACGAGGACTGGGCCGCCTTCGTCGCCGAACCGCATCACAGCCCGGAGGCGACCGAAGCCTATACCGGCGTGCCGGCCGAGCTCGTGCGCGGTGCCGCGCGGCTCTATGCCACCGGCGGCAACGGCGCGATCTACTATGGTCTCGGCGTCACCGAGCACAGCCAGGGATCGACGACGGTCATGGCGATCGCCAACCTCGCCATGGTCACCGGCAATATCGGCCGGCCGGGTGTCGGCGTGAACCCGCTGCGCGGCCAGAACAACGTTCAGGGCTCCTGCGACATGGGTTCGTTCCCGCACGAGCTGCCGGGCTACCGCCATATCTCTGATGACGCGACCCGCGAGACCTTCGAGAAGCTCTGGGGCGTCGAGATTTCCAGCGAGCCTGGCCTGCGCATCCCCAACATGCTCGATGCCGCCGTCGACGGCACCTTCAAGGCCCTCTACATCCAGGGCGAGGACATCCTGCAGTCGGATCCGGACACCAAGCATGTGGCCGCCGGTCTCGCCGCGATGGAATGCGTCGTCGTGCACGACCTCTTCCTCAACGAAACCGCGAACTATGCCCATGTCTTCCTGCCGGGCTCGACCTTCCTGGAAAAGGACGGCACCTTCACCAATGCCGAGCGCCGCATCAACCGGGTGCGCAAGGTGATGACGCCGAAGAACGGCTATGCCGACTGGGAGGTCACGCAGAAGCTCGCCCAGGCCATGGGGCTTGACTGGAACTATCGCCACCCGTCCGAGATCATGGACGAGATCGCCGCGACGACGCCGAGCTTCGCGTTGGTCTCCTATGACTATCTCGACAAGATGGGCTCGGTGCAGTGGCCCTGCAACGAGGCGCATCCCGAAGGTTCGCCGATCATGCATGTCGACGGTTTCGTGCGCGGCAAGGGGAAGTTCATCCGCACCGAATATGTCGCGACCGACGAGCGCACCGGTCCGCGCTTCCCGCTGCTGCTCACCACCGGCCGCATCCTCAGCCAGTACAATGTCGGCGCCCAGACGCGGCGCACCGACAATGTCGCCTGGCACGCGGAGGACCGGCTGGAGATCCATCCGCACGATGCCGAACAGCGCGGCATCCGCGATGGCGACTGGATCAGGCTTGCGAGCCGCGCCGGGGAAACGACGCTCCGCTCGCTGATCACCGATCGCGTGGCGCCCGGCGTCGTCTACACCACCTTCCACCACCCGTCGACGCAGGCGAACGTCATCACCACCGACTTCTCCGATTGGGCCACCAACTGCCCGGAATACAAGGTGACGGCGGTGCAGGTGATGCCGTCGAACGGTCCGTCCGACTGGCAGGTGGACTACGACGAGCAGGCCCGCCAGTCGCGCCGGATTGCCGGCAAGCTGGAGGCGGCGGAGTGATGGCCCGCACTGCGATCGATCATGGCGACGTTTAAGACATCCAAGACCGTTCCCGAGGCCGCCCGCCGCAACGGCGCGCTTCGGGACGGTGTGCGGGCCGTGCCGGAGGAAACGCCTGTCGCCTTCTCCTATGGCGGCTCGACCCATGCGGTGATGATGGCGACGCCCGGCGATCTCGAGGATTTCGCCGTCGGCTTCAGCCTGACCGAAGGCATCATCACGGATCCCGACCAGATCGAAGCGGTCGAGGTCGTCGCCGAGACGATTGCGGACAATCTCGGCATCGATCTGCAGATTGCGCTTCATGACGAAGAGAACGATATGCTCCGCCGGCGCCGCCGGCACATGGCGGGTCCGGTCGGATGTGGCCTGTGCGGCATCGAATCGATCGAGCAGGCGGTGCGGCCGACTCCGGATGTTTCCCGTTCGAAGTTGACACTGTCGCAGGAGGATGTGGTCTCGGCCGTGGCGCTGCTCAACGGCCAGCAGCCGCTGCATTTCGAGACGCGTGCCGTGCACGGTGCCGCCTTCTTTGTGCCGGGACGCGGCCTGATCGCCGTGCGCGAGGACGTCGGACGGCACAATGCGCTCGACAAGCTGGTGGGCGCTGCCGCGCGCGCCGGCTTCAAGGGCAGCGAAGGCGCAGTCGTCGTCACCAGCCGTGTGTCCGTCGAGATGGTGCAGAAGACGGCGGTTGTCGGCAGTCCCGTGATCATCGCCATTTCTGCGCCGACAGCGCTTGCCATCCGCACGGCGGAGGCCGCAGGCATGACGCTGGTTGCGCTGGTGCGCGGCGACGAATTCGAAATTTTCACTCATGCCGAACGCATCAAGTCCGGAGCCGTCGCCGATGTCGCATGACAACACCAACGCCAAGCTGATCTACATGGCGAACCAGATCGCCACCTTCTTCAAGAGCCAGCCGCAGAACGAAGCGGCCCAGGGCGTCGCGACCCACATCAACAAATATTGGGAGCCGCGCATGCGGCGCAAATTGTTCGAGCATATCGACAATGGCGGCGAGGGGCTGACACCGCTGGTGCTGGAAGCGGCGCCGAAGATCAAGCGCCCGGAAGCCGCCTAACCTGCTGTCATCACCCGTAGGTTCTCCGACCGGGTGTCTTTCGAAGCAAGCCGATCCCTCATCTGAAAAGATTTAAGGGAAGGCGGCTACCGGTCGCCGCCTTCCCCATTCCCGAGCGCGGGGTGCAGGGATGCGCTCAGAAATTCTGCCAGCCGCTCGTTGTTCAAGCCGGATCGTGCGTGTTGTCGACAGGGTTTGCGGGGCCAAAAGCGGCGCAACTCTCTGGACAAGGACAAAGGCCGGATTGCCAAAAAATGTCTGGTCCGTTCTACGGCCGACCCTTCCGGGCCAGCGGCTTCGTGCTTCGCAGGGAGAGTTCGAACTACCGGGCTTCATGCCCAAGGCGCCGTGTTTCTGCAATTTATGTTAGTGGTAGGACTATTAAGCGGGTGTTAAAATAGCAATTATCAAATCTTAGTTGTGAAAAATTGCATACACTCTACGAGTTGAATTAGATTTCCCTGTTTTTGATGCCCCTCAAGTAACTTCGGTGCCCTCGCCAAAAGGAAAAGGCCCCCTCGCCGTCGGGCAAGGGGACCTTCGAATTGCAGGCTGGCGCGTATGATCAGGCGGCCATTTCCTCGACGTCGCGTTCCTTGAACATACGCGCGAGGTTGAGGAAGCAGATCATGCCGTTCTCGTTGGCGATGATGCCTTCAGCAAAGCTCTTGTCAAAGGATGCGGTCACTTCCGGCACCGGTTGCACCTGGCTGCCCTGGACAGTGAGGATGTCGGAGACCCGGTCGACGACGAGGCCGATCACCATGTTGTGCACTTCGGCGACGACGATGGCGCTGCGTTCGTTGGCCGTCGTCGATTTCATGCCGAGCTTGTGGGCGAGGTCGATGATCGGGATCACCGTGCCGCGTAGGTTCATGACGCCGATCACTTCCGGCGGCGAATGCGGAATGGGGGTGGAGGGTGCCCAGCCGCGAATTTCGCGGATCGTCGTTGTCTTGACGCAGAATTCCTGATCGTGGAGGCGGAACGCAATGATCTCCAGCGTCTCGCCGTCGAAACCGGCCGTCCTGATTGTGTTGGTCATCGAAGGTCCTTCCAGCTTTCCGGTCGACGCCTATGGACGCGACACCGCCAAACTCGAGAAATCTCCGCATGGCTGCCGGCGCATGGGAGCGCGGCGATGGTCCGTTGGGGAGAGATCCTTACAGTCCGCCGATCACATCCGGCGGGGCGCAGCTGCATCATGCGCGGAAGAACCGCTTTGCGCTTTGGGAAGGGACTATAGGCCGGGATTCGTTAAGACTTGCTTTTGCAGCCGCTCACGAACCAATCCGCCCCGAGGTTGCCCCGGGGCGGAGGATGGAAACGGGTCAGGCGGAGGCGAGGACCGCCGCGAAGTGCTCTACGGCCCAATCCACCTGGTCGGCGGTGATGACGAGCGGCGGGGCGATGCGAATGGTGTCGCCGTGAGTGTCCTTGGCGAGGATGCCGCGCTCCTTCAGCGCCTCGCAATATTTGCGGGCGCCGCCGGCCTCCGGCACCAGCTCCACCGCCAGCATCAGGCCGCGACCGCGCACTTCCTTGATGATGTTGGAGCGGATGTCGGTGAGCCCCTTCTGGAAGCGCTCGCCCATCCGTGCCGAATTCTCGATCATGCCTTCCTCGGTCAGCGCTTTCAGCGCCGCACGGGCAATGGCGCAGGCGAGCGGGTTGCCGCCGAAGGTCGAGCCGTGCTGGCCGGGCTTCAACACACCCAGCACTTCCGAATTGGAGAGCACGGCCGAAACCGGATAGAAGCCGCCGGAGAGAGCCTTGCCGATCAGCGTCACATCGGCCTCGATGCCTTCGTGCTCTTCGGCGAGCAGCTTGCCGGTGCGGCCGAGGCCGGTCTGGATTTCATCGAGGATCAGCGTGATGCCATGCTTGGTGCAGAGCTCGCGGACGGCGGTGAAGTAGCCGGCCGGCGGAACGATGACGCCGGCTTCGCCCTGGATCGGCTCGACGAGGAAGGCAACGGTGTTCTCGTTGATCGCGGCGCGGAAGGCGTCGAGGTCACCGAAAGGCACGACCTTGAAACCGGGGGCAAAGGGGCCGAAGCCGGTGCGGGCGTCCGGATCGGTCGAGAAGCCGACGATGCCCATGGTGCGGCCGTGGAAGTTGTTGGCGCAGACGATGATCTCCGCCCTGTTCTCGGCGACACCCTTGACCTCGTAGCCCCACTTGCGCACCGCCTTGACGGCGGTTTCGACGGCTTCGGCGCCGGAGTTCATCGGCAGCACCTTGTGCGAGCCGGTCAGCGCCGCAATCTCTTCGTAGAAATGGGCGAGCTGGTCGTTGCGGAAGGCGCGGGAGGTGAGCGTCAGCTTCTGCGCCTGCTCCATCATCGCCTTCAGGATCTTCGGATGGCAGTGGCCCTGATTGACGGCGGAATAGGCCGAGAGGCAATCGAGGTAGCGATTGCCCTCCATGTCCCAGACATAGACGCCTTCGCCGCGTGAGAGCACCACGTCGAGCGGCTTGTAGTTATGCGCGCCGAGCCGGTATTCGGTTTCGATCAGGGCTGCCGTCGTATTCATGCATTGTCCTCCGTTTGTTATCTCAGGCGCTGCGGGTCGGCCGGTCGAGCACACGGCGGCCGAAGAGGCTCGCCGTCAGTTCGACCAGGATGCGCGCGCTCTTGCCGCGGTCGTCGAGGAAGGGGTTGAGTTCGACGACGTCGAGCGAGGAAACCAGCCCGCTTTCCCAGAGCATTTCCATGATCAGGTGCGCTTCGCGGAAGGTGGCGCCGCCGGGAACGGTGGTGCCGACGCCCGGTGCGAGTTCCGGGTCCATGAAATCCACGTCGAGGCTGACATGCAGCAGGCCGTTTTGAGCGCGAACCTCTTCGAGGATCTGGCGCATGATGTGGGCCATGCCGAGTTCGTCGACGGCGCGCATGTCATAGACGCGCACGCCATGCTCGGTGATCTCTTCGCGCTCGCGGTCGTCGACGGAGCGGATGCCGACCTGGAAGACATTCTTCGGATCGACCAACGGGCGATCGGCCGGCAGGATCGGGGCGAATTCCGCTTCGCCACAGAAATAGGCGACCGGCATGCCGTGCATGTTGCCCGAAGGCGAGGTCGACGGGGAGTTGAAGTCGGCGTGGGCGTCGAGCCAGAGCACGAAGAGCGGCCGGCCGACTTCGGCGGCGTAACGCGCCATGCCGGAGACGCTGCCCATGGAGAGCGCGTGGTCGCCGCCGAGGATGATCGGGAAGTGGCCCTGGCGAACCGTGTCGTGCACGGAATCATGCAGCGCGCGGGCGAAGGCGGCGACGATCTGCAGATTGTTGGCGCCGGGGTGGTTGGCGAGGTCGCGGGCCGGCAGCGGCTTGACGTCGCCTTCGTCATGAACCGTGTGGCCGAGGTCGCGCAGCACCGTGTCGATGCCGGCGATGCGCAGCGCCGTCGGCCCCATGGCCGCGCCGCGTCGTCCAGAACCTTCTTCGATGGGTGCGCCGATCAGCGTGATGGTCGTCATATCCGCCCGATTCCTTCTCAAGATAATTCCGTGTGCTCCCGGTTGGGATCGCGCGGATTATGGCCAAAATGCGTGTCAGCAAAAAGATGGAAAACTGCCGATTAGTGAGATAAAATCGACAGATTGATAAGCATCATTTTACAAAGTGACAGGCAATGGATGATCTCGATCAGGCACTGATCAGCGCCTTGCGCCAGAATGCGCGCATTCCCGTTTCGACGCTATCGGAAATGACGGGCGTCTCGCGCGCGACCGTTGCCGCCCGTATCGACAGGCTGGTCGCCAGTGGCACGATTGCCGCCTTTACCATCCGCACCGGCGCGGAAATTCCGGCTTCCGGGGTCCGCGCCGTGGTGATGATCGAAGTCCACGGAAAGATGGCCGACCGTGTTGCCGAGCAATTGCGCGGCTTGCCACAGGTCCGCGCACTGCACAGCACCAACGGCCGCTGGGACTTCATCGCCGAGCTCGAGGACCGCGACCTCGTTTCCTTCGACGAGACGCTGCGGCGCATCCGCCTGATCGACGGCATCACCGTCACGGAGACCAATATCCTGTTGAAAACCAGCAAGATGACCGGCGCATTCTGAGCGGTTTGCTCCACCCTGAACCGGTAACAAAATCGCATCCCGGAGTCGATTTGTTCTTGTTTTGTTCTAGTGTTTCGCTATGATGTGCGCCTCACCCAAGATGGAGGATGTCATGGTTGCCAATGGCGGCAGGCTTGCCGATCGGCAGATCTGTGTGAAGCTGTTTGTCAGGCATGGCGACGAGGATCGCGCCATCGCCTTTTATCGCGAGGCGCTCGGCGCCGAGCTCCTGCAGCGGCATGAATGGCCGAGCGGGATCCTCACGAGCGCGGATTTGAGGATCGGGGAATCGGTGTTCCGGATTGCCGGGGCCAACCCGCGCCGTGACGCGGAACCCAAGCTTGGGGGGCCGCGCTCGCCGCATGCGCTCGGCACCACGGCGGTGATCCTGGAATTGCACGTGCGGGATGTCGATCGTGTCATCGGCCGGGCGATCGGTGCCGGTGCCAGCCTCCGGAACCCGGCCGAAACCTTGTCGACGGGCGATCGTGTCGGTGCCTTCATCGATCCCTTCGGCCATATCTGGGCGCTGTTCAATGCCATTGAGGATGCCGACATCGTCGATCTGAGCATCGAGGCCCGCAACGCCGCCTGAGGCGTTGCGGGCCTTTCGCTATATTGCTGCGTGCTTGGGCGGACATGTTGGTCGCCGCGCGTTAATCAGCGGTAATCAGAAGAACTCGTCGAGCAGGCAGTAGAAGTCGCGTTTGTCGGGATCGTCCGTGTCGATGCCGTAGGCGGCCAGAAACGGCTCAACCCATTCCTCGCCGAGATTGTGGGTGATGCTGCGGCAGGCAAGCGCGATGTCCTGGTAGCGATCGGCGACGCCCAGCCGGCTGCAATCGATGAAGCCGGAAAACCGGCCATCCTTCTCGATGATGTTCGGCAGGCAGGCGTCACCGTGGGTGACCACGAGCGTGTCGGGCGAGGGCATGCGGGCTTGCAGCTCGGCAAAGAGATCGGGCGCCGTTCGACCGATCCTCGTTTCATCGAAATCGTCTTCATCGACAAGGCCGGCTTCGGTGCGCGCGCTCGCAAGGGCGATGCGCCTTTCGATCCGATGATCGAAAGGGCAGCCGGCGACATCCAGCGCATGCAGGCGTTTCAGGGCGTCCGCCAGGATGGCGATCCGGTCCCTTGGTGAGCGCGTCGTGGACGCGAGGTCCGTGCCTTCGACGGCCTGCAGCAGCAGCCAGTTCGTTGCCAGCTCGAAGGCGCGGGCGATCACCTGCGGGCACGGCATGCCCTTTGACGCCAGCCAATCGAGCCGCGCCGCTTCGTCGACGAATTCACCGAAGGGGCCGGCAGCCTCGACCTTCAGCACCAGCATCGGACGACCTGGCGCCTGCAGCAGAAAGATGCTCGAGTCCGATTGTCCGAGCGTGTCGCGGTTCCAGTCATACCCGGCAACGAGCGGCCGGAAATTCTCGGGCAATTCGAGATGCGGTTTTTGGGGAAGACAAGACGATCACCTGAAAAATGAATGAAGCAAATTGGCGCGATGGCGGCCGACGCCGATGTAGGCTCGCTGCGGCGGCAATTCCACAGGTGATGTGCGCGCATTCACGCGGCCCGGGATTGTATTCGGTCCGCGGGCCGTATTTGGTCAGACTGTCGTCGGGGAGAGCGCCGCCAGGCAAGTCGCCGCTCAATACTCCTTCTCGAAGAAGATGCCGCCCGCTGCGGAGCCGTCGCCGGCGGCGGAGCCCTTGAGCTTCACGCCCTTGCCGACATCGAGATTGATGACCGCCTTGCTGGAAGAGGAATCGGAGCCCTGCTGCAGCTCGATATAGGTCCGGTCGTTGAGATATTTGCCGGCCCGCACCGAGGCGCCGCCCTTCTCGTCGGTGGTGACGTCGAGGTCGTCGACGCCGAGCTTGTTGCGCAGGCCGTCGAGCAGAGACGTCGAGCCACCGCCGGCAAGCTGGCTGACGGCGGAGGCGAGCTGGGCGATCTGGAAGGCCGAGAGGTTCGACAGCGACCGGTTGAAGATGAGCTGCGCCAGGATCTCGTCCTGCGGCAGCGCCGGCGATGACGAAAAGCCGATCTGCGGATTGTTGGCCAGGCCCGAGACCGAGACGGTGATAGTCGTCGCGCCGACGCTCGAGGTTGCCTTCAGATCCAGTGTCGGGATGAGATCGCCGCCGAAGCCGATCTTGCCCTCGGTGAAGGTCAGGCGTTTGCCGAGGATTTCCAGCCGGCCGCGGCGCATTTCGAAGCCGCCGGATACGATCGGCTGCACCGCGGTGCCACGGATCGTCAGGTCGCCGCCGAGTTCGGCGTCGATGCCGCGGCCGCGCACGAAGACCTGGTTGGCACTGACGCCGAGATCGAAGGCGATGACGCCGCTGGCATTGGCGCCGGCAGCCGGCACCTCGTCCCTGCGCAGATCCTTGACCATCTTCTGCACCTTGGCGGGCGCGTTCTTGTGCTTGATGTCGATCGCCGAGAGCGAGGTCGGCAGCTTCTCGGGAATGGTGATCGACGCCTTGCGGATCGTCACCTTGCCGCCGAGCGTCGGGGTCGCGACCAGCGGACCGGTCAGCGTCATTTCGCCGGCAAGATTGGCGTTGAACAGCGTACCGTCGACGTAAGTTGCATTGTTCAGGCGGATCGTCAGGTTGGCCGGGAAACCGGAGCCTGGAACCGTGCCGACGGTGCCAGTCGCCTCGACCGAGCCGCCGGTCGCGAGATTGGCCGAGAGCTTCGAGATCGTCGCTTGCTTGCCGTCGAGCGAGACATTCGCCGTGAGGTCGTTGAGCGCCAGATTGCGGCGCACGTCGACGAGCCGGCCGCCAGCGGTGGTGACGGTGCCGGCGATTTGCGGCGCCTTGGCGGAGCCGGAAATCGAAAGGTCGATGCCCGCCTGGCCCGTCAGCGTGAAGCCTTTATCCGCCATCAGGTTGGCAATGAGGGCAAAGGGCAGGTTGCCGTTGAACTTCATCGCGATGGGCATGTTGCCGCCGATATCGACATTGCCGCCGCCCTTGAAGGAGAGGCCGCCGGCGCCCGAAAGCGTCGCGTCGAGCGTTACCTTGTTGTTGGCGAACTTGCCGTCGGCGGCGATGTCGAAGGCGGCGACCCCGGCCGTGCGCGCCGCGGCGAGCGAAGCGCCGGACCACTTGAGGTCGTAGGTAACAACAGGCGCGGATGCTGCACCATCGACATCGACCGTGCCGGCAATCGTGCCCTCGGCGCCGAGGTCCGGCGCGAAGGCATTGATCAGCGCCGCCGGAAGGGCGTTGAGCTTCGCAGCGATGTCGAGTTTTTCGCCTGCGGTGCCGTTGACGGCGATGGTCCCCTTCGATGCCTGGATCGTCAGCGCGTTGAGGCGGACGACGCCGTTTTCGATGGCGATGACCGTCGGCTGGGCCAGCTTCAGCGGGATGCCCTTCGGCGTCGCGCCGAAGGAGGTGAGCCGAATTTCCGTGCGTCCCTTCGCACTCGTGAGATCGCCCTTGGCCGCGAGCGGACCTCCGTCATATTTGCCGTCGATCGAGAAGCCGGTGCGCCCGGCCTGCTGCTGGAAAGCGACGGCAAGACCGGCGACCCGGTTTGGCCCTTGCGCAATCGTCTCGGCGCGCACGCTGCCTTTGATGGCAAGGGCGGCGACATCGGAGATCGTGATATCTGCGGTCGGCTTGGCAATCGTCAGGGCGTCGCGCTTGATGCCGCTGCCGCCGGCCTTGAGGACGACGGAGGTGATGCCGTTTGCGGTCTTGATTGCGGCCGACCCGTTGAGATCGCCCGAGGCCTTCTGTCCGGCCATGGCAGCCAGCAGGCCAAGATCGGGCAGGTTGAAATCGATCGTGCCATCCGGTTTGAAGTCCGGGGTGAAACTGATCGCACCGGTCAGCTTGTTCTCGCCGATCCGGGCTTCGAGCACGGGGATCGCGGTGCGCCCGTCCTTCGAGACGACGTCGGCCTTGACGTCGATTGCCTGGCCGTCGAGCGCGCCGGTGGCGGTCAGGCTGGCCTGCGGGCTTGATGGGTTGGCCTTCGCGTCGGCCCTGATCGTAAGATCGCTGAGCGTGCGTCCGGCGAGCGTGGCGCCACTCGAGGTCAGTTCGGCCTTGATACCGAGCTCGGCGAGCGGGCCGGTCACCGCTGCCGTGAAGTCAGCCTCGCCCTTGGCGTCGGCCAGGAGCTTGCCGAGATTGGGCAATTTTCCCTTGAGATCGGTGGTCAACTGGCCCTGAGCCAGGGCGACGGTACCGGCTGCTTCGATCGTGCTCGATTTGAGCTCGAGGCCCTCCACGGAAACGTCGCCGTCGCTCGTCGTCTTTACTTCCCCGGCAAGCGCGATGGTGCCGTCGAACTTCGCCGCAGCGGCCGGCGGCAGGGCTCCCGGAACGGCAAAGAGCTTGAAGGCGGCGGCGACGGTGTTTTCTTCACGCGAGAAGGCGCCCGTGAGCGAGCCGCCAATGCCGGGGCTTTCGATCGTCACCGGATCGAAGCCTATGCTCTCCTTCGTCACCGCGAGGCTGGCGTCAACCTTCATCGGCGCCTGCACCAGCCGGGCGAGGTTGGCGTCGTTGAAGCCGGCTTCGCCCACGTCGAGCACGGTCTTCACCGGACCGGACTGGGCCTGAAGGTTGAAGCCGTCGCTGCGGGCCGACAGTTTGACGGAACCGAGCGCAACATCCGGCAGCGTCACCGATGCGACGTCGGCGGCGAGATCGAGGATGGCCGCTTGCGCGTCGCCGATCAGCGACAGATTGACGGCATTGATCTTTGCCTGGGCTTCACCCTTCTGCAGCGGCCAGCGGAAGTCGATCGCACCGTTGGTGCCGGCAAGCCGGGCCTGTAGATTGTTGTCGCCCTTGCTGTCGAAGGTGCCGAAGGCGCCGAAGGTGAGCGCGCCGGTCGCGATCTGCCCCTTGTCGACGCGCACCATGCCCTGGCCGTTGAACGCGGCGGCAACGTCAATGCTGGTCTCGCCCTCGAACATCGGGCGCAGGGCCGGCGGCATCAGCGAACCGAAGGCGCCGCCGCCGGTGACGGTGAGCCGGTGCATGCCATCCGGCGTCTGGACGTGGCGACCGTCGAGCTTGAGGATCTCGCTGCCGTCGAGCGCAGCCGTTGCCGTGCCGGCCCAATCGGAAAGCGGTCCCTGACCGGTCAGCTTGATATTGACCGCAGGTTCGTTGGGCAGGCGAAGCAGCTTTGCCAATACACCGTTGCTGGGCTCGTCCACGGTCGCTTCGAGCTTCAGCTCGTTGCCCGCCGGATTGAAGACGATATCGGCGACGGCGCGCGCTTCCGGCCGGTCGCGCTGGGCGGCGGTCAGGCCAAGGGCGATGCTCTCGTTGGTCGCATTGATCTTGCCGCTGGCCGTCAGGAACTGGTCCTCGCCTGCGATCGCCTTGCCGATGACGATTTCCTTGAGATCGATCGCGTCGATCTTGACGTCGACGGGAAGCACGAAGGTCGAGCGTACTTCCTTGGTCTCGGTCGAGGGGATCGGCAGGCGTTCGACACGCACCGAGCCGGCGGAGATCGCCGCGGCGTCAAAGCGGAAGGAGAGGAGGGCCGCCGGCGACCAGTTGAGCTTGAGGTCGCGCACCTCCGCATAGACGCCCTGGCCGTCGAAGAGCGTGATGCTTCCCGCCGCAAACTCACCTGTCAGAAGTGCGCTGGGATCGGCGATCCGCACGATCTGGTCAGGCGTTGCCGCATATTTCTCGATTGCCCAGGCGACGAGCCGGGCGCCGGGAGTCGTGAAGCCCACGAAGGCGACGAGAAGGAGGGCAACGACCGCAATCACGCCAAGCACACGAAGGCCATAGCGCAGCGTCGCGCGAAGGAAGCGGACGACCTGATTCATGTTCTACCCATAGCGCAAGTTGCGCTGCAGCGGAATCGCCGCAGGGCGAAACTATCAACGGATGAGGGCAATTTGCCGAACCCGCTGCATAATTCCTCAAATCGGGATCGATTTGAGGAATTATGCAGCAGATCTAAAGTGTTACAGCGACCTTAGCGTGTCTTGAAAGACGCGCGGCGTCGTAGGGGGGAAACGGCCCGAATCGCCAAAATCAGGAATCAGAAGGATTGGCCGATACCGGCATAAATCCCGTACTTCGTGCCGCCGGGGTATTTGTTCAGCGGGACCGCGAAGTCGAGACGGATGGGGCCGAAGGGCGTGGCATAGCGCAAGCCGATGCCGGCGCCGGCGCGAATGTCGGAGAAGTCGGGCGTCGTTTTCGCCGAGACGGTGCCGGCATCGATAAACGGAACCACGCCGATCGTGTCGGTGATCGCGATGCGGGCTTCGAGCGAGGCGTTGACATAGGAGCGCCCGCCGGTCTCCCTGTTTTCGGAGTTGCGCGGGCCGATCTCCTGGTAGGAGTAGCCGCGCACCGAGCCGCCGCCGCCGAGATAGAAGCGACGGTTCGCCGGAATATCCTCGAGCCCGCCGCCGCCGACGAGCACGCCGGCGCCGATCTTGCCGGCGAGAACGAAACGCTTCTCGTCGCCGAGCGCATGATAGCCCGATGCCGACGCTTCGAAAGACGAGAAGAAGGTCTGGCCCTTGATCTCGTAGCTCGGCTTGGCGTTGATCATCGCCCGATAGCCTTCGGTCGCGTTCAGCTTGTCGTTGCGGGTGTCGCGCACATATTCGAGCGGAATGGCGGCGGTCAGGTAGGAATTCGAGCCGAAGGCGTCGTCGATGTTGGCCCAGCTCAGCTCGCCGCCCCCCGAGACGGTGTCGGTCGGCGAGAGTTCGAATGTCGCACCGGCCGCACCCGTCAGGATCTTGGCACGGTAGGCGTCCGGATCCTGGATGTTGGCCTTGACGCTGGCAGTAAACGTCGAAGCGGGGCCGAAGGCACCGGGCTTGGCGAAGAGAATGCCGACCGAATAGTCGAGCTTGCCCAGTTCCTTCGTCTCTCCGATGCGGTCGACCGAGCCTTCGATGCGCAGCGATTCCGCCCGCCCGAAGAGATTGCGGTGTCCCCAATAGCCCGAGAGACCGAGACCGTCCGTAGTCGAAACCTGGGCGCCGAAGCCGAAATACTTGTGCTTGCCCTCGGAGACCTCGATCTTCATCGGGATCGACCCATCGGGCGAAAGCGCGTTGGCTTCCTTGATCGTCACGCTCGAGAACACGCCGAGCTGGCGCAGGCGCTCGGATGCCTTGCGGATATCCTCGGGCGAATAGGGGCGGCCCTCATTGAGGCGCGAATAGTCGCGCACGAAGGCGGGATCGACAGTCTTGGTTCCCGACACGCTGACATCGCCGACAGGCGCGATCGGACCGCCGCTTGCGCCGATAACGACGTCGACGGTGGAATTGGCGTGATTGGCGACGGCGCTGCGTTCGGTAAGCTTGGCAAGCGGCCGGCCCTGCTCGCGCAGGTCGTTCACGACCTTTTCGCCAGCCTTGATGATCAGCGTCGAATCGGCGCGGGTACCGGCCGGCAGGCCGTAGTCATCCGGATTGAAGCCGGCCGCATCGCCTTCGAACTTGACGGAGCCGACCGTAAAGGCGGGCCCGGGCGTGACGGTGACGGTTACC
The DNA here is from genome assembly GCF_056924495.1 of Ensifer sp. 38_S197. NCBI lineage: Bacteria > Pseudomonadati > Pseudomonadota > Alphaproteobacteria > Hyphomicrobiales > Rhizobiaceae > Ensifer > Ensifer sp. 38_S197. Next base: position 503,282 of record NZ_JBXOVZ010000002.1, on the reverse strand, counting down.
GGGATTGCCTGCCCATCGGGGAAGGCGGGATCCGGCGGCAGGCTGTCGATGTCCTGGCCGTTGACGCGAATTGCCACGGTGCCGCCGTAGCGGGCTTTTTCGTAAAGCGCTGCGAGCAGACGGTCGCGGTCGTCGCGCGCGCGAATGGCAAGGCCGAGATCGCCGGACACGGGCTTTTCCTGGCCCTGGACGAGCTGCGAGCTATTTTCCAGCGCTTCCTTCAGCTCCTTGTCGTCGGTGCCGGCGTCGAAGGTAAGCGTATAGTTGACCGGGTCGATGACCGGCGCTTCCTCTTCGTCGCTCTCGAAGAACTTCATGCCGAAGAGCTTGAAGGCATGGGCGCTTTTGGCGGAAATCGGGCCGAGCGCAAACGAGAAGGCGACTGCAAGCGCAGTTGCGGCCTTCCAGTACGCAATACTCGACCGTGGTGGGGACATTCGCTTCCGCATCCCGTCTTCAGGCGACCCAATACAAACTGCCTGCATATGCGGCCGGGTCACTATTGCATGCCTAAGGTTTTCCATCTGTTAACGATGACGGCCGGCCGCATCCACCCCTGATGCCGATTTTCGGTGGCGATTTGCCGGAAAAAGCTTCGAAATGTTGTCGGTGCAGCACAACCATAGGCTCCGAACGGACGGTTTCCAGCCAGGCGTTCCGACGATTTTGTCGGGCGCGTGGCTGGCTTTGTTCGCGGTTCGTCAGGGTTAGGCCGCTTCCGGCAGTGCGCGCAACTGCGGCACGCGGGAGGCAATGATGACGAGAAACTGGATCAGGAAACCGGCGGCGGCGACCGCCAGACATAACTCGACGCCGAAGCGCGCGGCGACGACGGCCCCGAGCGCTGCACCGATTGGCCGGGCTCCGAACGTGGCCGTGGTGATGAAGGCGGAAACCCGGCCAAGCATGGCATTCGGTGTGACGGCCTGTCGCAAGGTGAGGGTCGCGATCGACCAGAGCACCGGGCCGGCGCCAAACAGAAAGAAGCTCAACCCGGCGAGGGCGCCGGACGGTATCCAGATCGTCGAGAGCATTACTGCGGCCGCCGCCAAGCCGCCGAGAGGACCAAGTGCGATCATCACGCCGAACGAAATACGGCGCGCAATGGCGGGCGCGGCGACCGCACCGATCATCATGCCGGCGCCGTAAATGCCAAGGGTGATGCCGACGCCCGTGGCCGTCAGGCCGAGGGTTTGGATGGCATAGGCGACATAGACCGCCTGCAGCACGAACCAGGCCGTGTTGAAGACGATGGCGGTCACGAGGATGGGCCTGAGGAGCGTGTGGCCGGCAAGGAACCGTGCGCCTTCGATCAGATCCTGAAGGAGTTTGCGTTTTGCCGTCGCGGGTTGGTGTTGATCGCCAACGCCGGCAAGCAGGACGACGGAAAGTAGAGAAAGGCATGTGGCGACGACATAGGCGAGCGACGCACCCGTCCATGCCACGATTGCGCCGCCGATTGCCGGTCCGCCCGAATAGGCAAGGCTCCGGGCGAGTTCCAGCCAACGGTTGGCGTCGGCCAGTCGGGCGCGCGGAACGATCGCCGGGACAAGGGCGGGGGCGGCGACGTTGTAGCAGACGGTGCCGATGGCTCCGACAAAACCCATCACGGCCAGAAGCGGCAGGGTCAACAGGCCGCTGACCATCAGGAGCAAGGTAGCGACCAGCGACAGTGCGCGCAGCATTTCCGAGGACACCATCAGCCTGCGCCGCGACGTGCGATCGGCGACGAGCCCGGCGGGAATGGAAAGCAAGAGGAACGGAAGCGTCTGGGCCATCTGCAGCCATCCGGTTTCCGCCGGCCCGGCTGCGAGCAGAAGCACGGCAGCGAGCGGAGCGGCAGCCAGTGCCATCTGCTCGGAGAACTGCGCAAACAGATTGGACCAGCCGATGCGCCTGAAGGCGGGCGGCAAGGGAATGCTTGGTGATTTCGACATGGAACGACCTCGATGGTGATATATCGAGGACAGCAGACGGACTTGCGCGACCGATAACCACCCGGTTTGCGCGCGTCGGATCATTTCTTGGGGGCACGCCCGGTTTCGCCGGGCGCCGGAACGAAAAACCCCCTCAGGGCGTCGGCCATGAGGGGGTAACTAATCCTGCGGTGGGCTTGCGCCACGCCGAAGGATGATCGCCTTCGCTGCGCCTTAGCGCGGGCAGGCGTCGATGTAGCGGCGGCCGTAGCGGTCGCGGTAGTAGCACTGTCCCGGCTGTTCGCTGACATGGCCGATGACTGCGCCGGAAACGCCGCCGATGGCTGCGCCGACCGCTGCGCCACGGACGTCGCCGGTGATCGCGCCGCCGATGATCGCGCCGGAAACGGCACCGATGCCGGCGCCCTTTTCCGTCTGGGTGCAGCTTGCGACCGACAGGGCGACCAGCACAAGTGCGATGGCTTTCTTCATGTTGTCCTCTCCGATCTCTACGGATCTCAGCCTCTTGCTCAGTCCGTCCCTTGGATGATGGCGGAGCCGGGATCATCCCGCTCCACCTGAACTTGCAGTTCGGAAAATACGCGGTCCCGATTTAAAGTCTACGGGAGACCTGCGGTTTCTTCCGGCGCGCAAGATAATGATATCGTTCCTGAACGGGACATGAAGGCGCAGTTCCCCGCGATACAACCGGCGTGGAAAAATTTTGTCGTTCGGCGGGCGGTAGCGGTTGCGGCATTCCAAAAAAAGACAAATGATACAAACAAGCCTGCGAAATCCGGGAGGAACGGATTCGTCGGCGACGGGCATCGATATCAGTTGGCGCGTACCCTAGTCGCGTGAACCATCTCACCCGACTTTTCGGCCGCGCTCGTGTTGGCATTGACCGACCCCGGAGGAGCGAAATGGCGAAAGTGACAATGACGGTCAACGGCCGTCAGGTGAGTGGTCATTGCGACGACCGCACATTGCTGGTGCAATTCATACGCGAAAATCTTGGACTGACGGGCACCCATGTCGGCTGCGACACTTCGCAGTGTGGCGCCTGCGTCATCCATATGGACGGAAAATCGGTCAAGAGCTGTTCCATTCTCGCCGCGCAGGCGGCCGGATCCACGATCACCACCATCGAAGGGCTGGCGGCCGACGGCGAACTCCACCCGGTGCAAGCGGCGTTCAAGGCCAATCACGGCCTGCAATGCGGCTTCTGCACGCCAGGCATGGTGATGACGGCCGTCGACATGATCCGCCGGCACCAGGGACAGCTCGACGAGGCGACGGTTCGAGCCGAACTCGAAGGCAACATCTGTCGCTGCACCGGCTACCATAATATCGTCAAGGCGATCCTTGCCGCTGCCGCCGAGATGAGCGGCGCACGCGTGGCCGCAGAATAGCGGCCGGACGGGGGGCGAAGAGAGCGTCGCCCTGCATGTCATCGAAACACTGTCGCTGGAAATCTCGGGAGGAGATCGGCAATGGGAGTTGAAGGCATTGGCGCGCGGGTGGCGCGCAAGGAAGACAAGCGGTTCCTGACCGGCAAGGGCCGCTATACCGACGACATGTCCGTGCCGGGCATGAAATACGCAGTCTTCGTGCGCAGCCCGCATGCGCACGCCAAAATCCTCAAAGTGGACGCATCCGCAGCCAAGGGCATGCCTGGCGTAATCGACGTGCTCGACGGCAAGCAGCTTCTTGCCGACGGAATTGGCAATCTGATCTGCGGCTGGATGATCCACTCCAAGGACGGAACGCCGATGAAGATGGGCGCCTGGCGACCGCTCGCGCATGAGGCGGTGCGCTATGTCGGCGATGCCGTGGCAATCGTCGTGGCCGACAGCGTGGCCGAAGCCCGCGACGCGGCCGAGGCCGTCGTCGTCGACTATCAGGAGCTTCCTGTCGTGACCGATGCGTCGAAGGCGCTGGAGCCAGGCCAGCCGCAGCTTCACCCGGAGGCGGCCAACAACCTGATCTTCGATTGGGAACTCGGCGATGCGGCCGCGACCGACAAGGCGATCGCCGCGGCGGCGCATGTCACCGAGATCGAGATCCACAACAACCGGCTCTCGCCCAACCCGATGGAGCCGCGCGCCACGCTCGGCATCTACGACAGCGGCGACGATCACTATACCTGCTACACGACCAGCCAGAACCCGCATGTGGCGCGGCTGGTGATGAGTGCCTTCTATAACGTTGCGCCGGAAAACAAGCTCCGCGTCATCGCCCCCGATGTCGGCGGCGGCTTCGGCTCGAAGATCTACATCTATCCGGAGGAGATCGTCTGTCTCTGGGCTTCGAAGCGCACGGGCGTCCCGGTCAAGTGGACGTCCGATCGCACCGAGGCCTTCCTGACCGACGCGCATGGCCGCGACCATGTGTCGAAGGTGAAGATGGCTTTCGACGCCAACAACCGCATCATCGGGCTCAAGGTCGACACGATCGCCAATCTCGGCGCCTATATGTCGCTCTTCTCGTCGGCGGTGCCGACCTATCTCTATGCGACGCTGCTCTCCGGGCAATATGACATCCCGGCGATCCATGCCAATGTGCGCACCGTCTACACCAACACCGCGCCGGTGGATGCCTATCGCGGCGCCGGACGGCCCGAGGCGACCTACCTGCTCGAGCGCACGATGGAGACGGCGGCGCGCGAGCTCGGCGTCTCGCCGGCGGAGCTGCGGCGGGTCAATTTCATCCGCTCCTTCCCGCACCAGACGCCGGTCATCATGAATTACGACGCCGGCGACTACGACGCTTCGCTCGAAGCGGCGATGAAGGCGGCCGACTGGAACGGCTTTGCCGCACGCAAAGCGGAAGCTGCCGGCCGCGGCATGAAGCGCGGCATCGGCATGAGCTGCTACATCGAGGCCTGCGGCATCGCGCCGTCGGCAGCGGTCGGTTCGCTCGGTGCCGGCGTCGGTCTTTGGGAATCGGCCGAGGTGCGCGTCAATGCCGTCGGCACGATCGAAGTCCTGACCGGGTCGCACAGCCATGGACAGGGCCACGAGACGACCTTTGCCCAGCTCGTCGCCGACCGCTTCGGCGTACCGCTCGACAGCGTCAACATCGTGCATGGCGATACCGACAAGGTGCAGATGGGCATGGGCACCTATGGCTCCCGCTCCGGTGCCGTCGGCATGTCGGCCGTCGTCAAGGCGCTCGACAAGGTCGAGGCCAAGGCGAAGAAGATCGCCGCGCATCTGATGGAAGCGGACGAAAGCGACATCGTCATCGAGAACGGCGAACTGAAGGTCGCCGGCACCGACAAGGCGGTGCCCTGGTTCCAGATGGCTTTGGCCGCCTATACCGCCCACAATCTGCCTGCCGGCATGGAGCCGGGGCTGAAGGAGGGGGCCTTCTACGACCCCGCCAACTTCACCTTCCCGGCCGGCTGCTACATCTGCGAGGTGGAGGTCGATCCCGAGACGGGACGGACCAAGATCATCCAGTTCGTCGCCGCCGACGACTTCGGCAACATCATCAACCCGATGATCGTCGAGGGGCAGGTGCATGGCGGGCTGGCGCAGGGCATTGGCCAGGCGCTGCTCGAAGGGGTGCACTACGATGCCTCGGGCCAGCTTCTGACGGCGAGCTACATGGACTACGCCATGCCGCGCGCCGACGACCTGCCGTCGTTCCAGGTCTCGACCTCGAACACGCCCTGCCCGAACAATCCGCTGGGCATCAAGGGCTGCGGCGAGGCCGGCGCCATCGGCTCTCCACCGGCGCTGATCAATGCGATCACCGACGCTATCGGCAACAATGCGCTCACCATGCCGGCAACACCGCAGAAGGTGTGGGCGGCGGCGCAAGCAGCCAACTGATCGGGAGGACACCCATGTACGAGACCCAATATCACCGGGCGTCCTCGGTTCAGGATGCCGTCAAGCAAATGGAAGCGGCCGGCGAAGGCAAATATGTCGCCGGCGGCATGACGCTGATCCCGACGATGAAGCAGCGGCTGGCCGCCCCGAGCGACCTGATCGATCTCCGTCACATCGGCGAGATGCAGGGTATCATGGTCTCCGGTCGGTCAGTGCGGATCGGCGCGGCAACGACCCACCACGACGTGGCGTCGTCGTCGGCGCTCAAAGCCGTCTGTCCGGCGATCTGTGGCCTTGCCGGCCATATTGGCGATCCGCATGTGCGGCACATGGGCACGATCGGCGGTTCCATCGCCAACAACGACCCGGCGGCCGACTATCCGGCGGCGATGCTGGCGCTCGGCGCGACAATCGTGACCAACAGGCGCGAGATCGCGGCTGACGACTTCTTCACCGGCCTGTTCGACACGGCGCTGGAAGGCAGCGAGATCGTCACCGCCATCACCTTCGATGCGCCTGCGAAGGCTGCCTACCAGAAGTTCGCCAACCCGGCGTCGCGCTATGCGATGGCCGGCGTGTTCGTCGCGCGACGCGACGATGGCGACGTCCGGGTGGCCGTTACCGGGGCGGGAGCGAACGGCGTGTTCCGGCATGGCGATATGGAAGCGGCGCTCGTTGCCAACTGGTCGCCGGATGCGCTGAGCAATGTCAGCGTCGATGCCTCGGAGCTGCTCTCCGATATTCATGCGGACGCGGCCTACCGCGCCAATCTGGTGAAGGTCATGGCCAAGCGCGCCGTGGCGGCGGCCTGACCGGGATGGAGCATCGTCAAACAACAAAAAAAGGGGACGGCTTCGGTCGTCCTTTTTTCATCCTTGCTTGACTTCGATCAAGCTTGAAGAGATGAACATGCGCTAAGGCTTTCTTTGGAATGTTTCAAAACTAGGGCTCTCCGGGTTGAAACGGTTTCAGTGAAAGCAGCGAAGATGCTTCGGCCCGAAAATGCTAGATCATCCCGGATGCATTCATTGGACGCGCAGCGCTTCAGGGGCCTTTTGCCGCAGGTGGCAGATGCCGAGCATTCCGAGGTTGACCCCAGGTCGCTTTGAATCAAGAAAAGCGATCGGGCACTGGAGAAAATGATGGATTTCGAGAATTTCTTTAAGAACGAGCTGGATGGGCTGCATCAGGAAGGCCGCTACCGGGTTTTCGCAGACCTCGCCCGTCATCGCGGCAACTTCCCGAAGGCAGCGCGCCATACGGCCGATGGCGTCCAGGAAGTCACCGTCTGGTGTTCGAACGACTATCTCGGCATGGGCCAGCATTCCGTTGTCACCGAGGCGATGAAGCGCGCCATCGACGAATGCGGCGCCGGCGCTGGCGGCACCCGTAACATCTCCGGTACTAACCACTATCACGTCCTGCTCGAGCGCGAGCTCGCGGACCTGCACGGCAAGGAATCGGCGCTGCTGTTTACCTCGGGCTACGTGTCCAACTGGGCAGCACTTGGTACGCTCTGTTCCAAGATTCCCGGTGTCATCGTCTTCTCGGACGCCGGGAATCACGCTTCGATGATCGAGGGGATCCGTCACTCCAAGTGCGAACGCGTCATCTTCAAGCACAATTCGGTCGCTGACCTCGAAGCCAAGCTCGCCGCAGCCGATCCGCGCGCGCCGAAGATCATTGCTTTCGAGTCCGTCTATTCGATGGACGGCGACATCGCGCCGATCAAGGAATTCTGCGATCTTGCCGACAAGTACGGCGCCATGACCTATCTCGACGAAGTGCATGCCGTCGGCATGTACGGTCCGCGTGGCGGCGGCATTGCCGAACGCGAAGGCCTGATGCACCGGCTGACGGTCATCGAAGGCACGCTCGGCAAGGCCTTCGGCGTGATGGGCGGTTATATCACCGGTTCTGCGGCGCTCTGCGACTTCATCCGCTCGTTTGCTTCCGGCTTCATCTTCACGACGGCGCTGCCGCCGACGCTTGCTGCCGGTGCGCTCGCCTCGATCCGTCACCTGAAGGAAAGCCAGGTCGAACGCTTCGCGCACCAGGAGCGCGTGCGTCGTCTGCGCTCGCTGCTCGACCAGCGCGGTATTCCGCACATGCCGAACCCCAGCCATATCGTGCCGGTCATGGTCGGCGACGCGGCCAAGTGCAAGTGGATCTCCGACCTGCTGCTTGACAACTTTGGCGTCTACGTGCAGCCGATCAACTATCCGACGGTGCCGAAGAAGACCGAGCGCCTGCGCATCACGCCGACGCCGCTGCACTCGGATGCCGACATCGATCACCTCGTCGGCGCGCTGCATTCGCTGTGGTCGCGCTGTGCGCTGGCAAGGGCGGTTGCGTAAGCTCTTTCAAGAGAGCTGCCCCTAACCCTCTGCCCGCTTGCGGGGAGAGGGGATGAGGACGGATACTCGGTCTCCCTCAAATGGCGAGATGCTGTTCTGCTCCATGCACGGACGCAGAAACCGAGAACGTTCGTGGTAGGCGAGAGCGGATGCGGCTAGGTCCCTCCGCCCCGCGCGCGGGAAAGGCGCCGGCAGGCGGGTGAGGGGATTCCCTATGGGCGAAAGCCTAATGAACCTGCAGAGTAAACCTGATTATCGAATGAGCCCGGCCGCCAGTTGTCGGGCTTTTTCGTCTGCGGCGAAAACGTCGTCCATGGTTGTCGCCGCCGGAAGATCGGCGAGCGCGTCCATGACCTTTTCGACGATCTCCGCCATGGCGAGAAATCCGGTGCGTCCGGCGATAAAGGCGTCGAGTGCCGTTTCCTTGGCACCGTTGAGTACCGCCCCCTGCACGCCGCCCTCGACCATGGCGCGGCGCGCCAGGCGGATCGCCGGAAAGCGCACTTCGTCCGGTGCCTCGAAATCGAGGCGCGACAGCTTGGCGAAATCGAGCCGCTCGATCGGCAGGCTGCAGCGGCTGGGATAGGAAAGCGCATAGCCGATGGCGGTGCGCATGTCCGGGCAGCCGAGCTGCGCCAGCACCGAGCCGTCCGTGTAGCCGACCATCGAATGGATTACCGACTGCGGGTGCACGATCACTTCGACCTGTTCGGGCCTGAGGGCGAAGAGGTGCTTCGCCTCGATCATCTCCAGTGCCTTGTTGAACATCGAGGCGCTGTCGATCGAGATCTTCAGTCCCATCGACCAGTTCGGATGGGCGCGCGCGACATCGGCGGTCACGTGCCGCATCTCCTCTAGCGACTTGGTACGGAACGGGCCGCCCGAGGCCGTCAGGATGATGCGCTCGACGGCGTGGCGCTGCTGTTCCTCGAGGACCTGGAAAATGGCGTTGTGTTCGCTGTCGACCGGCAGCAATCGTCCGCCGCCCTTCTTCACCGCCTCGATGAAGAGGCTGCCGGCGGAAACCAGGCACTCCTTGTTGGCGAGCGCAATGTCGGCGCCGCGGCGGGCGGCGGCGAGGGTGGGGGCGAGACCGGCATTGCCGACAATGGCCGCCATCACCCAATCAGCGTCGCGTTCGGCCGCTTCGATCAGGCCGCTCCTGCCGGCGGCGACGGCAATGCCGGTGCCAGCAAGCGCCGCTTTCAGGTTTTCGTATTGGCTCTCATTGGCGGTGACGGCAAGCTCCGCCCCGGCCTTCACCGCCTGTTGGGCGAGCAGAGGGATGTTGCCGTTGCCGGTGACGGCGACGACTTCGAAGCGCTCGCGACCGCCAAGACGCGCGATGACGTCGAGCGTGTTGGTGCCGATCGAACCGGTCGACCCGAGGATCGTCAGTCGGCGCTTCGCATTGTCGCGGGATGCCATGCCAATACCCATGTTCTTCTTTTTCGGAGGGAATGCGCGGGGCGGCTTTCGTCGCGAGCGTAGCGCATGATCTTCGCCAGATCGATCCGAACTTTTATATTGTGCGCTAGGCTCTACAGGCGAATTCCGCCGGCAACAAGGGCGCGGTCTTCAATCCGTCTCGTCCAGGGGCTAAGAATCGGGCTGCTGAGTCGAAGCCCGAAGGAGTTCGCGATGCTGAAAGTCATTACCGCCGTTTCCTGCGCCTGCGTGACGATCGAGATGGCTTCGATGCAGCCGGTTGCGGCAGAAGACGTGCCGCAGCAGCTCGTCGGCACCTGGCTCGCCGAAGATATCGGCGGCGGCGGTGTGGTCGACGATCTGCAGTCGACGCTCGAAATCCGTGAGGACGGCACCTTTGGCGGCATGGCCGGCTGCAACCATTTCACCGGTACCTTCAGTCTGTCGGGCACGAAGATCACCTTCGGGCCGGCCGCATCGACACGCAAGATGTGCGTGCCGGCGGCGATGACCCAGGAGCAGAAATTCCTCGAGGCGCTTCGCAGCGAACTCTCCTGGACAGTCGAGGGATCGAAGCTCGTGCTCGCCAAGGCGGGAGGCGCGACCGCCATGAAGCTCGCATTGATGACCGCCGGCTCTCAGGGCGCCGATGTGACGATCCGCGTGCCCGGCGCCGATGCCGTGGATCGGAAATCGGTTCGCTATGATTGCGGCGGCAAGACCATCGAGGCGATGTATATCAATGCGGGCGCCGTATCCCTGGTGACCCTTACGATCGACGGCACCTTCGTCGTGGCATCGAACGTGATCTCCGGTTCCGGCGCCCAATATGCCGGCGGGCAATATATCTGGTGGACCGAGGGCGACGAGGCGACGCTTTTCGACGTGACGAAGGGCGAGAATGACCAGGGCATCGCCTGCAAGTCTGCTCCCTGACGCCTTTTTCGCCTGCGTTCCCACGTCGATTGGCGCAATCCGGCCAAAGACGTTGCCGGGCAGCTCGGAACCTTTGCCCTCGCTCCATAGTTACAATCCCGGCGCTGTCGCGCTGCCGTTGTGAAAAGGGAGTTGATCCATGGGGCTGCTTATCGGAATCCTGATTACGTTCCTCGTCATCGTGTTGGTGCTTTATCTCGTCCAGCGACTGCCGCTCGACGCACGCGCCAAACAGATCGTCCAGATCATCGTGATCATCATCGGCATCATCTCTCTGTTGAAATACCTGGCCGTCTTCTGACACGCCGCCTTCCAGCCAGAGGCCGGTTCAATGGACCGGTGGCCTGCGGCTATGTGCATCATGCTGACAAGAGCTGACAGCAGCTTCGACTAGGGTCCCGTCATCACAAGAAGGAGATCCGAAGATGCTGTCACCGAACCTGGTCCTGCTCTATGTCGACGACCCGGCAAAAAGCGCCCTATTCTATGCCGATCTGTTCGGGCGCGAACCCGTCGCTTCCTTTCCTGCCTATGTCGCCTTCGGACTCGAAAACGGCCTGACCTTCAGCCTCTGGTCTACCCAGGCGAGGGACTTCGTTTCGTCCGGCACCGGCCATCGCTCGGAAATCGCCTTCATGGTGAAGGATGACGCGGAGGTCGAACGCCTCTATGCGGATTGGCGCCGGCGCGGAATAGCAATCGAGCAGGAGTTGAAGACTGCCGTGTTTGGCCGCACTTTCGTCGCTCTCGATCCGGATGGCCATCGGCTGCGCGTCTGCCGGCCGGATAATTAAGCCGTCACCGAGTAGCGGCAGTCGCCCGCAGTCAGGGATGATTCAGCACGATCAGCCTCCGTGCCGAAAGCAGGACGATCGGCACTCTACGAGGCGGCGGCAGTGTGTATCACCAATTCGAGTACGAGTGGCGGTGATAGTGCCGCCTTGGCGGGGCGCTCAGAGCGCCACCGAGGATCGCACCAACGGCGAAGCCGCCGATAAATGCGCCAATATCGCTGTGATGATGCCGGTGGTGATAGTAATCGTCATCGTCTTCGTCGTAGTAGCGACGGTCGTATCGCCATCCATCCTCATCATCGTCATCGTAGTACCACTGGCGATGACGATGCGTGACCTGCTCGACATTCGATAGGCCAGCCTTCAGTGGACTGACCGACGGAAATGCCTGTACCGGGCCCACACTGGGGAGGGCCGTTGCCAGCGAAAGCGCAATAATAGCCAGCTTTTTCATGAGCTTTCACCATTCTCCTTCTTCAAGGAAAATGATCGAGAGGCCGTTTTGTGCCGTATCCGGCGGCCGGTAACGATTTCGTGATTGGTGATCCTGCGGCTCCCCGGGAAAGGGCTGTCGCAGTCTGGTGGGGAACGCCGATGAACCCAACAAAAAAGGTCGGGACGACCCGACCTTCCTCATCACCGTCAACCGATGCCAGTTCATCCGTGGTCATCGGCGAGGTGTAAGTTTCTACTAGCCGCTGTTCGTGACAGGCACATGACGCGCATGCGTCTTTCATTCCCGGTCGGTCGGCGGCATCGGAATTCTTGGCCGACCTGAACGCCATCGCGGCTTTGGTCGCCGTTGCCCAGTTTGAGCGTTTCGGCCGGCGAATGCCAGTATCTACCGTCTGCCGCAAAGTGACGGCATTCGAGGAGCATTTGGTCGTAACGCTGCTTCGGCGCAGGACGCGCAAGCTGAGCCTGACGACTCGGGGGTGGTCCGCCACAGACGGTATTATTTGGATAAACACCTGAAAATAAATGGTGATCCCGGCGCGATTCGAACGCGCGACCCCCAGATTAGGAATCTGGTGCTCTATCCTGCTGAGCTACGGGACCACTCGGATAGCACCCATACAAAAGCAGGAGGTTTTCGCCAAGTGTTTTTGCGCGGTAGCGCCCCGAAATGCGCGATAGCCGCCCTTGCGTGCGAGCCGTCCGATCCTCGCGCGTCAGGTCACCACATGGGGCTGGTCTTTCAGGTCTTCCGAATGCTAAGCAAGGCGGGCGTTGGCGGGAGGAAGCCGGCGCTCTCCCTGACACCTTCATCAGAGACCTGATCCAGATATGTTCATCGGAATAGATTGGGGCGGCACGAAAATGGAAGTCATCGCGCTTGGCCGCGATGGCGAAACGCGCGCCCGTCACCGCGTCGCGACCCCGACGAGCGGCTACGACGATTGCATCCGCGCCGTTCTCGCTCTCGTTGCCGCCGCCGAGCAGACGGCCGGCGAAAAGGGCTCGATCGGCATCGGCATTCCCGGCAGCCCCAATCCGCGCACCGGCATCGTGCGCAACTCCAACGCGGTGCTGATCAACGGCAAACCGCTCGGACGCGACCTCGAAACTGCGCTCGGCCGGCCGGTGCGGCTCGCCAACGACGCCAATTGCCTGGCGGTTTCGGAAGCGGTCGACGGTGCCGGCAAGGACGCGCACGTGGTCTTCGGCGTCATCGTCGGCACCGGCCATGGCGGGGGGCTGGCGATCGACAAGAAGGTGCATGCGGGATACCAGGGCGTTGCCGCCGAAATCGGCCATTACCCGCTGCCCTGGATGACGAAGGACGAGTATCCCGGTCACAGGTGCTGGTGCGGCAAGCACGGCTGCCTCGACATGTATGCCTGCGGCACCGGCGTCGAACTCGACTACCGGATCACAACCGGTACCGAACGGCGCGGACGTGACATCATCGATGCGAAACGGGCGGGCGACCCGGTGGCGACCGGCGTCTACGAGCGCTTCGTCGACCGGCTGGCGCGTAGCCTGGCGCTGCTCACCAACATCGTCGACCCCGACGTCTTCGTGCTTGGCGGCGGCATGTCGAATGTCGATGAGATCTATGACGACGTGCCGCCTCGCGTGGTCAACTACCTCTTCGGCGACACGTTCGAGACACCGATCCGCAAGGCCCTGCACGGTGACAGCTCCGGCGTGCGTGGCGCGGCCTGGCTCTGGAAGGATTAATCCCATGAATATCGACAAGGATCTGGCCCGCATCGCGCGGCAGGAACAGGAATTGCAGTTCGAGCGTTTCGATCTGGAAACGGCCTGGGAACTCGGCTCGCTGCTGCGCAAGATGGCAGTCGAACGCAATTTCGGCGTGGTGATCGACGTCACGCTGTTCTCGATGCAGGTATTCTACGCAGCGCTCGACGGGACGACGCCGGACAATCCGAACTGGGTGCGCCGCAAGCGCAATACCGTGTTCCGGCTTTTCAAGAGCAGCTATGCCACCGGTCGCGAACTCGCGAAGGCGCAAACCAATCTGCAGGCCAAGCTTGGGCTGTCGGACGCCGACTATGCCGCGCATGGCGGCAGCTTTCCGATCGTTGTCAAGGGTACAGGCTGCATCGGTGCCGTCACGGTTTCCGGGCTGCCGCAGCGCGAGGACCACAACATGGTGGTCGAGGCGCTCGCGATCTTGCTCGGCAAGGATCATGACGGCTTGAAGCTCGAGGGCTGAGCGTTGGCAGACAATATCTTTTCTCAGTCTCGCGTTCTCTCGCAGTGGCTGGCCGACAAGGCCCTGCCGCTCTGGCGCGACGCGGGTGTCGATGCCGCCGGCGGTTTCGTCGAGACGATCGATACGGCCGGTGAGCCGACCCGCGCCAACCGGCGTGCGCGGGTGCAGCCGCGGCAAGTCTATTGTTTTGCGGAAGCCGGCCGGCGCGGATGGAGCGGTGACTGGCGCGGTGCCGCTGAAGGCGGACTTGCCTATTTCGATCGCGTCTTCAAGCAGCCGAGCGGCTTTTATGGCGCGCTCGCCGATGCCGATGGCAATCTGCTCGACGGCGCCTTCGATCTCTACAACCAGGCCTTCGCCCTGTTGGCCTTCGCCTACCTTGCCGAGGTCATGCCGGCACGCAAGGCCGAGATGATCGAACGCAGCAACGACCTTCGGTCTCGGATCGAAGCTCACGTCAAGCATCCGGTCGCGGGGTTCGAGGAAGACAATCCCCAGCGTCTGCCGCTCTGTTCCAACCCGCATATGCATCTCTTCGAGGCTTGCCTCGCCAGCGAGATGGTGGACGGATTCGATCAGGTCGCCTGGGCCAATCTCGCCGACGAGATTGCGGATCTGGCGATGGATCATTTCATCGACGCCGAGACCGGCGTTCTGCGTGAGTTCTTCGATCACGACTGGGCACCCTTTGCCGGCGACAAGGGCCGGATCGTCGAGCCCGGCCATCTCTTCGAATGGGCCTGGCTGCTGCTGCGCTGGGCGGAGCGCCGCGGCAGCGCCGAGGCGATCGTCAAGGCGCGGCGGCTCTTCGATATCGGCGAGGCGCACGGCATCTCAACGGATCGCAACGTCGCGATCATGACGCTGCTCGACGATCTTTCGGTGGCCGACCCGATCGCGCGGCTCTGGCCGCAGACCGAGTGGCTGAAGGCGTCAGTCCGCTTTGCGGCACTTACGAATGGCGCTGAGCGTGAGCGTTACCTCGCTTCGGCCGCCCGGGCGGCGGCAGCACTTCAGGCGTTCCTGGAGACGCCAGTTGCGGGCCTCTGGCGCGACAAGCAGAAGGCCGATGGCAGCTTCATCGAGGAACCGGCGCCAGCGAGCAGCTTCTACCACATCCTCTGCGCCATTTATGAGACCGAGGATTGCCTGGCGCGGCTCTGAACAGCCCCTACCGATACAGGCCTATCTTCATGGTCCGTCGCAATCGCGGCGGGCCATTTTCTTTGGCGCGGCGGGCAAATGTGATCGCGGCATATGTTGACATAAAGATATCTTTATGTGATTGACTCATTTATTGTTTGTCGTTTTCAGAACGGGAGATTTCCCATGTCCGCCATCGGCGCCCTTTTCGGTGACGTTTCCTCCAAGCCGGACGGCTCCGAGATCAAGCGAGCGCTCGCCCAAGCGGCGCGTGAGCGCATCCTGATCATGGATGGCGCAATGGGCACGGAGATCCAGCAGCTCGGCTTCATCGAGCAGCATTTCCGCGGCGACCGATTCGGCGGCTGCGCCTGTCACCAGCAGGGCAACAACGATCTCCTGACGCTGACGCAGCCGAAGGCGATCGAGGACATCCACTACGCCTATGCGATCGCCGGCGCCGACATCCTCGAGACCAACACCTTTTCGTCGACCCGCATCGCCCAGGCCGACTACGGCATGGAGGACATGGTCTATGAGCTCAACCGCGACGGTGCCCGGCTGGCGCGGCGCGCCGCCCGGCGGGCCGAGGCGGAGGACGGCCGCCGCCGTTTCGTCGCCGGCGCGCTCGGGCCGACCAACCGCACGGCGTCGATCTCGCCCGACGTCAACAATCCGGGCTATCGCGCCGTCACCTTCGACGACTTGCGCATCGCCTATGCCGAACAGATCCGCGGCCTGATCGATGGCGGCGCCGACATCATCCTGATCGAGACGATCTTCGACACGCTGAACGCCAAGGCGGCGATCTTCGCCACCAAGGAAGTCTTCGCCGAGAAGGGCGTCGATCTGCCTGTGATGATCTCCGGCACGATCACCGATCTCTCGGGCCGCACGCTCTCCGGCCAGACGCCGACCGCCTTCTGGCACTCGGTGCGCCATGCCGAACCCTTCACCATCGGCCTCAACTGCGCGCTCGGCGCCAACGCCATGCGCGCCCATATCGACGAGCTCTCGGGTGTCGCCGACACCTTCGTCTGTGCCTATCCCAATGCCGGCTTGCCGAACGAGTTCGGCCAATATGACGAGACACCCGAGCAGATGGCGGCCCAGGTGGAAGCCTTCGCCCGTGACGGTCTCGTCAATATCGTCGGCGGCTGCTGCGGTTCGACGCCAGCCCATATCAGCGCCATTGCCAAGGCGGTTGCCAAGCATCCCCCGCGCGAGATCCCCAAGGTCGAGCCGCTGATGCGGCTTTCCGGGCTGGAGCCCTTCACGCTGACGTCGGACATTCCGTTCGTCAATGTCGGCGAGCGCACCAACGTCACCGGCTCGGCCAAGTTCCGCAAGCTGATCACCGCCGGCGACTATTCGGCAGCCCTCGACGTCGCGCGCGACCAGGTGGCAAACGGCGCCCAGATCATCGACGTCAACATGGACGAGGGCCTGATCGATTCGAAGCAGGCGATGGTCGAGTTCCTGAACCTCGTCGCCTCCGAGCCGGACATTGCCCGCGTGCCTATCATGATCGATTCGTCGAAATGGGAGGTGATCGAGGCGGGCTTGAAATGCGTGCAGGGCAAGCCACTCGTCAATTCGATCTCGATGAAGGAAGGCGAAGAGGCGTTCCTGCATCACGCCAGGCTCTGCCGCGCCTATGGGGCGGCCGTCGTCGTCATGGCCTTCGACGAGGTCGGCCAGGCCGACACCAAGGCGCGCAAGGTCGAGATCTGCACCCGTGCCTACAAGCTTCTGACGGAAGCGGCGGGTTTCCCGCCCGAGGACATCATCTTCGACCCGAACATCTTCGCGGTGGCGACCGGCATCGAGGAGCACAACAATTACGGTGTCGACTTCATTGAAGCGACGCGCGAGATCATCGCCACCTTGCCGCATGTGCATGTGTCGGGCGGCGTCTCCAATCTCTCCTTCTCCTTCCGCGGCAACGAGCCGGTGCGCGAGGCGATGCACGCGGTCTTCCTCTATCACGCCATCCAGGCGGGCATGGACATGGGCATCGTCAATGCCGGCCAGCTCGCCGTCTATGACGCGATCGATCCGGAGCTGCGCGAGGCTTGCGAAGACGTGGTGCTCAACCGTCGCGCCGATTCGACCGAGCGCATGCTGGAAATCGCCGAGCGTTATCGCGGGCAGGGCGGCGCGCAGGGGCGCGAAAAGGATCTCTTCTGGCGCGAATGGTCGGTGGAGAAGCGTCTTGAACACGCGCTGGTCAACGGTATCACCGAGTACATCGAGGCCGATACGGAGGAGGCGCGCCTTGCCGCCGCGCGGCCGCTGCATGTCATCGAAGGTCCGCTGATGGCCGGCATGAACGTCGTTGGCGACCTCTTCGGATCGGGCAAGATGTTCCTGCCGCAGGTGGTGAAATCCGCGCGTGTGATGAAGCAGGCGGTCGCCGTGCTGCTGCCGCACATGGAGGCGGAGAAGCTTGCCAATGGCGGCGAGGCGCGTGAAAGCGCCGGCAAGATCCTGATGGCGACGGTCAAGGGAGACGTGCATGACATCGGCAAGAACATCGTCGGCGTCGTGCTTGCCTGCAACAATTACGAGATCATCGATCTCGGCGTCATGGTGCCTTCGGCGAAGATCCTCGAAGTGGCACGCGAGCAGAAGGTCGACATCATCGGGCTTTCGGGCCTGATCACCCCCTCGCTCGATGAGATGGTGCATGTCGCCTCCGAGCTCGAACGCGAAGGTTTCGACGTGCCACTTCTGATCGGCGGCGCGACGACCAGCCGCGTCCATACGGCGGTCAAGATCAATCCGCGCTACGACCGCGGCCAGACGGTCTATGTCACCGATGCAAGCCGTGCCGTCGGCGTCGTCTCGAGCCTGTTGTCACCGGAAGCCCGCGACAATTACATCGAGACCGTTCGGGCCGAGTATCGCAAGGTCGCCGATGCCCATGCGCGCAACGAGGCGGAAAAGCGCCGTCTGCCACTGTCGCAGGCCCGCGCCAACCAGCACAAGATCGATTGGGCGAACTACCAGGCAAAGACGCCGTCCTTCCTCGGCACGCGCGTGTTCGAAAGCTGGGATCTAGAAGAACTCGCCCGCTATATCGACTGGACTCCGTTCTTCCAGACCTGGGAGCTTAAGGGTGTCTACCCGAAGATCCTGGACGACGAGGCGCAAGGCGCCGCAGCCCGGCAATTGTTCGATGATGCGCAGGCGATGCTGAAGAAGATCATCGAGGAGAAGTGGTTCGCGCCGAAGGCCGTGGTGGGTTTCTGGCCGGCGGGCACGGTCGGCGACGACATCCGGCTATTCACCGGCGACGACCGGACGTCTGAGCTCGCGACCTTCTTCACGCTCCGCCAGCAACTGACAAAGCGTGACGGCCGCCAGAACGTGGCGCTTTCCGATTTCGTCGCCCCGGCGGGCAGCGGTTCCAACGACTATGTCGGCGGCTTCGTCGTCACCGCCGGCATCGAGGAAGTTGCGATTGCCGAGCGTTTCGAACGCGCCAACGATGACTACTCGTCGATCTTGGTCAAGGCGCTGGCCGACCGGTTTGCCGAGGCCTTTGCCGAGCGCATGCACGAATATGTGCGCAAGGAGCTCTGGGGCTATGCGGCCGACGAGGCTTTCACGCCTGAGGAACTGATCGCCGAGCCCTATGCCGGCATCCGCCCGGCGCCCGGCTATCCGGCGCAGCCCGACCATACGGAGAAGGCGACGCTCTTCCGGCTGCTCGATGCGGAAGCCACAATCGGTGTCAGCCTGACCGAGAGCTATGCGATGTGGCCGGGCTCGTCGGTTTCCGGCCTCTATATCGGCCATCCCGAAGCCTATTACTTCGGTGTCGCCAAGGTCGAGCGCGATCAGGTCGAGGATTATGCCGAGCGCAAGCGCATGCCGATCCGTGAGGTCGAGCGTTGGCTTTCGCCGATCCTCAACTATGTGCCGATGCCGGAGTCCGAGGCGGCCGAGTAACCGTGGCCGACGGGAAGGGTGGGCGAGATCGACACCCCATCATGTAGTCGGGCGATCGGGCGGGACTAACGCGGCAGCTTTGCCAGGAAGGCGTTGAGCGCTGCATTGAACCGGTCCGGCCGCTGCAGCGGTGCGAAATGGCTGACGCCGGGAAGCAGGATGAATTCGGCGCCGGGAATGCTGCGGGCGAGATAGTCCGCATGCTCGCGCTTGATGAACTCGTCATTCTCGCTCTGAACGATCGCGACCGGGACGCGGATCCTGCCGAGGTCCTCGGCCGTGTAGTTCGGCTCGGTCTTTTGCATCTCGCTGACGGCATCGACGAAAGCGCCGAAATCGTCAGGTGTTGCCGACAATTGCTTGTAGTCGCTCGAATGTCGGCCGAAGCAGCGGTCGAGGTTCGGACTCGGTTCGATCTCCCTGGTTCCACTCGGGTCCATGTTGCAGGCGAAAAAGAAGACGCCGGCGGCACGCTCCGGCGCCATCGAGGCGAGAACGAGCGCAATGCAGGCGCCGTCGCTCCAGCCGGCAAAGGCGGCCGTCTCGATCTCCAGCCTGTCCATGACGGCGAGCACGTCCGATGCCATCAGTTCATAGCGATAGGGTTGGGTATCGCGGGTGCTGCGGCCGTGGCCGCGGCTGTCGATCAGGATGACGCGGCGACCGGCCTCCAGCAGTGCCGGGACCTGGTAGCCCCAGTTGCCGCTGTGGCCAAGGCCGCCGTGCAGCAGGATCACCGGTGCGCCCTTGCCATAGGTCGCATACCAGATGCTTGCGCCGTTCCGCTCGATATGGCCCTCGGCCGCTGCGATCGGCAGGGGCGCTGCGCCATTGTCGGCGAACACGGCGAGGTCGTCGTCCTGGAAGTCCATGCACTCGGTCTCCCGCGCCTGATTCGCGACGGGCAAGCTTAGTTCACCGGCTGCGGCTCGGGAAAGTGCCAGGAACCGTCAAGGATCTCCTGACGCGGGCGGTAGAGCCGCACCGTGTAGTTCCATCCGTCGGTCACGGGAAGACAGTTGGCGATCTTGCCGTCGCAGCCGCCGAACTGGATCGAGACGCCACCGTCATCAGCCTTCTTTGCGGTGATATCGTTAATCGTGTAGGCGTCGTAGGGGTTCTTCTCGTAAAAACCCTGGGCATCATAGACGCTGACCGACCAGAAGGCGTCGACCGGCACATCCTTGACCTCGAGCTTGTAGACGGTTTTGCCGTCGTTCTTGGCGGGCGTGACATTGAGATAGGTCGCGTCCTTGTCGGGATTGCCGCCCCAGCCGGTCGCGGTGCCGATAAGATGGCGGATCGGGTCGACCTCTTGCCGGGTACCGAAGGCTTTCTTGAAGTCCGGCAGGGTGGAGCCAAGCGCGAGCAGGGCCTCGCGCACCTTCTTCTGGCTTGCCGGGTCCCAGGCCGGAATCTCGAATTTGCCTTCTCCCTGCTGGTTCACCTTGATCGCATCCTGTAGGGCATGGACCTCGGCGATATCCTTCGGGTTGGCCGGATCGACGAGGGTACGGACGCCGACGACGACGTAGCGCGTGCCGACCTTTTCCTTGGTGAGCGTCGTTTCCCCGGCGCCGTAGACGACCTCCGGCACATAGTGGTCTTCATTGATCACCTGCATCGACATGAAGCGCTTTCCCGCGTCGGGCATGGTGATGGTGACCGGCCCAGCATCGAGATCGAACACGGCCGACGAATAGAGGGTGTCGCGGTTGAGGCGAATGACCGTCTGATTGTCGATCGAAGCGGGCTCGCGCCGGTGCAGGAATTTTCCGAGGGCGCCTTCCTTGACCATGCTTGCCGCGTACATGTCGCTCTCGGCGCGAATGAAGTTGTCGACGCCAACCATAACGGGGTCGGCGGCGGTTGATTGTGCGGCGCCGGCCATCACCAATGCGCCGGCCATGAAGAACGAACGATAATGCGTCATGCTCGGATCCTCCGCTGTCAGTTGGCGCGCCGCATCGGCGGCGCTTTCCATTTGCCGTCCAATGCGTCGGGCTTCGGCCAGTAGAGCCGCATGGCGGTGAAGAACGGGCCGCTCGGTGCCGGCAGCCAGTTGGCTTCCTTCTCTGTGCCGGGTGAATCGTGCTGAATGTAGAGTGTCACGCCGCCATCGGCGTCCTTTTTCAGATCCGCCAGCATCGACGAGTTGATCAGGTATCGGTTGAGCGGATTGGCATAGAGCAGGCTGGACGGCAGCTCGTAGAGCGTCAGCGACCAGAAGGCATTGACCGGCGGCAGCATGCCCGGTTCGAAACGCAGCGTGTACTTGTTTTCACCCGAGAGCGGCTTCTTGCGTTCATCGGTAAAATAGGCGGGATAGACCGCCTCGTCCTTGGAGTTACCGTAGATGCCGAGCACGGCGCCGGACATGCGGTCGAGATAGTGGCCGTTCAGATACTCACGCGTGCCGAAACTGTCTCCGCTCGTTCGTTTGCCGGTGTCGAGTTCGGTTTCCTTGTACTCTTTGAATGCGGCCCAGGCGTCAGCCATGCCGCTTTCGATCGCCTGCTGCATGTCAGGTGGAAATGTGTCGAAATCGAAACTCTTGCCGGCGCCGACATTGATCCTGGCGAAGCGCTCCATCAGCCCGGTTTCCGACGGGTTCGTCGGGCAGAAGCCGAGTACGAAGTTGAGGATCCTGAAGAATTCCGGCGAAGTCTTCTCCTCTTCGGCATTGAGCGGTTTCACAAAATCGACGGCTGGAGCCGGTGCGGGTGCTTTCTGGCCGAGGAAGCTCGAAAGCGGCTGCACCTGGTAGCCCGCCTGGATCTTCTTGACGTTTTCAATGTCGGCGGGATTGAACATCTGGGTGCGATAAAGCACGAACGCGAATTCGGTTTCCGAGCGGATCACCGCCTTGATCCCGGGCGGCGTTTCGCCTTTCCAGTCCGGTCCCGCCAGCAGGAAGCTGCCAGCCTCGTTGCCGGTGGCGCGGCTACCGACATAGGCGAAGTTGAACGTATACATGTCGATGAACTGGAGCGAGTAGTAGCGCTCCTTCTCGACCGCCGGCACGGTCAGGACCAGCGGTTCTGCGCGCAAGTCCGCTCCGAGGAAGGAATAGGGCGTATCGGAGTTCGGTGTCTGGATCGCCTTGTCGTCAGGCGTATAGACCCGTGCGGTGTTGTTGAGCGTGTTCCACGCGCTCTTGAACTCAGGATTGCCGCGATCGACGAAGTAGGAATATTGCACGCGATAGCTGTCGACGAGCGGAAAGCCGTAGATATAGGCTTCCTTGGCGATGGCGCGCGCCTCTTCTGTCGAGAGGCCAATGTCGGCAGCGCTCGCCCTTGCTGCCTTGAGGGCGGGCAGAGCCGCCGCGAGAGCGCCGAGCATCAGCAGTGACCGTCGTTTGAGCATGGCAGATCCCTTCGGATGATCGCCGACGATCGTGTCAGTTCGGCGGAGCACCGCAAGTACGTAACGGTTACGGCGCAGAGCAGGTCCTGCCGTTGCGGGCCGATGGCGCTGTTTGCCAAGCTGCGGTAACATCTGCCGCTGGGGTACATCGTACGTTGAGAGCTCGTCGATGGAGCGCCGTCTCGCTGCCGTCCTGTTTGCGGATGTCGTCGGCTACAGCCGCCTGAGCCGGCTCGACGAGGAAGGGACGCGCCTAAGATTCCAGTCGGACCTGTGCACCATTCTCGAGCCGCTCTTTCGCGAGCATCACGGGCGGCTGGTGAAGACGATGGGTGACGGTCTGCTCGTCGAATTCCGCAGCGTCGTGGATGCGGCGCAGTGCGCGATCGATATCCAGAAACGCAAGGCGGCGGCGGATGAGCGGGGGCCTGACGGCGAGAGGCTGGACTTCCGCATCGGCATCAATCTCGGCGACATCATCGTCGAAGGCGACGATATCCACGGCGATGGCGTCAATATCGCCGACCGGGTGCAAGGGCTGGCCCATCCGGGCGGCATTGCGATATCGGGCACCGCCTATGACCAGATCAGCTCCAAGCTGAAGGTCGGATTTGCATCGCTGGGGTGGCAACCGGTGAAGGGGCTCGCCGATCCGATCCGTGTCTACCGCGTGCTCCTCGAACCCGAAGCCGTGGGCAAGACCTTTGGCGAAAAAAAGGGGCGAGCCGCCCGCCAGGGCGTGGTGATCGGCTTGGCTGTGCTGCTGCTGGCGGTCGCGATCGCCTGGTGGCAACCCTGGACGCTGATCGCGTCGATAAATCCGGCGCAGCGCTTCGCCTATCCCCTGCCGGACCAGCCTTCCGTCGCGGTGCTGCCCTTCATCAATGTCAGCGGCGACAGCGATCACGACCACTTGGCGGAAGGGCTGACCGACGATCTCATCACCGAACTGTCGAAGGTCTCCGGCCTCTTCGTCATCGCCCGGCATTCGGTATTCGCGCTCAAGGGCAGCGCCGACAAGATCCAGGACATCGCCGCCGAACTCGGCGTGCACTATGTGCTGGAGGGCACGCTGCAGCGCGCCGATCAGCGGCTGCGCATCAACGTCAAGCTCATCGATGCGGTGAGCGGGCTTTCGCTTTGGGCGGAACGCTACGACCGGCAATATGCCGACCTCTTTGCCGTTCAGGACGACGTGATCGGCAAGATCATTGCCGCGCTTGAGGTCAAGCTCAGCGAGGGCGAGCGCGACCAACTGGCGCGCATTCCCACCGACAATCTCGAGGCCTATGACAATTACATGCGGGCGGAGCAGCAGGGCCTCATCTGGCGCGATGTCGATACCTATCGACAGACGCTTTCCTTCTACCAGCGAGCGATCGATCTCGATCCGAACTTCGCCGATGCCCATGCCGGCATCGCCCGTGTTGCGGTCGATGTCTGGCGCAATGACTACAACTACCTCTGGTCGGCGGCCGTGGCGCGCAAGATCGCCTATGACGCCGCGGGCCAGGCTTTGAAGCTCGATGCCAACAATGCCCGCGCCCATACGGTGCTGGCGCTGCTTCAGCTCGTCGATGGACGCGCAATGGAGGCGAAGCAATCGGCGCTCAGGGCCGTCTCCGCCCAGCCGAACGATGCGGAGGCGCTTGCCAACCTGGCGCTGGTGCTTGCCCAGACCGGCGAACACGCGCAAGCGATCGAGGATATCGACCGGGCGCTGAGGCTCGATCCGTCGCCATCCTCCAGCTTGCAGCTTCTCGCCGGCATCGTCTATTACACCGCGCGACGGCTCGAACGGGCGATCCCGTTGATCGAAGCGGCGAGCGAGGCGCTGCCAAAGGTGGAAGCGGCGCGGGAATATCTGGCCTCGGCCTATGCCCAGCGCGGCGACCAGCAGAGCGCGGCGGCGGAGGCGGCGGAGCTGCTGAAGCTCTTTCCGGACACCAACCTCACCTATTACGGATATCTCTACGACTACTGGCGTGAAGAGGATCTCTACCGGCACCTCTTCGGCCTGCGCGTGGCGGGGATCCCGGAATGGCCTTTCGGCTTCGTTGGCGCCGCCAGCGACCGGCTCGGCCCGGCCGAACTGCAGCGGCTGACCGTGGACAAGACCTGGGTCGGGGTACACAAGAACGGAACGAGTTTCGCGCAGTTCTTCGACAAGGTCGGCAATACCGCCTACCGCACCAGCAACACCAACATCACCGGCCGCATCGAAGTGAAGGGCAACCAGCTTTGCGAGAAATATGACGGGTATTTTCTCAACCGCATGGTCTGCGGCTATGTCTATCGCAACACCGCGAAAGGCGAGCGTACCGCCGACTACATCAACGTCACGCCGCAGGCGCTGAAGTTCTTCTCGATCGAGCAATGACGGCGATCACGAGGCGTCGGTAGGAAGAGCCTGGTCGACGCCTCGGGCGCCTCTGCGGAAGCCGCGCCATGCACCCTGGGGCCGCTTCAGGGCGAGGGTTTCGTCCAGTTGATCGATGCCTTTTCGGTGAGCAGCGTCTGCTCGACCTCGGACCAGTGCTTGCGTGAATCGACCACTTTGTTCGGGTTCTTCACCAGACCCTCGGCGGCGCCCGGATCGTAGCTGAGATACAGCTTGTCCTCGATGATGCGCCAGGCCTTCGGGTCGATGTTGGTCGTCACGGTGCCGAAGGAGACGCCGTCGGCGCAATAGCCGCCATATTGCGGCGCATAGCGGGTCGGCTCCTTCATGAACTGGTCACGATGCTCGGCGCTGGCGAATTGCCAGGTGGCACCAAGCCAGCGATAGGTGAATTCCGGCGATCCTTCGACCGCCTTGTTCTCGGTGAAATAGGCGACCGGATCATATCCCTTGATCGCCACGTCGCCGAAATAGCCCGTGTTGACAGGCTCTTCCGCGCGCGCTGTGCCGGTGAATGCAAGGAGTATCGCCGTCGCCGCGATCGCGGCCGCTATCGGATATCGAGACATGCCATGTCCTCCGTTTCCGGATGTATTCGTCATTGTCGTTTGGTGCATTCGCCGTAGAGCCAATCGCCGACGAGATCGGCTTTCTGGCAGGTCGCTCCCGCCTTCAGGAGAAGCTCGGCGGCCGGCCAGTGCGAGCGCCATCCCGCCTGTGTCAGCGGCGTGTAGCCGTTGCGCTCCTTGGCTTCGATGTCGGCCTTGTTGGTCAACAGGAAGGCGACGATCTCGGCGTGGCCTTCTTCGGCTGCCGCGTGCAGCGGCGACATCTTGTAGAAGTTGGCGACGTCGTTGACGGCAGCCCCCTTGGCGACGAGCAGCTTGGCGGTTTCGAGATTGCCGCCATAGGCGGCGGCGTGCAGCGCCGTCAGGCCGCCCTTGTTGCGGATCTCGATGTCGCACCCGCGATCGATGAGAAGAGCGACGACCTCGGTGTGCCCCTTGAGCGCGGCGATCAGCAATGCCGGCTCGCCGGCCGCATCGGGCTCGGCTATGTCGGTTCCCTGGTCGAGCAGTTGTTTGACGCGTTCGGTATCGCCGTCCCTTGCCGCGTCGTGCAAAGGGCCCGCCATGGCTGCCGCGGTAAAGAACGCCATCGCGGCAAGCGAAGCAAAAAGAGATTTCATCGCGCAAACCTCCGCCCCGGCTTCGGTCTCGCCCAATTGGAAAGAGCAAAATACCACGGGGCAGTCGGCGGAAACAGGCGCTACCGCCGCCGAATCCATAATCCTTTTGGGTGTCCGCGATGATGAATGCCTGTCAGGCGGCGACCTGCATCAGGTCGAGCATGCGGTCGATAGCGCTCGGGATGGGCGCGATAATCGGCGTCGAGAACATCGGCTGGAGCTGTTCGGCCGCCTGGCCCAGCGGACCGCCGCCGATGATGACCGCCTCGGCGCCATCCAGTTCGACACACTGGCGGACGGCGTCGCCGAGGGCGTCCAGCAGGCGTTCCGGGTGGGCGGAGAGCGCCAGCGGATCGCCGGACGTGCAGCGGATGCCGGTATATTGCTCCCAGACGCCGAGATCGCGGGCGCGATCGTCGATCGCCTGGATCAATTCCGGCGTCGTGGTGGCGACGCCGAACTTGCGGCCGCCCTTCGAGGCCTCGATCATCGAGGCCTCGCAGATGCCGATCACGGGGATCGCGAGGCGATGCTTGAGGGCGGCAAGGCCGGGATCGCCGAAGGCGCTGACGACAATGCCGAGGCACCCGGCCCCATGTCTTTCACCGATCTCGACGACCTCGGCAGCGGCCGCATCCAACTGCTCGGGCGTCACGATCATCGGCGGGTTCCGCATGGCCGTGGCGACTGCCACGGCCATGCGTCCCGATGCGGCCCGGCGTGCGATGGCGACCATCATGTCGCTGGTGGCACGCGAACTGTTCGGATTGATCAGAAGGATATGTGCGCTCACGTTCTCAGTTCCACGCCGACTTTGATTTCAGAAGTGCCAGCCTTTGCGAGGTCGGCGTCCGCAGGCTGGGTCAAGTCTTCCATCGACATGCCGTAGGTCTCGGGCCCGAGCTGGATGCAGAAGGCGAAGACCGCATACATGCCGGCGGCGAGACCGAAGACCCCGACCATGCCGTAGGTGTCGAACAGCGCTCCGGCGATGGTGGGAATGAAGGAACCTGCGGCCGAGCCGGTGGCCAGGATCAGCGCCACGCCGAAGGCACGGATGCGGGTCGGGAAGAGTTCGGGGGCATAGATCCAGATCGAGGTGTTGAGCAGCAGCACGAAGAACTGGAAGATCGCGCCGAAGAGCAACACCAGATAGATATTGGCGCCGAGATAGGCGATCGAGATGGCCGCAAGGCAGGCGCAGGCGGCACCGAGGGTCAGCACCTTCTTGCGCGGGAAATAATAGCCGAACATCGAGGCGGCGATGGCACCGAGTACGCTGCCGCTCTGGATGATCATGCTGTAGAGCAGGCTGCCCTGAAGCGTGTAGCCCATGGACACGAAGATGATCGGCATCAGCGTCAGCACCGAAAGCTGGGCGCCGTAGCTCATCAGGATCGCGATGGCGACCGGAATGGTGCGGCCGATGAAGGGCGCGCGGAAGAGTTCCTTCCAGTCGCTCCTGGCCGGTTCCTCACCCTTCAGGTGGTCCTTGGTCAGATATTCCTGAACCTTGAGATTGCGTGGTCGCAACGAGCCGGAGGCAAGGATCGAAAGCACCTTGTTGGCCTCGTCGATCTTGCCCTGCGAGGCGAGGAAGCGCGGCGTTTCCGGCACCAGGCGGCGGTAGAAGACGACGAGCAGGGCCGGCAGGGCGAGCGAGGCGAAGAGCCAGCGCCAGCTATTTTCACCCGGGAAGAGGGTGAAGATCATCAGGCCGAAGGCAGGCGCCAGGAAATTGCCGAAACCGCCGGCGCCGACATTGACGAGCCCGGCCGCCGTGCCGCGGAATTTTGGCGAGCAGAATTCCGACAGCATGGTTACCGCGGTGGAGATCTCGCCGCCGACGCCGAAGCCGACGATGGCGCGGGCGAAGCAGAGCGTCGCGAAATTCGGCGCCATGGCGCAGGCGGCCGAGCCGATGGTGAAGAGCAGGAGATTGATCGTCAACATCACGCGCCGGCCATAACGGTCGCCGAGGATGCCGGAGAGCAGGCGTCCGAGGGCGGCGCTGCCGAAGGTGATGGTGTTGAGGAAACCGATGTCGGTTCCGGTAAGGCCCCAATGTTCTTTAAGGATCGGGCCGGCGACGCCGATGGTGTTCTGCTCGAAGCTGTCGAACAGGCAGCCGATGAGGACGAGCGCGAGGATCTGTTTGTGGGCGCCCGTGACGCCGATTTTGGTGAAGGCTGATTCCAACTGTCTGATGACCGGCGATGACCTGCCGGAAGGCACCATATTTTCCGCTGCCATGGTTCGTTCCCCTTTATGGCTTAACAACGTGAAAATGTGAAAACTCAGTTTCATGAAATCTACATTATGAAATCCTGGTTTCATAGAAGATTCTATGATGCGCTGCGAAAGGACCAGGCCGTTTCGTCACGCAATCGACGGAATGCAGATTTCGTGCCATTCTGCGAGAAACTGTGGTTTCTTGTTTCGTGTCAAAGCCTTGGCGGTAGGTTGCCTTTGCGCCCGGCATTGAAACTCAAATTTCCCGTGCGCAAAAAATATTCTGGCGTTTCAGGCAAATGCCCAATCGACGCTCACAATTCCTCAAGTGCATCGTTGATCGCTTCGATGCCGCGGAGCCGATTTCGGCCGGCCGTGCCGGCGATTTCGATGCATCGCGTCGTCAGGAGATGGCAGAGCGCCATGACCGAGACGTGGTTGAAGAGGGGCCCTGGCGCCAGCGTCTGGCAGCGGAAATGCCATTCCGCCTGATTGAGGAAGGGCACACCCTCGTCGGTGATATAGAGCAGCCGTGCGCCGGACTTTTCCAGCTGTGCGAGCAACGGCTCCATCAGGGAAACGCGTCGACGCAGGCCGAAGAGGATGATGACATCGTCGCGGTCGATGCTGACCAGATGCTCGCCCAGTGTCTGGCCGCCACCGGGAATGGCCGCGATGTTCTCGATCACCTGCGTCATCTGCCACTGCAGATAGGTGGCGAAGGAATGGCTGGCGCGAAAGCCGATGACCCAGACCTTGCGGGCCCCGAGAATGGCGGTTGCGGCCGCCGTCACCTGGGTCTCGGAGATGGCGAGGAAGGTCGCCTCGATGTTGGCGACCCCTTGCGCCACATGCGAGGAGAGCGACTGCTCGCCGCCGCTGTCGGTGGCGGTGGCCAGGAAGAGGCGCGAACCGGTCTGCTTGTCGGCGCGGGCATGGCGGCGCGCCTCCTCGTAGTTCTCGTAGCCGAGGCGTTGGATGAAACGCGATACGGTAGCCTTCGACACATGCGCCAGCGCGGCCAGTTCCTGGGCCGAGTAGCTCGCGACCTCGCCGGGAAAATCGCAAAGGAAGTCGCCCAGCCGCCGTTCGGCCGGATGCAGTTCCGGCAGCACCTGGCGGACGCGCGTGAGGAAGGAGCGTTCTTTAGGGCTCATGTCGATTCCATGAAACTGTCGTTTCACGGCAATCTCTGATTTTCGCGGCGATATTGCAAGCGAGGCGGGCGGGTGCCGCCTCGCTTTCAACTGCGGCCGGGGCGTCGGCGCAAACGCCGCTGCGCCGTCGACGTCAGTATTTCGCGGGTACGTAGAGTTCCGGCGGCAGCACCTTGCGCTCGTAGTCCGGGTTGAAAACGCGTTCCGGCAGGGATATTTCCTCGTGCGGCACGTCCTCGTAGGGGATCTGCGTCAACAGGTGATCGATGCAATTCAGCCGGGCGCGCTTCTTGTCGTTGCCTTCGACAATATGCCAGGGCGCTTCCGGAATGTTGGTGCGGGCGAAGGTCTCTTCCTTGGCCTTGGTATAGCTTTCCCAGCGCACCCGCGACTGCAGGTCCATCGGCGAGAGCTTCCACTGCTTCAGGGGATCATGGATGCGCACCAGGAAGCGCATCTGCTGTTCTTCGTCGGTGATCGAGAACCAGTACTTGACGAGCCGGATGCCCGAGCGGACCAGCATGCGCTCGAATTCCGGAACGTCGTTGAAGAACTGCTCGACCTGGTCTTCCGTCGCGAAGCCCATGACCCGCTCGACGCCGGAGCGGTTGTACCAGGAGCGGTCGAAGAGCACGATCTCGCCGCCGGCCGGCAGGTGCGGCACGTAGCGCTGGAAGTACCATTGCGTCTTTTCACGGTCCGAGGGTGCCGGCAGCGCGGCGACGCGCACGACGCGCGGATTGAGCCTCTGGGTAATGCGCTTGATCACGCC
The DNA here is from genome assembly GCF_056924495.1 of Ensifer sp. 38_S197. Taxonomy (NCBI): domain Bacteria; kingdom Pseudomonadati; phylum Pseudomonadota; class Alphaproteobacteria; order Hyphomicrobiales; family Rhizobiaceae; genus Ensifer; species Ensifer sp. 38_S197. The sequence continues at coordinate 473,109 of NZ_JBXOVZ010000002.1, read as the reverse complement.
GCCCTTGCCGGCGGAATCGCGCCCCTCGAAGATCACCACCACTTTTTCCTTGTGGTAGACCACCCAGTCCTGAAGCTTGATCAGCTCCGACTGCAGCCGCAGCAGCGTGCGGAAGTAATCGATGCGCGGGATCGATGGCGGGTGGTTCTTGCGATAGATCTTCCGGATCTCTTCGGAGAGCACCGGTTCGGAAAGCTCGAGTTCGTAGTCTTCGTCCAGTGTGTCGGCCAGTTCCGCCTCCAGCCAGTCCTGCATTTCGATCCCGTCATTCGATCTGTTCATCTGACCCTCCGAATACAGCCCGTCCGGTGGCAGCTTTGAGCTGCTATCCTTAGTCGGCTTATTTCACAGCCGCATGAAGGGAATTTGACGCCGGGCTCCCGCGCGCGGCCCGAGCGTCTCTATTCCTTGAGATACCAGCCCCACGGTTCGTCGGCGTCGAAGCTGGTGATCTGCTTGGTCTTCGAGATAGTTCGAAAGGCCCCAGCGCCCGAGTTCGCGGCCGATGCCCGACTGCTTGTAGCCGCCCCACGGAGCCTCGGTGAAGGTCGGCTGCGAGCAATTGATCCAGACGATGCCGGCGCGAAAGGCGCGCGCCACACGCTCGCAGCGTTCCCTGTCGGCCGACATGACCGCCGCCGCCAGCCCGAAGCGGCTGTCATTGGCCATTCGGATTGCGTCCGCCTCCTCGCGGAACGGCTTGACGCATACGACCGGGCCAAAAATCTCCTCGCGCCAGACGAAGCTGTCCTCGCGCATGTTGGTCAGCACGGTCGGCTCGAGGAAATAGCCGTTGTTGAGGCCGGCCGGGCGGCCGCCGCCGGCGGCGACCGTGGCACCGTCCTGCCGGGCGCGGTCGATGGCGCCGAGGACCTTGTCGTACTGGCCCTGGGAAACGATCGGCCCGAGCAGCGTGCCGTCCTCGAGGCCGTTGCCGATGGTGATCTTCGCGGCCTCCTCGCACAGGCGTTTGACGACCGCCTCGTAGATCTCTTCCTCGACGAGCACGCGCGAGGTCGCCGAACAGACCTGGCCCTGGTTCCAGAAGATGCCGAACATGATCCATTCGACGGCCTTGTCGATGTCGCTGTCGGCAAAGACGACGAAGGGCGATTTGCCGCCAAGCTCGAGGCTGACATTCTTGATGTCCTGGGCGCCGGCCATCATCACCTTGCGGCCGGTCACGACAGAGCCGGTGAAGGCGAGCTTGTCGAGCAACGGATGCTCGGTGAGCGGCTGGCCGGCATCCGCGCCGGTGCCGGTAACGATATTGAGCACACCGGGGGGCAAGCCGACTTCCTCGGCGATGACGCCGAGTTCCAGCGCCGTCAGCGGCGTCAGTTCCGAGGGCTTGAGCACGATTGTGCAGCCGGCGGCCAGGGCCGGCGCCACCTTCCAGGAAACCATCAGCAGCGGGTAGTTCCAGGGCGTGATCGCACCGACCACGCCGAGCGGCTCGCGCACGGCACGTGCGGTGAAGCGGCTGTCGCCGACGGCGATCGTCTCCTCCGAATTGGCGTCCAGTTCCTCGGCAAGGCCGGCATAGTAGCGGAAGCAGCCGGCGGCATCGTCGATGTCCCAGAGTGCTTCCGGCAGCGGCTTGCCGTTGTCGGCGACCTCGAGCCGCGCCAGCGAGTGGCGCTTTTCCTCGATCTTTGCGGCGATCGCCCGAAGAAAGGCTGCGCGCTCGGCGCCTGACAGCTTCGGCCAGGGGCCGCTATCGAAGGCGATACGCGCTGCCTTCGCAGCCCGGTCCACATCCTCGTAGGTTGCTGCCGGCGCACGGTGGATGATCTCCTCCGTCGCCGGGTTGACCACGTCGAACGTGCCGCCGCGCCGCGGCTTTTCCCATTTGCCATCGATGAACAACCGGTCCTGCATGCCATACCCCTTTTTAGCCCGAACCGAGTATGGCCAGACTAAGCCGATCGCGCCAGCCGCAAGTTACGGCCGACGTTGATCTTTTTGGTTTGGAGAAGTCGCTTTAGCGGTCGGCAACCTGCCCACGCCATGCGAGGAACGGCAGAACCGGGAGCACGGCGCAGGCACTGGCAAACAGCCAGAATTGCCCGAGGGACATGAACCCGCTCGCATGCATCGCTCCCGACAGCACCCCGATGGCAAGGCCCAAATCCATCAGCGGCAGGGTGAGGGTGTAGAACACCGTCTGGCGCTCCAGAGACAGGCATCGCTGCGCCAGGGTGAAGTAGGCCGCGAAGGCGACCATCTCCGGCATGCCTCCGATAATCAAAAGCGCCATGGCCGTACCGTGGTTGGGCGCGAAGATCAGCGCGAAGGTCGAGATGCCCTCGAGCAGGCTTGTGACGAGATAGGCAATCAGCAGCGTACGTGCATCGGTCAGTGCCCTTGCCAGCCGGTTTGAGACGAGGGCGCCGAGGAGGGCGCCCAACCCCTGGGCTCCGAGCAGCACGGTCCACATCTCAGGCCCGAGATGGAACTGGTCGCGGTTGAGCCAGAACAGGAACGGCTGCAGCGCGCCAAGCGAAACCATGTAACCAAGGGCGGGGAGGAGCAGAGCCCAGAGCAGCGGATTGTCGCGCATGATCGTGATTGCCTCCTGCCGGAAATTCATGGTGTTGGAGGCCGACGGCTCGCGTGGCGGCTGGTTGCCGGCATGGCGCAGCAGGAGAGTTGCGGCGACGACATGGGCGAGCGCCAGGGCGAAAAGGGTACTCGAGATAGAGGTTGCCGCGGCTGCGAGGCCCGTCGCCGGCGGGCCGAAGATCTTGGCGAAGCGGTCGATGGCCTGAAAGGCTGTATTGGCTTCCATGTTGCGGCCGGGCGGAACCGACGCGGCGCGGAGCGCCAGGAGGCCCGGCGCGATCACCGTATCCGCCAGGCCGATGAGGATGACGATGGCTTGGAACGTCACGGCATCCGGCGCCAGCGCCAGACCAGGGATCGCTGCCGCAATGCCCGCGATTGCGCAGAGGACAGGAATGTGCGGGCCCGTCCTTCGGATGAGCGCAGTGGCGAGCGGCGCAAACAGGAGGCGCGGCAGAAGGCGAAGCACCAGGCTGCCGATCAGTTCCGCGCCGGCGCCGAAGCGTGCCGCGACGATGAGCGGCAATGCAGCAACGAGCATCCAGGAGCCGAAGGAATGAACGACGAGAACGAGGCAGATGCGCCGAAAGGCGGCTGAGCCCCAAAGGTTTGATGTGGTCATGACGAGCCCGAGAGCAGGCAGTCGATCCGGAGGCTCCTTCACAAAGGGGGCGGGCGGATCGATGCGAACGAAATCGGTCCGCTCAACTGGCGGACGGTTCTGGGCTCACAACTGCAAGCCCCGCCTTGCGGGGCAGGTCAGGCCATCAAATGGGGTTCGCTCGACATGAGCAGCCATCTACCATGCGCGCTTCTCACGTGACAAGCGGCAGCCACGCTGGTTGTAGCTGCCGCCGCGTTGCGGCCATGCGCTATCGCGTTGCATCGGCCAATGCCGGTGTGACATTGGCGATCTGCGTGACGACCATGCCGCCGACGATCAGCAGCAGGCCGGCGAGCCGCGCCGCATTGACGGGCTTTACCGGGAAGCCCATCAGGCCGAAGTGATCGATCAGCATGGAGATGGCCATCTGGCCGGCGATGACGGCGACGATGAAGCTTGCCGCGCCGAGCTTCGGCGCAAGGATGAGAGCCGCAGTGATGTAGATCACGCCGGCGGCGCCGCCGATCCAGATCCACCACGGACCCTTGAATGCCGCCGCAAGGCTGGGCAACGGCGCCCGGAAGGCGATCAGCAGCGGCAGGATGAGTGCGAGGCTGACGCCGAGCGAGACGACCGTCGCCCAGAGCGGATGGCCGAGGAGGCGGCCGAGGTTGGCATTGGCACCGGCCTGGAAGGGGACGACGGCGCCGGCGAAGATCGCCGCGGCAAGCAGGAGGAGGGAGGAGAGACTGGGCATTGTTTTTTCCTTCTTGATTGGGGCATCCTCTCCCATCGATACCGGGAATGGAAATTCCAAATTCGCACGTGCTATATTCGTTTCATGAATAATCTAGCTGGAATCGACCTGAACCTGCTCGTCGTGCTCGACGCTCTGCTGGCGGAACGCCATGTCTCGCGTGCGGCCATCCGGCTGAACAAGAGCCAGCCGGCCGTCAGCCACGCGCTGGCGCGATTGCGTAGCCTTTTCGACGATCCATTGCTCGTGCGCCATGGCGGTCAGCTCGAGCCGACCGCGCGCGCACTCGAGATCGCGCCACGGCTCGCCGAGGCGCTCGCTCACATGCGCCAGCTCATGGGGTCGCAGCCGTTCGATCCGGCGCGTGAGCGCAATGTTTTTCGGCTGGCGATGTCCGACTACGCCGCACTCGTTCTGCTGCCGCAATTGATGGCGGTGCTGCGCCGGCAGGCCCCGAACGTCGACCTCATCGTCAGCCAGGCGAGCCGCGAGGTGATGATGTCGCAGGCGGTCGACGGCGAGATCGATCTGGCGCTCGGCGTGTTTCCTGGACTGGCCGAGGATCTCCGGACATCACTCCTCTTCGAGGAGCATTTTGCCTGCCTGGCCGATGGCGCCAGTCTCAATGGTGAAAAGACGATGGATCTCGCGGCCTATCTGGAGCGGCCGCACATTCTCGTCTCGCTGCGCGGCGATGCCGGCAACGAGATCGACCTGGCGTTGGCGGCGACGGGACACAGGCGCCGCATCGCTCTGGCGCTGCCCCATTGGAGCGCGGCGCCTGGGCTCGTGCGCGGAACCGACCTCGTGCTGACGGTGGCGCGTCGCATCCTGCCGCGAGACGCAGAGATCGGATCATTGGCCGTCTTCGATCCGCCCTTTGCCATCCCGCCCTTTGCTTTCCGGCAAATCTGGCACCGGCGACGCGACGGTGACCCCGCCCATCGCTGGCTCCGGGATCTGATCGCCCACATCCTCGCGCCGCCGGAGGCGCTTTCGGCCGATGCGCTGTCCTGAAGAGCGTGACCCTGAAAACGAAAAGGCCCGGTCAGCGGTGCCGACCGGGCTTTCTTCATGGGCGTCGTTTGGCGTCAGTCGTGGCTGACGCCCTGGATCGCCGAAACTTGCCATTGCGCGCCGGGCTTGCGCACGAAGGTCCAGAGTTCGACCGCCTCGGTCAGATTGTCCGGATCGCCGCTGATCACCTTGCCGGTGGCACGGTCGCGCATCACGTCGATGCTTTCGTAACGCATCGCAACGGTCGCGTAGTCCGTCCCGTTTTCCGACCAGGCTTCGGCGACGTCGCCTTGGACGAGATGCACGTCGCGCACATCGTTCTTGACACCGCTCGTCGCGTTGTCGCTGAGCTCTTCGGCCAGGTAGGACATGGCCTCCGGCGTCGTCAGGCGACGCAACGTGCCATAGTCCTCCGCGGCGTAGGCCGCCTGCACGTCCTTCAGCATCTTTTCGAACTGGTCGAGGTCAGCCTGCTGGACGCCGATTTCATCGGCGGGGCCGTCGGTAACCGGAGCCGGCGCCGGTGCTGCAGCCGGGCGCGCAGTTGCCTGACCACCCGCCTGGCCGCCGCCGATGCTCGGGATCTTGAACGAGGGCGCGCCGGCCGAGGACGGCTGACCCGACGACCGCTCGGACGGGCCGGCATAGGCCGGCTGCTGGCGGTTGCGGCCGAAGAAGCGCATGGCGAGCATGATCAGGCCGCCGATCAGAAGCATCTGCACGATCAGGCCGAGGAAGCCGGCGGCGCCGCCGAAGCCGCCGCCCATCAGCATGCCGATCAGGCCGCCGACCATGAGGCCGCCGAGCAATGATCCGCCGAAGCCGTTGAAGAAGCCGGGACGGCTGTTCGGCTGGTTCGCGGTGGTCGGGCGCGTTTGGCCGGCCGCCGGGCTGCTCGTGGTCGGGCCGGCGTCCTGGCGCGGCGTCATCGAACGGTCGATCGGCGCCGCATTGGTCGGCGCGGTACGGGTGACGGGCGGCTGCGAGAAGGTGCGGGTGCCGCGGCTGCCGAAGCCGCCGCCCGAACGCCGCGCTTCGGCGACGTCCACAACGGTCAACGCGACGGTCAAGCCGATCGCCATCATTGCCAGAGCTCGTCCAAAACGCCCAAATCGCTGCATTGCCATCAAAACCCCTAATCTTGCTTGGGCCCAAAACTGAGCCATCATCGTCCGAATATAGGGGCTCAAAGCCTGAGATTTAAGCTTTCCGCGTCGCTTTTCGGCCAGTTTACCGTTATCCGCCGCCGCTCCCCGTGCCGAATCCGATCTGGAATCAGCACCTTCGATGGGGGTTCGGTGCGACGCGTTTCCTGAGGCCAATCGCTGCACGCCTTGGCTGGATTTGCTCTATCGATTGGCCGCCAGGATCATCGTCGCTGCCTTTTCGGCGATCATGATCGTCGGCGAGTTGGTGTTGCCTGAAGTGATCGTCGGCATGATCGAGGCGTCGGCGATCCGCAATCCCCTAAGACCGCGCAGGCGCAGTTCCGGATCGACGACGCTTTCCGGATCGGCACCCATGCGGCAGGTCCCGACCGGGTGGAAGATCGTCGTGCCGATATCGCCGGCCGCGCGTTTCAGATCGTCCTCGGACTCGTAGGAGGGCCCCGGCTTGAACTCGACCGGATTGAAGCGGGCGAAGGAGGGCTGTTTTACGATCCGCCGCGTCAGCCGGATGGCGCTGACGGCGACGTTGCGATCGGCTTCGGCGGTCAGATAGCGCGGCCGGATGTCCGGTGCGGCGGCGAAGTCCGGGCCTTTCAGGTGCACCGATCCACGGCTTTCCGGGCGCAGATTGCAGACGCTGGCGGTGATTGCGGGGAAGGAGTGAACCGGCTCGCCGAACTTGTCGAGCGAGACGGGCTGAACGTGATATTGCAGGTCGGGCGTTTCCTTCTCCGGGCCGGACCTGGTGAAGATGCCGAGCTGGCTCGGTGCCATTGCCATCGGTCCGGAGCGTCTGAGCAGATATTCGAGCCCGATCGACGCCTTGCCGAAAAGCGAGTTCGCCTTCTCGTTGAGGGTGGGCACGCCGGTGACCTTGTAGGCCATGCGGAGCTGAAGGTGATCCTGCAGGTTCTCGCCGACGCCCGCGCGTTCGTGACGAAGCTCGATGCCATTTGCCCGAAGCACGTCGCCGCGGCCGATGCCAGAGAGTTCGAGAATATGCGGCGAGCCGATCGCGCCGGCGGAAAGCACGGTTTCGCGGCTGGCGCGGGCACGCTTGATCGTGCCGTCGTGCTGGAACTCGACGCCGGCGATGCGGTCGCCTTCGATGATCAGCTTGCGCACATGCGCCTTGGTGAGAACCGTGAGGTTGCCGCGCTTCTGCGCCGGGCGAAGGAACGCCTTCGCCGTGTTCCAGCGGATGCCGGAGCGCTGGTTGACGTCGAAATAGCCGGAGCCCTCGTTGCTGCCGCGGTTGAAATCCAGTGTTTCGGGAATGCCGGCTTCGGAGGCTGCCTTCTGGAAAGCGTCGAGAACCGCCCAGCGCACGCGCGCCTTCTCCACCCGCCATTCGCCGCCGGCCCCGTGCATCTCGTTGGCGCCCCGATAGTGATCCTCCGATTTGCGGAAGAGCGGCAACACGTCGTCCCAACCCCAACCGGTGCAGCCGAGCTGGCGCCAATGGTCGTAGTCCCGCGCCTGGCCGCGCATGTAGATCATGCCGTTGATCGACGAGCAGCCGCCGAGCACCTTGCCGCGGGGATAGCCGAGCGAGCGGCCGTTGAGGCCTTCTTCGGCGGCGGTGGTGAAACACCAGTCGGTGCGCGGATTGTTGATGCAATAGAGATAGCCGACCGGAATATGGATCCAGTGATAGTTATCGCGGCCGCCGGCCTCCAGCAGCAGCACGCGATGCGCTCGGTTTTCGGAAAGGCGGTTTGCAAGCACGCAGCCGGCACTACCCGCTCCGACGACGATGTAGTCGAACGTGTCCATGGGTTCTCTCTCGATGTTTCGGGGCTCGATCCGTCAGTGATCGGGATCGGGCGACGGCTTCTTCCCGCCCGCGGCGCGGGCGAGAGGAGGCCAGCTACTGTCTGTGTTCAAAACCGAGTTTGCGGCCGAGCCGCGAATTATAGAACTCGCCGACGATGCCGCGACGGAAAAGCAGCACGCAGACCATGAAGACGAGGCCGGTGATGATCGTCACGGGGAATTCCGAGGTCGCGAGATAATTCTGCAGCGTCACGACCAGCCCGGCGCCGAAGAGCGGGCCGATCAGGGTGCCGATGCCGCCGAGCAGCGTCATCAGGATCACTTCGCCGGACATCTGCCAGCCGACGTCCGTGAGGGTCGCGAACTGGAAGACCAGCGCCTTGACGCCGCCGGCAAGGCCGGTGAGCGCCGCCGACATGACAAAGGCTGCGAGCTTGTAGTTGCGCACGGAATAGCCGAGCGACACGGCGCGCGTCTCGTTCTCGCGGATCGATTTCAGGATCATGCCGAAGGGCGAGTGGATGATACGCCAGATGATGGCGACACCGATGACGAAGACGCCGAGCACGAAATAGTACATGCTCGTCGACTGGCTGAGATCGATGAAGCCGAAGAGGTGCCCGCGCGGCACGGACTGGATACCGTCCTCGCCCTTGGTGAATTCCGCCTGCAGGCAGAAGAAATAGAACATCTGCGCCAGCGCCAGCGTGATCATGGCGAAATAGATGCCCTGCCGGCGGATCGCCAGATAGCCGACGATCAGGCCGAGCAATGCCGCACCGCCGACGCCGACAAGGATGCCGAGCTCCGGCGGCAGGCCCCATTCCTTGACCGCGTGCGCGGTGAAATAGGCCGCACCGCCGAAGAAGGCCGCATGGCCGAAGGAGAGCAGGCCGGTATAGCCGAGCAGCAGGTTGAAGGCGCAGGCAAAGAGCGCGAAGCAGAGGAGCTTCATCAGGAAGACGGGATAGAAGAACAGGGGCGCCAGGACGAGGAGTGCCAATCCTATTCCCAGGAACAGGGTCTGGGCGACCACCGGGTTCTTTTCCTTCGGTTTTTCGATGTCGAGTGTCAGCGTCATATCAAGCATCCCGGCCGAAGAGGCCTGCCGGCCGTATCATGAGAACGATGGCCATGATCACGAAGATCACGATGTTGGAGGCTTCCGGATAGAAGACCTTGGTCAGTCCCTCGGCGACACCGAGCAGGTAACCGGTAACGATCGCGCCCATGATCGAGCCCATGCCGCCGACCACCACCACGGCGAAGACGACGATGATGATGTTCGAACCCATGAGGGGCGAAACCTGGTAGATCGGCGCGGCGAGCACGCCGGCAAGGGCGGCAAGCGCAGCCCCCAGCGCATAGGTCAGCGTCAGGAGGAACGGCACATTGATGCCGAAGGATTGCACCAGAACCGGGTTTTCGGTGGCGGCACGCAGATAGGAGCCGAGCTTGGTCTTCTCGATCACCAGCCAGGTACCGATGCAGACGATCAGCGAGAAGACGATCACCCAGCCGCGATAGATGGGCAGGAACATGAAGCCGAGATTGGTGCCGCCGGCAAGCTGCGACGGTGTCGCATAGGGCTGGCCGGACGCGCCATAGAGATAGCGGAAGGTGCCTTCGATGGTCAGCGCCAGGCCGAAGGTGAAGAGCAGGCCGTAGAGCGGATCGAGCGTATAGAGCCGGCGCAGCATGGTGCGCTCGATGACCGCGCCGACGAGACCGACGGCGACGGGTGCCACGATCAGCGCCGGCCAATAGCCGATGCCGAAATGCGACAGCAGCATCCAGGCGAAGAAGGCGCCGAGCATGTATTGCGCGCCGTGGGCGAAGTTGATGACGCGCAGGAGGCCGAAGATGATCGCCAGGCCGAGGCTCAAAAGCGCATAGAACGAGCCGTTGATCAGTCCGATCAACAGTTGCCCGAGAAAGGCTTGCATGGGAATTCCGAAGATCGTGCTCATGGTTCAGACTCCCAGCACATCGTGCAGCATGTCCATGCGGGTCGCGAGTTCCGCAACCGGGAATTCACCGACCATCTGGCCATGATCCATCAGGTAGAAACGATCGGCAACCTTGCTGGCGAAGCGGAAGTTCTGTTCGACCAATAGCACTGTCATGCCGCGCTGCTTCAGGGTTTTCAGCACGTCGCCGATGCGCTGGACGATGACTGGGGCAAGTCCCTCGGTCGGTTCGTCGAGCAGCATCATGCGCACGCCGGTGCGCAGGATCCGGGCGATCGCCAGCATCTGCTGTTCGCCGCCGGAAAGCTTCGTGCCGGGGCTGCTGCGGCGTTCGTAGAGGTTCGGGAAAAGCTCGAAGATCTCGTCGATCGTCATGCCGCCCTTGGCGACCGCCGGCGGCAGCAGCAGGTTTTCATGGACCGAAAGCGTCGAGAAGATGCCGCGCTCCTCCGGGATGAAGCCGAGGCCGTGATGGGCGACCCGGTGCAGCGGCACTTTCATCAGGTCCTCGCCGGCAAAGCTGATCTCACCCTTGCGCTTGCGCACGATGCCCATGATCGAGCGCAGCGTCGTCGTCTTGCCGACGCCGTTGCGGCCGAGAAGGGTGACCATCTCGCCTTCGCCGACCGTCAGGTCGACGCCGTGCAGGATGTGGCTTTCGCCGTACCAGGCATTGAGGCCGGAGACTTTCAGGAGCGTTTTCATGTCAGGCCTCCTCGGTGCCCATATAGGCAGTGCGCACGCGCGGGTCCGCCGACACCTTCGCATAGTCGCCTTCGGCCAGGATCTCGCCGCGCTGGAGCACGGTGACGTGGTGGCAGAGCGTCGAGACGACGGAGAGATTGTGCTCGACCATCAGCACGGCGCGCTCGCGCGCGACCTCGCGGATGATCTCGGCGACCATACCGACATCCTCGTGGCCCATGCCGGCCATCGGCTCGTCGAGCAGCAGCACCTTGGGATCGAGCGCCAGGGTGGTGGCGATTTCCAGCACGCGCTTGCGGCCATAGGAAAGGTCGGCGGCAACAGCGTTGCGCTCGCGCTCCAGGCCGACGGAGCGGATCAGCTGGTCGGCCTTGGCATTGAGTCCGTCAAGCGCCGAGATCGGCTTCCAGAACTGGGTGGCAAGCCCGTTCGGCCGTTGCAGCGCGACGCGCACGTTGTCGAGCACCGTCAGGTGCGGAAAGACGGCGGAGATCTGAAAGGAGCGCACCAGGCCCATGCGCGCCACCTTGTCCGGCGCCGTGCGGGTGATGTCCTCGCCAAGCAGCGTGATCGTACCATCGGTCGGCTGCTGGAACTTGGTCAACAGGTTGAAGACCGTCGTCTTGCCGGCGCCGTTCGGACCGATCAGCGCATGCACGCGGGCGTGATGGACGTCGAGATTGACGTTGTTGACGGCGGTGAAGCCGCCAAAGTCACGGCGCAGACCGCGGGCGGACAGAACCACCCGCGGCGCGCCATTCGGTTCGCTGACCGGTGCGCTCATTGCGATCGGACCGCTTACGACTTCACGAGGTCGCAGCCGCTCTTGGCCGGATCGATGAAGGCTTCGGCGCCCGGAATGGTGGCGAGAACCTTGAAATAGTCCCAGGGTTCCTTGCTTTCGTCGGGCTTCTTCACTTCCAACAGGTACATGTCATGGATCATGCGGCCGTTCTCGGCGACCTTGCCGTTCTGGGCGAAGACGTCGTTGACCGGAAGCGCGCGCAGTTCCTTGGCGACGGCATCGGCATCGTCAGTGCCGGCCTTCTCGATCGCCTTCAGATAGGAGAGCACAGCCGAATAGGTGCCGGCATGGACCATGTTCGGCATCTTGCCGGTGCGCTCCATGAAGCGCTTGCCGAATTTGGCGCTCTCTTCGTTGCGGTTCCAGTAGAAGCCTTCGGTGAGCGTCAGGCCCTGGGCAGCTTCCAGGCCGAGGCCATGGACTTCGGCGAGCGTGAAGAGCAGGGCGGCGAGGCGCTGGCCGCCCTGGACGATGCCGAATTCGGCGGCCTGCTTGATGGCGTTCGAGGTGTCGAGGCCGGCATTGGCCAGACCGATCACCTTGGCGCCGGAGGATTGCGCCTGCAGCAGGAAGGAAGAGAAGTCCGTGGTTGCCAGCGGATGGCGGACGGAGCCGACCACCGTGCCGCCGTTTTCCTTGACATAGTTGCTGGTGTTCTCCTCGAGCGAATAGCCGAAGGCATAGTCGGCGGTCAGGAAGAACCAGCTGTCGCCACCCTGCTTGACGAGTGCGCCGCCGGTGCCGACCGCAAGCGCGTGCGTGTCGTAGGCCCAGTGGAAGCCATAGGGCGAGCACTGCTTGCCGGTGAGCTCGGTGGTCGCGGCGCCGGTGTTGATGGTGATCTTCTTTTTCTCCCTCGACAGCGCCTGCACGGCAAGGCCGACCGAAGAACTGGTGAGTTCCATGATGCTGTCGACCTGTTCGGTATCGTACCATTGGCGGGCGATGTTGGAGGCGATGTCGGCTTTGTTCTGGTGGTCGGCGGTGATGACTTCCACCGGCACGCCGAGCACCTTGCCGCCGAAATCCTCGACCGCCATCAGCGCCGCCTCGTAGGAGGACTTGCCGCCGAAGTCGGCATAGACGCCGGACTGGTCGTTGAGAATGCCGATCTTGACCTTGCCGTCGGATGCGTCGGCGAAAGCGGCCGTGCTGCTGGCGAGCATTGCCGCCAAGGTTACGATCAGTTTCTTCGTCATCATGTCCTCCTCCAGAGACGTAACCGTCGCGCGAAAATGCGCGCGGGTTCCGGCGCGCCAGTTGACGATGCCGGATCGTTCATTTCGTTCTGTTCATATTTGGCCAGACAAGCTCCTCAGTTGTCGGCTCTGGTCGTTACAATCCGGAAAAAAACGCTTGGATGCAAGCGGCCCGAACCGTAAATTGCAAACAGGGTCTGTTCATTTTCGAACAGATGGGGAGTGGCGATGAATCCGAATTTTACCTGGGACGATCTGCAGTTCTTTCTCGCAGTGGCCCGCACCGGACAATTGTCGACGGCGGCGCGGCGGTTGAGGACCAGCCACGCTACCGTTTCCCGCCGTATCGATCGCCTGGAGTTCGCCCTCAAGGTGAAGCTGTTCGAGCGCAATCCGCGCGGTTACGTTTTGACCAGCATGGGCCAGCGCTTCATCGAAACCGCCGAGCGCATCGAGCGCGAGACCGAACAATTGCAGCTCGACATCAATGACGGTCTGACGGCGCAGCGCGGCGTCGTCAGGCTGAGCACGCTCGAAGGCTT
>NZ_JBXOVZ010000002.1:7500-455000 GCF_056924495.1 Ensifer sp. 38_S197 | reverse complement strand
AACGATAAAGAGGGTGAGAGACCCTCTCGCCGAAAGACCAAGGGTTCCTGCTTAAAGTTAATCTGAGCAGGGTTAGCCGGCCCCTAAGACGAGGCGGACACGCGTAGTCGATGGGAACCACGTTAATATTCGTGGGCCTGGTGGTAGTGACGGATCGCTTAACTTGTTTGGACTTATTGGATTGTCCAGGCGGGGACGCGGTTCCAGGAAATAGCTCCACCATTATAGACCGTACCCGAAACCGACACAGGTGGTCAGGTAGAGTATACCAAGGCGCTTGAGAGAACTATGCTGAAGGAACTCGGCAAATTGCACGCGTAACTTCGGAAGAAGCGTGACCCCAATGGACGCAAGTCTTTTGGGGTGGCACAGACCAGGGGGTAGCGACTGTTTATCAAAAACACAGGGCTCTGCGAAGTCGCAAGACGACGTATAGGGTCTGACGCCTGCCCGGTGCTGGAAGGTTAAGAGGAGGGGTGCAAGCTCTGAATCGAAGCCCCAGTAAACGGCGGCCGTAACTATAACGGTCCTAAGGTAGCGAAATTCCTTGTCGGGTAAGTTCCGACCTGCACGAATGGCGTAACGACTTCCCCGCTGTCTCCAGCATAGACTCAGTGAAATTGAATTCCCCGTGAAGATGCGGGGTTCCTGCGGTCAGACGGAAAGACCCCGTGCACCTTTACTATAGCTTTACACTGGCATTCGTGTCGGCATGTGTAGGATAGGTGGTAGGCTTTGAAGCAGGGACGCCAGTTCTTGTGGAGCCATCCTTGAAATACCACCCTTATCGTCATGGATGTCTAACCGCGGTCCGTCATCCGGATCCGGGACAGTGTATGGTGGGTAGTTTGACTGGGGCGGTCGCCTCCGAAAGAGTAACGGAGGCGCGCGATGGTGGGCTCAGACCGGTCGGAAATCGGTCGTCGAGTGCAATGGCATAAGCCCGCCTGACTGCGAGACTGACAAGTCGAGCAGAGACGAAAGTCGGTCATAGTGATCCGGTGGTCCCGCGTGGAAGGGCCATCGCTCAACGGATAAAAGGTACGCCGGGGATAACAGGCTGATGACCCCCAAGAGTCCATATCGACGGGGTTGTTTGGCACCTCGATGTCGGCTCATCGCATCCTGGGGCTGGAGCAGGTCCCAAGGGTTTGGCTGTTCGCCAATTAAAGCGGTACGTGAGCTGGGTTCAGAACGTCGTGAGACAGTTCGGTCCCTATCTGCCGTGGGTGTAGGAATATTGACAGGATCTGTCCCTAGTACGAGAGGACCGGGATGGACATATCTCTGGTGGACCTGTTGTCCTGCCAAGGGCATAGCAGGGTAGCTATATATGGAATGGATAACCGCTGAAGGCATCTAAGCGGGAAACCAACCTGAAAACGAGTATTCCCTTGAGAACCGTGGAAGACGACCACGTTGATAGGCTGGGTGTGGAAGTGCGGCAACGCATGAAGCTTACCAGTACTAATCGTTCGATCGGCTTGATCGTTCCCATTGCTTGTGTTCATCAAACAAGTTTGATGATGCTATAGACGTCCTCACGCTGTCGGCCTTCGGCCTTCGCTGCGGACGGCGCGCCAGACGACTGGCGGCTCGGCTTTGCCGGCTGCTGGAGTTGTCCGGATAAGACGCAAAGACGTGTTCAAAACAAATGAAGTGAAAACTTCAACCAGCTTCTCATTCCGGTTTGCCCGCAAGGCAAATCTTGCGCTTTGCCGACCTGGTGGTTCTGGCGGGGTGGCTGCACCCGTTCCCATTCCGAACACGGCCGTGAAACGCCCCAGCGCCGATGGTACTTCGTCTTAAGACGCGGGAGAGTAGGTCGCTGCCAGGTCTGCAAAACGCAAGATAAAAACCGGAAACGCCGCTCCCCTTCGAGGCAAAGCCGAGAAGGACAAGGCAGCGGCAAAACAAAGATCTCCTTCTCGACACTCACTTCGGCCCCGCCGAAACCAAGGGCCGCCAACAAGCGGCCTTTTTGATTCGATACGATCAGAAAACAAACGGGATTTTGCTGCGCAAAACCCGGACCGGACAAAAGCATAAACCGCAAAGCGGTTTACGCTACCGCGACAAATCCCATAGGGATTTGCGCTGATCGGATAAACCGCAAAGCGGTTTACCTGGATGACGCGGGGTGGAGCAGCCCGGTAGCTCGTCAGGCTCATAACCTGAAGGCCGCAGGTTCAAATCCTGCCCCCGCAACCAAATCTCCTAAAGACACCCGCCGTCATGGCGGGTTTTTTGTTGCCAACAAAGCAAAACAGAAACAAGGCCCGCAAGGTGAAAACCTGCGGGCTTTTCCGCGTTTTAGGGATCAAACGCCAGCGGATATCATCCACGCGAAATTCTTCGAGGTTCAGCTCGATCCGATGCGCGAATTGCGGCTCGCCGACGAAATGGCTTTGCAGAAAGAGTACCTCGACATCGAGAAAGAACGGTTTTCGGATCGAATGATCGTTCGTATCGATATTCCTCCCGAACTCGAGGGGCCATGGTCCCAAGTCTGATCCTGTGCAGCCCTTGGTCGAGAACGCGGTGAAGCAGGGCGTCGGCCGTTCAGCCGGTGAGGTTGAAATTCACATCCATGCGGCCCGGGTCGGAGAGACGCTCAATCTGTCGGTTGAAAACGATGTTGCCGCGTCGACCGCCTCCGGCAGGACAGGCCAGGGCCTCGGCATCGGCCTTGCCAATGTCGCCCATCGGGTGAGGACGCATTTTCCGGAGGGGGCATCCTTGACGGCCGGCCATGTCCAGCCGACGCGCTATCGCGCGTCCCTGCAGATGCCTCTGAGAATCGGACAAGCCGCGGCCTAAGCAGCCGAAACGTCCTGTGCAACAGCCGGCACCGGACACCCCTGCGATCGCCGCGGCGCTCGCCCCGCAGCGCGGCGGCAAATCCGGCCTCGGAAGTCAGCGTCAGCGGAACCGCCGCTCAATCGGGTACGACGTCCCATTTGTCGTCGGGATTGAAACGATCGATGAAGGGCACGATCTCTTCGGTGCTGGGCCCGAGATCGCGTTCGTAGACGATGCCCTGCTGGTTGACGACGAAGGTCTTGACGCCGGTTTCGGCATAGCTGACCGGCCAGGCGATCAACGCGAAACCGCCGATCATGTTGCCGTTGATGACATAGTCATAGCGGCCGCCGGCAATGTTGTCGCCCTGCGATGTCAGAATGC
This sequence comes from Ensifer sp. 38_S197, assembly GCF_056924495.1. Classification (NCBI taxonomy): domain Bacteria; kingdom Pseudomonadati; phylum Pseudomonadota; class Alphaproteobacteria; order Hyphomicrobiales; family Rhizobiaceae; genus Ensifer; species Ensifer sp. 38_S197. Next base: position 451,814 of record NZ_JBXOVZ010000002.1, on the reverse strand, counting down.
GGAAACGGTAGCCGAAATAGCCCTGGCCGGCCTTCGCCTTTTCCAACGCCGCTTCGCTGATCGCGTCGCCGACCGGGCTTTCGCCGTCGCCCTGATCGGCCGGCCAGTAGAGCCCGTCGGTCTGGCCCGGCGTGCTGATCAGTTTCTGCGCATATTCGAGGACGCCGTCGGCGTCGCGATCCCGCGAGGCATATTCCTGCTGGGCGTCGACATAGGCCTGTACCGTATCGATCGCCTCGAGCTCGTTCTCGCCGACGCGGCGATTGAGGATCTCCTCGAGCCCGACATAGGTGTCGAAGGCCCATTTGCCGTCCTCGCCCTTGGTGAGCGGGAAGGGCAAGGGCCACAGCCGGTCGCCGATCTGGATGATCTTGCGTCCCTCGAGGTCGCGTACGACGACGTTGCGGGCGGCACCTTCGCGAATGAGCGCGAAGGTATCCATCGCCCCTTCACCGGCCTTCAGCTTCTCGGCATTGAGCCCCAGTAGTTTTGCCAGACCGGCGAAGTCATTGGCGGCGAGCTTCGCCTTGAATTCGTCGACCGCCTTGGCGGGATCATCGAAGACCGGTGGATCCTCGTCGGCCGCATAGGCATCGAGGCCGGCCGCCATCTGATCGGTTGGTGCCTGCTCCGCTGGCGCCTTTGTCTGCGCCAAGGAAGCGTTGAACGGCACGGTGGCCAACGCCAGAACCGATGCCAGGAGAAGCGGATTGAAGAGCTTGGTCATGGTCGTTCTCCTGTGATCCGGTCAACGCCTGCGGCCGCCGCCGCGCCCGCCGCCACCGCCACGGTGCATCGGCGGCCTGCCGCCGCCGCGGCTCATCTGCGGCCTCCCGCCGCCGCGCTGGCCGCCGCCCATGCTCTGGCCACCGCGGCGTGACGAGTTGATTTCCCTCCGCCCGGGATTGACGTTGCCGAGGCCGGACGGCTTGTTCGGCCGGTTCTGCGCCTTGGCGGCCATCTTCTTCTTGCCGCCCTGACGGCTCACCTGAGAAGGCTTGTTACCGGGACGGTTGAGGCTCGGCTGACCGCCGCCGGGCCGCGCTTTCGCCGCTGCCTGTCCGCCTCCCGGCCGCGCCGCCGGCCTCTGCTGCGCCTTCAGCCCTTCGAGCGTGCTCTTGCGCACGTCCTTGATCTGGCCGCCGCCACCGCCGCCCGGACGCGCGTTCGGTCGATCGCGATTGATCTCGTTGGCGCGGTTGCGCAGGTTGTTGTTGCCGTCGGCCTTGATGTTGTTCTTGATGCTGTTTCGGTCGAAATGCTGAAGCTGGTCGCGGTCGAACTTGATCTTGCTGCGATCGACATTTTTCCAGTCGACGTCGTTCCACTTCACCTTGCCGTTGATATTGTTGAAGCAATTGTTGCAGTCGATGTCGACGTCGCCGCCGTTCCAGCGCCCGCCCCAGACACCCCAATCGTCCCAGTCGACGATCGCCGCGAAGGCGGCACCCGTCACTGCACCGGCGAAGAAGGCTGCTCCCGGGTACCAATAGGCGGGATAGGGTTCGTCGTAGTAGCTGATCGGCGCCGGCGCGTAGTTGGGTTCATACAGCATCTCCGGCGGATACTGCGGCACGTAGATCGTTTCCGGGTTGGCTGCCTGGATGACGACGTTGTCGCCTTCCTGGACCACCTTCACCTTGTCGTCGCTCTTGATGATATTCTTGGCGACGGCCTCGTCGCGCAGTTGCTGTATGGCGATCAGCACGTCTTTCTGCTGATTGGCAATCGCCTCGCCGAAAGACTGCGTCCACTCGAGGTCTTCGCTCATCATCTTGACGATCTGGGGGTAGTTGAGCAGCGAAATGACGCTGCCGTCCCAATCGTCCTTCGGCTTCATGTCGGGCTTCTTCTGGCGTGCCTCCAGGAACCGCTCCGCCTCGACGATCTGCAGCGGATAGAGCGCGGCAGCGGAAATGAGCGCCACCAGCTCGTCCGGATAGAGCGCGATGCGGGCGACCAAAATCTCGAGCTCGTCGTCGCTGAGTGGTTCCGGCGCTGTCTGCTGTTCAGCGGCCGGCGCGCTCGCCGTCTGCTGCGCCATGACAGACGTAATGGGCATTGAAACCAGTATCGTCACTGCGCTACCGAGCGCGATGATCGTTTTCCGGATCATCTATCCAGCCTCCCTTTGTTGGCTGAGGCGCGCGAGCGCTTGAACATGCGCGCGTGACAGCCCCTGTCGACGCTGTTTCTGCTGCAACCAGAACTTGATCGTGTCGCAGCTTCCGTTCTTGCTGCCGTCTTTCACTGGTATCTCTAGAGGAGGCTTGCAGATGAGGAAGCCCGAATGACGTATGCTACTGTATGTTACTGCCGATCGGTGCTCGCCGGCCTAGGATCCGCATGACTGTTGCACGAGGGGAGCTATGCTGGCGATCTGGGTTGCAGGGGCAGCGCCCAGTTCTATTGGTTTCCGCAGGACGCGGGGCCGTCGAGAAGCTGCAGCGAAGCGGTGAATAGCCGCATGAAGCGGTGAGGGGTAAGAATGGCTGATGATTCCTCCCGAACGGGCGTGGTTCGCGATGGGCCAACCGGTCCCCGGTCCTTCGAGGCGAAAATTACGGATATCGCCAGGATCGGCATTGTCGGCCTTTTTGCCTATTGGTCCCTGACGCTGATCGCGCCATTCGCGATCATTCTCATATGGGCGGCAATCCTCGCCGTCGCGCTCTATCCTGCTTATGCCCGGCTTGGCCGCCTTCTCGGTTCGCGGCGGCTGGCATCATTTCTCATTACGCTGGCCTGTCTGGCCGTCATCGTCGCGCCATTGGCCGCGATTGCGGTCAGCTTTGCCGAAGGGCTCCAGGCGCTGCTTGCAAAACTTGCCGACGGTTCTCTGACCGTACCGATACCGCCGGAATATGTTCGCGACTGGCCGATCGTCGGCGAACGGGTTCATGCGGTCTGGAGCATGGCATCGGACAATCTCGAAGCCCTCTTGCGCAAGCTCGAACCTTCGCTGATGCAGGCGGGCAGCAAGGCGCTTGGCAAGATTGCGAGCATCGGCGCCGAGGTGCTGAGCTTCGTGGTGTCCGTCCTCGTGGCTGGCTTTCTCTTCGGCTCCGGGGAACGGCTGGCGGAGATGGCACAACGCTTCTCCGGCAGGATCGGTGGCGACAGGGGTATCGGCTTCCTGCGTCTGGCGGCTGCGACGATCCGAAACGTCGCACGGGGCGTCATCGGCGTCGCGTTGTTGCAGGCGTTTCTCTGTGCCTTGGTGCTCGGGCTGTTTCAGGTTCCGGCGCCCGGTGCGATCGCCTTCGTCGTGCTTGTTCTCTGCATCATCCAGATCGGCCCTGCGCTGGTTCTGCTGCCAGTGATCATCTGGGCCTGGGTGACGATGGATTTCGGTCCGGCGCTGCTCATGACAATTCTACTGGTCCCGCTCTTCGTCATCGACAATGTGATGAAGCCGATCCTGGTGGCCCGCGGGCTTTCGACGCCGACGCTGGTCATTCTGCTGGGGGTACTTGGCGGGACGCTTTCCTACGGGTTGATCGGCCTCTTCCTGGGGCCGATCGTTCTCAGTGTCGTCCACGATCTGCTGATGGTCTGGATGCAGGGGGAGACGGTGCGGGAAAAACCGCAACCCGACGCATCGCAATCGCCGCGGCCGGTCTGATCGCAGGTCGGTCAGTGGATCGAGCTGTCGGTGCGCGCCTGCTCGAATTCGGATTCGGGAATCGGTACGCCCGCCTTGCGCAAACCGTCAAGAAGCTGTTGCCGGTCCTGCGGACGGCGCAGCCTCAGAGCAGCCTCCTGGGGGACAACCTCAAGCAGGCCCGGCAGGTTGGTTTCGATCCATTTCCGTTCTTCCTGGGCCTCAGCGCCTTTGCCAAGCTTGCCCAGGGTGGCCAGAAGCGTGATGCGGGAGAATGGATGGGTGCGAAGATCCGCCATACGTGCCCATCGCTCGGCAGCGACATAGTCGCCCCCGAAGTAGGAGCAGGCCGAGAGCGCCGCTTCGAAATAGCCGGCGGGGCCAGAGTTGCGGGCGACGGTTTCCGACAGAAGCTTGCAGCCGGAATCCCATTGGCCCGACAGCGCCAGCCGGAACCCGTATTCGCCGGCGAGTTCAGCGTCGTTGGGATTGATCGCAAGCGCGCGCGCGCCAACGGCCAAGGCAGCATCGACGTTACCACGGAAGAACAGGGTAAGCATCCGCGCCTCAAGGGCCCGCACGTCCTGGGGATCCAAGTCCACGGCGCGGACTGCCGTTTCGGTTGCCCGCTCCAGCGTCGCCGATGAGGAACCATCGAAGCGCACCTGGAAGGCGTCGATATAGGTCATCGACAGCAGCGCCCAGGCCGTCGCGTAGGTCGGGACCTGCCGGGTCGCCTGTTGCAGGCACCCCTGAACGGTGGCCAGGCTTTGCGCACTGACGTCGCCGCGGTGGTCGTAGTAGCTCAAGGTGCAGGCATAGGCTTGCCAACCATCGGGAACCGACTGCTTGAATGCGCTGGCACTCGCCTGGAAAATGGCGCCATAGGGTTGTGCCACCGCACCGGCTACAGCCGCTGCGGTCCTTGCCTGCAGGTCGATGGCTTTGCCGGCTTCCATCCGTTCGTCGTAGGTATTCGCCCACACCACCGATCCATCGGATCGATGGACGAGTCTCGCCACAAGCCGAAGTCTTTCGCCGTCGAACCGGACCCCGCCCACCAGGGCAAAGGCCGGCCCCGCCTGCGGCGAGGCGCCGGCCTCATCACGGGTCGCGACGGTGATTTCCTTGAACTTGGCCAAGTTGCCGACGACCTCGTCCGTGAGCCCGCGCGTCATCATCGCCGACTGAGAGGTGCCTGAGAGATCATCGAAGGGCATGACGACGAGCCTCGGGATCGCCGGCCGCATGCCGATAACGGCATCGTCTTCCTTCTGAAGGAGGAATGCACCGGCTGTCAGGCCGCCGCCGATGCAGACAATGGCCGCTGCGAGCCAGGTTCCTCGCCTGGAGGATAGTGCGGAAGGATCCTGTCCAACGCTTTCGTCGGCGCTCCTACGGGACGGGAGCCACGCATCGAGGCGTCGTTCGAAGGTCGGGACGTAGGCGCCCTTGGGAATGCTGATGATGATCGGGTCGGTTCGCCCGGCGACGAGGTAGTAGCGTTCCAGCGCCCGGCGAATGCGGCCTGCTTCGATCCGCACCGCCGGATCCGTCTGCGGGTCGAAAGAGGAATCTCGGCCGAAGACCTCGGTTGCAATCGAATAGGCCTTGATGCGATCTCCCCGGCCCGCGAGCGTTTCCTCGATGACATAGGTCAGGAATTTGCGGTCACGCTCCGGGGCGTCGAACTCGGCGCTGCGGCGAATTCGATCAAGTTGCGCCAGAATTTCCGCATCGGTGGCTGGGGCAGTTGCCGGCTCGACCCGGCCGTCCTGCCGATTTTCCATGGCCATGTGCGCCCCCATGGTCAATGTGAGATTGTATCCGGCGGTAAGGTAAGTTTCTGTATCCTACGTCTCCACCCGGCCAAAGCGCAACATGTATTGGCGGGCTGTATTAAAGTTGTGCCTCGATTGTATCCAGCGCGCGCACCGTGGTGCAGCCGCCTACTCTAGGATCGCGCGCCGTTTCGGAGCGGTATGCGCGGCTTGTCCGGCGGCGTGCGGAAGGTCTCTGCCGGTGCGGGGCGACCGACGTGAAAACCTTGGACCTGGTCGATCCGGAAGCGCCGCATCAGCGCCAGTTGCTCGTCGGTCTCGACGCCTTCGATCAGGATCTTGTGGCCGCGGTTTCTTACCAGGCCGATGATGTCCTGCAGCATGGCGCGACCCTTCGGCGCGTTGCAATCATGCAGGAACGACCGGTCGATCTTCACGGTATCGAAATCGATCAGGCGCAGCCAGGAAAGGCCGGCAAAGCCCGTGCCGAAGTCATCCAGCCATATCCGGATGCCGAGGGTCTCGAGGTCGCTGATGCAGCGCAGGATGCCCGAGTGCATCTCCATCTCCAGCCCTTCGGTGATTTCGAAGGCAAGGCGGCTGCCGGCCACGCCGGTCTCGCCGAGGATCGCGGCGACCGAAGTTGCAAAGCCCGGGGTCTTCAGCTGGATCGGCGAGACGTTGACGCTGACCAGTGGAACGTGGTTGTCGACGAGGAGCTCGCGGCAGACGGTCTTGATCGCCCAGCGGCCGAGGTCGAGAATGGCGCCGGTCCGCTCGGCAACCGGAATGAAAAGGCTCGGCGGAACCGACGTGCCGTCCAGCATCGTCAGGCGCATCAGCGCCTCGACGGCCTCGACTTCACCGGTCATCACGTTCCTGATCGGCTGGTAAACGAGCGATACCAGATTCTGATCGACCGCGATCTTCAGAAGCGCGGCAATGTTCTCGCTTTCGTCGCTGCTTTGCGGATCGTTCGGGTCGAACAGCTTGGCGCAGTTTCGGCCGCTCGCCTTGGCGGCATAAAGCGCACGGTCGGCCTCGTGGATGATCTTCTCAAGCTTGGCGCCGGTCTGGTTGCGAGTGAAGGCAGCGCCGACGCTGACGGTCACGATCGAGACCCCGTCGCGCCGCTGCTCATGCACCAGCCGCATGTTCTCGACGGTGCGGCAGATAACCTCGGCCAGCTCGGCTGCCTGTTCCAGGGTGTCCAGGCGGGCAAGGACGATGAATTCTTCGCCGCCGTAGCGGCCGATCGAACCGTTATAGTCCTTGATCGCCTCGCCGAGCGCATTGGCCACCAGAACCAGGCAGCGATCGCCCTCCTGATGACCGTAGCAGTCATTGTATTTCTTGAAGAAATCCACGTCGATCAGCATGGCGGCGAAGCTCTTTCCGAGCTTCTGCCAATCGTTCCAATAATCGCGCAGTTGCTGGTCGATGGCGCGGCGGTTATCCAGGCCGGTCAGGGGGTCGGTGTTGGATAGCCGTAGGAGCGCCATGCCGCGTTCCGACGCCTCGTTCTGCTGGATCTTCGCCTCGAAGGCGTTCAGGAAAACCTTGTAGCGCTCGCGGTTGAGCTTCCAGTTTACGTAGGAGGTGAAGACGAAACAGGAAACATAGAAGGTCCCGAACGCGATCAGATAGGCAGGATCGTGTTCGGAGAAGAACGACAGGGCGACGAAGAACGTCGTGAGCACGATTCCGGAGGCGACGACCGAGAGGCGGAATCGGAAGCTGAAGAAGAGATTGGCGCCCATCATGAAGATCGCGCCGAAGATCATGTAGTAGGACATGCTGGCCGTGTCCGCCGTCGTCATCGCGGGGACGAGCCAGCCGATATAACCGAAAACTAGGGCCGCGGCGCAGGTGCCGTCGAGCCACTTGGTTCGCGCCTTGATGCGATAGAGGATCTCGAAACACAGGAGCGCGCTGATGCCGACGACGAGGCGTGCGAGGATCGTATAGAACGCGACATCGGGGACCAGCAGGATGTCGATCGCGAAAAACAACAGGTAGACGGCAACCGCGACCCACAGGCCCTGCCTGGTTGCCGCGCGCCGGCCAGCCTCGCCCTCCATTCGATAGAGTGTCTGAAGCTCAGCCAATTGCGGCCTGTGCGGCTGCTTGTGCAGGTCGATGTCAACTACGTCGGCCAACGTGTGCTTCATGCACTGATCCATCGAGTTGCGTCACGGTCAACGGAAACGGTCGTCGCTTTTCCATCAATGGACGTTGTTTCGGACACTCCATGCTTGCCACCTGCTTCAGGCCTGCAACAGAAGCGGGTGGTGCGGGGTGGGATGATAGGAGGTGTCCATTAAGTTTTGTTAAATTAAGGGGCCGGAACACCCAGGATTAGGCGCGACCCAAAGGGAGGAAACACGAGAATTTACCTTATTATATACAAAAACTTGCAAACCGAGCCGTAATGCGCGCATCTTCGCGACCATTGTTAACAAAGCATTAACGGATGGTCTTGCGTGCGCCAATTTCAAACGGTTTTCGACGGTCAAAGCCTGATTACTCCCAAGGCGATGGCCGATGAGTTCGTTTCGCCCAGGAGCGAGCGGCACGACGAACAGCTCTCGCTCGGTAGGGCCGAGCTCGCAGTGATTCTCAGGATTGCGCAGGAGCAGTTCCTGCAGGGAACGGAGCCGGCGAAGATTATCGACCGGCTTGCCGCCGCTCTTCATGAAACCCGGGCCAAGTTCCACCCGAACGTTTGGCAGGAACTGATCCCAATCGCCCAGGCGCACCCGGTATCGGAGTACTTCCTCCAGGACCCGTTCACCCGGTGGTCCTTCGAAAAGCCCCGGGGCTACTCGGGCGACGCACAATTGCTCGACTTCATCTATGGCCATGCGAGTGTCGCCAACGAGATCGAGCGGGCATCACCCATCGGACGAGCGCTCTATGATTACACCAAGGACGCGTCTTCTTCGGTCGCGGTGCGCGAGCGTCGCGACCTGCTGACCCGTCACGTCGACGAGATCGCGGCCAGCCGCGGTACCCAGGCGGAAATTCTGACGATTGCCGCCGGACATCTGCGCGAAGCCAATCGCTCAGTGGCGCTTGAGGAGCGCCGGATCAAGCGCTGGGTGGCGCTCGACCAGGATCCGCTCAGCGTCGGTTCGATCAGCCGCGACTTCGGCGGCACCTGCATCGAAGCCGTGGATGGCTCCGTTCGCAGCCTGCTCGGCCGCGATCAGAAGCTCGGCAAGTTCGACTTCATCTATGCTGCCGGACTCTACGATTACCTTGCCGACAAGGTGGCCATCAAGCTTACCCATCGCTGCCTGCAGATGCTGAAGCCGAACGGTGTCTTCCTGTTTGCCAATTTCGCCCAGGATATTGGCGTCGACGGCTACATGGAGACCTTCATGAACTGGGCGCTGTTGCTGCGTTCGGAGGCGGACATGTGGAACATCATCCGTAAGAGTGCGGGCAAGGCGGCCGTCGACGCGCGCGTCCAGTTCGGCGCCAACCGGAACATCGTCTACGGCCTCATCCAGAAGCATTCCTGACTTGCTTCCGTCTTGACGGGCCCTCCGGCGAAAGCCGGCGGGCCTGAATCAAATGACTAGGGCAAGCGAATGCTTGCTTCGCCCATTCCGTTCGCAAGCCATCAGCCCTGCGGGCGGAGAAACCGGGTCAGGAGAAGCCGCAGCATCGCGCCTTCGTCCTTCGGCTTGAAGCCGGGATCGACAGCGACCCGGCTGAAGATGCCGTCGATGATCGCGGCGATCCATCGGGCGGCGCCGGCGGCGTCCACAGTCCGATCGATCTGATTTCTGCTGGCCGCGCCGCGAAGCAGCGCCGCAAGGGCTCCCTGAAACTCGGCGTCATTGGCGGCCGCGAGCACACCGATCCGCTCGTCGCGCATCGCTTCAGCGGCGATTTCGAGCGCCAGGCTCGAGTAGGTTGGGTCGCCCGCGAGCTCGAGAACGGTGTCCATGAAACCGAGCAGCGCGGCGAACAGGTCTTCGGCTTCGCCCAATTTACGGAAGATCTCCGCCGTTTCTTGACGTTCCTCCTCCACGATCGCCGCGATAATGGTGTGCTTGGTCGGAAAATAATGGAAAAGATTGCCCGGGCTCATGCCTGCCTCGGCACAGATTTCGGCGGTCGACGTGCCGTGAAAACCCTTTCGCGCAAAACAGGCGATTGCTGCATCGAGGATCAGTCGACGTTTGGCGGCGTGTTTCTCGGGGTCGACCTTGCGCATCGCCAATTCTCCTTGCTTGCCGGTCTCTTTATTAGACCGAACACTCTAATTTCGTGGGGTGGCGTGCCGCTGTCAAGGTCGCTCGCTGACAGCAATTCCGCCATCTTCCCGCAATGCTAGTGTGTGATCTGCCTTACAATTGTCGCGTTTGATGGATCAGATAATTAGATCGATTGATCTAATTATTATACGACGCACTTTGCCCGATCTCGAGGCCGAGAACTCGGACCGCCCGTGTTTCCGATCCAACCGGCCTTGCCAATAGAAAGCCAATGAAATGAGACGCACAGTTGAGTTGAACGTCGTCCTTGCTGCGCTCCTCGCGCTCGCCATGACGCATGGTGCGGCGCACGCCTCCGGGGAGGCCGCGGCCTCCGTTCCCGTCGACAGTGCCGCAATTGCCCGCACGGTATCGACATTCGTCGCCGACAGCCGTCCCCAGGAATGGACACGCTCCTTCGCCGGCATCTTCGTCGCTCGCGAGGAGATTGCCGTCGGCACGACCTTGACCGATCAGCGTATCGCCAAAGTCGAAGTCGAGATCGGCGACCGGGTGGCAGTCGGGCAGGTGATTGCCCGATTGGAGACCGACATGCTGGAAAACCTCCTGCGCGAGGCGGAGGGCCGGGTGGCACGTGCCGGCGCAACGATGGCGCGGGAGGCGGAAACGGTCACGCAGGAGCAGAGGAAGATCGCCCGTGCCCGGCAATTGCGCCACCTTCAGGCCGAGACCATTCTCGAGGAACGAGTCTCGGCGCTCGCGATCGCCGAGCAGGCGGTAAAGGTGGCGCGGGCCGACTACGAGCAGGCGGAAGCGCTCGCGGCCGAGGCACGCCGCAAGCTCGAACGCGCCGTGATCCTGGCGCCAGCCGCGGGCGTTGTCTCCGAGCGGCTCGCCCGCGCCGGTGCGCTTGCGGGCTCGGATCCGCTGGTCAAGCTGATCCGCGACGGCGAGATCGAGTTCGCCGCAGAAGTCCCCGAAACCGAACTGCCGCTGCTCGCCGTCGGCCAGATCGTCAGGGTCAGGCTCTCCGGTCGCAGTGACTGGATCGAAGGGACGGTACGGGTGATCAATCCGAAGATCGATCGCGAAACCCGGCTCGGCACCGCTCAGGTCACGCTGAATACGAGCAAGCCGCCCTTTGCCGGCACCTTCGGCCGGGCGGAGATCGTCGTGGCCGAGCGCAAGGCGATCATGGTCGACGATTCCGCGCTGCTTTACGGGGCACCCGACGGCACGGTTTCGGTCTTTGTCGTCGATGCCGGCAAGGTGACCCGCAAGACGGTTCAGCCGGGCATGCGCCAGGGTGGCAAGGTCGAAATCGTCTCCGGGCTCGCGACCGGCGACCGGGTTGTTCTCAAGGCCGGGGTTTCGCTGCGCGAGGGTGAGGCGGTCCTGGCGAGAGATGTCCAGCCGGCACAGGCGGGCGAGCCGCAATGACCGGCAACATCTCTGCCTGGGCAATCCGGAAGCCCGTTCCGACGATCGTTCTCTTCGTCGTCCTCACATTGATGGGCATCGCCTCGTTCCTGCGGTTGCCTGTCAACGCCAATCCGAGCGTGTCGTTCCCGGTTGTGACGGTTGTGATCACGCAGCCGAGCGCCCAGCCGGCCGAAATGGAAACGCAGGTGACGCGCCGCGTCGAAGGCGTGGCCGCCGGCCTTGTCGGGGTCAGCCATATGCGCTCGACCATCACCAATGGCGTGTCGACGACCACGGTCGAGTTCAAGATCGGCACCGATCCGGACCGCGCCGCCAACGACGTGCGCGAGGCCGTGGCGCAGATCCGCTCCGACCTGCCGCAGTCGATCCAGGAACCCATCGTCTCGCGCGTCGATGTCGATGGCAGCGCCATCGTCTATTACGCGGTGCGCGCGCCAGACATGTCGCCGGTGGAACTCTCCTGGTTCGTGGACGATACGATCAACAGCGAACTGCTGACGCTGCCCGGCGTGCAGAAGGTACAGCGTCTCGGCGGCGTCAATCGCGAGGTCCGCGTGTCGCTCAACCCCGAGCGTCTGCTGGCGGTTGGGGTGACCGCCGACCAGGTGAATACGGCACTGCGCGAGATCAACACCAACATCCCCAGCGGACGCGGTGAGATCGGTGGCCGCGAGCAGTCGATCCGCACGGTCGGCAGCGCCGGCTCGGTCGAGGAATTGTCGCGGCTGTCAATCCCGCTATCGGGCGGCCGCTGGGTGCAGCTTTCCGATATCGCGACGGTCGAGGACACCTCCTCCGAACCGCGCAACTTCGCAGGTGTCGACGGCGAGCCGGTCGTCAGCTTCTCGGTTTCGCGCAGCAAGGGGTCAAGCGATACCGTCGTTGCCGACGCCGTTGCCGCGCGACTGAAGGAAATCCGCCAGCGTATGCCGGGCGTCGAATTCACGGAGCTGATCTCGCTTGTCGAATACACGCAGGAAAGCTACGACGCGGCCGTCACGGCCCTGATCGAAGGCGCGATCCTGACCGTCGTCGTCGTTTTCGCCTTCCTGCGCAACTGGCGGGCGACGCTGATCTCCGCGCTTGCCATGCCGCTCTCCATCCTGCCGACCTTCGCGGTGATGGACCTGCTCGGCTTCACGCTCAACGGCATCAGCCTGCTGGCGCTGACGCTCGTCATCGGCATTCTCGTCGACGATGCGATCGTCGAGATCGAGAACATCGAACGCCATGTCGACATGGGCAAGCGCCCATTCATCGCAGCGATCGACGCGGCCGACGCGATCGGTCTTGCCATCGTCGCCACGACCTTGACGATCGTCGCGGTCTTTGCGCCGGTCAGCTTCATCGGCGGCGCAGTGGGCCAGTATTTCAAGCAGTTCGGCCTGACGGTTGCGATCGCCGTGCTGTTTTCGCTGGCGGTGGCACGCCTGCTGACACCGCTGATGGCGGCCTACCTGCTGCGGCCAAGGGGCGGCCATGGCCATTCCGGCAAGCCATCGCGCATTGCCGACGGCTATCGCCGCTTGCTCGGGTGGACGCTCGCTCATCGCAAGACGGCCTTGTCGCTGGTCGCCCTGATCTTCATCGGCTCGATCGGGCTGCTGACGATGCTGCCGACCGGTTTCCTGCCGACAAGCGACAGCAACGTGTCGCAGCTCAAGATCACCCTGCCGCCGGGCACGCGTCTTGAAGAAACGGCCCGCATCTCCGACGATCTGGTCGGTCAGATCAAGGCAAAGCCTGAGGTCGAAAGCGTTCTGGCGACGGCGGAAAACCTCAACGAGGTGTCTCTCCGCATCAAGCTCAAGCCACGCGAGGAACGCGGGCTCGATCGCAAGTCCTTCGAGTTGTCGCTGCGCCCGCTGTTGGCGGCAACGCCTGATATCCAGGCCACGTTCTCGTCCGTCGAGGGGGCCAAGGATCTCTCGATCTATCTGACGAGCGACGATCCGGCGGCGCTGACGGCTTCGGTGCGCCGTCTCGAAAAGGAGATGCGTGCGCTTCCCGGACTGGTCAACGTCCAGTCCACCGAGCCGCTCCTTTCGCCGGAGCTGCTGGTCAAGCCGCGCTTCGACGAGGCGGCAAGGCTAGGCGTCTCGGTGACTTCGATCGGTACCGTCGCGCGCATCGCCACGATGGGGGACAGCGAAAGCAATTCGGCACGTTTCAACCTCGGCAACCGCCAGGTGCCCATCCGCGTCATGCTCGACCAGTCGGCCAGGGGGGACGTCGATACGCTCCGCAATCTAAGGGTCGGCACGAATGCCGGAACAGTGGTGCCGTTGACATCGGTCGCCGATATCTCCTTCGGCGCGGAGGAAAGCAGCGTCGAACGCCTGGATCGCAAACGCCTGATCGCCGTCGAGGCCAACCTCAACGGCATCACGCTTGGGACCGCGTTCGAGGCGATCTCGGCGCTGCCGGCCATGACCGAACTGCCCTTGGGCGTGTCGCAGGCCAACTACGGCGAAGCAGAGTACATGTCGGAGATGTTCCGCAACTTCGCGCTGGCGTTGCTTGCGGGGATCCTGATGGTCGCGGCGGTTCTGGTGCTCTTGTTCAAGGATTTCCTGCAGCCGATCACCATCCTGGTGGCCTTGCCGCTGTCGATCGGCGGGGCGGCGCTCGCCTTGCTGCTCTTCGGCGCTTCGCTCGATCTCTCGTCGACGATCGGCATCCTCATGCTGATGGGCATCGTCTGCAAGAACTCGATCCTGCTCGTCGACCATGCGATCGAGTGCCGCAACGGGGGTGCCGATCGGCGGACGGCCTTGCTGATGGCGGGCGTCACCCGCGCGCGGCCGATCATCATGACGACCATCGCCATGGTGGCGGGCATGGTTCCCGCCGCGATCGGCATCGGCGCCGATGCCGCTTTCCGGGCACCGATGGCAATCGCCGTGATCGGGGGCCTGATCACCTCGACGATGCTCAGCCTCGTCTTCGTCCCCGTCATGTTCACCGTGATGGACGACATCAATGCGAAGCTCGGTCGCAGGCTGAAGCGGTTCTCTTCGGTGACGGACGAGGACAGGGCAACGGATGCGGCCCGGATCGGCAAGCAGGGTGCGCGCGGCGTCGCTGGGTAGCGAGAGCGCGCAAGCGCAGGCTCCATCGATCGAGGCGCGTTGCACGGGATTTGCGTGCGGCGCGCTTAGAGCATCCGCCTGTTCGAAGGATGGCCATGTCGTCTATCTTTACTTCGCCAAGCTCTATCTGACCGCCTCCGGCCTGAAGTCGCAGCAGGATATCGTCGACCAGCTGACGCAGGCGCTCGAGAAGAAGTAGGTTCGCGGGGACTCATTGTCTGCCTCGTCTTTCGAGAAGGCGCTCGACCGGAGCGAGCGCAAAGACCGAGGGGTTACTCCCTGGTCGAGAGCGACGAAGCGGCGTTTGGGTTAAAAAGGAGCCAACACCAAATACCCTTAAATCTTACGGTATTTTTGCTGGGGTTGGCTCCGTTTTGAGGAAGAAACAATATTCCAATCCGATTTGTATTGCTTTATTAAAATACAATTCTATTTTTATGCTTTTTTTAAATGACATAGCGGATCGAGATCCGCAATCGATCAATGTATACTTTACACTTACTCGGGATTTACGCTTACGCCACACGCTGGGTTGATGGAAATGAGCGGAATAGCGTTCCGCCGAAACCCAAGCTGCATACTCAAAAACGAAATGCCAATGTGACTCCAAATGCGGGCGCGCGGAAGATACCTATTCTAGTTAGTGGGTTGTAATTATTGGCTCTTTTTGGCGTAATCCGCAGCCTGCAAGCCGTTGTTATAGCATTTGAATTTGCTCACGCCAGTGTGGCTGTCGGCGCCAACCATGCGGTTGTGCTCCCGCTTCTTCGCGCGATCGGTCGATCCGCTTCGCCCAGGCCGCCAGCACACTAGCTCCAAGGAAGTATTTTTAGGTATATCGGCCCGAGGGATGGGTAGGCGGCGCGGCGAATACCTGGGCAGCTAATCCTTCTTTTCGTCTCGGAATGGGCTGCCTTTCGCGGAAATGGGTGGGGCGCCGTGTCCGGTGGAAGAGCGGTCGCTGCCATCGGGATGGCATTTTTCGAGCGTCAATGCGTGAGGCAGTCGCCGTGTAACCCAAAGATGGTTCGATTTATAACGATTTAAGGACACTTTCGGGGCGCCAATAATCCTTTTGGGTTGTTTCGTAATGAAGATCTTTACGTTACATTAGCTATCGCGAATTTTCCCCGGGGTGGGAAGTCGCCGTGACGCATAGTGGTTCCGAATAAATTTTCTGAAAGTGTGGTGCGCTGCGGGAAAAACGTGCACCCATAAAAATAAATGGAAAAATCCTAGGAGGGCGTAATGTATCCGGGAAGCTCCAGCGTTGATGATTTTGAAGAAAACAACAAGGCTTTGTCGCAGAAGAAAAAGATCGTCATGCTCGCCAAGATTGATCTGTTTGCCGAGTGCCTGATGCAGGCGGTCGGTTCGCGGTTTCAGGGGCACGACATCGTCTGCTTTTCCGATCCGGACAATCTGTTGGACGGCAGTCTCGTCGACGTGACGCTGATCATGCTCTACCGCATGCCGGCCAAGTCCTTTCCAGCGATCTTGCGGACCATACACGAGTTTCACCCCAAGACCTCGATCGGTCTGGTGGTGGAGAATGCCGAGGAACTCGATCCGTCGATCGCCGGCTTCGTTGAAGAACGGCTGATCCACGGCGTTCTGCCGTTGAACCTGAACCTGGACGTCTGCCTTGCAGCCATCGATTTGCTGATGAAGGGGGGCGAGCACTTCCCCGCCGCCTTGCTGCGACGGCTTTCGCCCGAGCCCTTCGCTGCGAGCAGTCTCTATGGTCGGCGGTCAGAGCTGTCCGGAGCGAGCGCAGGCGCAGGTCGGCGCAAGCGCGATGCCGGGCCCGACGGATTGACGACCCGCGAAGTTCAGATCCTCGATCTGATCTGCAAGGGAACGCAAAACAAGATCATCGCCGATCGTCTTGGATTGTCGGAGAATACCGTCAAGGTTCATGTCCGCAACATCTACAAGAAGATGAACGTCCGCAACCGCACGGAAGCGGCGTCGCGTTACTTCACCAACGATGCGGCCGCCGAACGCGGTGGCGAGACGCTTTCGTCGCGCTGGAAGAACTAAACTCGGAAGCATCGACCAGGCATTTCATTGCTGTGCCTCGACACCGTCGAGTGCGCAGTTAATTGCGTTTTGGCTGCTGATCAGGGCTTGCATGCCAGCTTCCCGTGACCTCGCTTGGGGCGAAGGATGGTGCCCACGGCGGAACACCCGACCGACATCGCCCGCCGGACTACTCCCCCCGAAAAAGCAGGATTTCAAGAGTGATCGGTAGCCCGTAATAGCTATAATATGATTAATAAAGTATTAAATGATTACTTTGTCTGGATTATAGTGTAGCAATCTGCGGCTATTTCCCGGGTAACTCTATTCTTATTTCATATTATATTATATAAGTCCTTATCGTTTTAGTTGACGCGTCGGTAGTTATTTGATAATTAGCTAATATTGAAATTTAAGATAAGAAGATATTGGGATGGATCGTAGAATTCTTGTTCTGTCGGGTTGTGCGTGAAATTGTAATAAAGAAACAATTCCTTATTATATTTCCTATGGGCAGCCCGTCTCCAATCACCATGAGGAATGGTGTGTAGAATAATTGGAGGTGCGCATGCGAAAGGTCGTTCCAGGCCCGTTGTCTGTCGTCGGGCAACGCGAGTTTCTAAAGAAGATTGCAGGAATACCGAGAAGAATACTAGTAACAGGCGGAGGCGGTTTTCTTGGTTCGCATATTTGCGAAAGACTTCTTTCTCTAGGTCATACGGTCATTTGTCTCGACAATTTTTCGACGGGACGGCGCGAAAATCTCTTTCATTTGGTGCAGAACCCGCATTTCCACGTCATCGATCATGACGTTCGCAAACCCTATCTGATCGATGCTGACGTCATCTTCAATTTTGCTTCTCCGGCATCACCGCCCGACTATCAGGCCGATCCGGTCGGCACTCTCATGACCAACGTCCTTGGCGCGCTGCATGCACTTGAGAATGCGCGCGCCACCGGCGCCACGGTCATCCAGTCCTCGACCTCGGAAGTCTATGGCGATCCGCTCTTCAGCCCGCAACGCGAGGTCTATTTCGGCAACGTCAACCCGATCGGCCCGCGTGCCTGCTACGATGAAGGAAAACGGTCGGCCGAAACCCTGTTCTTCGACTACCACCGATCCCATCGGGTCAAGATCAAGGTCGCGCGCATCTTCAATACCTACGGCCCGCGCATGCGGGCGGACGACGGCCGGGTGATCTCCAATTTCGTCGTCCAGGCCCTGCTCGGCAAGGACCTGACGATCTATGGCGATGGGCAGCAGACCCGGTCCTTCTGCTATGTCGACGACCTGATCGACGGTTTTCTCCGGCTTTCGGTCTCGGCCGGTGATTGCATCGGGCCGATCAACCTCGGCAATCCCGGCGAATTCACGGTTCTCGAACTTGCGGAAATGGTGCGGTCGCTGACCGGCTCACGCTCGCGCATCGTTCACCAAGCGGCGGCCGTCGACGATCCGCGTCAGCGCCGTCCCGATATATCGCACGCGCTTACGGAGCTCGCCTGGGAGCCGAAGGTCATGCTGCGCGACGGGCTCGAGCGCACCATCGCTTACTTCGAGGAGCGCCTCAGCGCAGCCGATCGCGCAACGGCGGGAGAGGCGGTATGAGATGTCCCGCGTCATACTCGTCACCGGCGGTGCCGGTTTCATAGGAAGCCACACCTGCAAGCGCCTTGCTGAGCAAGATTTCGTTCCCGTCGTCTATGACAATCTTTCGACGGGGCATAGGACCAACGTAGGCTGGGGTCCCCTCGTTGAAGGCGAGCTTGAGGACACGGAACGGCTGGCGACGGCGATCCGGACGTTTCTGCCCGAATGCGTGATCCACTTCGCGGCTTCCGCCTATGTCGGGGAATCCGTCGAAGACCCGGGAAAATACTATCGCAACAATGTTGCAGGCAGCATCGCGCTGCTCGAGGCCTGCCGTGTCACCGGGCTTAAACACATCGTATTTTCCAGCTCCTGCGCCACCTACGGCGTGCCGCCGCGGCTTCCGATCACCGAGGACACGGAGCAATTTCCGATAAACCCCTATGGGCGTACGAAACTGATGATCGAGCTGATGCTCGGCGACTACGCGCGCGCCTATGATCTTCGTTCCGTCGCCTTGCGCTACTTCAACGCCGCGGGCGCCGATCCGGAAGGACAGCTCACGGAACGGCACGATCCGGAAACGCATCTCATACCGCGCGCCCTGATGGCGGCGGCCGGCGGGATCGAAAAACTCGACGTCTTCGGCGACGATTATCCGACGCCGGACGGAACCTGCATTCGCGACTACATTCACGTGACCGACCTCGCCGATGCGCATGTCGCGGCCGTCAACTATCTGCGTGAAGGCGGCGAAGTGCTGCGCGCCAATCTCGGCTCCGGACACGGAACGTCGATCCGGCAGGTTCTCGAGGCCATCGATCGCGTCACCGGGCGACAGGTTCCCGTGCAGATGTTGCCGCGTCGCCCCGGCGATCCGCCCGTGCTCTATGCCGACACGAGCCGGGCGCGGCAGCGGCTGGGCTTCCGCCCGGCGCTCTCGGACATCGACACCATCATCCGCACGGCGGCGCCGGGTTTCGGCCTGGAGGTGCGGTGATGAGCTGGGCCGCCGCATTCGACGGATTTCGGCACTATGCCGATCTCGCGCGTGCGCGGCAAGTGCGACATGTCAGGCCTCGTCTGACGGTGCTGTTTTCCGGACGCCTGCAGATGCTAAACATGTTGGGCGTTACCGCATGGTTCGCGGCCTTCGTGTATTTCTGGCGGTGGTGGTTCGATCCGGTCCACGTCATGGACTGGCCATGCTACATCCTCATCACCGTCGTCGTCGGATGGATCATCCTGCTGCCGGTCTATTTCATCATGATCTTTTCCGGCGCGAAGGTGGCCACCGTGGACACGGGTCCGGTGCCCCGAGGGCGGATCGCGATGGTCGTCACCAAGGCGCCGTCCGAGCCGTTTGCCGTTGTGCGCAAGACGCTGCAGGCAATGCTGGACCAGACCGGCTGCGACTTCGATGTCTGGCTGGCGGACGAGGACCCGTCGCCGGAAACGGTTTCCTGGTGTGCGGCCCACGGGGTTTTCATCTCAACGCGAAAGGGTGTCGCCGAATATCATCGCGCCACCTGGCCACGCCGCACGCGCTGCAAGGAAGGAAACCTCGCCTATTTCTACGATCACTACGCCTATGAGCGCTACGATTTCGTGGCGCAGTTCGACGCCGATCACGTGCCCGAAGCCACCTATCTCGTCGAGGTGCTGCGTCCCTTCAACGACCCGTCGGTCGGCTACGTCTCGGCGCCGAGCATATGCGACGCGAATGCCGCCACAAGCTGGGCGGCACGCGGGCGGCTCTATGCGGAGGCAAGCCTGCACGGCTCCCTGCAGGTCGGCTACAACAACGGCTGGGCGCCGCTGTGCATCGGTTCGCATTACGCCGTGCGGACAAAGGCGCTGAAGCAGATCGGCGGGCTGGGTCCGGAACTCGCCGAAGATCATTCGACGACGCTGATGATGAATGCCCATGGCTGGCGCGGCGTGCATGCCCTGAACGCCATCGCCCATGGCGACGGGCCGGCGAACTTTGCCGATCTCGTGGTTCAGGAATTCCAATGGTCGCGCAGCCTGGTGGCGATCCTGTTGAAGTACTCGCCCGTATACGTGCCGAAGCTGCCGCCGCGGCTGCAGTTCCAGTTCCTCTTTTCGCAGTTCTGGTACCCGCTGTTTTCGTGCTTCATGGCGCTGATGTTCGTGATGCCGATCGCGGCGCTGCTCATGGGACGGGTCTTCGTCGCGGTCGAATATCCCGATTTCCTGCTGCATTTCGTGCCTTTGTCGCTGGTTCTGGTCGTGCTCGCCTATTTCTGGCGTTCGACCGGCACCTTCCGCCCGCATGACGCGCGGGTGCTGAGTTGGGAGACGATCCTGTTCCTGTTCGCGCGGTGGCCCTGGTCGCTGCTTGGCTGCCTGGCGGCGGTGCGCGATCATCTGAGCGGCTCGTTCGTCGATTTTCACATCACGCCGAAAGGCGGCGGCGCAGCAGCTCCCCTGCCGCTTCGTGTGCTGACGCCCTATCTCCTGCTTTCTCTGATGTCGGCGCTCGCCGTCTGGCTGATTGCCGATGCGGGAGCGGCGCGCGGCTTCTACGTCTTCGCCGCGATCAACGCTCTCATCTATGCCGGGCTCGCGGTGGTGATCCATGTTCGGCACGCGCGCGAGAACGGGCTGCCTCTCGTGCCGCGTTCGACGGTGACCGCGATGACGGCCGGCTCTCTGGTGCTGGTCTCGGTGCTGTCTGCCCAATCGGCCGTGCGCCACGGTGCCGAGGCAACGGAGGCGCTGTCGCACGGCCTGGGCTTCGTGACCTTCACCGACGCGAAATTCGCAGTTGCCGGCGCCGGCCTCGGCACGAAGCTCAGGATCGTTCGTTTCCATTTGCAATGGAAAGGCTTTTCGCCGCCGCCTGAGAGCGGGGCGCGGACCGAGGCTGCCTTGTCACGGGCCACCGCTAAGAGCGTCGAAGGACGTGTCAGCGAAACGGAATACCGGGAAACGACGACGACAAAGAAGGTCGGCCGATACGACATGCCGTCATGACGGCGGCGAGAAATCGAGTGTGTAAATCTCCAAGACGAGGAGAAAGGCGATGAAAGGGTCGATAAAAGTCATGATTCTGCCGCTGTCGCTGCCGTTTGCAGCCGCCGCGGTCTACTTGGGCGCCGAGCCGGTCAAGGCGAAGATGGAGATCAAGCCGACGCCGCTCAGCGCTTACGAAGTCTATTCGCTCTACCGCAACAAGACCTGGCAATGGTCGACCGGCGGCGCACGCTTCACCGCGCATGACCGAAAGCTCGTTGCCTTTGTCGACAAGGGCAACGGTGACCGCTCCTTCGCCGAAGGCAACTGGTACGTCAGCGACCTCGGCATGATGTGCATGCAGGCCATATGGACGACCGCGGTCGATGCGGGCGACGCTCGGACCTGTTTCGGCCACGCCAAGATCGGCGACACGATCTATCAGCGGAAAGTGCCAAACGGCGAGTGGTATGTCTTCAAGCACGCAAAGCCCAAGCCCAATGACGCTTACTACAGCCTCGTCGCCCAGGACGACATCACAGCAAAGGCATTGCGTCTCAAGGAACAGTTCCTGGCCAAGAAATAGACGCAGCAGGAGGATGAAATGAAACGCAAATTGGCATTCGCCCTATGCACTGCCCTGGCCCTGCAGCTGGACTTCGGCAGCATGGTGTCCGCGTTGGCGCAGGAGCAAGCCAATCCCGCGGGTAATGCCGGACAGACCGAGATGATGATCGACAAACGTCCCGTCATGCACCCTGGCGGAACGAAATTCGGCGCTTACGATCCGCATGGCGATTTCGGCGCCCAAGGCGACGTGACGACCGAGGCTCTGTTCCTGCCGTGGGAAGATGTCGATCTCGCATCCTTGCGCACCGCTGACGAGTATGCGCTTCAGCGCAAGCGCAATCTGCTGATCACCATCGAGCCCTGGTCCTGGTCGCTCGACTGGAAACTGACGCCGACGCAACTCCGCGACCGGATGCTCAGGGGCGAATATGATCCCAACATGGAAGCGATCGCCAACGCGATTGCCGAACTGAAAAGCCCGGTCGTCGTGCGCTGGGGGCAGGAAATGGAAGACACCTCCGGCCGCTTCTCCTGGGCCGGTTGGGAACCCCAGGATTGGATCAAGGCCTACAGGCATGCCATGGACATCGTGCGCGAGAAGGCGCCGAAAGCGCAGATCATGTGGTCGCCGAAAGGACTGCCGAACCTCGAAGCCTACTATCCGGGTGACGACTATGTCGATCTCGTCGGGCTGTCCGTCTTCGGGCTCGAGCCCTTCGACAAGATCGAGTACGGCGGACCGAAGACCTTCGCCGAGGCGCTGAAGCCCGGCTACGACCTGGTGGCCAAGTACAACAAGCCGATCTGGGTGGCCGAACTCGGATGGGAAGGCAGCCAGGCCTATATGCAGCCGTGGATGAACGCCGCGACACAGCCGGATCCGCAGTTCCCGAAACTGGCTGAAGTCGTCTACTTCAACGACCGTGACGTGATCGAATGGCCGCATGACCTCGGCCGCCCGAACTGGCGCGTCGTCAACGATGCCACGAACTGAGATCGACGATTGCGATATCTGTTCGATCGGGCACGCGGACGCGATCACGTTGTGAGATGTCGGCTCCATAGAAAAGCCCCTCGCTTGAGGCGAGAGGCTCCTAAGCTTCGAGAGGCCGGCCCTGCCGTCCGGCCAAGATTTTCCGGGCCAGGCCTGTTTACTCGGCCGCCTGCGGTCCCAGTTCGCCGCGACGGATCTGGTCGGCTTCGATCGATTCGAACAGGGCGCGGAAATTGCCCTCGCCAAAGCCTTCGTCGCCCTTGCGCTGAATGAACTCGAAGAAGATCGGGCCGATCACGGTCTTCGAGAAGATCTGCAGCAGGATCTTCGTCATGCCGCCATTCACCACGCCTTCGCCGTCGATGAGGATGCCGTGCTTCTTCATGCGCTCGATCGGCTCGTCATGGCCGTGCACACGCTCGTGTGACATCTCGTAATAGGTTTCCGGCGGGCCGGGCATGAACTTCAGTCCATTGTCGGCGAGCTTGTCGGTGGCGTCGTAGATCGCTTCGGTGCCGACGGCGATGTGCTGGATGCCTTCACCCTTGTACTTGCGCAGATATTCCTCGATCTGGCTCGTATCGTCCTTGGACTCGTTCAAGGGAATGCGGATCTTGCCGCAGGGCGAGGTGATCGCGCGGCTGACGAGGCCGGTAATGCGGCCGTCGATGTCGAAGAAGTGGATCTGCGTGAAGTTGAAGAGTTCACGGTAGAAGGCCCACCACTTGTCCATGTTGCCGCGATAGACGTTGTGGGTGAGGTGATCGAGATAATAGAAGCCGACGCCTTCGGGCTTCGGGTTGCGCTCGCCGGTCCATTCGAATTCGGCTTCATAGGCCGAGCCCTTGGCGCCGTAGGTTTCGACGAAATAGAGCAGCGAACCGCCGATGCCGACGATGGCCGGAACGTCGAGACACTTGTCGTTGCCTTCGTAAGGGATCGCGCCCTTCGAGACCGCATGGTCGAAGGCGTGCTTGGCGTCGACGACGCGCCAGGCCATGGACGGCGCGCAGGGGCCATGCTGATCGACGAAGCGCATGGCATGGGAACCCGGCTCGGCATTCAGGATGTAGTTGATATCGCCCTGCCGCCAGACGGTGATGTTCTTGGATTTGTGCTTGGCGACCGGGCTGTAGCCCATGCGGGTAAAGAGCTCGGCCAGCTTCTCCGGTTCCGGATGGGCGAATTCGACAAATTCGAAGCCGTCGGTGCCGGCGGGGTTGTCAGCGGTAATGGTTGCCGGCGGGGCGTCATGCGGGAAGGGGCCCATCGGAAGTCTCCTCTTGTTCTTCCAAACTTTGCTGGAGTATGACGCAATTCCCATGCATGATGCTTGTATTCTTGCGCTGTTTGGACAAAATGGTGCACGAAACATGCAAAATATTGTATTAGGGCGCACGAATGGAGCAGCTTGACGGCTTCGATCTCAAGATCCTCAGTGAATTGCAGCGCGACGGGCATCTGACCAACAACGAACTGTCCGAACGCATCGCGCTTTCGCCGTCGCAATGCTCCCGGCGGCGCACCCGGCTCGAAGCGGAAGGCTATATCACCGGCTATCAGGCCCAGATCGACCGGCAGAAGCTCGGCCTTGATCTGATGGTGGTGATCTCGGTGACGCTCGCCACCCACAATCGCGACAATGCCAAGCGGTTCGGCAAGCTCGTCTCCAGCCTGCCCGAAGTTCTGGAGGCCTATGCCCTGACGGGCGAGATGGACTATCATCTGAGAGTAGTGACGCCGGATCTCGCCGGGCTTTCGCGCTTCGTCAACGACGTGCTGCTGCCTCACGACAGCGTGCAGCATGTGAAGACCTCGATCGTGCTCGAAACGCTGAAAAGCTTCGAAGGCGTGCCGATCCCGGAACGGATGAAAGGCTGAGCTCAGCCGCGGGCGTTGTCGGGTTTTTCGATCCTGACGATGGCGCGTTCCACTGCTTCCAGGCCGACAGCCAGCGCCTGCATCTCGGCCGGACCGATCAGCGCGTTCAATTCCGCCTGATAGTGGGCAGCAAGCTCGGTCAATTCGCCATAGGCCCGAATGCCTGTCTTCGTCAGTTCCAGATGCTCGACGCGGCGGTCGTCCTCATGTTCACGCCGCGTCAGCCAGCGGCGTTTTTCGAGGGCCGCGACGGCGCGGCTGACTTTGGTCTTGTGCATGGCCGAGTGGGCGCCGACCTCGGTCGCCGTCATCGGACGGCCGGTGCTGCCGAGGGCTGCGAGCGTGCGCCATTCCGGGCGGGTGAGCTGGTAGCGTGCCTTGTATTGGGCCGCGAAGCGCAGGGCGACGAATTCGGCTGCTCGGTTCAAGCGGTAGGGCAGAAAGGCATTGAGCTCGAAGCCATCGGTGGCCATCGCGGTGTCCTTGATAGTTACAAAATCGATAGTTACGATTGCAACTAATATGCCGAAAGCGCCGCTCACGTCCACGAGGATCAGCCGTCGCCGTGGCACCGGAAGTATGCCGGCCCCTGTTTAAAGGGGCGCTCCCCTGCTGGAGCCAGGCGCTTGGAGGAGGAGGATCGAACCATGCTCGAGAAGGCAGGACAACAGGCCGATGCGCAGGCCAAGGCAGCCGAGGCGCTCGGCTACATGCCGGGCTTCGGCAACGATTTCGAGACCGAAAGTTTGCCCGGCGCTCTGCCGCAGGGGCAGAACAGCCCGCAGAAATGCGCCTACGGGCTTTATGCCGAGCAGCTTTCCGGCTCGCCCTTCACCGCGCCGCGCGGCACCAACGAGCGTTCCTGGCTCTACCGTATCCGGCCGAGTGTCCGCCACACAGGGCGCTTCAGCAGGATCGACTATCCACACTGGAAGACGGCGCCGCATATGGCCGAACATTCGCTGGCACTCGGCCAGTTGCGCTGGAACCCGCTGCCGACGCCATCGGAGAAGCTCAATTTCCTTGAGGGCATCCGCACGATGACGACGGCGGGCGACGCACCGACGCAGACCGGGATGGCGGCGCATGCCTATGCCTTCAACGCCGACATGGTGGACGACTATTTCTTCAACGCCGACGGCGAGCTCCTGATCGTTCCAGAGACCGGCGCGATCCAGGTCTTCACCGAACTCGGCAAGATGGACGTGCAACCCTCGGAGATCTGCCTCGTGCCGCGCGGTACCATGTTCAAGGTCACGCGGCTTGGCGACGAGAAGGTCTGGCGCGGTTACATCTGCGAAAACTACGGCGCCAAGTTCACGCTGCCGGATCGCGGCCCGATCGGCGCAAACTGCCTCGCCAACCCGCGCGATTTCAAGACGCCGGTCGCCGCCTTCGAGGAGAAGGAGACTCCCTGCCGCGTGCATGTGAAGTGGTGCGGCGGCTTCCACGTGACCGAGATCGGCCACTCGCCGCTCGATGTCGTCGCCTGGCACGGCAACTACGCGCCCTATAAATACGACCTCAAGACCTTCTCGCCCGTCGGCGCAATCCTCTTCGACCACCCGGATCCGTCGATCTTCACGGTCCTGACGGCACCTTCCGGCGAAGAGGGGACGGCGAATGTCGATTTCGTGATCTTCCCGCCGCGCTGGCTGGTCGCCGAACACACCTTCCGGCCGCCCTGGTACCACCGCAACATCATGAGCGAGTTCATGGGGCTGATCTACGGCCGTTATGACGCGAAGGAAGAGGGTTTCGTGCCCGGCGGCATGAGCCTGCACAACATGATGCTGGCGCACGGGCCTGACGCGTCTGGCTACGACAAGGCGACAAACAGCGAGTTGAAACCGGTGAAGCTCGACCATACGATGGCCTTCATGTTCGAGACCCGCTTCCCGCAGCAGCTGACCCGCTACGCCGCCGAACTGGAGACGTTGCAGGACAACTACATCGATTGCTGGAGCGATCTCAAGAAGCGGTTTAACGGGACGCCGGAAGGCGATTGGTCTTGAGTTCACGCCTCGTTTTGCTCGGCAGCAAGGGCGGTCCGGCGATCCGGCCGGGCGGCCCGTGGCCGACCTCGTCGCTCCTCGAAATCGGCGGTCGCAGGGTCGTCGTCGATTGCGGCCTCGGCGTCACCCGCGGGGTGACGGATGCCGGCGTAGCGCTGAAAGCGCTCGATCTCATCGTCATCACCCATCTGCATTCGGACCATGTGCTCGAACTTGGACCGCTGATCCACACCGCCTGGACCGCCGGACTCGCGCATCCCGTGCGCGTCTTCGGTCCTGTCGGGACACTTGCCTGTTGGCAGGGCTTCCTGCAGTCGCTGGCGTTCGACATCGACATCCGCATCGTCGATGAAGGGCGGCCGGACCTGCGTGCGCTGGTCGAGGTCATCGAATATTCCGAGGGCAAAATCTTCTCGGAGAACGGCCTGACGTTGTCGGCGCTGCGCGTCGACCATCCGCCGGTCACCGACTGTTTTGCGCTCCGCTTCGACCATGCGGAAGGCTCAGTCGTATTCTCGTCCGACACGGCCTATTTCCCGCCGCTTGCCGATTTCGCCAGAGGCGCCGACATTCTCGTGCATGAGGCGATGCTTGCCGAAGGCGTCGACCGGCTAGTGGCGCGCACCGGCAATGGCGCGCGGCTGAAGGAGCATCTGCTTGCGAGCCACAGCTTCGCCGAACAGGCGGCCGCGATCGCGACGGCCGCCGGCGTCGGCCGGCTGGTGCTGCACCATCTGATCCCCGCCGATGATCCGGACATAACCGAAAACCACTGGATTGCGGCGGCCCGCAAAAACTGGGCGGGCGCCTTGACGATCGCTGCCGACGGCCTTGTTGTGAAGCTTACGGACGATTCGTCCGTTTACAGCGCCGCGCGTCTTTGAAGACGCGCTAAGGCCGCTGTAACACTTTAAGCTGCCGCATAATTCCTATGCGGCAGGCGCGGTTTCCTCCGAAACCGCGTGAAACAATGAAAAGGTTGAGAGGGAGGACTGCATGAAACTGGCGACACTCAAGGACGGTTCGCGCGATGGAAAGCTCGTGGTCGTCTCCCATGATCTTACCCGCTGCTCCGAGGTCGGGCATATCGCCCGCACGCTGCAGGCAGCGCTTGACGATTGGGCGCATGCCGGTCCTCGGCTGGCGCGCGTGGCCGAGGGGATCGAGACCGGCTCGCAGCCGACGATCCGGTTCCATGAACACGATGCGCTCTCGCCGTTGCCGCGCGCTTACCAATGGGCCGACGGTTCGGCCTACGTCAATCACGTCGAGCTGGTCCGCAAGGCCCGCAATGCCGAGATGCCGTCGAGCTTCTGGACGGATCCGCTGATGTATCAAGGCGGCTCCGACAGTTTCATCGCGCCGCGTGATCCGATCCCGCTTGTCGACGAAAGCTGGGGCGTCGACATGGAGGGCGAAGTTGCCGTCATCGTCGACGACGTGCCGATGGCGGCGACGATCGAAGAGGCGCGGACGGCGATCCGCCTCATCATGCTGGTCAACGACGTGTCGCTGCGCGGACTCATCCCGGCAGAGCTCGCGAAGGGCTTCGGCTTCTTCCAGTCGAAGCCGTCTTCCGCCTTCTCGCCGGTCGCCGTTTCTCCGGATGAATTGGGCGACGCTTGGGACGGTGGCAAGCTGCATCTGCCGCTCTGCGTCGACCTCAACGGCAAGCCCTTCGGTCGCGCCAACGCCGGCATCGATATGACTTTCGACTTTGCCCAGTTGGTTGCCCATGCCGCCAAGACCCGGCCGCTCGCTGCAGGCACGATCATCGGTTCGGGAACGGTCTCCAACAAGCTCGACGGCGGACCGGGCAAGCCGGTCGCCGAGGGCGGTGCCGGTTATTCCTGCATTGCAGAACTGCGGATGATCGAGACGATCGTCGGCGGCGCGGCGAAGACTCAGTTCCTGAGGGTCGGCGACGTCGTGCGCATCGAGATGAAGGACAAGGCGGGTCATTCGATCTTTGGCGCGATCGAGCAGACCGTCGAAGCCTACAACAAGGCCTGATACGGCCGAGCGACAGAACGGGCAAAGGCATGAGCGAGACCGTCCTTTACGACTACTGGCGTTCGTCGGCGAGCTACCGGGTGCGTATCGCGCTCAATAGCCTCGGCGAAAGCTATCGTTCGGTGCCGGTCGACCTGCTCGCCAAGGCGCACAAGCAGCCGGAGCATCTGGCGCGCAATCCGCAAGGCCTCGTGCCCGTTCTCGACATCGATGGCGAGCGCTTCACGCAATCGCTCGCCATCATCGAGTATCTCGCCGAGACGCGTGCCAATAGCGGCTTCCTGCCGGATGATGCGGTCGCGCGCCAACGGGTGCGCACGCTGTCCTATGCGATCGCCATGGACATCCACCCTGTGTGCAATCTCGGCGTGATCTCCCATGTCATGGCCAATGCCACGGATGGCGAAGCGGCGCGGCGCGACTGGATGCGCAAGTTCATCGGCGAGGGGCTTGCCGCCTTTGAACGGTTGCTCGACCATACCGCAACGGGCCGGTTCTGCCATGGCGACCGCCCGACGATGGCGGATTTCTGCCTGGTGCCGCAGGTCTACAACGCTCGCCGCTGGGAGGTGGATCTCGGCGCTTGCCCGCGGCTTGTCGCCATCGATCAGCATTGTGCGGAGATCGAGGCTTTCGCCCGCGCGCATCCGGATCGCACGCCGCGCTGAGGCGAGTGCGACTTTCTGCCCGACCTCTCTCCAGGCACCATCAGGCTGAAGCTGTATTGTGCTGACCGGCTCGTCTGGCCGGTTCCGTCAAGCGAATGTCGCGAATGGATCGTCGGCGGCGAAAAGGCCGCGCTAGTTTTTGCGTGACTGGCCGTATATGGGGGGGCCGGAAAAACCTCTGGAGCGAGAGACCTACCGATGAAAAGCTATGTGCTGAACGTCAGCTGCAAGACCACCCGCGGCATCGTCGCCGCCATCACCGGCTATCTCGCCGAAAAGGGCTGTTACATTTCAGACAGTTCGCAGTTCGACGACCTCGAGACCGGCCTGTTCTTCATGCGGCTGACCTTCATCAGCCAGGAAGGCGTCAAGCTCGATGAGCTCAAGGAGGGCTTCGAGCCGGTCGTCAAGCGCTTCAATATGGCGGCCGAAATCCGTGACAGCGAAGAGCGCATGAAGGTGCTGCTGATGGTGTCGCGTTTCGGCCATTGCCTCAACGACCTGCTCTACCGCTGGAAGATCGGCGCGCTGCCGATCGACATCGTCGGCGTCGTCTCCAACCACTTCGATTATCAGAAGGTGATCGTCAACCACGACATTCCCTTCCATCACATCAAGGTGACGAAGGAGAACAAGCCGAAGGCGGAAGCGCAGCTCCTGGAGATCGTCGAGCAGACCGGCGCCGAGCTGATCGTGCTTGCCCGCTACATGCAGGTCCTGTCGGATGCGCTCTGCAAGAAGATGTCGGGCCGGATCATCAACATCCACCACTCCTTCCTGCCGTCGTTCAAGGGGGCCAACCCCTACAAGCAGGCCTATGAGCGCGGCGTGAAGCTGATCGGCGCGACGGCGCATTATGTCACCGCCGACCTCGACGAAGGCCCGATCATCGAGCAGGACATCGCCCGCATCACCCACGCCCAGAGCGCGGAAGACTATGTCTCGATCGGCCGCGATGTCGAAAGCCAGGTGCTGGCGCGTGCGGTGCACGCGCACATCCATCACCGCTGCTTCATCAACGGCAACCGCGTCGTCGTCTTCCCGCCGAGCCCGGGCTCCTACGCTTCCGAGCGCATGGGCTAAAGAGCGGCCGATCTGACCCTCTCACCGTCAGGGGGAGAGGGACGAGAGGCAAATCGCCGCTGAAAACGACAAGCGTCGCCCGTTCGATCGGCGGCGCTTCTCATAAGTTGGCGCGGGATGCGGGCCGAAAACCGCGCGCACTTTTCCTCATTCCGCTACAGCGCCGCGCGTCTTATCAGACGCGCAAAGGTCGCTGTAGCGCTTTGATTTGCTGCGTCCTTTAACCGGCTGCGATCAAAGGAGACATGCAGTCGTATCCTACTGCAACAGTTCCAGCCCCACTGCCGTCGCCTCGCCGCCACCGATGCAGAGCGAGGCAATTCCGCGTTTGACGCCCTTGGCGCGCATGGCGTGAAGCAGCGTCACGATGATGCGGGCACCGGACGCGCCGATCGGATGGCCGAGCGCGCAGGCGCCGCCGTTGATGTTGACGATATCGTCTGAGAGCCCGAGATCACGGATCGCCGCCATCGCCACCACGGCGAAGGCCTCGTTGATCTCGTAGAGGCCGACGCTGCCCTTCTCCCAGGCAAGCTTGGCCATCAGCTTGTCGATCGCGCCGATCGGTGCGGTCGTGAACCAGGCCGGTTCCTGTGCGTGGCCGGCGTGGCCAGCGACGATCGCAAGCGGCGTCAGCCCCCGCTTTTCCGCCTCGCTTGCCCGCATCAAAATCAGTGCCGCTGCACCGTCGGAGATCGACGACGAATTGGCCGCGGTCACGCTGCCGCCGTCGCGGAAGGCGGGTTTCAGCTTCGGGATCTTTGCCGGATCCGATTTGGTCGGCTGCTCGTCGCGGTCGAGATTGGCGGTCTGCCGCTTTCCGGCGCCGCTGACCGCCACCGTCTCCTCGGCAAAGGAACCATCTTCAGCCGCGCGGGTTGCGCGCTCCAGCGAGCGAAGCGCGAAGGCGTCCTGATCGGTGCGCGAGAACTGGTAGTGTTCGGCCGTGTCCTCGGCATAGGTGCCCATCAGCCGGCCGGAATAGGCGTCTTCGAGGCCGTCGAGGAACATATGGTCCTTGACCTCACCATGCCCGAGGCGGAAGCCGCCGCGCGCCTTCGGCAACAAATAGGGGGCGTTGGTCATCGACTCCATGCCGCCGACGGCAAGCACAGCGGCGCTGCCGGACAGCAACGCATCATGGCCGAGCATCAGCGCCTTCATGCCGGAGCCGCAGACCTTGGAGACGGTCGTCGACGGCGTCTCCTTGCCGAGGCCTGCGCCAAGGGCTGCCTGGCGCGCCGGGTTCTGGCCGATACCGGCCGGCAGCACATTGCCCATCAGCACCTCGTCGACAGCATCAAGGCCGGCGCGATCGAGTGCTGCCTTCAGCGCGATGGCGCCGATTTCCGGCGCGGTCAGATCCTTGAGGCTGCCCTGAAAGGCGCCCATCGGGGTGCGTGTCGCCGAAACGATGACGATCGGATCAATTCTGCTCATATCTTTCTCCCGTGCGACAAAAGGCAATGGTTGGAGCGGGTGGGCGCCGCATGTGTCCTTCTCCCCGCGTGGCGGGAAGAAAGTGGCCGGCAGGCCGGATGAGGAGCCATTTTACAACGTGTCGATCAGATATGCAGCGCGTGCCCCAGCGCCTTCAACGCCGACTCCTGGAAGGCCTCGGACTGTGTCGGGTGGGCATGGATCGTGCCGGCGATGTCTTCGAGGCGCGCGCCCATTTCGATCGCAAGGCTGAAGCTTGCCGAGAGTTCCGAGACCCCGTGACCGACCGCCTGGATGCCGAGCACCAGGTGGTTATCGGCGCGGGCGACGACGCGGACGAAGCCGTCTTCCGAGAGCGTCGTCATGGCGCGGCCATTCGCCTGGAAGGGGAACTGGCCGATCTTGATCTCGATGCCGTTGGCGCGCGCTTCGTCGGGCGAGAGCCCGGCGGTGACGATTTCCGGATCGGTGAAGCAGACGGCCGGGATGCAGCGCTTGTCCCAGCTTCGCTTGTGGCCGGCGACGATCTCGGCCACCATTTCGCCCTGCGCCATGGCGCGGTGCGCCAGCATCGGCTCGCCGGTGACGTCGCCAATCGCGTAGATGCCGCGCATCGAGGTGCGGCACTGGTCGTCGACGCGGATGAAGCGGCCGGTGCGATCAAGGTCGATCTCCTCCAGGCCGAAGCCTTCGGTCACCGGCCGGCGGCCGACGGTGACCAGCACTTTTTCGGCGGCGACGTCGACGGCGCGGCCGTTGTGCTCGGCATGCAGGCTATTGGTCTCGGTGGAGTAGCTCTTGGCGACCGTCTGGGTGAAGACTTCGATGCCGAGTTCGCCGAGGCGCTTGCCGATCGGTTTCGTCAGGTCGGCATCATATTGCGGCAGGATGCGCGTCAGGGCCTCGACGACGGTGACGTGGCTGCCGAGCTTGGCGAAGGCCGTGCCGAGTTCGAGGCCGATATAGCCGCCGCCGATGACGGCGAGGCTCTTCGGCACGCTCTTCAGCGACAGGGCTTCGGTCGATGAAATGATCGGCCCGCCGAAGGGCAGGTCCGGAAGCTCGACGGGCGCCGAGCCGGTGGCGATCACGATCGCGTCGGCGCGGATACGCTGCAGCCCGGTTTCGGTTTCGACGTCGACAGTCTTGCCATCGACGAAGCGAGCCGCCCCGATCACTGCCTTGACGCCGGCCTTCTTCAAGAGCCCGATCACCCCGCTGTTCAGCCGGCCGACGATGCCGTCCTTCCAGGCGACGGTGTGGGCAAGATCGATCGAGGGGCTGGCAAGTGAGAGGCCGAGCGGACTGCGGCCGGACGCCGCCGCGCGCAGCTTGTGGAACTCTTCGGCCGCGTGGATCAAAGCCTTGGAGGGAATGCAGCCGACGTTGAGGCAGGTGCCGCCGGCCTTGGCCTTTTCGACGATCACGGTGTCGATACCGAGCTGGCCGGCGCGGATGGCTGCAATGTAGCCGCCGGGGCCGGCGCCGATGACCAGTAGCTTGCAGGAAATTTCCTTCATGATCGCCTCAGGCCTCCACGAAAATAAGCGCCGGCGTTTCGAGCAGGGTCTTCAGCCGCTGCACGAAGACGGCCGCATCCCAGCCGTCGATGACGCGGTGATCGAAGCTCGAGGACAGGTTCATGATCTTGCGCGGTACGAACTGCGTGCCGTCCCAGACCGGACGGATCGCCAGCTTGTTGACGCCGACGATCGCCACTTCCGGGTGGTTGATGACTGGGGTGGAGACGATGCCGCCGAGCGCGCCGAGCGACGAGATGGTGATCGTCGATCCGGTGAGTTCATCACGGGTGGCGGTCCCGGTGCGGGCTGCCTCGGCAAGACGGTTGAGCTCGTTGGCGCAGTCCCAGATGCCACGCGCTTCGGCATGGCGCACCACCGGCACGGTGAGGCCCGCCGGCGTCTGGGTGGCAATGCCGATATGCACGGCATGATGGCGATGGATGATGCCGGGGCCGTCGTCGAAGATCGCGTTGACGGCTGGCTGCTCGGCAACGGTGCGAACGAGCGCCCGCATCAGATAGGGCAGGATCGTCAGCTTTGGCTGGTCCGCCTTGCGGTCGCGGTTCATGGTGGTGCGCAGGTCCTCGAGCGCCGTCATGTCGACCTCTTCGACATAGGTGATGTGGGGAATGCGCGAGGTCGAAAGCGACATCTTCTCGGCGATGCGGCGGCGCAGCCCCGTCACCTTGATTTCATCGACCGCGGTCTTGCGCTGAAGGCCGGCGGGCGCCAGCGCCGGCTGGGCGCCGCGGGCGATGAACTGGTCGAGGTCATCATGAGTGATCCGCCCGGCCGGACCGGTGCCGGTCACCTGGCGGAGATCGACGCCGCTTTCCTTGGCGCGCAGGCGCACGGCCGGTGACGCCAGCGCCTTTTCCAGCCGTTCGCCCGTCGCGTGGACGCCATTGGCGGCCGGCGCCTTGGCCTCGACCTTGGCGGGCTGGACGGGCCTGGCGACGGGCGCCGGTGCCTCGACCTTCACTTCGGGCTTCTCTTCAGCCTTCGCGGCCGGCTTTTCGTCGAGAGGTGCGGTGGTTACGCCTTCGCCGGCAATCTCGATGCGCACGAGCGGCGATTTCACTGCGACCGTGTCGCCCACTTCGGCGCCGAGCCAGAGCACGGTGCCGGTCACGGGCGATGGGATTTCGACGGTTGCCTTGTCGGTCATGACGGCGGCGAGCACCATGTCCTCGCGCACGGGATCGCCGGGCTTCACATGCCATTCGACGAGTTCCGCCTCGGCCACGCCTTCGCCGACATCGGGCATCTTGATTACGAATTCGCCCATGTCAGGCCTCCATCACTTCGACGAGCGCGCGTCCGACGCGCGCGGGGCCGGGGAAATAGTCCCATTCCTGGGCGTGCGGGTAGGGCGTGTCCCAGCCGGCAACGCGCACGACGGGCGCTTCGAGATGGTAGAAGCAATGTTCCTGCACGAGGGCGGCGACTTCGCCGCCGAAGCCCGATGTGAGCGTTGCCTCGTGCACGACGACACAGCGGCCGGTCTTCTCGACGGATTTCACGATCGTGTCGAGGTCGAGCGGCAGCAGGCTGCGCAGGTCGATCACTTCGGCGTCGATGCCGGTCTCCTCGGCCGCGGCAAGCGCCACATGCACCATGGTGCCGTAGGCGACGACAGTGACGGCGGAGCCCAGGCGGCGGACTTCCGCCTTGCCGATCGGGATCGTGTAGTGTCCCTCCGGCACCTCGCCGAGATCATGCTTCGACCAGGGGATGACCGGTCGGTCGTGATGGCCGTCGAACGGACCGTTGTAGAGCCGCTTCGGCTCGAGGAACATCACGGGATCGGGATCTTCGATCGAAGCGATCAGCAGGCCCTTGGCGTCATAGGGATTCGAAGGCACCACGACCTTGAGGCCGCAGACATGGGTGAAAAGCGCTTCCGGGCTCTGGCTGTGCGTCTGGCCGCCGAAGATGCCGCCGCCGGTCGGCATGCGCAGCACGATCGGGCAGGTGAAATCGCCGTTGGAGCGGTAGCGGATGCGGGCCGCTTCCTGGGTGATCTGGTCGTAGGCCGGATACATGTAGTCGGCAAACTGGATCTCGACGCAGGGCTTCAGGCCGTAGGCCGCCATGCCGATTGCCGTTCCGACGATGCCGCTCTCGCTGATCGGCGCGTCGAAGCAGCGGGTCTTGCCGTATTTCGCCTGAAGCCCCTGCGTGCAGCGGAAAACGCCGCCGAAATAGCCGACATCCTCGCCGAAGACGACGACATTGTCGTCGCGCTCCATGGAGACATCCATGGCGCTGCGCACGGCTTCGATCATTGTCATTCTGGCCATATCAGTATCCTGCCTTCTGCCGCTGGCGGCGAATGTGCGGCGGCATCTCGGCGTAGACGCCCTCGAAGATATCGCGCACCGAGGGTTTGCCGCCGGCATGCAGCGTGCCGTGGCCTTCGGCCTGTTTCTGCGCCTGGATCACTTCGTCCAGGATCTCGGCCTCGGCCTGGGCGTGGCGTTCCTCCGACCAGGCGCCGCGCAGGATGAGGTGCTTCTTCAGCCTCAGGACCGGGTCGCCGAGCGGCCAGGCCTCCGATTCCGTCTTGGGGCGATAGGCGCTCGGATCGTCGGAGGTCGAATGGGCGCCGACCCGGTAGGTGACGTATTCGATCAGCGTCGGGCCGAGGTTGCGTCTTGCCCGCTCGGCCGCCCATTTGGCGACGGCGTAGACGGCAAGATAGTCGTTGCCGTCGACGCGCAGCGCCGGGATGCCGAAGCCAAGGCCGCGGGCGGCGAAGGTGCCGGAACCGCCGCGGGCAATGCCCTGGAAGGTCGAGATCGCCCACTGATTGTTGACGATATTGAGGATGACGGGCGCCTTGTAGGTGGAGGCGAAGACGAGCGCCGAGTGGAAGTCCGATTCCGCCGTCGAACCATCACCGATCCAGGCGGCGGCGATCCTGGTGTCTCGCTTGATTGCGGACGCCATCGCCCAGCCGACCGCCTGCACATACTGGGTGGCGAGGTTGCCGGAGATGGTGAAGAATCCGTGCTCCTTGGAGGAATACATGATCGGCAATTGCCGGCCGCGCAGCGGATCGCTTTCATTCGAGAAGATCTGGTTCATCATCTCGACCATCGGGTAGCCGTCGGCGATCAATAGGCCCGCCTGGCGATAGGTCGGGAAGTTCATGTCGCCTTTGTTCAGCGCCTTACGGAAGGCGCAGCTGACGGCTTCTTCACCCAGATGCTGCATGTAGAAGGAGGTCTTGCCCTGGCGCTGGGCCATCAGCATGCGCGCATCGAAGGCGCGCAGCGTCATCATGTGGCGGAGACCGGCGAGAAGTTCGTCATCCGAGAGCAGCCCGGCCCAGGGGCCGACCGCCTCACCATCGCGGTTAAGCACGCGGATGATCGAATAGGCGAGGTCGCGGATCTCCTCGGGCGCGACGTCTACCTCCGGGCGCGGCACCGAGCCGGCTTTCGGGATCTTGACGTTGGAGAAATCCGGCTCACCACCGGGCCGAACCGCCGGTTCGGGGACATGCAGACTAAGTCGATCGAGATCGCTCATGCGGTTTCCGGCCTCCTCCGGAGTGCGCAGCGCACCAATTCAAGAGCGGTTCCAGTCGAATCGCTCTTCATCTCTGTTCTCACGCATTTCCGGGCGCAAAACCGCTCAGCACTCTTGCTGGAAATGCTTTTGCTTCGGAAGAACCGTAGGCCTGAGGTGTACGAGGACGTGCAATGTTACCCGCAAGGCTCCTCCGCCCGAGGTCTGCACAGACTCCTCCTAAAAGCCCCCGTTCTCCCGACGGGAATGCTCACAGACTGCCATGAGTTCCGGGGCTTATGAAGGTCTTTCCGTCGTGTGGGGCGGGGGCAGGCAAAGAAAGATAGAATCCTGCCGGGAGTGCGCCCACGCGTTGTGTTGCGCATATCGCTGCCGGTCGCTGCTTGTAATTTTCTTTCGTGGCCAGCCGCCGGCGACGACGGTCAAACCGGAGGAGCAAGCGTGATGGGCGTTCCATCGAAGAAGCGCGAGAGCCGGAATGGCGTCGGATCGACGATCGGTTTCTTGCCGGTCACGAGATCGGCGACGAGATGGCCGGCACCGGGGCCGATGCCGAAACCGTGGCCCGAAAATCCCGTCGCGATGACGAGGCCCGGAACGGCGTCGGCTGGCGAGATGACGGGCACGGCATCGGGCGTCACGTCGATCAGGCCCGCCCAGATCTGCTGCACCTTGGTTTCGCGCAGGAAAGGGAAAGCCTTGCCGGCGGCGTCCAGGGCCTTCAGCGCCCGGCGCGAATCCGGGTTGGGATCGAGCACGCGGTGCCGCTCGAACGCGCCGGGCCGGTCGAGCGGCACGGAGCCGATTTCGAACAGTTCGTTCCAGCTCTGGGCGCTGATACCCACCTGGACAGCCTCGCCCTCGGCCTTTCGCGCCAGCTGGAAATCGCGGAAGAAGGCGAAGCTGTCGGGTACGATCGCATGCAGGTTGGCGGCACCGTCGGCAATCGTATAGCCGCCGTCGAGCCGCTTGCGATAGGCATAGGTCGCCGTTGCGCCGGCACCGTCGGGGCCGCCGGAAACGGCCCCGATTCTCAGCACCGTATTGCGGACCTTCAGTTGCGGGAGGCGGATGCCAAGGCCTTTGAGGAACAGCCGGGACCAGGCGCCGCCGGCGACGATGACCGTCGATGTCTCGATACGCCCCCTCTCGGTGACGACGGCGGAGATCCGCCCGGCGGCCTTCTCGACGCCGCGCACGGCACAGCCGGTCAAGATGCGGGCACCGGCGCGACGGGCGCCGGTAACGAGCGCCGGCACTGCCTTCTGCGGTTCGGCCCGACCATCGCTCGGCGTGAAGAGCGCGCCTTCATAACGGATTGCGGCACCGGGCATCATGGCCTCGGTGGCGTCGGGGCCGAGTTGTTCACTATCGACGCCGTAGGGCTTTGCCATGGCGAGCCAGGCGTCGCGATTGGCGACGTCGCGCTCGTTCTCGGAGATGTAGAGAATACCGCTGCGGCGAAAGCCGGTCTCGCCGCCAATGCGGGCGTCGAGCGTATCCCAGATCTTCAGCGCCTCGATCGCCAGCGGGATCTCGCGCTCGTCGCGGCCCATGACCCGCACCCAGCCCCAGTTGCGGCTCGACTGCTCCGCTCCGGGCATGCCCTTCTCACAGAGAACGACGTCGACACCGCGTTCGGCGAGGAAGAGAGCGGTGCTGACGCCGATGATGCCGCCACCGACGATGACGACGTCGGCCTTGGCGGGCAAGGCAGTATCGGTTGCGATGGGATCGAGCGTCGGACCGGGCATGGAGAAGGTACTTTCGGGCAGGACTTGTCGGGATCATCGGTGCATGTCGAAGGCGCGAGATCAAGACCCGCTATCTGGCCATTGATCGAAAGCTGGGGTTTGCCGGCTCGCTTTGTTTGGGAAAGCTGGTCCGGCTCGTCACCCGGCGGACTTCCGGTTTGCTCGGCGAGCTTCTATGCTCGCCCGCATGAGTGACAACCGCCCCGATCTTCGCACCGTCCTGCGCATCGATTTTCCGCCTGCCGGCCGGCTCGGTCGCGGCAAGATCATGCTGCTCGAACTGATCCGCGAGACCGGTTCCATCTCCGCTGCCGGGCGGGCGATGGACATGTCCTATCGCCGCGCCTGGCTGCTGGTCGATGCCTTGAACCGGATGTTCAGCGAGCCATCGGTCGATACGCAGCGCGGCGGCAAGCAAGGCGGGGGAGCATTGGTGACGCCGTTCGGCGAAGAGCTGATCCGACGCTACAGGCAGATGGAAGAAAGGGCGCAAGCCGCGATTGCCGAGGATCTCGCCTGGCTCGAGTCCGTTCGCGGCAGCGATGCACCGTCCGATACTGGCGACGTCGTTTCCAAGAAGGCCTAGTGATCGATCGCCACGGACTTGATGATGGCATAGACCGTCTTGCCGGGAGCGAGCTGCAGCGCGTCGCGTGAAAAGCGGGTAATGCGGGCGGCAATTGTCGCATCGCCACAATTCACCCTGACGTCGATGCTGCCGTCTTCCTCGGTCGCGATCGCAAGGATTCGCCCTTCGAGCACGTTGAGCGCACTGATCTCCACCGGTCTTGATGTCGCCAGCATGACGTCGCGCGCGGCGATGTGCAGGCGAAGCCTGCTGCCGGGTGTGGCACTGACACCCGCAATGCGCAGCCGTTCCCGTCCGACCCGGACGGTCGTCAACTCGCGGGACGGATCGGTTCCCGCGACCTCGCCCTCCAGCAGCACGCCGGCCTCGCGCCGGCCGGTGGCGAGCGTGGCGGCGGGGGCGCTCAACACCTCAGCGGCCGCGCCCGATGCCGTGACCCGACCATTTTCGAGCACCACGACGCGCCGCGCCAACCGGGCGACTTCGCTGACGGAATGGCTGACATAGACGATCGGAATGCCGGCATCGTCACGCAGCCGTTCGAGATAGGGCAGAATCTCCGCCTTGCGCGCCTCGTCGAGGGCGGCAAGCGGTTCGTCCATCAGCAGCAGGCGCGGTGCCGCCAGCAGGGCGCGGCCGATCGCGACGCGCTGCCGTTCGCCGCCGGAAAGGGCTGAAGGATTACGGTCGAGCAGATGGGCGATGCCGAGCATGTCGACAATGCGTGTGAAATCGCTGCCGCCACCCTTGCCGGCGAACCAGCGGCCATAGGCGAGGTTGTGGCCTACGCTCAGATGCGGAAAGAGCCGCGCTTCCTGGAAGACGTAGCCGAAGCGGCGGCGATGCACGGGGGTAAAGATCCGGCGCTCGCTGTCGGCGATGACGTCGCCGTCGAGCACAACGCGGCCGCTTTGCGGCTTCAGCAGCCCGGCGATAATGTTGATGAGCGAGGTCTTGCCGGAGCCGGAGCGGCCGAACAGTGCGGTCACGCCGCCGTCGGACGTAAAGGCGGCATCGAGGGCGAAATGGCCGAGCTGGTGGCGGGCTTCGACGATGAGGTTCATGGGGCCGCCACCCGTCTGGCGGCAAATGCCGCCAGCAGTTCGGAAAAGATCAGGGCGGCCATGGAGATGATGATCGAAATGATCGTCAGCCGCATGGCGCCGGCATCGCCGCCCGGCACCTGGGTGAAGGTGTAGATGGCGGAGGAAAGCGTCTGCGTCTCGCCGGGAATGTTGGAGACGAAGGTGATCGTCGCACCGAACTCGCCCATTGCCTTGGCGAAGGCGATGATCATGCCGGCGATGATGCCGGGGATGATCAGCGGCAGGGTGACGGTGACGAAGACCCAGGGCGGGCTGGCGCCAAGCGTGGTCGCCGCGTCTTCCAGCTTGCGGTCGACCGCCTCGATCGACAGGCGGATGCTACGCACCATCAGCGGAAAGGCCATGACAGCGCAGGCAAGTGCCGCGCCCGTCCAGCGGAAGGAAAAGACCAGGCCGAAGTAATCGGCGAAGAAGGCGCCGAGCGGTCCGCGGCGGCCGAAGAGCAAGAGAAGGAGGAAGCCGGTGACGACGGGCGGCAGGATCAGCGGCAAGTGAACGAGGCCGTTCAGCAGCGTCTTGCCCCAGAAGCGGCCGCGGGCGAGCAGCATGGCGACAGCGAGCGCGAAGGGCAGGCTGCAGAGCATTGCGACGGTTGCGACGCGCAGGCTCAGCATGATCGCCGTCCATTCGGCATCGCTCACTGCAAGCCAGTCCAATGGATATCGCTCCCGATACGTGGCCGGTGGGATGTGGCTATCCGCCTGCGTCCGCCCCTGCCTCTGACCCATGATTGCGTCGCCCGCGTTTGGGCGCGGGCGACGCGTGACGATAGATGCTTCGCCTGCCTCTGGACAGCCGAGATCCAACGTCGTTTCAGGCCGATTACTTGAGAACCGTGAAGCCCTGCTTTTCGAAGAGGGCGGCTGCCTTGTCCGACTTGACGAAGTCGACATAGGCGGCGGCATCCGGGTTCTTGCTTTCGGCGGTGATCGCGATCGGATAGACGATCGGCGGATGGCTGTCTTCGGGGAAGGTACCGACGACCTTCACGCCCGGATCGGCCGCGGCGTCGGTCTGGTAGACGACGCCGTAAGGCGCTTCGCCGCGGGAGACGAGGAGGAGGGCGGCGCGAACGCTTTCGGCTCCGGCGACCCTGGGTTCGACAGCCTTCCAGGCGTCGAGCTTTTCGAGTGCGGCCTTGCCGTATTTGCCGGCGGGAACGGAATCAACTGCACCCATGGCGAGGCGACCGTCGCCGAGCATGCCCGCGAGATCGAAGCCCTGCTTGATCTCGACCGGTGCCGCGTCCTGCTTGCCGGAGACGAGCACGATGCGGTTGCCGAGCAGGTTCGACCGGGTGTCATCCTTGATCAGCTTCTTGTCGGCGAGATAGTCCATCCAGGCAAGATCGGCAGAAATGAAGACATCGGCCGGGGCGCCCTGTTCCACTTGCTTGGCGAGCGCGGAGCTTGCAGCGTAGGAGACGGTTGTTTGCTTGTCGCTTTCCTTCTGCCACTCGGCATTGATCGCATCGAGCGCGTTCTTCAGGCTCGCGGCGGCAAAGACCGTCACCTTCTCTTCAGCCCGCGCGGCTGCCGGCATCACGGTGCTGCCGGCCCAGGCGAGGCCGAGTGTCAGCACCAGGCCCCTCAGCCAGTCTCTTCTCTTGATCATCAAATTCCCTCCCAGCGTGATATCTCTCAGGATACAACGGTGTCGCTTTCTGATTACCGATGTATTCTTTGAAATACAATGCTCTTGAGCGAGGTTAGTGATCCGCACGAAGGCGCGCCGATAGATCGGGCAAAACCCGTGCAACAT
The DNA here is from genome assembly GCF_056924495.1 of Ensifer sp. 38_S197. NCBI lineage: Bacteria > Pseudomonadati > Pseudomonadota > Alphaproteobacteria > Hyphomicrobiales > Rhizobiaceae > Ensifer > Ensifer sp. 38_S197. The sequence goes on along the minus strand of NZ_JBXOVZ010000002.1, from coordinate 410,139 downwards.
CCGACGGACGCGGGCGATAGTCCTTGCGATGACGGTCGGGCGGCCTAAATTGCTGGCTTCGAAGCCGAAAGATGGACCGGAGGTGTGATGGAAACGGCGGTGAAGCTCGAAGAGAGCTGGAAGGCAGCGCTGGCGCCGGAGTTTTCCAGCGCCTATATGGCCGACCTCAAGCAGTTCCTCGTTGCACAGAAGAGCGCAGGCCGGCAGATTTTTCCGCGCGGCGCCGAATATTTTCGCGCCCTCGACCTGACGCCGCTCGACAAGGTGCGCGTCGTCATCCTCGGCCAGGATCCCTATCACGGCGACGGCCAGGCGCACGGGCTCTGCTTCAGTGTTCGCCCCGGCGTGCGGACGCCGCCCTCGCTCGTCAACATCTACAAGGAACTGAACACCGATCTCGGCATTCCACCGGCGCGGCACGGCTTTCTCGAAAGCTGGGCGAAGCAGGGCGTGCTCCTGTTGAACAGCGTGCTGACGGTGGAGCGCGGGCTGGCCGCCTCGCACCAGGGACGCGGTTGGGAACGTTTTACCGACGCGATCATTCGTGCGGTCAACGAAGCCGATCATCCGGTCGTCTTCATGCTCTGGGGTTCCTACGCGCAGAAGAAGGCGGCTTTCGTCGACCGCTCGCGCCATCTGGTGTTGCGAGCCCCGCATCCCTCGCCCCTGTCCGCCCATTCCGGTTTTCTCGGTTGCCGACATTTCTCCCAGGCCAATGCCTTCCTGGAATCGAAGGGCTTCGACCCGATCGACTGGCGCCTGCCCGACAATCCAGTTGCGGCCGAGATCAATTGAGGTCGGTCTCGGCCTGACGCGGATGGCGGTCTCGCTGTCGCGCGAAGAGCTTGCGTCGGCAGCAGCGATGCGCCTAAGACGCCTGGACAGGAATGGTGGAGGCGGACATGCGCAAAATTCTGATCATCGGCATCGGTTCCGGCAATCCGGAGCACATGACGGTGCAGGCGATCAATGCGCTGAACCAGGCGGACGTGCTCTTCATCCCGACCAAAGGGGCGAAGAAGACCGAGCTTGCCGAAGTGCGCCGCGACATCTGCGCCCGATACGTGACGCGCAGCGACAGCCGCATCGTCGAATTCGCGGTGCCGGTACGCCGCACCGAGGGCGTCAGCTACGATGGCAGCGTCGACGACTGGCATCAACAGATCGCTGCGATCTACGAAAGGCTGCTTGCCGACGAGTTGGGCGAGGAGGGAACCGGTGCGTTCCTCGTCTGGGGCGATCCGATGCTCTACGACAGCACCATCCGCATCGTCGAGCGGGTCAAGGCGCGCGGGCAGGTTGCCTTCGATTATGACGTCATCCCGGGGATCACCAGCCTGCAGGCGCTCTGCGCCAGCCATCGGATTCCGCTCAACCTCGTCGGCAAGCCGGTGGAAATCACCACCGGGCGCCGGTTGCACGAGAGTTTTCCCGAGAGGAGTCAGACCTCCGCCGTCATGCTCGACGGCGAACAGGCGTTCCAGCGGATCGACGATCCGGATGCGGAGATTTTCTGGGGTGCCTATCTCGGCACGCCGGATGAGATCGTCATTTCCGGCCGCCTTGCCGCGGTGAAAGAACGGATCCTCGAAACCCGAGCGGCGGCGCGTGAGAAGATGGGATGGATCATGGATATTTATCTGCTTCGCAAGGGCGCCGATTTCGAGGAGTGACGAGGCGAGCGGATCGCGTCGTGTTTGATCTCACTCAAGGTTTGCCGCCGTGTTATAGGGTCTTAGGGTGGGATGAGGAAAAGTGTTTGCGGTTTTCCGCCCGCACCCCGCTCTCGCTTTTTTGAACAGAGGTTTCTTCAGGGAGGAGGGCCTCGAGCGATGACGAATTTGATGACCAGTTGCGCCCTCTCGTCGACAGTCGAAGCCGGTGCGGATGCCTCGATGCGGCGCGGCGCCTGTCCGTCGCTCGCCGCGCCGATGCAGACCGGCGATGGCCTGCTCGTGCGGCTCAGGCCCGATGACGACAGTCTGACTATCCCCAAGGTCCTGGCGCTGGCAGCCGCGGCTGAAACCTTCGGCAACGGCATCATCGAGATCACCGCGCGCGGAAACCTGCAGCTGCGCGGCCTGAGCGATGCGACGGTGCCGGCGCTGGCACAGGCGATCGGCGATGCGGAGATCACGATCGCCGAAGGACTGGCGATCGAGGTGCCGCCACTTGCCGGTATCGACCCCGCAGAGATTGCCGATCCCCGTCCGATCGCGGCGGCTCTTCGCGGGGCTTTGCAGGTGCACCGGCCGTCCTTGAAATTCGCACCCAAATTGTCCGTCGTCATCGACGGTGGCGGCCGCTTCGGGCTCGATGCCGTCGTGGCCGATATTCGCCTTCAGGCACTTTCGACGCCGGATGGTGTCGTCTGGCTGCTGTCGCTTGGCGGAACTGCTGCGAGGGGAAGCATCGTCGGCGTGCTGAACGGCGACGCGATAGTGCCGGCGCTGATCGCCATCCTGGAGATGCTTTCCGGCCTTGGCACGGCCGCGCGCGGGCGCGATCTCGATTCCGGCGAAGTTCGCGCCCTTTGTCGTTGCGAGGGGCATTCCGAGCGCCCAGCCGTCCAAGGCTCGGCCGCGATACCCGGCATTCACGAGCTGGGGGACTCCGAAGCGGTTCTTGGACTCGGCCTCGCATTTGCACAGGTCGAGGCATCAGCGCTCGTCTCCTTTCTTCACCGGGCCGAGGCGCTCGGCGCCACTGCGATCCGGCTCGCGCCGGGGCATGCCTTCTTCGTGCTCGGTCTGGCGTGCGAGGCCGCAGCCGCGGCCCAGGGCTTGGCAGCCGCACTCGGCTTTCGCATCGCTGCCGAGGACCCGCGCAATGCGATCGCAACCTGCGCCGGCAGCAAGGGCTGTGCCTCCGCGCGGATGGAAACCAAGGCGATGGCGCAGCGCCTCGTCGAGGCGGCGCCCGACTTGCTCGATGGCTCGCTCACCGTCCATCTTTCCGGCTGCGCCAAGGGGTGTGCCCGGCCGAAACCGTCGGAATTGACGCTGGTCGGTGCGCCATCAGGATACGGGCTTGTCGTAAATGGGGCTGCCAACGGCTTGCCAAGCGCCTACACCGATGAGAATGGAGTGAAATCCGCGCTTGCCCGGCTCAGCCGGCTGGTGCGGCAAAACAAAGACGCTGGCGAATCGGCGCAGTCCTGTCTTACACGGCTCGGAGCTGCGCGCGTCTCGGCAGCGTTCGAACAGGGATAGACATGCCTGAGTATGATTACATTCGCGATGGCAACGCCATCTACGAGCGTTCCTTCGCCATCATCCGCGCCGAGGCCGATCTCTCGGGCTTCTCCGACGAGGAAGCGGATCTTGCGGTGCGCATGGTGCATGCCTGCGGCTCCGTCGAAGCGACCAAGCAGTTCGTCTTCTCTCCCGATTTCGTGACCTCGGCTCGCGCAGCACTGAAGGCCGGCGCGCCGATCCTCTGCGACGCCGAAATGGTCGCTCACGGTGTCACTCGCGCGCGGCTGCCGGCCGGTAACGAGGTGATCTGCACGCTGCGCGATCCGCGCACGCCTGAGATTGCCGCGGAGATCGGCAACACGCGGTCCGCGGCGGCGTTGAAGCTTTGGAGCGAGCGCCTGGCCGGCTCGGTCGTGGCGATCGGCAACGCGCCGACGGCCTTGTTCTTCCTGCTCGAAATGCTGCGCGACGGCGCGCCGAAGCCGGCGGCGATCCTCGGCATGCCCGTCGGTTTCGTCGGTGCGGCGGAATCGAAGGATGCGCTGGCCGAAAATTCCTATGGCGTTCCCTTCGCGATCGTCCGCGGCCGCCTCGGCGGCAGCGCCATGACGGCGGCGGCGCTGAATTCGCTCGCGAGGCCGGGCCTGTGAGCGGCGCCGGCGTGGGGCGCCTGATTGGCGTTGGAACCGGCCCGGGCGATCCGGAGCTATTGACGGTCAAGGCGGTGAAGGCGCTCGGCGAAGCCGACGTGCTTGCCTATTTTGCCAAGGCCGGGCGCAGCGGTAACGGTCGCGCGGTCGTCGAGGGCCTGCTGAAGCCGGATCTCGTCGAGCTGCCGCTCTACTATCCGGTGACGACCGAAATCGACAAGGATGACGGCGCCTACAAGAGCCAGATCACCGATTTCTACAATGCATCCGCCGAAGCCGTGGCGGCGCATCTTGCCGCCGGACGCACGGTCGCGGTGCTCAGCGAAGGCGATCCGCTGTTCTACGGATCCTACATGCATCTGCACGTGCGGTTGGCCAATCGCTTTCCGGTCGAGGTGATCCCCGGCATTACCGCCATGTCCGGCTGCTGGTCGCTCGCCGGCCTGCCGCTGGTTCAGGGCGACGACGTGCTTTCCGTGCTTCCGGGCACGATGGCCGAGGCCGAGCTTGGCCGGCGGCTCAAGGATACCGAAGCGGCCGTGATCATGAAGGTCGGGCGCAACCTGCCGAAGATCCGCCGGGCGCTTTCCGCCTCCGGCCGTCTCGATCAGGCCGTCTATGTCGAGCGCGGCACCATGAAGAACGCGGCGATGACGGCGCTTGCGGAAAAAGCCGACGACGAGGCGCCCTATTTCTCGCTGGTGCTCGTTCCCGGCTGGAAGGACCGGCCATGACCGGTACGCTCTATGTGGTCGGCACCGGACCGGGCAGCCCGAGGCAGATGACGCCGGAAACGGCCGAGGCGGTTGCGGCGGCTGAAGAATTCTACGGCTACTTTCCCTATCTCGACCGGCTGAACCTGCGCCCCGACCAGGTGCGCGTCGCCTCCGACAATCGCGAGGAGCTCGACCGGGCGCAGGTGGCACTGACGCGGGCCGCTGCCGGGGTGAAGGTCTGCATGGTTTCCGGCGGTGATCCGGGCGTCTTTGCCATGGCGGCCGCCGTGTGCGAGGCGATCGACAAGGGGCCAGAGGAATGGAAGTCGGTCGAACTGGTGATCACGCCCGGTGTGACCGCCATGCTCGCGGTTGCCGCCCGTATCGGCGCGCCGCTCGGCCACGATTTCTGCGCGATCTCGCTTTCCGACAACCTGAAGCCCTGGGAGGTCATCACCCGGCGGCTCAAGCTGGCGGCGGAGGCAGGGCTCGTGATCGCCCTCTACAATCCGATCAGCAAGGCGCGCCCGTGGCAGCTCGGCGAAGCCTTCGAGATCCTGCGCGGCGTTCTGCCAGCAACCGTTCCGGTGATCTTCGGGCGCGCCGCCGGACGGCCGGACGAGCGGATCGCGGTGATGCCGCTCGGCGAAGCCGATGCCAACCGCGCCGACATGGCGACCTGCGTCATCATCGGTTCGCCGGAAACGCGCATCGTCGAGCGTGAAGGGCAGCCGGATCTCGTCTACACGCCGCGTTTCTATGCGGGAGCAAGCCAGTGAGCGATGCGGTCGAGCGCCTCGTCGCAACTGCCCGCGGTCGGCACGTCCGCGGGCTTGCGCCGCTCGACCATGATCACCTCGATGCCAAGCCGGCGCGCCGCGGCGATCTTGCCATAGGTGGCGCTGCCACCACTGTTCTTGGCAACGATCACGTCGATGTGCCGGCTTTTGAGCAGCGTGGCTTCATCGCCCTCCGCGAAGGGGCCGGTCGCCAGGATCGCCTCCTGGTCCGGCAGTTTCAGCGGTGGGATCACCGGGTCGACGCTGCGGATGACATAGCTGTGCTGTGGCGCGGCTTCAAAGTGGAAGGCCTCCTGCCGGCCGATGGCGAGGAAGACACGGCGCGGGCGAGCGCCCAGCGCGCTCACTGCTTCGACGACGCTGCCGACCGAATTCCAGCGGTCGCCGGGCAAGGACTGCCATTCCGGTCGCCGGAGGGCCAGGAGCGGAACTCCGGTTCTTTGCGCCGCCTCAGCGGCATTGTGCGAAATGCGCGCGGCAAAGGGGTGCGTCGCATCGACCAGCAGCGCGATGTTCTCTTCGCGCAGGAAATGGGCCAGCCCGTCGGCGCCACCGAAGCCGCCGATGCGCGTCTTCACCGGCTGCGGCTTCGGGTCGGCGGTGCGACCGGCCAGCGAGATTGCGGTGTCGTAACGGACGTCTTCGGCCAACCGGCGCGCGAGCTCGCGCGCTTCGGTGGTGCCGCCCAAGATCAGGATGCGAGGTTTTTCCATGGCTGACGTGTCGAACGGCGATCCCGTCATCGTCTCCCCCTGGCTGACCGTCATCGGTATCGGTGAAGATGGTGTAGCGGGTCTCGGCGACGAGGCCAAGCGGCTGATCGCCGAGGCGCCCGTCGTCTATGGCGGCCATCGCCATCTGGAGCTTGCCGCGCCGCTGATCAAGGGCGAGGCCCACAATTGGCAGAGCCCGCTCGAACGCTCGGTCGTGGAGATCGTCGCGCGCCGCGGTACGCCCGTCGTGGTGCTCGCCTCGGGCGACCCGTTCTTCTTCGGCGTCGGCGTGACGCTGGCGCGCCGGATCGCCTCGGCCGAAATCCGTACGCTGCCGGCACCCTCGTCGATCAGCCTTGCAGCCTCGCGCCTCGGCTGGGCACTGCAGGAGGCGACACTCGTCTCGGTGCACGGGCGCCCGCTCGATCTCGTGCGGCCGCACCTGCATCCGGGTGCACGCGTGCTGACGCTGACGTCGGACGGAGCCGGCCCCAGGGATCTTGCCGAGCTTCTGGTCGCCAGCGGCTTCGGTCAGTCGCGGCTGACCGTGCTCGAGGCGCTCGGCGGCGCCGGCGAACGGGTGACGACGCAGATCGCATCGCGTTTCATGCTCGGCCTCGTCCATCCTCTCAATGTCTGTGCCATCGAGGTGACCGCCGAGGAGGGCGCGCGCATCCTGCCGCTCGCGGCCGGTCGCGACGACGCACTGTTCGAACATGACGGGCAGATCACCAAGCGGGAGGTGCGGGCACTGACGCTCTCGGCTCTCGCGCCGCGCAAGGGCGAATTGCTCTGGGATATCGGCGGTGGCTCAGGCTCGATCGGCATCGAATGGATGCTGGCCGACCCGACCATGCAGGCGATCTCCATCGAGGTGTCGCCGGAGCGGGCCGCACGTATCGGCCGCAACGCGACGATGTTCGGCGTGCCCGGGCTGACGGTGGTCGAAGGCGAGGCGCCGGCAGCGCTTGCGGGCCTGCCGCAGCCGGATGCGATCTTCATCGGCGGTGGCGGCAGCGAAGACGGCGTGATGGCGGCGGCGATCGCAGCGCTTGGCCCCGGCGGGCGCCTGGTTGCCAATGCGGTGACGACGGATATGGAGGCGGTTTTGCTCGATCATCACGCCAGGCTCGGCGGAACGCTGATCCGCATCGATATCGCCAGAGCCGGGCCCGTCGGCGCAATGACCGGCTGGCGGCCGGCCATGCCGGTGACCCAATGGTCGTGGATTAAGAGCTAGAGCAATACCAGCAAAAGTGCGAAGCGGTTTTGCGTCCGGGATTGCGCAAGAGCAAGAGAGCAATACCAGCAAAAGTGCGAAGCGGTTTTGCGTCCGGGATTGCGGGAATTAAAGAAAGAGCGACACATGACGGTACATTTCATAGGCGCCGGCCCGGGGGCTGCGGATCTGATCACGGTGCGCGGGCGCGACCTGATCGGGCGTTGCCCGGTCTGCCTCTATGCCGGCTCGATCGTTTCGCCGGAACTCCTGCAATATTGCCCGCCCGGCGCCCGCATCGTCGATACGGCGCCGATGTCGCTCGACGAGATCGAGGCAGAGTATGTGAAGGCGGCAGCCGACGGCCTGGACGTGGCACGGCTGCATTCCGGCGATCTTTCGGTGTGGAGTGCTGTGGCTGAACAGATCCGCCGGCTGGAAAAGCATGGCATCGCCTATACGATGACGCCGGGCGTGCCGTCCTTCGCCGCTGCGGCAGCAGCGCTCGGGCGCGAATTGACCATTCCAGCGGTTGCCCAGAGCCTGGTGCTGACCCGCGTCTCCGGCCGTGCCTCACCCATGCCGAACAGCGAAACGCTTTCCGCCTTCGGTGCCACCGGCGCGACGCTGGCGATCCATCTCGCCATCCATGCCCTTCAACAGGTGGTCGAGGAACTGGCGCCGCTCTATGGCGCCGATTGCCCCGTCGCGATCGTGGTCAAGGCTTCCTGGCCGGACGAGCGGGTGGTGCGCGGCACGCTCCGCGACATTGCCGACAAGGTGGCAGAAGAGCCGATCGAGCGTACGGCGCTGATCTTCGTTGGCCCCGGGCTCGCAGCTTCCGATTTCCGCGAGAGTTCGCTCTACGACCCGGCCTATCAGCGGCGGTTCAGAGGGCGCGGCGAGTAGGCCAGATAACTTCAAAGCTGTCATCGGCCTTCCGGGTCGCTCCGCGGCTTGAAACTACTCTGCCGATTCTTCTTCTCTCGGCGGTCGCTGCTTGCGCGGGACGCCGCTTTTTTCCGCGACGCGATCGCGATAGAGGGCTGCCTGGCCGAGCAGCATCAGCGTCATCGGCGTGGTGACGAGGACGAAGACGACGATCAGGATCTCGTGGAACACCCAGCGGCTCTGCAGCACCGCGAAGCAGATGATCGAGGCGGTGCAGATCAGGAGTACGCCGCCACTCGTCGCCAATGTCGGCGCATGGAGGCGCTCGTAGAAGCTGGTAAACCGCAGAAGGCCGACCGAGCCGACCAGGGCGATTGCGGCGCCCAGAACTGTCAGTCCGCAGACGAGGATGGCCGCCCATAGAGGAAGATCGGTGAGGTGGCTCATTCGATGATCTCCCCGCGCATCAGGAACTTGCCGAAGGCAATCGACGAAACGAAGCCGATAAGCGCGACGATCAACGCCGATTCGAAATAGATCGAGTTGGCGGTGCGGATGCCGAAGGTGAGCAGCATCAGCATGGCGTTGATATAGAGCGTGTCGAGGCCAAGGATGCGGTCCTGGGCGCGTGGGCCCCTCACCATGCGGTAGAAGGCGAAAGCCATCGCCAGGCCGAGCATGATCTGGGCAATCAGGATCGACCAGATGATTGAAAGTTCCATCATCCAAATATCTCCTTCAAGGCAGCCTCGTAGCGCTTGACCGTATCGATCCAAACGCGCTCGTTCTGCATGTCGAGCACATGGAAGAGCAGGGACTTGCGGCGGCGGTCGTATTCGAGCCAGGCTGTTCCGGGCGTCGCGGTCATCACGCAGGCAAGCAGGGCCAATGCGTTCTCGTCATCGAGATCGAGGTCGACAGTGAGAAACCCTGAGCTCGGCGGTCGGCGTCGGCCGCGCAAAATGACGGCAATGACGGCAAGGTTGGAGCGGATAACGTCGAGTGCAACAGTAAAGCCGAAGCGTAGCATCAGGAGGATTCGGCGCGGATGGGAGTGGGCGGGGCTGAGTTTCAGCGTCACCCAGCCGAGGCCGGTCGCCAGGATCGTGCCCATGACGAAAGTGCCGGGGGCGACCGATTGATTGAGCAGCAACCAGATGAGGAGCAGGGCAATCGACAGCAGCGGATAGGGGAGCCAGGTGCGCATCGGCTATTGCCCTCCCGCCCGGGGTGCCGTGAGCACCCGTTCGGTGTAGCCCGCCGGATCGACCAGCGAATCCGCCGTCGCCTGCATGTAACGCATCGCCGGACCGGCCTGTATGCTGAGGAATATGCAGGTGGCGAGCAACACGACGACGGGTGTGATCTCGATGACGACCACCCGTGGCACGGTGTTTTCGATCGACGCCCAGAAGGTGCGGATGCCGACGCGATTCATGGCGATCATCGCTGCCAGGCCGGAGACGATCAGCAGCGTGACATAGATCCAGTCGGCCGTGGAAATCGCCGGGGCGGCTTCGGTTCCCGACAGGCCGAAGAGACCGCCGAGGATCGCGAATTTGGCAACGAAGCCCGAGAGCGGCGGTAGCCCGGCCAGCAGCAGGGCGCAGAGGCAGAAGCAGAGGCCGAGGATCGCCATGGTTCCGGGTATTGCCGCGCCGACCTCTTCTTCCTCCTCGTCCTCGTCGGCGTCGCCATAGGCTTCCATCGTCACCGCGAGAACGTCAGCGCCGGCGTCGCGGCCGCGTTCGACCAGCTCGATCAAGAGGAAGAAGGCGGCGATGGTGAGTGTCGAACTGACGAGATAGAAGAGTGCGCCTGCGATCATGCCGGGATGGCCGAGGCCGATCGCAGCGAGCAAGGTGCCGGAGGAAACGAGCACCGAATAGGCGGCAAGCCGGCCCATGGCCTGCGAAGCGAGCACGCCGATGGCGCCGAAGGCGATCGTCAGCAGCCCGCCTGCAAGCAGGATCGGCTGGCCGAAGCCTGCGGATGCGCCGGCGCTCGCGCCGAAGACCAGCAGCGAAAGCCTGAGGATGACGTAGATGCCGACCTTGGTCAGGATCGCAAAGACGGCGGCGACCGGCGGCGTTGCGGCGGAATAGGCCGTCGGCAGCCAGAAGCTCAAGGGCCACATGCCGGCCTTCACCAGGAAGGCGACGCCGAGCACGCCGGCGCCGACCTCGACCATCTGGCGATCGTCCGGCGAAAGTGTCGCCAGCTTCATCGAGAGATCAGCCATGTTGAGCGTACCGGTTGCGCCATAGATCAGGCTGACGCCGATCAGAAAGAGCGACGAGGCGGCGAGGTTGATCGCGACGTATTGCAGGCCCGCCTTGACGCGCAGCGGCCCGGAGCCGTGCAACAGCAGGCCGTAGGACGCCGCCAGCATCATCTCGAAGAAGACGAAGAGATTGAAGAGGTCACCGGTGAGGAACGAACCGTTGAGACCGGCGATCAGAAGCTGGAACAGCGAATGGAAATGGTGGCCGGCCGTGTGCCAGCGCGCGATCGAATAGGCCTGGGCGGCAAGCGCCAGTCCGCTCGTCAGGCAGAGCATCAGCGCCGAAAGGCGGTCGAGCACCAGCACGATGCCGAAGGGGGCCGGCCAGTTGCCGAGCTGATAGACGCCGCCGCCGGCGGGCGCCCCGTCCACCGAAGCGATGCGCATCAGCACCATCGAGAGGATGAAGAGCGCCAGCGTCGAGACGAAGCCCATGACGCCCTTCGCCATGCGGTTGCGCTCGTCGATCGGGATCATCGCGGCGCCGACCATCAGCGGCAGCAGAATCGGCAGGATCAAGAGGTGATGCATCCAGTTAGTCATGGCGCTGCTCCCGACCGTCGACATGGTCCGTGCCGGTGAAGCCGCGCGAGGCGAGCAGCACGACGAGGAAAAGCGCCGTCATGGCGAAGCCGATGACGATCGCGGTCAAGACGAGCGCCTGCGGCACCGGATCGGTGAAGCGGCTGAGATCGCCGACGCCACCGGGTTCCAGCACCGGTGGTGCGTTCACCCGAAGACGGCCCATGCCGAAGATGAAGAGGTTGACCGCATAGGAGAGCAGCGAAAGCCCGATGATCACCTGATAGGTACGTGGACGCAGCAGCAGATAGACGCCGGACGCCGTAAGCACGCCGATGGCGGCCGAGAGAATGATCTCCATCAGCGGGCCTCCTTTCCGCTCCGCATGGCGCGGGCATGGGCCCGCGGCGCGCGGATCGACTGGTGGGCAAGCGCGATGAGGATCAGCACCGTTGCGCCGAGCACCAGCGAGAAGACGCCGAGATCAAAGAACAGGGCGCTCGCCAACGGGAACTTCCCGACGATCGGCAGCGTGACGTACTGCGCGTGCGAGGTCAGGAACGGATAGCCGAAGAGCCAGGAACCGATGCCGGTGGCCGCGGCGACCAAAAGCCCGATGCTCATCCAGCGCAAGGGATGGATGCGCAGCCGTTCCTCGACCCAGCGCGTGCCGCCGGACATGTATTGCAGGATGAAGCCGATCGACATGGCGATGCCGGCGGCAAAACCGCCACCCGGCAGATCATGGCCGCGCAGGAACAGATAGGCGGCCAGCATGCCGATGACCGGGAACATCCAGCGCATGATCACCGAGGGCACGAACAGATATTCGGCGACGCTGTCGCCCTTGTTGCGATCCGGGTGATCGTCGTCGAAGGCATTCTGGACACGCTGCTGTTCCGGCGCTTCCAGGCTGTCGGCCTGCGGGCGGAAGCGCAAGAGCAGGGCGAAAACCGTCAGCGCGACGATCGCCAGAACGCCGATTTCGCCAAGCGTGTCGAAGCCGCGGAAGTCGACGAGGATGACGTTGACGACATTGGTGCCACCGCCCTCCTTGTAGGCGCGCTCGAGGAAGTAGCTGGCGATCGTCTCGGGCAGCGGACGGGTCATCATCGTATAGGCGATGAGCGCCACGCCGCCGCCGGCGGTGATCGCCAGCAGGAAGTCGCGCAGGCGCCGGAAGCGGACCTGCAGCGAAAGCAGCTCCGACTCTTGCGTATCCTCGATGCGCTTCGGCAGCCAGCGAAGACCGAGCAGGATGAGGACGGTCGTGACGATCTCGACGAGGAGCTGGGTCACTGCAAGGTCGGGCGCCGAAAGCCAGACGAAGGTCAGGCAGGTGGTGAGACCGGCGCCGCCGAGCAGCACGAGCGCAGCCAGGCGGTGGAATTTCGCGAGAAGCGCCGCGCCGATCGCGCAGGCAATGCCGACGGCCCAGAGCAGGGCGAAGGCAGGATCGATGCTGCGCACGCGAAGCGGCGGCAATTCGTAGTGACTGAGAAGCAGCGGCAGGGCGGCGGCGGCGATGGCGATGAAGACGAGGAAACGCATCTGCGGCTGCAGCCGTCGCGTGCCGAGACGTTGTTCGAGTGAACGCGCCCATTTCCACGAGAGCGTCACCAGCACGCGCTCGAAGATGCGCTGGCCGTGCAGCAGGCGGAAGATCGGCGGTCCTTCGATGCTGGTCGCAAGGTAGTTGCGCATCAGGAAATAAAGACCGACGCCGCCCGCCAGCGCGACGAAACTCATGATCAGGGGCAGGTTCCAGCCGTGCCAGACGGCGAGGCTGTATTGCGGCGTGCTGGCGCCGAGGACGGCGACGACCGCCGTATGCAGGAACGGCCCGATGGTGATCGCCGGGATGATGCCGACGACGAGGCAGGCGAGCACCAGGAACTCGATCGGCGCCCGCATCCAGCGCGGCGGCTCGTGCGGCACCTTCGGCAGATCCTCCGGGGTCTTGCCGTAGAAGACGCTGTGGATGAAACGCAGCGAATAGGTAACCGCGAACATGCCGGCGAGCGTCGCGACATAAGGCGTCATCGTGTCGAGGATGTTGGCCTGGTGCGTTTCGATCGCTTCGGCGAAAAACATTTCCTTGGAGATGAAGCCGTTCAAGAGCGGTACGCCGGCCATGGCCGCGCTCGCGACCATGGCGAGCACGGCCGTTCCAGGCATGTAACGTATCAGCCCTCCGAGCTTGCGCATGTCGCGCGTTCCGGTCTCGTGGTCGATGATGCCGGCCGCCATGAACAGCGACGCCTTGAAGGTGGCATGGTTGACGATGTGGAAGACCGCGGCGACGGCGGCAAGCGGGCTGCCAAGGCTCAGGAGGACCGTGATCAGACCGAGATGGCTGATGGTGGAATAGGCGAGCAGGCCCTTCAGGTCCTGCTGGAAAATGGCGAAATAGGCGCCGAGCAACAGCGTCGAAAGTCCGGCCAGGCCAACGATCCAGAACCAGGCGTCGGTGCCGGCCATGACCGGCCAGAGCCGCGCCAGCAGGAAGACGCCGGCTTTCACCATCGTCGCCGAGTGCAGATAGGCCGAGACCGGCGTCGGCGCGGACATCGCATGCGGCAGCCAGAAATGGAACGGGAACTGCGCACTTTTCGTCAGCGCGCCGAGCAGAACCAGGATCAGTACCGGCATGTAGAGCGGCGAGTTGCGGATCAGGTCGCCCGAGGCGAGCACGACGTCGAGATCGTAGCTGCCGACGATACGGCCCATCAGCAGGAGGCCAACGAGCATGCAGAGACCGCCAGTGCCGGTAATGGTCAGTGCCATGCGCGCACCGTCACGGGCATGGGCATTGTGATGCCAGTAGCCGATCAGCAGAAAGGAAACGATGCTCGTCAGTTCCCAGAAGACGGCAAGCAGAATGAGATTGCCAGAAAGCACCACGCCGAGCATCGAACCCATGAAGGCCAGAAACAGCGCCAGGAAGCGCGGCACCGGGTCCTCTGCGGCCATGTAATAACGCGCATAGAGCACGACGAGCACGCCGATTGCGGTGACGAGGACCGTGAAGAGCCAGGCGAAGCCGTCCATCCGGAGCGTGAAATTGAGGCCGAGCTCAGGGAGCCAGGCGATGTCGTAGCGCAGCACGCCACCTGAGGTGACGAAGGGATAGAGGCCGGCGGCGACGAGGAAACACAGGAGCGCGATCGCCCCCGCAAACCAGGCTGTCGCACCACGCTGATCGGGCGGAAAGAAGATTGCAAGGAGGCTTCCCGCAAATGGGGCGAAAATGAAGACAGAAAGCAATTTTCCCGCGTATTCGATCGTACCGTTCCCTTCGTTCGGGTTTCATGGAGGGCGGGCACCAGAGCGCCGTGCTTTCAAACGAATGCACAAGGGACGCACCAGGATGTTGAATCTAGAGCATCTTTTCCGCTTTAGTGGGTTGCACTTGCAGCGGGACGCTCTAGAGGCCCGAAAGGGCGGTCGCGTCAGCGACTGCCGCAGATGATGCCGCCGGTCCCAAGATATGGAGGCAGGCAATTGTTTTTATGGCGATTCGCGGCAGGGCTGCCAAGTCTTGCCCGTGCGAAAAATGCACGCACCGTGTTTTTTGCAGCGAGCGGGCGTGCTTCTCAGGCGGCGAGCCAGCGACGCTCGAAGGCGAAGGTGGCAAGGTCGTTGGCGTTCATCGGCCGCGCGAAGGCGTAGCCCTGCAGCCCGTGGCAGCCGAGTTCCTTCAGGATATGGGCGTGTTCCAGCGTCTCGACACCCTCGGCGATCACTTCGATGCCGAGCGACGTGCCGATATCGATGATCGACTCGACAAGCCGCTTTTCGGTGGGCGACTCGCGGATCGGCAGGACGAGCTGACGGTCGATCTTCAACCGCCGCGGGGTCAATTTCAAAAGGCTCAGGATCGAGGCATAGCCTGTGCCGAAATCGTCGATCTCGATGTCGATGCCGAGCTCCTTGATGCGCCGGATATTGGACAGCACCGTCACGTCGCTCTCGTCGAAGGAGATCGATTCCAGCAGTTCGAAAGACAGGCGGCCGGGCGGAATCTGCAATTGTTCGAGACGATCGATCAGGTTTTCATCGTGAAGGCGCGCATAGGACAGATTGACCGAGACCTTGGGAATATGGATGCCATTGGCCTCCCAGCGATAGATCTGGAACAGCGCCTGTTCCAGGATTGCCTGGTCGATCGATGCGACGACGTTGATGTCTTCCGCCGTCTTCAGGAACGTGTGGGGACCGAGCAAGCCCTTGGACGGATGATCCCAGCGGGCCAGTGCCTCGACACCGATGATGTCGAGCGATCGTGGGCAGAACTGCGGCTGGAAATGCGCGATGAACTCGTTGTGCTCCAGCCCGCGAAGGATCTCGTCGGCCGTCTGCTTCGTCTTGAAAACGGCCGTCTTCAGCTCGCCCGTGAAGGTCTCGTGGCGGTTGCGGCCGCGGCGCTTGGCTTCGTAGAGCGCAATGTCGGCATTGACCAGCACGTGCGACAGGTCATCCGTTGCCTTGGTCTGGGCAGCAATGCCGATGCTGACGCCGATGCGGCACTCCTGATCCTTGTAGCGAACGGGCACGCTCATCGCCTCGATGATGCGGGAAGCGAGCGTGGCGTCCGGTTCTGCCCCGCCATCCTGACGAACGATGACGAATTCGTCGCCACCGATGCGGGCGACGAAGTCCTTTGCATCCGCATTGCCGCGCAGCAGTTCGGCGGCGTGGCGCAGGATCTCGTCGCCGGCGGCGTGGCCGAGCGTATCGTTGATCTGCTTGAACCGGTCGAGGTCCATATGAAAGATGCTGAGCCTTGCCTCGGGCGCGAAGTGCCTGTCGCGCTCGGCCAGGACCTGGTCGAGGAAGCGGCGGTTCGGCAGGCCGGTCAGCGGATCGTGCAGGGCATTGAATTCCATGCGATGACGCGCCGCCTCGAGTTCGACGCTGTGCGCCTCGGCCATGCGCTTGGCTTCGAACAGGGTTTCGCGGGTCTCGATATCGGCGGTGACGTCCCAGTTGACGCCGACGACCTTCCTTAAGCCATCGGTGCCGGTATAGGCGGAGCCGATCGCGCGAATGTGTCGCAAACTGCCGTCGCGGAGGCAGATGCGGAAGTCCGAATTGTAGGCGTCGCCGGTCTCGAGCGCTTTCTTGAATTCGGCCTCGGCACGCCGGAGATCGTCGGAATGTAGCGCGCTCCTCCAGTCCTCGTAGGTCTCGCTTGTGGAACCGACGCGGCCGTAGAGTTCCCGCATCCGGTCATCCCAAATCAGCTTGCCGCTCGCGATGTCGAGTTCCCAAATGCCGATCTGCGAGGAGTCCAGCGCGATTCTCAGGCGATGGGAAAGTTCCTGCAGTTGCGCCTTGCTGTGCCTGAGCGCGCGAATGTTGCTCTGCCGCTCGCTCATCAGGCGGCCGGTCAGCACCATCGGCAGGATGATCATCAGGCCGCCGAGAACGATCAAGCCGCGGATCAACCAGGCATTACCGGCCGTCGCCGGCCATCCGCCCTTGGGAACGGCTGCAATGCGCCAGCAGCCGCCAGGCAAGAGCACGGTCATCTCGACAGGCGAATGCTTGAAGACTGCCGGGTCGCCGAAGAAGACCGGTCCCTTTGCGCCCGTCCCGTCGCGTCCGGCTATGGCGATATCGATGCCGGGCTGCTTCGAATAGAGCCCGCTGTCACGATAGAGGCGTTCGATGTCGATGATGGCGGAGACGATGCCCCAGAAGCGATTGCTGCTGCCGCCGGCGTCGATCGATACCGGGAACCGGCCGATCAGTCCCCGCCCGCCCTGGACGAGGTCCACGGGACCGGCAAGGACCATCTGGCCGGTGTCCTTGACCCGCATGACGGCAGCGCGCTGCGCCTCATTCCTGCGATAATCGAGCCCCAGCGCCTTCTCATTTCCTTCGAGCGGGTAGACGAGCGAGACGATGAGGTTCGGCGCGGCGGCGATGCTGCGCAGTTGCGAGCGTTCGGTGAAGATGCTGCGCGAGAGCGCAGCGAAGCGTTTCTGATCCATGCCGGGCTCGGTGACGAGCGTGCCGATCAATCCGCGCACCAACTGGATGTTGCCGTTGACGTTGGCCTCGAGCTTGGCGCGGATGGGGTTGAGCTCTTCGGCGACCCGTGCGCGCAGGCGCGCCTCAGCCACTACCTGGTTCTGATTGTCTGCGAGGATGCCGGCCACCAGGACCACGAAAGCCGCTATGAGCGCCGGCAGGTAACTTGGCGTCAAAACCCTGGAGAGCCTCTTCATTCCGAGGTTCAAAGCATGTCTGGCAGGCACAAATCACCCCGGCGGCACGCGAATGGCTGTGTATCGACCGGGATAATCCCAAAAGGGTCTTAACAATTCTTGTTTTAGGCGGTTCTTTTGTTCGAGGTCCCGCGCTCAGTCGTCCTTGCGTTCGGGCAGCTTCTTGCGCTTGGTTTCGGCAAGTTCCTTGAGTTCGCTTTCGCTCATGGATTTTTCCATCCCGCGGGACGCGCCCTTGAGGCTGGATTTCTTGATCTCTCCGCGCTTTGCGGCAAGGGCCGCACCGGCTGCCTGCTGCTGAGCCTTCGACTTGGCTGGCATGGAACACCACCTTTCCGTTGATAGCCTTCTCCCAACGCGCGGCGATGGCCGGTGTTCCCAGATTTCCGGACGGACCGCGATCCTACGTGCCTTCGCGTGCTTCGATCATCGCTTGCAGCGTCTCCAGGCGATCGGCGTCGCGCGGCAGCTTGTCCTGCCGAAGGCGGGCTATGCGCGGAAAACGCATCGCCACGCCGGATTTGTGCCGCGTCGAGCGATTGATGCCCTCGAAGGCGACTTCGACGACGAAACCGAAATCGGGCTCGGCGCGCACGGCCCGAACCGGCCCGAAGCGCTCGGTCGTGTTGTCCCTGACGAAACGGTCGAGAACCTCCAGCTCGGCGTCGGTGAAGCCGAAATAGGCCTTGCCGACCGGTACGAGCGTCTCCTTCCCGTCGACCGTGGTCCAGACGCCGAAGGTGTAGTCGGAGTAGTAGCTCGAGCGTTTGCCGTGGCCGCGCTGCGCATACATCAGCACCGCGTCGATGTTGAAGGGCGCACGCTTCCACTTGAACCAGGGACCTTTGACACGGCCCGGCGTATAGGGTGAATCGAGCCGTTTCAGCATGATGCCTTCGATGACCGGATCGGGCGGGTCGGCGCGCAGCCGATCAAGCTCGTCCCAGGACGAGAACGGCACCAGCGGCGACAGGTCGAAATGCTGCGGCGAGGCGTGTTCGACCAGATCGGCAAGCATTGCCCTTCTTGCGACGAAGCCTTGCGGGCGAACGTCCTCCTCGCCTGAAAAGAGAATGTCGTAGGCGCGGATAAAGGCGGGGTAGGTCTCGAGAAGCTTGTGGCTGACGGTCTTGCGGTTCAGGCGCTGTTGCAGATCGGCGAAGCTCCGGGTTGCGCGATTGGTGCGCGCCGTACCGCCGACGAGCAGTTCGCCGTCGATGACGCCGGTGAAGTCCGCCGCTTCCAGCACATCGGGAAAGGTGCCGGAAATCTCATCGCCGCTGCGGGAATAGAGCCGGCGCACGCCGCCGATATTGGCAAGCTGCACCCGGATCCCGTCCCACTTCCATTCGGCGGCGAAGTCCCCGGGGTCGAGCGCGTCGAGATCGCCTTCGCCGACGGGGTTGGCAAGCATGACCGAATGGAAGACGGCCGGCGTCGAAAGCGCAGGTTTCTCGGCCTTACCCGAAAGCCAGCGGAAGAGCTGCAGATAGGGCGGCGACAAGCCGTGCCAGAGCGTCTCGATCTCGGCGACATCCTTGCCGCCCATCTCGGCGAGTGCCTGCTTGGCGAGCTTGGCCGACACGCCGATCCTTAGGCCCCCGGTCACCAGTTTGAGAAAGGCGAAGCGCGCGGAGGTGTCCAGGTGGTCGAGCATGTCGCGCACGACGCTGCGGGCGTCGGCGCGGCCGGTCATCTGCAGACGCTCGATGGCTTCACCGAGCGGAATATCCGATGCGACGGTGCCGGCCGGCGGCTCCCAGACGAGCGAGACCGTTTCGGCCAGGTCGCCGACATAGTCGTAGGAATACTGGAACAGCACGGCGTCCATGCGTTCGAGCAGCAGGTCGCGGATCATAGCCGGCTTGACGGTGTTCAGCGACAACGTACCGGCGATGGCCGCCAGCGCGTAGCCGCGGCTCGGATCCGGGGTGGTCCGGAAGTAATCGGCCAGCAGGCGGATCTTGGCGTTGCGCTGCGGGCTTAGAACGAGACGGTCGAGCAGTTCGGCAAAGGCATGCATCCGTCACTCTCCCTCGTCGTCGTAGCCGACGAGGTGCAGCGGGCGGGCGGCGATGCCCTGAAGCTCGCACCAGCGCACCAGCGCTTCCTCACGCCCATGCGTGACCCAGACT
The DNA here is from genome assembly GCF_056924495.1 of Ensifer sp. 38_S197. NCBI lineage: Bacteria > Pseudomonadati > Pseudomonadota > Alphaproteobacteria > Hyphomicrobiales > Rhizobiaceae > Ensifer > Ensifer sp. 38_S197. Next base: position 390,776 of record NZ_JBXOVZ010000002.1, on the reverse strand, counting down.
TCGCCCGGTGCGATCTCGGTGATCGTCGCCGTGAGCTCGGCCCAGTCGCAATGGTCGGAGATGACGAGCGGCAGTTCGACGCCGCGCTGCTTCGCTCTTTGACGGATCAGCATCCAGCCGGACGCGAAGATGGCGATCGGATCGGCGAAGCGCCGCGACCAGCGATCGGCGAAGGCGGCGGGCGGGCCGATCACGATCGTGCCCCTGAAATCCTGCTTTTCGTCTGCGGCGAGCGTTGCCGGACGCAGCTCGCCGAGGTCGATGCCCTGGCTCTGGTAGTAGTCGCAGAGCCGCTGCAGGGCGCCGTGGATGAAGATCGGCTCGTGGTAGCCCGCTTCGCGCAGCAGCGCGATAACGCGCTGCGCCTTGCCGAGCGCATAGGCGCCGACGACGTGGGTCCGCTCGGGGAATTGCGCAAGCGACGTCAGCAGTTTGCGCGTTTCGGCCCGGTCGTCCGGGTGGTGGAAAACCGGCAGGCCGAAGGTGGCTTCGGTGATGAAGACGTCGCAGGCGACCGGTTCGAAACCGGCACAGGTCGGATCCCGCCGACGCTTGTAGTCGCCGGAGACGACGATGCGGGTGCCGTTGGCGCGGACGGAGATCTGTGCCGAGCCGAGCACGTGGCCCGCCGGATGGAAGCCCAGCTCGACCCCGTTCAGTGTCAGCCTTTCCCCGAGTTCGACGGCCTGGCTCGTGCCGCAGAAGCCATCGCCGTAGCGAATACGCATGATGTCGAGGGTTTCGCGGGTGGCGAGCACCTGGCCGTGGCCGGCGCGGGCATGGTCGGAATGGCCATGGGTGATCAGCGCCCTTTCGACCGGCTGCACCGGGTCGATGTAGAAATCGCCGATCTGGCAATAGAGGCCCTTGGGGGCGGGATAGAGCAGGGCGTCCGGTTTCATGGACATAAAGATAGCCGGCGAACGCGTGTCCGCCAGCCATCTTGTTCACGTTTTTCAAGGCACAACATCGGTCGCGCCCCGGTCAGGTTCAGCCGTTCAGGACCAGCGTGTCGCTGATCAGCTTCAGCGTACGCACGGCATCGATGTCGATGCAGGCCTTCTGGCTCGGCAGATCGTCCCAAGGGCTCGGCGGGAAGAGCTTGTTGTCCGGGCGCTGGATCGTCTGGCCGTCGGCAATGCCGCCGCAGACGACGCGGATCGAGCCGCTTCGGACGGTGAAGAGCTCAGGCGCCACGACATAGGCGCAGGCGCAGCTATCATGCACGACCATGCCGTCGGGCACGTGCTGCTCGTAGAAGGTGACGTAGAACTTCGAGATGTCGGCGAGCAGCTTGCCGGCTTCGCCGCCGTGCTCGGCGATCTCGGCGATCATCGCCTTGGTCATCACCGTCTTGGTGGTGACGTCGAGACCGACGACGGTGACCGGCCACGGGGCTGTCATCACCACATCAGCGGCTTCCGGGTCGCCGTGGATGTTGGCTTCGGCCGCCGGGGTGATGTTGCCGTTGATGTCGAAGGCGCCGCCCATGATGACGACTTCGCGCACGAGTGCGGCAAAATCCGGATCCTCGCGCAGCGCCAGCGCCAGGTTGGTCATGCGGCCAACCGCGATCAGCGTCACTTCGCCCGGATGGGCGCGGACCGTATCGATGATGAAGCGGTGCGCCGGGCGCGGGTCGATCGGCAGATCGACCGTCTCGGGGACGTCGATGTTGCCGAGGCCGTCGTCGCCGTGGATGAAAGTCGGCCAGCCGACATGCGGGCGGTCGGGGTTGAAGGTCTTGTCGAGACCCTTGGCGACCGGTGCGTCGATGCCCCAGCGCTGCTTCAGGAACAGGGCGTTGCGCGTGGTGGTTTCGACCGAGGCGTTGCCGAAGACGGTGGTGATGCCGATCAGGTCGATAGCCGGATGCCGATGCAGGAAAAGCAGCGCCATCGCATCGTCGATGCCCGGGTCCGTATCGAATATGACTTTGTGCATTTTCGTTCTTCTTTTCTTGTTCTTGTGTTTGACGGCCCGCAATGGAGGCAAGATGGCCGTGAAAGTCAATCTCCCTCTCGGGCGCCTGGGCGGAGATCGAGCGCCTTCCCGGCGCGTTTCCGTGGGAACATCGCTGCCCCGGCGGACATGGCAAGCTCCTTCACATGGATGGCAACCGCTCATCCAGCGTCAACCGGGAGGTCATGTCATGCATAAGCTGGTACTCGTTTCGATGATCGTCATCACCGCGGCCACTTCGTTTGCCGCTCCCTCCTTTGCCCAAAGCGCCGGCGGCAAGGGCCGCGGCGGCGGTGGCGGGCACAGCTCTTCCGACAGCAGCGATTGGTATCCCGGCATCGGCTCCTTCACGCATGGCAACGACAACTACAACCGCCGCCGCCCCAGGGTGATCCTGACGAAATCCGGGGCCTATTGCGTTGAAAACCGGCGGTGGGTGGATGCGTCAGGGACCATACACGTCTCGCCCTATCGCGAGTGCCGCAACCGCGTGGACATCGCGATCGATTGAGCAGCGCCAACAGGCGACAGCGATGCGCAGGCGGGTCAATCGCCTGCGCATCTCTGTGCCGTTTCAGTGACCGCGCTGGTTGCGGCTCCGTGACCCTTCTCGGCAGCAGCTTAAACTTTCCGAAAGGTGGCGGGCCTTATGTTGAGGCGCCCTTCGGGCTTTTCTGCAATTCCTGGATATGACGGCGGAGTCACCCTCGTGAAGGCTATCCTCGGCAAGTTTCGGCCATCGAAGAGACTGCTGGTCATCCTCGCGGCCGCCTTCGGCGTCTCGGCCGCATCCGGCGGGGCCGCCGTCTATGTCAGCCGGGACGCTCTGATGGCGGGGCTTTCCAAGCCGAATACCTCGGGTCTCGAATGCACGCTGCTGCGGACCCTCAAGCTCAGCCACAATGGCCAACGCTGGATCCGCATGCACGTCAAGACCGATCGCGCCGACGGCGAGGCGCGCATGCGCACGGCCTTGCGTGTGGTCGGGGCGCTGGCGAAGGCCGAGCGGGCCGATCTCTATCAGGTCGTCGTGCTCGACGCCGCCGGCCCGGAGGACCGCGCGCAGGTCCGCGGAGCCGCAATCGGCGCGGAGGTGCTCTTTGCTCCCGGTCCGCAGAGCGTGCCTGGCATGAGCGAAACGTTCCGCGCTTCCTATAACGCCGGCACGGCCAACTCTGCCGGCGTCTTCCACGGCAAGACGGTCGATCTCTCCATGGACGATATCCGCACGATGATGGCGGCGATGGACGACCACTCGCCTTGCATCGATCCGTTGGCGGACCCTGCCGAAGCCAAGACCGGCGACGCAGGCGGTGCCGAACATCGGGCCGAACCGGCTGAAACGGCCGAGGCACCCGCCGGGCATTGAGCCCGCGTAATCGAATAGTTTCTTCTGAAAATCAAAAAGGCCCGACGCGTGCGCGGCGGGCCTTCGTATCCGTGGCAATGCGGCCTTGATCAGTCGGCCTTCTGGCGGCGTGCCGGGAAGAGGATGACGTCGCGGATCGACGGCGCATTGGTGAGCAGCATGATCAGACGGTCGACGCCGATGCCGAGGCCACCAGCCGGCGGCATGCCCTGGTCGATGGCATCAAGGAACTCGTCGTCCAGCTGCTTGGCCTTTTCGCCGCGGGCGTGCGCTTGCTCGAGCTGCTCGACCATGCGGGCGCGCTGTTCTTCCGGATCGTTGAGTTCGGAGAAGGCGTTGCCGAGTTCCCAGGCGTTGCAATAGGTCTCGAAACGCTCGACGAGGCGCGGCTCGCCCGGCACTTCCTTGGCGAAGGGCGAGATGTCCTTCGGGAAATGCGTGACGTGAGCCGGCTGGATCAGCGTTCCCTCGACCTTCTCCTCGAAGACGAAGGCGAGGCACTCGCCCCAGGTCCAGTCCTTCTCGACCTCGAAGCCGGCAGCCTTGGCGGCAGCGCGGGCTTCCTCGTCGGTCTTCATCGCCAGGAAGTCGATGCCGGTCGCTTCCTTGACGGCATCAGGCATCGGCACGCGGCGGAACGGGCCCTTGAAGGAGAGCTGCTTGTCGCCATAGGCGAACTCGGTCGAGCCGTGGATCGCCACGGCGAGTTCGGCGAACATGCGTTCGACGAGGTCCATGACGTCCTCGTAGTCGGCATAGGCCCAGTAGCACTCCATCATGGTGAATTCCGGATTGTGCCGGGTGGAGACGCCTTCGTTGCGGAAGTTGCGGTTGATCTCGAAGACCTTGTCGGTGAGGCCCGAGACCAGCGTCCGCTTCAGATACAGTTCCGGCGCGATGCGCAGGTACATGTCGAGCTTCAGCGTGTTGTGATGCGTCTTGAACGGCTCGGCGGTGGCGCCACCATAGACCGAATGCAGCATCGGCGTCTCGACTTCCATGAAGCCGTCGTTTTCCATGAAGCGGCGGATGCCGGAAACGATGCGGCTGCGCTGCTGGAAGCGCAGTTTCGATTCCTCGTTGGTCATGATGTCGAGATGGCGCTTGCGGTAACGCAGCTCGATGTCGGAGAGGCCGTGCCACTTCTCGGGCATCGGCAGCAGCGACTTCGTCAGCATGGTGATCGCCTGCGCGTTGATCGTCAGCTCGCCGCGCTTGGTGCGGCGCACGACGCCGGTGACGCCGATGATGTCGCCGATGTCGATCATCGGCAGCAGGCCGCGGGCTTCCTCGCTCGTCACGTCCTTGTGGCTGAAGATCTGGATCTTGCCGGAGGCGTCATGGATGTCCATGAACATGCCGGAGTTGCGCGAGGAATAGACGCGGCCGGCAACGGTCACGACATCCTGTGTCTCGGTGTCCGGCTCCAGGCCTTCGTACTTCGCAATGAGTTCGGCATTGGTCATCGTCCGGTGGAAATGCGCCGGATAGACGTCGCCGATCTGTTCGCGCAGGAGCTTCAGCTTCTGTGCGCGCACTTCCGTTGCGTCGGAGGAGAGGCCAGTGGTCTCGGTCTTGTCGCTCATCGTGCTCTCCTTACTTTCCGCTGCCGACCATGGAGGCGACCACCTGGGCCGCCACCTTCAGGCGCTGGCGTACCACGGCGCGGCCCAGGATTTCCATGCTGTCGAACAGTGGCAACGAACGCTGCGAGCCCGAAACCGCCACGAAGAGCGGCGCCACGATGACCTTCAGCTTCTTGCCCATGCGTTCGGCGACCGCACGCAGTTCCGCTTCGATCGACTCCTTGTTCCACTCCAGGATCTTTTCGAGATCCGGCTGAACGGTGTTCAGGACTTCGAGCAGTTCTTCGGGCGTCGACTTGACGCCGGCAAAGGCGGCCGGCTGCAGTCCGAGGTCGGACTTGAACAGGAAGCTTGCGAGGTCGGGCAGTTCGCCGAACTTCGAAATACGCGACTGGCTGAGCTTGAGACCCTGCTTCAGACGGTCGTTTTCCATTGCCCATGCAAGGACGCGGGCGGCGAATTCTTCTTCCGACAGCTTCTCACGGATCCAGCGGGCATTCAGCCAGTCGAGCTTCTGGATGTCGAAGATCGCGCCGGCCTTGGAGAGGTTTTCCGGATCGAACTTGGCCGCGAGTTCGTCGATCGTCAGCAGTTCCTCGCCTTCGGCGATCTGGATGAAGAACAGGCCGAGGAAGTTCATCAGCGCTTCCGGCAGGTAGCCGAGCGCGGTGTAATAGGAGATCGACGTCGGGTTCTTGCGCTTCGACAGCTTCGACTTGTCGGCATTGCGCATCAGCGACAGGTGCATGAACTTCGGCGGCTCGAGGCCGAGATACCGGTAGATCAGGATGTGCTTCGGAACCGAAGCCAGCCACTCCTCGCCGCGGGCGACGTGGGTGATCTTCATCAGGTGGTCGTCGACGACGTTCGCCATGTGGTAGGTCGGCATGCCGTCGGCCTTCAAGAGGACCTGCATGTCGACGGCATCCCATGGAATCTCGACGTCGCCATAGACGCCGTCGTGGAACTTGCACGAGCCCTCGGTCGGGATCTTCATGCGCACGACATGCGGTTCGCCGGCGGCGACGCGCGACGTCACTTCCTCGGCGGAGAGGTTGAGGCAAAGGCCGTCATACTTCGACGGCTTGCCGGCGGCGCGCTGGCTCTCGCGCATCTGCTCGAGCCGCTCCGGCGTACAGAAGCAGCGGAAGCCGTGACCGTTCTCGACGATCTTCTCGACATAGGGACGATACATGTCCTTGCGATCGCTCTGGCGGTAGGGGCCATAGGGACCACCGATGTCGGGACCTTCCGACCATTCAAGCCCGCACCATTTCAGCGCGTCCAGCACCTTCTGTTCGAACTCCGGCGTCGAGCGGGTCGCATCCGTGTCTTCGATGCGCAGGATGAATTCGCCGCCATGCTTCTTCGCGAAGAGATAGTTGAATAGGGCGATATAGGCCGTGCCGACATGCGGCTCGCCGGTGGGGGAGGGTGCGATGCGTACCCGGACTGCTGAATTTGCCATGGTCTTTGCCCGTCTGACGTGCTTTTCGCCCCTTGCCGAAGAAGATATTCGGCCGCCGGGCGCGCATTTTATGGGAAGGAAAGGCCCGCAAGGGTGCCGCAACAACGGTATCGGCAGGCTATTCCAGTCGGCTCGCGTGAGACCATAGAACGCCGATCATGTCAACGGAAACCGGATCACGCCGGTTTTTGTTGACACTGCCTGCCCCGAGCGATAATGAACCAAAAGGTTATTTAACTGAAAGGTTTTTTAGAAGATGCCGGAAGACCGCCTGTCGACGACGCTCTCAGCCTTAGCCGACCCGACGCGAAGAGCGATCCTCGCCCGCCTCGCCCTCGGAGACGCCTCGGTCGGCGAACTGGCGGAACCCTTCGAAATGAGCCTGCCCGCGGTCTCCAAGCATCTCAAGGTCCTCGAGCGCGCCGGGCTGATCAGCCGCGGCCGCGAAGCGCAGTGGCGCCCGTGCCGGCTCGAGGCGGCACCGCTCAAGGACGTCAACAATTGGCTCGACGGCTATCGCCGCTTCTGGGAGCAGAAATTCGACCGTCTCGACGCCTATCTGCAGGAGTTGCAGCGCATCGACCCGGATGCCGGGAAGAACTGATTGCCGTCGCCTCTTCCGTCCCCGGCCGTTCTGCGGTAAGCCGAACGCGTCGAAAAAGGCAGGACCGGAAATGGTAAGCCCGGTCCCTTCGGTTTTCCAACGAAGCTCTGCTCGAACGTCCCGTTCGAACCCACGACGTGGTTCCGATGCAATCGCATCGGTCCGCGGCGGGGTGTGCATATCGACGCAGTCCGCCGCGTTTCTCGAACACGGAGACTGTGAACATGCGACTGAATCACATCGACCTCTATAGCCCCGTCGTCGCCGAAACGGCTTCATTCCTCATCGACCATTTCGGCCTGACGCTGGTCGAAAAGCGCGGCAAGGACGCCTTCTACCGTTTGACTGACGGGGCCGGCCTGGTGCTCGTCGTCAGCCCGCCGATCGCGGCGCTCGGCGGCGGCGACCAGGTAAGGCTCGGCGCTCAGACCTACCACATCGGCTTCCTGCTGCCGGCGCGAACCGAGGTCGACGACGTCTATCGGCGGGTGCACGGAGCCGGCGTCCAGGTGACCGCGCCGCAGGACCGGCACGGCGCCTATGTCTTCTACGCGGTCATTCCCGGCAACATTCTCGTCGAGGTCGGCCACCGCGCGGACGTCTGAACGGGCCGGAAGGCCGGCGGAACGTTTCCTGCGGTGAGGCGTTCTCCAACCAGAAGGCGTGGGGCCGGGCCACCGGCATGACTCAGCGAGAGAGGAGGAATGATCCTGTTTTCGCTGAGGGCTCGCGGTCGACGGCCGGTCGGCTCGGCTCCGCGTTTTCGTGATCTCCCGCAAAATCACGCCCTTCACCTGTGATGGAGGGCGTGACTTTCCTCATCTTTCGCCTGTTATCGCAAAACCGCTGCGCACTTTTGCGCGACAGGCTTCAGTCGAGCTTGCCTGCCTTCCTGAGCCGTGCGTTGCGTGCGACCATGTTGAGAATTTCGACGAGCGCCGAGAAAGCCATGGCGGCGTAGATGTAGCCCTTCGGCACATGCAGGCCCATGCCTTCGGCGATCAGCGTCGTGCCGATCATCAACAGGAAGGCGAGCGCCAGCATGATGATCGTCGGGTTCTTCTCGATGAAGTTCGCCAACGGATTGGCGGCGACGAGCATCACGGTCACGGCGGCAATCACGGCGATGACCATGATCGGCAGATGCGGCGTCATGCCGACGGCGGTGATGATGCTGTCGACGGAGAAGACGAGGTCGAGCAGCAAGATCTGGCCGATCGCGGCGCCGAAGCTGTTGATCGCCGAGGAGGCGATGAAATCCTCGCCGTGATCGCTCGGATCGACATTGTGGTGGATTTCCTTGGTTGCCTTCCAGACGAGGAACAGGCCGCCGGCAATCAGGATCATGTCCTTCCAGGAGAAACCGTGGCCGAAGGCCTCGAAGACCGGCGTTGTCAGCTTGACGATCCAGGCGACGGTGCCGAGCAGAGCGAGGCGCATGACGAGCGCGAGTCCGATGCCGACGCGGCGGGCTTTCTCACGATGTTCAACCGGCAGCTTGTTGGTAAGGATCGAGATGAAGATCAAGTTGTCGATGCCGAGAACCACCTCCATGACGACGAGGGTAACGAGGGCGACCCAGGCGGCGGGGTCTTGGGCAAGCAACAGGATATCCTGCATCGGCGATCTTTCCTTTCTGGGTGGCGCGTCGTCGCGCAAGAATCGCCGCAGTATTTAAGTAACATCGCGGAAGTGACAAGCGCCGCCGGCCCTTTGCGGCAGCGCTTTACCGTTTACGATTTGATCGGAATCCACAGTTCGACGGCGCCCATGCCCGAATGCGGGTCGAAGCGCTCGTCGTAGCGTTCGATGAGATCCGGCGTCTCCCCATGCTGCAGGCCGGACTCCGGCAGCCAGGTGCCGAAGATGTGGTCCGCCGTCTTGGCGATCGCGGAGATGTGGCCGCGATGCAGGAAGACGGCATAGCGCTGCTTCGGCAGTTTCAGCGTCGAAAAGCCATCGGGCAGTTCGTCGGCTTCGCTGACTTCTGCGGCTGCCATGTAACGGAAGGTTCCGGCCTCGCCATTGCTTTGGCTGCACACGCCATAGGCGATGTCGCCCCTCTGGCCGGGTATGTTGCCGAAATGGCGGTTGAACCGCTGCCAGAGCGACGGGATGCCCTCGGTGCGGCCATAGGCATAGGTTTCCGCCAGTCCGGCCAACAGCAGGGGCGGGCTGTCTTCGAAGCGTGGCGGGTCGATCTTGAGAAGGCGGGTGTCGTCCATTCTGATAGGCTCCATCAGTTCGATGTTGCGAACGTGCCCTTGCTTGCGGACCGTCTCGGGCGTTACGCCGAACTGGTCGCGAAAGGCGCGGGTGAAAGCCTCGTGCGAGTTGTAGCCCGCTTCGAGGGCCACCGAAAGAATGCTGAGAGAGCCATCGGCCAGGGCGTAGGCGGCATCGGTCAGCCGTCGGCCGCGAATATAGACGCTGATCGAGCGGCCGGTGACTAGCCCGAAAACGCGCGAGAGATGGTAGCGCGAGAGACCGGCGGCCCCGGCGATTTCATCCAGCGATATATCTTTTGCGAAATGGCTCTCGATGAACCAGACCGCCCGTCCGATGGCACTCATCATCACTCCTCAGGCTGCGCCCTGGTGATAGGGTCTTGCCGGAAGGCGCGCTTGATCGCAGTTGCTGAATTTGAAACGCCGCCGACAGCGCCGCGCGTCTTGTCAGACGCGCAAAGGTCACTGTAGCACTTTGAAGTGCTGCATGTTTTTATCCTTAATTCGGCAGGGATTTAGGGAAACTTGCAGAGTTCGAAGAGTTCGACGCCGATCGGCCTATTTCTTCGGTCCGTAGGCGGCCATGAAGACGCGGACGGCGGCGGTGACCGTCGCCTCGATCTGTTCCTTGGGCGGCGCAGAACACATGCCGCCGAACAGCCGGTGCTTGAAGAGCCCGGCCTGGGCCATTTCGATGAACTGGCGGGCAGCCATCTCGGTGTTGTCGATATTGAGCGTGCCGGCGGGAACCTGCCGGTCGAGATAGGCCTTGAGCACGGTGTAGCCGTTTTCCGGCGCCTCGCTGAAGAAGCGTTCGGCCAGATGCGGCATCCGGTCGATCACGCCGATCACCATGCGCATGGAGCGGATCGTTTCCTCGGCCGTCATGCTGGTCGTCAGCGTCACGCCGAAATCGTAGAGCGATTCCTCGACGTCGTCATGATCGTTGAGCGCATGCTTGGCCGTCTGGACCACCCGGGTCTTGCCCTTGATGATCAGGGCCTTGAAAAGGTCTTCCTTGTTCTCAAAATAGACGTAAAGCGTGCCCTTCGAGACGCCAGCCTCGCGGGTGATGTCGTTCATGCTGGCGGCGTCGAAGCCATGGCTCAGAAAGGCACGCCTCGCACCTTCGAGGATCTGCTCGCGCTTGATCGGGTCCTCACCGGCGGCGTGGCGACCGCCGCCCGGACAGAGATCTTCCTCCATGCCGGTTACCGGCTGCACGATGTCCCGTTTCCCGGTCTTCGCCGTACTCATGATGGTCGCTTGTTTCCGTCCTGCTCGCATTAAATTTCAGGCCATCGAACCGCGTGGTTCGATTTCCTCTTGATATGCGACCAGAAAGGCCTTATGTCAAGTTCCGATCGAACCGAACGGTTCAGTTCGTTCATCAATCTTTAACCAGGCCGGTGCCCAATGTCCGCATCCCACACATCCAGCGCTGCTCGCGTCCGTCCGGTCGACGAGGATTTTGAAGTGCAGCAGGAAACCGCGCTTGAGGCAAAGGCGCCCGCCGCGGAACAGACCGCTGTCCAGGCCCCTGCAGAAGCGGTGCAGCCGCCGAAGAAGGCGCGCAAGCCCATTCTCCCCGTGCTCGGTCTGGCGCTTCTGGCCGCCGGAGCGTGGTTCGGCTACGACTGGTGGACCAATGGCCGCTTCATGGTCTCGACCGATGACGCCTATATCGAGGGCGACATCGCGACGATCTCGCCCAAGGTCTCGGGTTACGTCGCCAAGGTCGACGCCGTCGCGAACCAGAAAGTGAAGGCCGGCGATCCGCTCGTTACCCTTGACGATGGCGACTACCGCATCGCCGCCGAGCAGGCGGAGGCAAAAATTGCCACCCAGAAGCTGGCACTCAGCCGTTTCGATGCGCAGATTGCCGGCGCGAAGGCGGGCCTTGCCCAGACCGAAGCGCAGAAGAAGGCTCTGGAAGCGACGGTGCGCGGTGCCGAGCTCGCGCAGAAGCGCGCCAGCGACCTCCAGTCCAAGGCCGTTGGCACCGTCGCCTCGCTTGACAATGCAGACGTCGCGCTCGATCAGGCACGGGCAAACCTTGCCGGCGCCGATGCCAACATCGCTGCCTCCAAGGCGAGCATCACCGTTCTCGAAGCGCAGCGCACGGAAGCGGAAAGCGAGATCCGCTCGCTCGAGCTTGCGCGCGACAAAGCCAATCGCGACCTCGGCTTCACGGTCCTGAAGGCACCCTATGACGGCGTCGTCGGCAACGTCGCGGTTCAGGTCGGCGACCTCGTTTCTGCCGGCCAGCGGCTCGCCGCCCTCGTTCCGGTCGACCAGCTCTATATCGACGCCAACTTCAAGGAGACCCAGATCGCCCATCTGGTGCCGGGCTCCAAGGTCAAGGTCCATGTCGACGCCTATGAGGACCACGCGATCGAAGGCACGGTTGCCTCGATCTCGCCGGCCTCCGGCTCGGTCTTCTCGTTGCTGCCGGCGGAAAACGCCACCGGCAACTTCACCAAGGTGATCCAGCGCGTGCCGGTGCGCATCACGCTGCCGGCCGACGTGCTGGCCGAAGGTCACCTGCGTGCGGGCTTGAGCGTCATCGTCGATGTCGACACCCGCACGGCACCGGATGCGACGAAGGTCGCCGCTACCAAGTAGGCGGACGAAATGCCGGCGCGCCCCTGGGCGCGCCTTACTGTCGAGAGCGCGCCACGGAGCGCGTTCAAGTCCGGAACGCCGGCGCGGCGAAATGCGCATGTCCAGAACGCTCGCGCCAGCGGCGCCCATGCAAGGAGTGGCTGAGATGGCCGCAACGGCAACAGCAGGTTCGGTGGCGGCCGCCGCACCGAAGGTCGAGGAACATATGGACCCGAAGAGGCTGATCGCCTTCTTCGCCATGGTCGTCGGCATGTTCATGGCGATCCTCGACATTCAGATCGTCTCGGCTTCGCTTGCCGAAATCCAGGCAGGCCTCTCGGCCGGCTCGGACGAGATCGGCTGGGTGCAAACCTCCTATCTCATCGCTGAAGTCATCATGATCCCGCTGTCGGGAACGCTGGCGCGCATCGTCTCGACGCGCGTCCTGTTCTCGGTTTCGGCGGCAGGCTTCACCGCGGCGAGCGCGCTTGCGGCGACCGCGACCAACATCGACCAGATGATCGTCTACCGCGCGATCCAGGGCTTTATCGGCGGCGGCATGATTCCCTCCGTCTTCGCCGCCGCCTTCACCATCTTTCCGCCGTCGAAGCGCAACGTCGTCTCGCCGATCATCGGCCTGATCGCGACGCTGGCGCCGACGATCGGCCCGACGGTCGGCGGCTACCTCAGTCACGCCTTCTCCTGGCACTGGCTGTTCCTAGTCAACGTCATTCCCGGGATCATCGTCGCGACGCTCACCTGGAGCTTCATCGACTTCGACAAGCCGGAACTCGGCCTTTTCAAGAAGTTCGACTGGTGGGGCCTGGCGTCGATGGCCGTCTTCCTCGGCGCCCTCGAATACGTGCTGGAAGAGGGCAATACCAACGACTGGTTCAACGACGAGCATATCGTCATGGGTGCGGTCGCCTCGGCGCTGGCGGCGATCGTGTTCTTCTACCGCGCCTTCAAGGTGGAGTTCCCGGTCGTCGACCTCAGGGCTTTTGCCAACCGCAACTTCGCCTTCGGCTCGATGTTCTCCTTCGTGATGGGCATCGGCCTCTACGGCCTCACCTATCTCTACCCGCTCTATCTCGGCCGCATTCGCGGATACGATTCTTTGATGATCGGCGAGACGATGTTCGTCTCGGGCCTTGCGATGTTCTTCACCGCGCCGGTCGCCGGCATACTCTCGGGCAAGCTCGATCCGCGCGTGCTGATGACGATCGGTTTCACCAGCTTTGCCGGCGGCACCTGGATCATGGGCCACCTGACGGCCGACTGGGATTTCTACGAGCTGTTCATTCCGCAGATCCTGCGCGGCGTCGGGCTGATGCTCTGCATGGTGCCGATCAACAACATCGCGCTCGGCACCATGCCGCCGGCGCGCATGCGTGGCGCATCCGGTCTTTTCAACCTGACGCGCAACCTCGGCGGCGCGGTGGGGCTTGCGATCATCAACACGATCCTGACCCAGCGCCAGGACTTCCACTATGCGCGCCTTGCCGAGCACGTGCAGTGGGGCAATCCGGAGGCGATGGAGCGGTTCGGCAACCTCGCTGCCAGCTTCAATGCGCACGGCCTCGACGGCACGACGATCGCAATCAAGCAGCTTGCCGCCATGGCGCAGAAGCAGGCGGTCATCCTGTCCTTCAGCGATATTTTCGTGCTTCTGACGGTGCTGTTTTTGTCGCTGATCCTCGGCGTGATGATGATCAATAAGCCACAGGGCGTCGGCCCCAGCGGCGGCGGCCATTAAAGCAGGATAATGGGCCAAGGCGGCCACTATCATTGCCCATGAGGGACAAGGAAGCGGGCGATCGCGTCTTCCTCGTCCCCATGCCGAGCGTCTGCGCGGTTTACGCAAGGCACGCCTTGCGGCACACTTCCGTCGACGGATATCGAGGGGCGGCGGTATGACGGAGCTGGTTTCGGCGGCAATTTCGCGGCGGTCTTTCATGACGGGTTTCGCCGGCTTCGGGTTAGGGCTTGCGGCCTCCCGCAGCCGCGCAGCCGCTCCGGCCATCGATGCGACATTCCTGTTCTCCAGCGACATCCATGCCTGCCTCGTGTCGATCGAGGGGCTTGCGCCGAATTGCGCGGCGGAAGGCAAGACCGACGCCAACCTGTTGCGCCATGTGGCGGCGCTGAACGCCGTGTATGCCCTGCGCTGGCCGGCAACGGTCGCGGACAAGCCGAGCGGACTCGCAAGCGGCGGACGGCAGATCGGCAAGCCACTCGGCCTGGTGCTTGGCGGCGACATCACCGACGATGGCGGCGGCCAGGTGCGCCAGCCGCGCGAAGGGCGGCAACTGCAGCAGTTCTCCAGCCGCTACCAGGAAGGGGCGGGAAATGATCGCGTCCACATGCCCGTCTTTGTCGGGCTCGGCAATCATGACCTCGACCAGGACGGCACGCCACCGCATGTCGACTGGTATCGCCGCGAGCTGCGTGACTATGTCGAGCTCAACCATCGCCAGACGGTCTTCTACAAGCCGCCGGTGCCGGTGACCAACTACGACCCGCTCTCGGATTGCTACTCCTGGGACTGGGGCGGACTGCATCTCGTGCAATTGCAGCGCTTCGGCGGCGACGAAAACAAGGGAGCGGTGAACGCCTTGCCCTGGCTGAAGCAGGATCTCGCGGCCTATGCCGGCGATGGCCGACCAGTGATCCTGTTCCAGCACTATGGCTGGGACGCCTTCTCGACGGAGGTCTGGGATACGAAGTTGAAGACCTTTGACGACAACGGTGACGGCAGCCCGCATTGGTGGAGCGTCTCTCAGCGCCAGGCACTGCTCGACACCATCAAGGGCAGCAACGTCATCGGCCTGTTCCACGGGCACCAGCACGAATCGGCAATGATCTACCGACAGAACGGGCTCGACATCATCAAGCCGAAGGCGGCCTATATGGGTGGCTTTGCGATCGTGCGTGTCACGGACGGCTTCATGGATGTGGTGCTTGCCGAGGCTGGCGAGCTCCATGGCGAAGTCGTCTTTACCGCGGCCTTCAGCAAGCGCCTCGGATAATCCGGGAAATACAACCTAAATCAAACAGTTAATGCGTGTAATCCGCTGGATCGGGTCGGGGCGCGGAGCTCTGTTTTCCGCCTTCTGCAGATTCTTGATTTACGTACATCAAAAAATCCTCTAAAGGCAGAGCCCGGAGGAAACATGCGCCCGACAGTTCACGATATCGCTGCCGAAGCGGGGGTCAGCCTCGCGACCGTCGACCGGGTTTTGAACAATCGGCCCGGCGTGCGTGCTGTCACCCGCGACAAGGTCGAGCGCGCCATTGCGACGCTTGGTTATGTACGCGACGTCGCCGCCGCCAATCTCGCCAAGAGCCGCAGCTACCCGCTGGTCTTCATTCTGCCCGAGGGCGACAACACCTTCATGCGTGGCCTCGCGACCGAGGTGGAGGCGGCAAAGGCGCGCTCGGCAGTCGAGCGCACAGCAATCACCGTGCTCTCCGTACCGGCCTTTGATGCGGCGGCCCTTGCCGCGGCGCTGGAAAAGGCGCGGGCACTCGGCCCGGCCGGTGTCGCCGTGGTTGCGATCGATGCGCCCGAGGTGGTTGCGGCTGTCGATCGGCTTCGTGAGGACGGCATTGCCGTGGTGACGCTGGTCTCCGACCTGCCGGGATCGTCGCGGGATCACTTTGCCGGCGTCGACAACATCGCCGCCGGCCGGACCGCCGGCAGCCTGATGGGTCGTTTCCTCGGCAGTCGCGAGGGGCCGGTTGCGATCGTTGCCGGCTCGATGCTGGTGCGCGACCATCGCGATCGCCTCGAAGGCTTCAGCACGGCAATGGCCGAAAGCGCCCCCGGCCGCCGGCTTCTGCCGGTCGTCGAGGGCCATGACGATCCGACCGAGGTCGAGCAACTCGTCTCGAAGCTCGTCGCCGATCATGCCGGTCTCGCCGGCATCTACAGTCTCGGCGCCGGCAATCGCGGCCTGATCACGGCACTCGAAAAGGCCGGGCGTCAGAGGGATGTTTGCGCCATCGCGCATGAACTCACGCCCCATAGCCGCCGGGCACTCTCGTCCGGCACCTTGGACGCGCTGTTGAACCAGGATGCCGGTCATGAAGTGCGCAGCGCCGTCCGCGTGCTCAAGGCCCGCGCCGATGGTCTCGCCGTGATCGGAGCACAGGAGCGCATCCGCATCGAGATTTTCCTGAAGGACAACCTGCCGGTCGAGCCGGCGTAACGATTTGGAACGACGCAGTTCCAGATGGGAAGCCGGTCTGGAATTGCTCAATGGAGGCAAGCATGTATCTCGGACTGGATCTCGGCACCTCGGGCGTCAAGGCAATGCTCATCGATGGCGACCAGCGCATCGTCGGTTCGGCCTCGGGCGCGCTCGACGTCTCGCGCCCGCATCCCGGCTGGTCGGAACAGGATCCGGCAGACTGGGTGCGCGCGACCGAAGAGGCGATCGCCGGGCTGAAGGCGGCGCACCCGGCGGAGCTTGCGGCTGTGAGCGGCATCGGCCTCTCCGGCCAGATGCACGGCGCGACGCTGCTCGACGCCGACGATCGGGTGCTGAGGCCCTGCATTCTCTGGAACGACACCCGCAGCTTCCGCGAGGCGGCGGCACTCGATGGCGATCCACAATTCCGCGCGATCACCGGCAATATCGTCTTCCCCGGCTTCACCGCGCCGAAGCTTGCCTGGGTGCGGGCCAACGAGCCCGAAATCTTCGCCAAGGTGCGCTGGGTGCTGCTGCCGAAGGACTATTTGCGCCTATGGCTGACCGGCGAGCACATGTCGGAAATGTCTGACTCCGCCGGCACCGCCTGGCTCGATACCGGAAAGCGGCGCTGGTCGGAAAACCTGCTTGCCGCCACGGGCATGGACGAAAAGCAGATGCCGAGCCTCGTCGAGGGAACCGACCCGGCCGGGAAGCTGCGTTCGGAACTCGCGGCACGCTGGGGCATCTCCGGTGATGTCGTGGTTGCCGGCGGTGCCGGTGACAACGCGGCGTCTGCCTGCGGCATGGGCACGGTTGGCGAAGGGAACGCCTTCGTGTCGCTCGGGACCTCGGGCGTTCTCTTCGCGGCGAATGCGAGCTACCTGCCCAACCCGGAAAGCGCCGTGCATGCCTTCTGCCACGCCCTGCCGAACACCTGGCACCAGATGGGCGTCATCCTCTCGGCGACCGACGCGCTCAACTGGTATTCCGGCATAGCCGGGCGCAGCGCCGCAGAGCTCAGCTCGGAACTCGACGACACCATCAAGGCGCCCTCAGGCGTGACCTTCCTTCCCTATCTCTCGGGCGAGCGCACGCCGCACAACGACGCGGCGATCCGCGGCGCCTTCGTCGGGCTCGGCCATGAAAGCAGCCGTGTAGCGCTGACGCAGGCGGTCATGGAAGGCGTGTCCTTTGCCATCCGCGACAGCCTGGAAGCTCTTCGAGCCGCCGGTACGACGCTTTCGCGCGTGACGGCGATCGGCGGCGGCTCGCGCTCGCGCTACTGGCTGAAATCGATCGCAACCGCGCTCAATCTGCCGGTCGATCTGCCTGATGATGGCGATTTCGGCGCCGCCTTCGGGGCGGCCCGCCTTGGCCTCATCGCCGCGACGGGCGCGAATCCGGTGGCGACCTGCTTTGCCCCGCGCACCGCCGAAACCATCGCGCCGGAAGCGTCGCTGGTTTCGGCCTACGAGGAGACATATCAGCGTTATCGCCGGCTCTATCCGGCGATAAAGGGCACCGCGTCGTGACGACGCTGTGCCCCACGTCTGGCTCAATTGCCGGTCGCTCAGCGGGCCGGAACCTTGTCGAGAAAGCCGGTGATCGCCTTCAGGCGGCCGTTCTCGATCTGGCAGACATCGGTGCCCTCGATGACCGAGGGAACGCCGTCCGGGCCCAGCGCCCAGGAGAAGCGGATCGCGTCGGCATAGCCGTCCGCCGCACCCTTCAGCGTGAAGCGGAAGCCGGGAAACTGGCCGTGCACGCCCGCAATCAGGGCATCGATGCCGGCGTGGCCGTCGCCCTGCATGATCGGGTCGCGGTAGGCGACGTCGGCGGTGAAGGCCTTCTCGATCAGGGGCGCGCGGCTTGCGGCATCCGTCGTGTTCCAGGCGGCGATGTAGGCTTCGGCGATGGCGTTGAAGTCGTGCATCGAAGTGTTCCTTTCGTTTGGCGTTTCGATGCTTTCCGTATCGCCGGACGAGGGAATGAAACCAATTACCTTCCACGTAATGGCTGGACCCATCGGATGGACGATGTCGGCCGAAACCACTCTTGAAAGAGGAGCAAGACCCGTGAGCACAGGATTTTTCGGCGATATCGCCAAGATCAAGTATGAGGGACCCGAGAGCACCAATCCGCTCGCCTTCCGCCACTACAACAAGGACGAGATCGTTCTCGGCAAGCGCATGGAAGATCACCTGCGCTTCGCGGTTGCGTACTGGCACACCTTCGTCTGGCCGGGCGGCGATCCCTTCGGCGGCCAGACTTTCGAGCGCCCCTGGTTCAAGGACAGCATGGACGCGGCGAAGCTGAAGGCCGACGTCGCCTTCGAATTCTTCGATCTGCTCGGCGTTCCCTTCTATTGCTTCCACGATGCGGACGTGCGCCCGGAAGGCAAGACTTTTGCGGAGAACACGAAGAACCTCAACGAGATCGTCGATCACATCGAGAAGAAGCAGGCCGAAACCGGCGTCAACCTGCTCTGGGGCACGGCGAACCTCTTCTCCAACCGCCGCTACATGTCGGGTGCCGCCACCAATCCGGATCCGGATGTCTTTGCTTTCGCGGCCGCGACGGTGAAGACCTGCCTCGACGCCACCAAGCGTCTCGGCGGCCAGAACTACGTGCTCTGGGGCGGGCGCGAAGGTTATGAGACGCTGCTGAATACCGACATGAAGCGCGAGCTCGACCAGCTCGGCCGCTTCGTCAATCTCGTCGTCGAGTACAAGCACAAGATCGGCTTCAAGGGCGCGATCCTGATCGAGCCGAAGCCGCAGGAACCGACCAAGCACCAGTATGACTACGACGTCGCGACGGTCTACGGCTTCCTGAAGAACTACGGCCTCGAAAACGAGGTGAAGGTCAATATCGAGCAGGGCCATGCGATCCTTGCCGGCCATTCCTTCGAGCACGAGCTGGCGCTCGCCAATGCGCTCGGCATCTTCGGCTCGATCGACATGAACCGCAACGACTACCAGTCCGGCTGGGATACCGACCAGTTCCCGAACAACGTGCCGGAGATGGCGCTTGCCTATTACCAGGTTCTCTCAGGTGGCGGTTTCGTGACCGGCGGCACCAACTTCGATGCGAAGCTGCGCCGTCAGTCGCTCGATCCGGAGGACCTGCTGATCGGCCATATCGGTGGCATGGACTGCTGCGCCCGTGGCCTCAAGGCGGCGGCGAAGATGATCGAGGACAAGGCGCTCTCCGCTCCGCTCGAAAGCCGCTATGCCGGCTGGCAGGTGCCGGAAGCCAAGAAGATGCTCGACGGCGGCTTCTCGCTCGAGGAGATCGAAGCCTGGGTGCTGAAATCGGACCTCAACCCGCAGCCGAAGTCCGGCAAGCAGGAATTGCTCGAAAACGTCGTCAACCGCTACGTCTAAGAGCTTTCCTGAATTGGTTCGTGCGGCGGCTCCGAGTTCTTCGGGCCGCCGTTCGTTGGGAGGCTCTGCCACTGCAATTTGCATCTTCTGCGCGTAAAAAATCCATGACGCTTTCTGGTTGTTGCCGGCGCATGCGCTTGATGAAATTCTACATCCTATGATTCTGAAATGGTCTTGTGGCCGTGGACACACCGGGTGTCTTCGGCGATGTGAATGCTTGCGTCATCGAGTCTCAATCTTCGATAGCATAATTGACCATACACAATTTACAGTTATTTCTATATTATAATATGGTAAACCTTCGGTGCAGGGTGCGCCGTACCTTGAGCTGCAGCGGCCACCTCGTCACGCGTGCTGTCGCGGCGCCAGGGGAACAATCCGTATGACCAGCTTCGATTCGAAAACCAAACTTCTCAATGAGCGTCTGCAGTTCGTCGATCTCGATGACGCTCAACGGACCGCGCTTGCGCGCTCGCTGCCCGTTATTTCCGCCTCGCTCGATACGGCGCTGAACAAGTTCTACGCCAAGGCGCGCGCCAATCCGGAAACGGCGCGCTTCTTTGCCAGCGAAGCGCATGTGCAGGGCGCCAAGGCCAGGCAGGCCAGACACTGGGAATTGATCGCCTCCGCCAGGTTCGATGCGCAATATGTCGATGCCGTCACCACCATCGGCAAGACTCATGCGCGTCTCGGCCTGGAGCCGCGCTGGTATATCGGCGGCTACGCACTGATCATCGAATCCATCCTGAAGAGCGTCATCGAGAGCCACCTGAAAGGTTTCCTGCATCGCAACAAGGCGAAGGAGATCGGCACCGATGTGGCTGCCGTCGTCAAGGCTGCGATGGTCGATATGGACTATGCGATCTCCGTTTATCTCGACGCGCTGCAGGAGGAACGTGAACGCTCCGAAGCGGAGCGGCAGGTTTTGAACGGCCAACAGGAGGAAGCGCTCTCGGCGCTCGAAGATTGTCTGAAGCGCCTGGCCGACGGCGACCTGACCGCCGTCATTGCCAGCGAACTCGCACCGCAATTCGCAAGCCTTCGATCCAACTTCAATGCCGCGCTCGGCAAGCTCGACCAGACCTTCGGTGCGATCGTCGGGGCTTCCGAGGAAACGGCAAACAATGCCGGTGAACTGGTATCGGCCACCGACGACATGGCGCGGCGCACCGAGCAGCAGGCGGCCTCGCTCGAGGAAACGGCGGCCGCACTCGAAGAAATCACCACCATTTCCAAGGAAGCGGCGTCACGCGCGGAAGAGGCGCGGCGGGTCGTCGGAAACGCCACCGACGAGGCGCGCAAATCCGGCGCCATCGTCGAGCAGGCGGTGGCGGCGATGAGCGCGATCGAGGACTCGTCGCGCAAGATCACCCAGATCATCAGCGTCATCGACCAGATCTCCTTCCAGACCAACCTTTTGGCGCTGAACGCCGGGGTCGAGGCGGCGCGGGCGGGCGAGGCAGGCAAGGGCTTTGCGGTCGTTGCGCAGGAGGTGCGCGAACTGGCGCAGAAGTCAGCGGAAGCGGCGCGCGAGATCAAGGAACTGATCGACAAGTCGTTCGAGGACGTGCTGATGGGCGTGTCGCTGGTCAACAAGACCGGCGAGGCGTTGCATCACATTGGCGACCAGGTGATCAACATCAACGGTCACATCGACGCGATCGCCGGCTCGGCGCGCGAGCAGTCGGCCGGTATCGCTGAGATCAACACCGCCGTCACCAACATGGATCAGATGACGCAGCAGAATGCGGCGATGGTCGAGGAAACCAGCGCCGCGACGCATACGCTCATGCAGGTCAGTACCACGCTCAGGGGGCTTGTCGATCAATTCACCGTATCGGCCGGGCGGCAAGGGAAACCCAGCCTGGTGGCAACGAACCGGCGTTACGGATGACCGTTTGAAGAGAGCTACGGACGAGGGGAGGGGGCGCTTTGATGGCCCCCTTTTTCCTTGCCGCTGCCAGCGGTCCAGACGCTCAACTCACCGCTTCCGTGCGTTTGACGAGGCCTGTGGCATCGCGAGATGAAATCGATTACAAATCTTCCGCGAATCTGCGTCCTTGCCTGTTGCCCCGTGCCGAAAATCTGTTAGCTTCGGCGCCTGCAACGTTTCAGGTCTGTCCGTTTAAGCGGAAATCGGGTGTTTTGTACTTCCGATCGCTGACGGTCCGGGCGGGCCGATGCCGTTCCATCGGGAGGAAAATCGGGATGAAGACCATCAAGGGGCCAGGGCTCTTTCTTGCGCAATTTGCCGGCGATGCGGCGCCGTTCAATTCCTGGGACGCGATCACCAAATGGGCAGCGGATTGCGGCTACAGGGGCGTGCAGGTGCCGAGCTGGGATGGGCGGCTGATCGACCTGAAGAAGGCGGCGAGCTCGAAGGCCTATTGCGACGAGTTCGCCGGCACGGCGCGCGAAAACGGCGTCGAGGTGACCGAGCTGTCGACGCATCTGCAGGGCCAGCTCGTGGCCGTGCACCCGGCCTATGACGAGGCCTTCGACGGCTTTGCCGCCGCGGAGGTGCGCGGCAATCCCAAGGCACGGCAGCAATGGGCGGTCGAGCAGGTGAAGCTGGCGCTGACGGCCTCGAGGCACCTCGGCTTGAATGCGATGGCAAGCTTCTCCGGCGCGCTCGCCTGGCCCTTCGTCTATCCCTGGCCGCAGCGGCCGGCCGGTCTCGTCGAGACTGCCTTCGACGAGCTGGCGAGACGCTGGACGCCGATCCTCGATCACGCCGAGGACTGTGGCGTCGACATCTGCTACGAGATCCATCCGGGCGAGGACCTGCACGACGGCATCACCTACGAGATGTTCCTGGAGCGCACCGGCAACCATGCGCGCGCCTGCATGCTCTACGACCCGTCGCACTACGTGCTGCAGTGCCTCGACTATCTCGACAACATCGACATCTACAAGGAGCGCATCCGCATGTTCCACGTCAAGGATGCGGAGTTCAACCCAAGCGGACGCCAGGGCGTCTATGGCGGCTATCAGGGCTGGGTCAACCGCGCCGGCCGCTTCCGCTCGCTCGGCGACGGCCAGGTGGATTTCGGCGCGGTGTTCTCGAAGATGGCGGCCAACGATTTTGCCGGCTGGGCGGTGGTCGAGTGGGAATGCGCGCTGAAGCATCTGGAAGACGGCGCGCGCGAGGGCGCCGACTTCGTCAGGCACCACATCATCCGCGTCACCGAGAAGGCCTTCGACGATTTCGCCGGCGCCGGCACCGACGAGGCGGCGAATCGGCGCATGCTCGGGATCTGAGGATTTGCCCCTCTCCTCGGGTTTAACCCGAGGACTAACCCTCTCTCCGCAGGCGGGGAGAGGGACGCGGACTGCGGCGGACCTCGGATTGTTGAGGTGTTGCGGTCACAGGCGTGCGCGCGGGTGCGGCATATCCCTTCTCCCCGCGTGCGGGGAGAAGGTACCGGCAGGCGGATGAGGGGCAGATCGCACGACAAAAACCGAAGATACGAACGGAAACAGGGGAGAAGATTATGGCAATCGAAGGAACGAGCGAGAAGCGCGAGCGCCGCATCCGGCTCGGCATGGTGGGCGGCGGCTCCGGCGCCTTCATCGGCGCGGTGCACCGCATCGCCGCACGGCTCGACGATCACTATGAGCTGGTGGCGGGTGCGCTGTCGTCGACGCCGGAAAAGGCGGAAAGCTCGGGCCGCGAGCTCGGGCTCGATCCGTCGCGCGTCTATTCCGACTTCAAGCAGATGGCGATCCGCGAGGCGAAGCTGAAGGACGGCATCGAGGCGGTGGCGATCGTCACGCCCAATCACGTGCACTATGCCGCGGCAAAGGAGTTCCTGAAGCGCGGCATCCACGTGATCTGCGACAAGCCGCTGACCTCGACGCTATCAGACGCGAAAAAGCTGAAGAAGGCGGCCGACGACAGCGACGCGCTGTTCGTGCTCACGCACAACTATACCGGCTATCCGATGGTGCGCCAGGCGCGAGAGATGGTTGCCAATGGCGAGATCGGCGCGGTGCGGCTGGTGCAGATGGAATATCCGCAGGACTGGCTGACGGAGAATATCGAGCAGTCCGGCCAGAAGCAGGCCGCGTGGCGCACCGATCCCGCACGCTCCGGCGCTGGCGGCTCGACCGGCGACATCGGCACCCATGCC
Source organism: Ensifer sp. 38_S197 (assembly GCF_056924495.1). NCBI lineage: Bacteria > Pseudomonadati > Pseudomonadota > Alphaproteobacteria > Hyphomicrobiales > Rhizobiaceae > Ensifer > Ensifer sp. 38_S197. The sequence goes on along the minus strand of NZ_JBXOVZ010000002.1, from coordinate 367,240 downwards.
TATAATCTCGGCGCCTTCGTCTCCGGTCTCGAACTGGAGGAGCTTTCGGCCGATCTCGACAGCTTCGTTCCTGGCCGCCAGCTCGACGACAATGCCCATGTGATGATGCGCTTCAAGGCGAAGGATGGTGAACGCGCCAAGGGGCTGCTCTGGTGCAGCCAGGTGGCGCCCGGCCACGAGAACGGCCTGATGGTTCGCGTCTACGGCACCAAGGGCGGGCTCGAATGGACGCAGAAGGATCCAAACTATCTCTGGTTCACGCCGTTCGGTGAGCCGAAGCGGCTGCTCACCCGAGCCGGTGCCGGCGCGAGCGCGGCGGCAAACCGCGTCAGCCGGATCCCGTCCGGTCATCCGGAGGGTTACCTCGAAGGCTTCGCCAACATCTATAGCGAAGCGGCGCGCGCCATCTTCGCCAAGCGCAAGGGCGAAAAGGTCGATCCGGCGGTCACCTATCCGAACATCGACGACGGCATGAAGGGCATGGTCTTCGTCGATGCCTGCGTCCAGTCATCCAAACGAAATGGTGCCTGGGTAAAGGTGTAACGAACTGCCAAAACGCGGCGGAAGGGCGGGGCTTTCCCGCCCTTTTTCGCGAATTGACATTTGCAGGCACGACATTACAGCGGGCCCGCCAAAGGCGAGAAAGCAACGGGGTCCCGCTCGACGCGGGGCCGGAGCGAGACGAGACAGAGAGATGACCGATCCCAAGATCCTGGCCCAGCGCTTCCCTGGCGATTTCGTATTCGGGGTGGCGACCGCCTCCTTCCAGATCGAAGGCGCCACCAAGGCGGACGGCCGCAAGCCGTCGATCTGGGATGCCTTTTCCAACATGCCGGGGCGTGTCTTCGGGCGTCACAATGGTGATGTCGCCTGCGACCACTACAACAGGCTGGACGAGGATTTGGATCTGATCAAAAGCCTCGGCGTCGACGCCTATCGCTTCTCGATCGCCTGGCCGCGCATCATCCCGGAGGGTACCGGTCCGATCAACGAAAAGGGGCTCGATTTCTACGATCGCCTCGTCGACGGCCTGAAGGCGCGTGGCATCAAGGCCTTCGCAACGCTCTACCATTGGGACCTGCCGCTGGCGTTGATGGGCGACGGCGGCTGGACGGCGCGCACGACGGCCTACGCCTTCCAGCGTTATGCCAAGACGGTGATCGCCCGCCTCGGCGACCGGCTCGATGCGGTTGCGACCCTCAACGAACCCTGGTGCTCGGTCTGGCTCAGCCACCTCTACGGCATCCATGCGCCGGGCGAGCGCAACATGGATGCGGCGCTCCATGCGCTGCACTTCACCAATCTGGCGCACGGTCTCGGCGTCGATGCCATCCGCTCCGAGCGGCCGAGCCTGCCTGTCGGCATCGTCATCAATGCCCACTCGGTCTATCCCGGCAGCGCCAGCAAGGCAGACAAGGCGGCTGCCGAGCGCGCCTTCGACTTCCACAATGGCGTCTTCTTCGGCCCGATCTTCAGGGGCGAATATCCCGAGAGCTTCATGAGCGCGCTCGGTCACCGCATGCCCCTGATCGAGGACGGCGACATGGAGACGATCTCGCGGCCGCTCGACTGGTGGGGCCTCAACTATTACACGCCGATGCGGGTCAGCCACGATCCGGCGAAGGGTGCGGAATACCCGGCGACGATCAATGCGAAGCCGGTGAGCGAAACCAGGACGGATATCGGCTGGGAAGTCTATGCCCCGGCGCTTGGAGTATTGGTCAAGACGCTGAACGCGACCTACCAACTTCCGGAATGCTACATCACCGAGAACGGCGCCTGCTACAACACGGGCGTCGAGAACGGTGTCGTCGACGACCAGCCGCGGCTCGACTATATCGCCGACCACCTGTCGGTGACGGCGGACCTGATTGCCGAGGGCTATCCGATGCGCGGCTATTTCGCCTGGAGCCTGATGGACAATTTCGAATGGGCCGAAGGCTACAAGATGCGTTTCGGCATCGTCCATGTCGACTACGACACCCAGGTCCGCACCATCAAGAAGAGCGGGCACTGGTACAAGGCGCTCGCCGAAGAGTTTCCGAAGGGCAACCACGTCTGACGATTGGGACAGGTGGGGTCAACCCGCCGCCACCACCGAGCGATTCTCCGTCCGCAGCCTCACCGGCGAACCGGCAGAACTTCGAGGCTCTGTCGGTCGAGTTGGGCCAGTACCTCCTTGAAACCGTAGCGCGGCTTCCAGTCGAGCTTTTCGATTGCGGCACTCGGGTCGTAGACCCGATCGATCGTCTCCGGCAGCGCCCAGCCGCGATCGGCGAAGGCCTGGGACAGTTTTGGCGCCCGCTCGCGCAAGAGCCCTGCCGCATCCTCTGCCAGACGGCGGCAATCGGTGGGAAGCAGCGGTGTTTCGCCCGAGATGATGTAGCGCTGGAAGGCGGGGCCGCCATTGTCGAGCGCCGCCAGATGCGCCGCAGCCACGTCGCGCGCATCGATACCGCGGTGCAGGCGATAGCTTGCGACCCGGTCCGCAGCCTCCGGGAAAGAGCGCGACATGCGCAGCACCCGCACATGCAGGGCACGATCCGCGACGTTTTCGAGCAGGGCTTCGGACGCAAGCTTGGTGTGGTGATAGATCGTGTGCGGCTTCGGCGGCGTTTCCTCGGTGATCCAGGCGCAGCTTCCCTCCGCGACTGCGTGGCCATAGAGCGCGGTCGTGCTGGTAAAGACGATGCGGCCGACGCCCGCGGCCTGCGCCGCGGCAATCACCAGATGCGTGCCCATCACGTTGACGCGCTCGAACTCCTGATCGGCGACCGTATCGACGTGGGGCGCATGCAGTGCAGCCGCATGGATGACGGCATCTGCGCCTTCCATCGCGTGCTCCAGCAATTCGCCATCGACGAGATCGCCGACAACGGCCGTCGTGCCGAAGGGTATGCGGTCGATGCCGATTACGTCATGGTCGGCGGCGAGTGCGTTGTAGATGGCTCGGCCAATACGGCCCGAGCTTCCGGTCAAGACGATGCGCATGTTCTACCTCGTAACCCTGTTCCTGCCCGTTAGCATGAAACGAGATCGGGTGCAGTCCGTTCGAACAAGGATATCCAAGGCGGGGAATTGCCCGCTGCGGGCACGCGTGCAGCAAAAGAGCATGGTTTTGCCATTCTCGCGCCGATCGCGGAAAAACATGCCTGTGAAATCCAGCGGCAATTCTCCATAAGAGCCGTAGATTATGTCGCATGCGGGCCATGCGGCGCCAAAGTTGAACTGACTGGTTGCTTGATGATAGAGAAGTGCTCCCTGTTCCGAATGCGTTGTCGAATGTCGGCCTGACCGGACGCGCCTTCCATCCCGTCTTCCGTCGGGATCATGAGTTTTGAACATTCCGAGAGCACCTATGTATCCGCACATTTCGACTGCGCCTCTTTCGGGGATCTCCGAACGATGAGCGTTTCCGCCCAAAGTGCCGCGCCATCGGCTGACGCAGCCGTCGTCTTCGATGGCGTTTCCAAGCATTTCCCCGCCTCCGGCAGCAGCGGCGCTTTCACCGCGCTCGACAATGTCTCGCTGACGGTCGATCGCGGCTCGATCACCGGCATCATCGGCCGCTCCGGCGCCGGCAAGTCGACGCTGATCCGGCTGGTCAACGGCCTGGAAAAACCGACGGGCGGCAAGGTGCTGGTCAATGGCGTCGACGTCGGCGCGCTCGACGAGGCGGCGCTGCGGGCGCTTCGCCGTTCGGTCGGCATGATCTTCCAGCACTTCAACCTGCTTTCGTCGCGCACCGTGTTCGGCAACGTCGCGTTGCCGCTGGAAATTGCCGGCATGGACAAGCGCGCGATCGAACAGCGCGTGCGGCCGCTGCTCGATCTCGTCGGCCTTGCCGACAAGCATGGACGTTATCCGGCCGAACTCTCCGGCGGTCAAAAGCAGCGCATCGGCATTGCCCGGGCGCTCGCGACCGAGCCGAAGTTGCTTCTCTCCGACGAGGCGACATCGGCGCTGGACCCCGAGACGACACAGTCGATCCTCGAACTTCTGAAGCGCATCAATGCCGAACTCGGGCTGACGGTGCTGCTCATCACCCACGAAATGGAAGTCGTGAAGGCAGTGACCTCCGATGTCGCGGTCATCGATCACGGCCGCATCGTCGAGCGCGGTCATACCTTCGACGTCTTCACCCATCCGAAGCACGAGACGACGCGCGCGCTGCTTTCGGGCCTGGCGGGTTCAAAGCTTCCCGATGCGGTGGTCCGCGCCCTGAAGTCGCAGCCCGCCGCCGGCGACCGTGCCGTGGTGCGGCTCACCTTCTTCGGCGCTGCCGCCGAGAAGCCGCTGATCTCGCAACTGATCAAGTCTGTCGGTGCCGAGGTCAACATCATCGCCGGCACGATCGACGAGATCGGCGGCGCACCCTATGGCTCGTTGGTCGTCGCCTATGGCGCGGATGTGGAGACATCCGGTCGCGCCGAACGCTTTTTCACCGAAAACGGTCTGGTCACGGAGGTGCTCGGCTATGTCGCCTGATCTTCTGCTGCGCATCGGCAGCGCCACCATCGACACGATCTACATGGTCGCGGTCGCCGGCCTGATCGGCTCGCTGATCGGCATGCCGATCGGCATCTTCCTCGCCACCAGCGGCAAGGGTGAGCTCTTCCCGGCGCCGACGCTGAACCGCATCGTCGGGCTGATCGTCAACGCCACGCGCTCGACGCCGTTCATTATCCTCGTCGTTGCCATCATTCCCTTCACCCGGCTGCTCACCGGCACCTCGATCGGCACCAAGGCGGCGATCGTGCCGCTGACGATCGCGACCATCCCCTTTGTCGCGCGTCTGGTCGAAGCCGCGATCCGCGAGATCGACAAGGGGCTGATCGAAGCGGCGCGCGCCATGGGCGCAACGCCGATGCAGATCGTCTTCAAGGTGCTGCTTGCCGAAGCGCGGCCGGCGCTGACGCTGGCGCTCACCATGACCGCCGTTAGCCTCATCGGCTATTCGGCGATGGTCGGCGCCGTCGGCGGCGGCGGACTCGGCGACCTCGGCATCCGCTACGGTTACCAACGCTTCATGCCCGACGTGATGCTCGTCGTCGTCATCGTGCTGATCGTGCTCGTGCAACTCGTCCAGAGCGCCGGCGACGGCCTGGCGCGGCGCTTCGACAAGAAGAACCGCAAGACCTGACTTCCTCCCAAGACTTGAACATGAACAAGGAGACATCCATGAAGAAGCTCATCATCGCAGCGGCGATCGCCGCTCTCACGGCCGGCACGGCGCTTGCCGAAACCATCAAGGTCGGCGTAACGCCGGGCGAACATGCCCAGATCATGGAGAAGGTGAAGGAGATCGCGGCACCGAAGGGCCTCGATATCGAGATCCTCGAATTCTCCGACTACGTCGTTCCGAACCAGGCGCTGGCCGATGGCGATCTCAATGCCAACTCGTTCCAGCACCAGCCCTATCTCGACAACCAGATCGCCGATCGCGGCTTTGACATCGTCAGCGTCGGCACCACCATCACCACGCCGATGGGCGTCTATTCGAACAAGGTGAAGAGCCTCGACGAGCTTCAGGACGGCGCGACGATCGCCATCCCGAACGACCCGACCAATGGCGGCCGCGCGCTGCTCGTCCTCGCCTCCAAGGGGCTGATCAAGGTCAAGGAAGAGGCCGGCCTGAAGGTCACTCCGGCCGACATCACCGAAAACCCGAAGAACATCACCTTTGCCGAGCTCGATGCAGCACAGCTTCCGCGCTCGCTGCAGGATGTTGATGCGGCCGTGATCAACACCAACTACGCCATGGAAGCCGGCCTGCACCCGAAGAAGGACGCGATCGCCATCGAAAGCGAGAAGTCGCCCTACGCCAACGTCATTGCCGTGCGCAAGGCCGACAAGGATGCGCCGTGGGTGAAGACGCTGGTCGAATCCTACCATGATGAAAAGGTGAAAGCCTTTATCAACGACACCTTCAAGGGTGCGCTGATCCCGAGCTGGTAAGCTTCTCTCTCAAAAAGAACACGAACCGCGCGCTGCAATCGCGGCGCGCGGTTTTTCTTTGACCGCAAGGCTCGCTTGGCTATCCTCCTGACGCTTCGAGGAGGATGCAACATGAGTGTGATGAACGGCGGCTGCCTCTGCGGCGCAATCCGGTACGAGGCGAAGGGGCAACCCCTCTATTCCGGCTTCTGCCATTGCCGCGATTGCCAGCGCACGACCGGAACGGGTCATTGCTGCTACATGATCTTCGATCGGGCCAACGTTTCGATGTCAGGCACATGCCGCGGCTACGAGACGCGCGCCGAAAACGGCAATCCCTCGATCCGCTATTTCTGCGAAAACTGCGGCAGCCAGATCTTCGGTTCCGGTCCTCCAGGCGATCCGCGCCTGTCGATCTATGCCGGCACGCTCGATGATCCCTCGGTGTTTCAGCCGACCGATGCGATCTTTACCCGCAGCCGGCACGAATGGGACCGCAGCGCGCTGCCGCTCGAGGAATGCGAGGCGTTGCCGGGTTAGGCACAACAGCAAGATTTGCCCCTCACCCTATCCCTCTCCCCGCAAGCGGGGCGAGGGGACGTGCGCAACAGCAGCCGTTGTGCTGGAGCCGCCGGTGCCGGCCGGCCTGAAAGTGGCGGCCCGGAAGTCGGAGATTGATCTGTGGTACGGGGCGGTGCCGCAAGTCCCTTCGCCCCGCTTGCGGGGAGAAGATGCAGGCAGGCGGATGAGGGCCTTCCCCACCGCGCGGATGAGGGGCGAACCCGTCGTTCAGCTTCCCAGGTGACGCTCGCCGCGCTTCTTCGCAAGCTCGATCTGCTTCTGGCGCTGGCGGTAGCGTTCCCGATCTTCGTCAGTGCGGATCTCGTAGCAATGGATGCAGGAGACACCTTCCTCGTGATGGGGCGAGGCGAGATCGGCCGGGGTCAGCGGCTGGCGGCAGGCGTGGCAGAGCGTGTGCTCGCCTTCTTTCAGGCCGTGGGTCACGGAGACGCGTTCGTCGAAAACGAAGCAGGCGCCCTCCCACAGGCTTTCTTCCTGCGGCACCTGTTCGAGATATTTCAGAATGCCGCCCTTGAGATGGTAGACCTCGTCGAAGCCCTGCTCCTTCATGAAGGCGGTCGCCTTCTCGCAGCGGATGCCGCCGGTGCAGTACATGGCGATCTTCGGCTTGTTGTGCAGGCCGGTTTGGTTGCGCACCCAATCCGGAAACTCGCGGAAGGTCTTGGTCTGCGGATCGACCGCGCCCTTGAAGATGCCGATCGCCGTCTCGTAATCGTTGCGTGTATCGATGACGATCGTATCGGGATCGGAGATCAGCGCGTTCCAGTCCTTGGGATCGACATAGGTGCCGACGATCTTGTTGGGGTCGATGTTCTCGACGCCCATGGTGACGATTTCCTTTTTCAGCCGCACCTTCATGCGCAGAAACGGCATCGAAGTCGCCCGGCTTTCCTTGTGCTCCAACGCCGCAAGCTCCGGCTGGGCACGCAAGAGCGCGAGGACGGCGGCGATGCCAGCATCCGTGCCGGCGATGGTGCCGTTGATGCCCTCATGGGCGAGCAGCAGGGTACCCTTGACGCCGTTTTCGTCGCAGACGGCCTGCAGCGGTTCGCGGAATTCGGCGAAGCGCGGGAAGCTTGCGAAATGATAGAGCGCGGCGACGAGGAACTGGCCATGCGTCTGCGGGCGCGGGGTCGTGGAAATGTCGGTCATGGCCGGTGCAAATACAGCTTTCGCGCCGCAAGCGCAATCGCGGTGGCCGAGAGGGGCACTCCTGTCACGCTGCGGACGATCGGCCGGGGCGGCCCTGTTAACGCGCGGCGTCCAGCCAAAGGAGCCGGATCGTCCGGCTCTCTTCGTCGGGCTGCTCCTGGAAGACCGTTGCAGCCAGCTTCAAAGCGTCGCCGCGCAAGATTTCCTGCCTTGCGATGACGGCGGCGATGAGATGGGCCTGGTCCTGGCTGTTGCCGGCGAGGCCCGGCTCCTCGTTGATCAACTGGACCAGGACGGCGAGATCGTTGAGGTGGCCGAGTATGTCGACCAGCATCTTGGCCTCGTTGCGTTTGGCCTGCATGGCCGACCGCCAGGTCTCGCGCATAAGCCCGAGATGCATGCGGTAGTCCTGTGCGCGCTTGCGCAATTCGTGAAACGGGTCCGCCTCCGTGCTCGATCCGCATGCCTCCTTGGCGCGGGCGGCGCGCTTGAGTGTCCGCTGCCAGCCTTTCGTCAACCGGGCCGCCGTCTTGCTGCGGCGGTCGTCGAAAGATACTTGGGCCAGTGCCCCCAGCGCCTGCTCGCAATTGACTAGGGTGCCGGCGACGCGATCCTCGATGTCGATCTCGCGGGCGGCAATATGGTCGCGACGGGTCGTCAGCCGTTCGCAGACATGGGTGAGGGCTCTTTCTTCCTCCTCGCTGCAAGCCCCAGCCCTGAGATAATGGGCGTTTTCGACGAGGGCGGCGGCATCGCGGACGATCGAGAGGTTGCGGGCCATGTCGCGAATGCGCGCGTTTTCGTACTTCTGGAATTGCGGCGCGTCGGCGGCGACGAGCCGGTAGAGCGAGCGCAGGCGCTTGAAGTTCTTGCGGGCGTCATGGATGGCCTCGTGCAGGCCCTGAGGGCGGTCTTCGAGGATCATGACCGCCTCGGTGAGCTGTTCGGCGGCAATGGCACGGAAATCGTCAGTGAACGGCCGTCCGGGCCGGAAGGCGTAGGTCATGACTGGGGTTCCATCAGCCCCTCTGTGGCAAGCGCCTGGTTGGAGTAGCGACGGTCGCCGGTGACTTCGCGACCGATCCAACTGGGCAATGCCGGTATGTCGGTCTCGCGCTTCATCTCCACTTCGGCAACGATCAGGCCCTTGAGCGCGCCTCCGTAGACATCCACTTCCCAGATGAAGCCCTTGTGCGGCACGCGGTAGCGCCGTTTTTCAATGATGATGCCGATCGCCTGAGACAGCATCTCGCGCGCGTCGTCCAAAGGCAAGTCGTATTCATACTCGTTTCTGACGAGCGCCGATTTGCCGATCTTTATGGTGAGGCGGGCCCATTTGTTGCCGTGGATACGCACGCGGAGCGAGCGGTCGTCCATGGTCACGACATAGGCTTGCCTGAGGTCGATGCCTTTGTCCGCATGCTCTCGCCACCCGTCGGAAGCGACCAGAAACTTGCGTTCTATTTCCTTCGCCATGGATAATCCGCCATTTCGATAGGCTCGCCGCCATCAAACTATCGCTTTCGCGCGAGGGCTCAAGTCATCTCTTTGTTGTAGGTAATATTTTATCTTCGACTTTCATGAGAATGCCGCACACTTGTGCCCTTGGGTCTCGACAACCGATGACCGGCGGAGTATGCGGAAGGCATATTCAATCGTTTTAAAAAGGACGATCGGCATGAGCGCGAAAACCGATAGGCTTCTTTCCATCCTCAAATTGCAGCCGGTCGTTCCGGTTCTGGTGATCGACGACGTCGCGACTGCCGTGCCGCTGGCGCGCGCCCTGGTTGCCGGCGGGTTGAAGGCGATCGAGATCACGCTGCGCACGCCGGCTGCGCTCGAAGCGATCAGTGCCGTTGCCCAGGAAGTCGAAGGCGCGGTTGCAGGTGCCGGCACGATCCTCAATGCCGCACAGTTCCAGGCGGCGGTCGAAGCCGGCTCGAAATTCATCGTCAGCCCCGGCACGACGCAGGAACTGATCGACGTCGCCAACGACCACGAAGTGCCGTTGCTGCCGGGTGCCGCCACGGCGAGCGAAGTCATGGGCTTGCGTGAAGAAGGCTACGACGTCATGAAGTTCTTCCCGGCCGAGCAGGCCGGCGGTGCGGCCTATCTCAAGTCGCTGTCCTCGCCGCTTGCCGGCACGCTGTTCTGCCCGACCGGCGGCATTTCGCTTTCGAACGCGCGCGACTATCTGACGCTGCCGAACGTCGTCTGCGTCGGCGGCTCCTGGGTCGCGCCGAAGGATCTGGTCGCCAAGGGCGATTGGGCCGGCATCACCAAGCTTGCGGCCGAAGCCTTCGCGCTCAAAGGCTGAGCGCGACGCCATCGATGTCCAGTTCCGAAGGCCGGGCCGACGCCAGGCCTTTTTCGTTGGCCGCGCATCGACCTTCTCGCCTCTGGCGCGAATTTGTATTTTCCCTGCAACGTTCCTATGTCTCAATCCATTCAGCGATGGGCGCGCGGGCGGCGTTCCCTTTCGCTCGTCCCCGACCGTCCGGAACCGAGAAGGAGCGAAACCCGATGTTCGACGCGAAGAAATTGCTGGATCAGTTTCTGGGATCGCAGGTACCCGGTGCCGGTGGCACGGTGCGCGATCGCGCGACCCAGGTGACGCAGCTTGCCAAGGACAATCCGCTGGCGACCGGCGCCATCGCCGCTGTCCTGCTCGGAACTAAATCGGGTCGCCAGCTTGCCGGCAATGCCGCCGTGCTCGGCGGCCTCGCAGCGATCGCAGGTCTCGGTTACCAGGCCTACAAGAATTATCAGGCCGGCAATACGCCGGGAGGCTCGACGGTTGCCAAGGGCGAACCGGAACTCCTGCCGCCGCCGGCCGATTCCGGCTTCGCGTCTGCGCCGGAGGCCGTCAGCCACGATTTCGCGCTGACGCTGGTGCGCGCCATGATCGCGGCCTCGCGCGCCGATGGCCATATCGATGAGGCCGAACGCCAGCACATCATGGACAAGCTGTCGGTTTCCGGCCTTTCGGCCGATGCCGCCGCCTTCCTGGAGAGCGAGCTTGCCAACCCCGTCGATATCGACGCGATCGTCGGCGCCGCAAAGACCGAGGAAGAGCGTGTCGAGATTTATACCGCATCGCGCCTGACGATCGAGCCGGAGACGCGTGCGGAGCGTGGTTATCTCGACCTGCTCGCCGGGCGCCTCGGACTTCCGGACGCGCTGGTCGATCACATCGAGGCGACGGTATCGGCCGCCAAGGTGCCGGCTACGGCCTAACACATCGGCTGAGCGCTGATGGCTGCATCACCGGTTTGAACAAGGTTCATCGTTCATAACCAGTTTGAATTTGTGTCGGCCGTCACTCTGGCCTATGCCGAAGCGCGAGGGATGAAGGAGGAGCGGCGATGCGTGATCTCAGGAACTGGAAAGGATGCCCGGCGCCGAAGGGCGTCGCGCTCGAAGGGCGCTTCGTCAAGCTCGAGCCTTATGAGCGCGACCGGCATCTGCAGGACCTCTGGGACGGTCTCGGCGGCATGGCGATCAATCCGCTGCTCAGATATTTCACGCAGCCGGATTTTAGGGATATTGAGGAATTCGACGCGTGGCTGACGGCGGCGCAGGAGAAATCCGGTTGGGTCACCGAGGTCTTTCGCGACAAGGCGACCGGCATCGTCGTCGGTATGGCCAACTACATGCGCGCCGATCCTGCCAATGGCGTCGTTGAAGTGGGAGCCGTGGCCCATGGCGCCGCCATGGCGCGCTCGCCGCTCTCGACCGAAGTCCATTACCTGATGGCGAAACACGTCTTCGAGGATCTCGGCTATCGCCGCTACGAATGGAAGTGCCACAGCGAGAACATGGCGAGCCGCAACACGGCGGCGCGCCTCGGCTTCACCTTCGAGGGCATCTTCCGCCAGCACATGATCTCCAAGGGCGAAAACCGCGACACGGCCTGGTTCTCGATGATCGACAGCGAGTGGCCGCTGCTCAATGCCGCATTCGAAACCTGGCTCGCAGTTGATAATTTCGACGAGGATGGTCGCCAGATAAGGCGGCTTGAAGATATACGTGCGGACTTGGAGCGGCTGGCGTCCAAGTAAGCGCCTGACGTTTCGTCGCACCAGACAACAGCAGGGAAATCATGCAGAACAAGGAAAAGTCACCGGCGATCGCCGCTGCGATCATTCTCGTCGTCGCCGGCCTCGGCTTCTTCGTGCTGCCGTCGATCATGCTGAAGCTCGGCGACATCTCGCCCTGGCTGGCCGTCGCCTTCGGCGTGATCTTCGTCCTGGGTTTCTTCCTGCTTTTCTGGCTCCGGGCCCGCTACCAGCGCAAGCGCGGGCTTTGAGGATCGTTTCCTGCCAGAGCATCCCGCTTTCAAATGGCACACTGGAAGCGGAAAGACGGCCTACTGCATGTTTCCTTTAATCGTATCCGATTAAAGGAAACATGCAGTAATTCAAAATGCTACAGCGACCTTTGCGCGTCTGATAAGACGCGCGGCGCTGTAGAAACGAAATGCCGGAGCGTCAGCTCTGTAGGGCCGCGCCGAGAAGCACCAATCCAAGCAACAGAACCAAGGCTGCACCGGCGATCTCGATGCCATGCGAGATCCGGGCGGCGGCGGTGCCGCTCGAAGCGTAGCGGAGCGCAAAGCCTTTGGCGGTCACCGCCATGGTCGCGAGGATCGAGACGGTGATTGCCGTGCCGATCGACATGGCGAAGACGGAGAGAACGCCGCCGAGATAGAGCCCGTTCAGCAGCGCGAAGGAAAGCACGATGAGCGCGCCGGAGCAGGGCCGCAGGCCGACGGCGATGACGGCCGACCAGGCTTCTCGAAGCGCGAAGCGGTCACCCTTCAGCAGCGACGGGTCGGGTGCGTGTGCATGCCCGCAGCTGGCGCAGACTTCGCCCGGGCCATGGCTGTGCCCGTGGTGCTCATCGTGGGTGTGATGATGATGGTGATCGTGATGATGATGGTCGTGATCGTGCGCGAGATGGATATGTCCGCCGCCGGCGACTGAGGCCACGGCGGCCGGACGCAGCATCGACCGCAGCTTGCGCAGGAGCAGCCAGCCGCCGAATGCGGCGATCAAGGCGTAGCTGGCGATCTCCAGCCAACGCGTCGCGGTGGTCATGTTGATCGAAGAACCGCGCAGCAGCAGGTAGACGGCGCCGATCAAAAGGATCGCGACGATCCCCTGCAGGATCGAGGACAGGAAGGAGAGCATCACGCCGCGCTTCAGTTCCGTCTCATTGGCGATCATGTAGGAGGAGATGACCGCCTTGCCGTGGCCGGGGCCCGCGGCGTGCAAAACGCCATAGGTGAAGGAAAGCCCGACCAGCGACCAGAGCTGCCAGGGGTTCTCGCGCATGCCCTTCAGCGCGCTGGTCATCATGCGGTAGAAGCCCTGCTGCTCCATGTTCACCCAGGCGAAGAAGCCGCCAAGCAAACCGGTCGTCTTGAACGCAGGTTCGGCGGTGCCGATGCCGAGCGGCGACTGGGCCGCAGCGAAGGTTGCGGAAAGCGCCGTGACGACGAGCGCCGCGGTGACCAGACGTCCAATGCCGCGGATGTTCAGCATGAGATCTCTATCCTGGTTGCGAAGAGCTTCGACATGTCCGTGCCTGTCGGATCGTTCCAGAAGGCGTCGGTCAGGGTGTTCTTGTTCTCGGCGAGAACCTCGTCGGGGTCGGGGCGGACGACCTTGTGTTCGCAGGCGCTGATCTTGTCGCCGACGACGGTCAGGTCGTTGTCGGTCGGAAAATCCATCGCCGTATACATGGTCGGATCGTAGACGCCGAAGGAAAGCTTGCCCTTGAGCGGCATCGGCTCGGCCGGCTTGACCGCGAACATCATCAAGAGCTGGCCGTCCTTGTAGTCGACGTTGATGCTTTCCGGCTTGTTGACCTTGATGGTTTTGCCGTTGTCGAGGATCGTCGTGTAGTAATTGTACTCGGAGAGCGACTCCAGCACGGTCTGGCCGACTTCCTTTAGCTCGTCCGGATCGAGCATCGCATTCGAGTTCTTGTCGAAATCGAGGACCACGCTCGACGAGAACAGCTCGTCGAACCGCCAGACGTTCCGAAGCTCGCTGACTTCGGCCTTGTCGTCGGAGACCACCTCGAGCCGCGCTTCCGCGAAGATATGCGGATGGGCAAAGGCCAGCGACGGCGCAAGCAGCGTGGCAAGGCCGACCGTGGCGAGGCGCTTGATTCTCATGAGGCGGCAATCCTTTCGGCTGGGGCAACCGCCCCGCGATTCGTTTCCGGCAATGTACCGGAAATGGGACGGAATTGGGACTTTGCCGATCACATCCGCTGCTGGCCTTTCTGTCAGTGCGGCCTGCGGAACCAGGCGTGGAGGAAATCGACCAGGGTCCGGACCTTGGCCGGCAGGTAGCGGCGATGCGGATAGATCGCATAGATGCCGCGGTCGCGCGGCAGGAAATCGTCGAACAACGTCACGAGTTCGCCTGTCGCGATCTTCGGCCGCGCGATGAAGTCCGGAATGACGGCGATGCCCATGCCGGAGACGGCGGCCCGTAAAGCGGCAAGCGGACTGTTGACCTCGATCGGGCCGCTGACTGGAACGGTGAAGGCCGAACCATCGGCCTCGACGAAGCGCCAATTGGAATAGGAACGGCCATTGGTGTCGAGAATGCAGGGGATCTTGGAAAGGTCGGTCGGGTGCTCGATCGGGCCGGATTTATCCAGGAATTCCGGGGCGGTGCAGATCAGCACCTGGAAATCATCGAGCTTGCGCGCGATCAACGTCGAATCCTCCAGCCGCGTGATGCGGATGGCGACGTCGAAACCTTCCTCGACCAGATCGACGAAACGGTCGTCGGAGACGATTTCAAGTGAAAGTTCCGGGTGCTGCTTGCCGAAGTCCACGAGCGACTGGCCGATCTCCGCATCGACGAAGGTGCGCGGTGCGGTGATGCGCAACCGCCCTTTCAGGTCGGAATTGTTGGCGCGCACGAGATCGGCGAGGTTGTCGATCTCCTTCAGGATCTCCGATGCCGTGCGATAATAGGTGTGGCCGGCCTCCGTCAGCGAGAACTGCCGCGTGGTGCGGTTGAGCAGCAGCGCGCCGAGCTCGTCCTCGAGTTCACGCACATATTTCGAAAGCAGCGCCTTCGACTTGCCGACGCGCCTCGCGGCGGCCGAAAACCCCTCGGCGTCCACGACATCGATAAAGGCGCGGATGCGGGTGAGTGTGTCCATGGCGGTCTTTCTTTCTTGCTCTCGGGGCACGTCGCCGATTCGTCGTCGAAGGCTTCTCATTCGCGACGATGCAGGCGCCAGGTTGTCCGTCGCTTGCGTCTGTTGCACCGGCTTCAGCGAACGCTGACGAGCTTCCTATTAACATTAGCCTTTTCAATAGTTTACGCCGGTGATCGATCTGGCGAAGTTCGTTCAATGATAGTGAACACCAGCAATTTTGCCCGTATGGGAAAAAATTCAACTGCCAGTGCGAAAAAACTCTTGATTACGACAAGGTTTTTTCTTACCTACGCCCTTGCCCAAAGTCGCACGTGCCTGTGGGTGTCCGCCGACCCTCGATTAGGTGAGGGTATCGGTAAGGTACCTGGAACTAACCCCTCCAGTCGCTATTCCGGCCAACCGGGAAATGCGAGGACATCTTGAAGCAACGACGGTGCGGGCCTTTCTGGTGTCTGCCGGCTCTCCAACAGCCGGGGTTACTGAAGAGGCACACCTTCATTGCCGGAAGTGCGGTTGGGTTATCCCCTCCAATCCATGGCAGACAAAGCCGAATTGAAGCCTAGGCGGGCTTTGGTTCACCGTTCGCGCATCGAGCGCATGCATGGTTCCGGGGTCTCCACCGGCTGGTTCCAGCGCATGTGCGCGTATGCCCTTTGTCCTCCGTGAAAGCGGAGTATTTTGGATCAGGGGAATATGGCCATGACCACCGCACGCATTATCGACTTCATCAACACCCGACGACCCGAAGGTCCGTGCCTCGTTGTCGACCTCGACGTCGTGCGCGACAACTTCAAGGCCTTCCGCCACGCGCTGCCCGACAGCTCGATCTACTATGCCGTCAAGGCCAACCCGGCGCCGGAAATCCTGCGCCTTCTCGCCGGTCTCGGCTCCTCTTTCGATTGCGCGTCCGTCGCTGAAATCGAAATGGCGCTTGATGCCGGTGCGACCCCGAGCCGCATTTCTTATGGCAACACCATCAAGAAGGAGCGCGACATTGCCCGCGCCCATGCGCTTGGGGTCAACCTGTTCGCGGTCGACAGCCACGAGGAAGTCGAGAAGATTGCGCGTGCAGCCCCCGGCGCCCGCGTGTTCTGCCGCGTGCTGACCAATGGCGAAGGCGCCGAATGGCCGCTGTCGCGCAAGTTCGGCTGCGTCCCGCAGATGGCCGTCGACGTTCTCGTCTACGCCCATCAGCACGGCCTCGTCTCCTACGGCGTCTCGTTCCATGTCGGTTCGCAGATGACGAAGCTCGACGCCTGGGATGCGGCTCTCTCGGATGCCAAGCGCGTCTTCGTTCAGCTTGCCAAGCGCGGCATCGAGCTGAAGATGGTCAACATGGGTGGCGGCTTCCCGACGAAGTACCTGAAGGACGTCCCGACGGCGGAAGCCTACGGCCAGGCGATCTTCGGCGCGCTGAAGAAGCACTTCGGCAACAACATCCCGGAGACCATCATCGAGCCCGGTCGCGGCATGGTCGGCAATGCCGGCGTGATCAAGGCGGAAGTCGTTCTCGTGTCGAAGAAGTCGGACAACGACGCCCATCGCTGGGTGTTCCTCGACATCGGCAAGTTCGGCGGCCTCGCGGAAACCATGGACGAGGCGATCCGCTACCCGATCCGCACGGCGCGCGATGCCGATGATATGGAGCCTTGCGTGCTCGCCGGCCCGACCTGCGATTCGGCCGACGTGCTCTATGAGAAGAACATGTATCCGCTGCCGATCACGCTTTCGATCGGCGACGAGGTTCTGATCGAAGGCACCGGCGCCTATACGACGACCTATTCGGCCGTCGCCTTCAACGGCTTCGAGCCGCTGAAGGCCTATGTGATCTGATCCGGCTTGCTCCCGTCCTGGGACGGGAGCGCCATCTCACAATTTTCGTTCGGTCCGCCTGAAGCGGTTTTGATGACGGGAGGCCCCGATGGCCGCTGTTGTTGACGCCCTGCGCGCATTCTTCGCGCCCACCACATTTGTAATCGATGCCGAAAATCCGGGCGACGTCGTCGCTCGCGAGAACCTGCTCGACCGTGCCATGGGGCCGGAGCGTCGCCGCAAGTCGTCGGAAAAGCTGCGCAGCGGTCGGCTGCCGGCTGAAGGCCTCGCCTTCGTCGCGCGTGACATCGACGGTCACGTGATCGGCACGGTACGTCTCTGGAACGTCGAAGCCGGCGTCAGCCGCGAAGGCCACGCCGTGCCGGCGCTGCTGCTCGGTCCGCTCGCCGTCGATCCGGCGCACGAGGGCAAAGGCATCGGCGGCATGCTGATGCGGGCGGCGATCGAAGAGGCCAAGAACCGCGGCCACGGCGCGATCCTGCTCGTCGGCGATGCGGCCTATTACGAGCGCTTCGGCTTTTTTGCGGGCCGCACCCAGCATCTCGTCATGCCCGGCCCGTTCGAGCGCAATCGGTTCCTGGCGCTCGAGCTCAAGGACAACTGGCTCGAAGGCGCTGCCGGCATGATCGTCGCCAGCGGCCGCAAGCTCGCTATGCCGCCGGTCCGCCGCGCTGCCTGAGCCCCTCTTTCCGCCTCCAACCCTGCGGAGGCGGATCTTTCGCTGCTCCCTCGCTGGTCCGATGCGATCGGTGAGGGGCAGTCGCTCCATGGGGCGGGCGCTCTCTTCCGATGAATTCGTGATCTGCCTTGACAACGCGGCTTCGCTGGCCTGTGCTTGCGCACAAGGCCTCGTTGTACGCGGATGGAAACCTCGCGCATGGATCCGTTCATTCTCGGGGCAGCGACCCTGCTGCCCTTTCTGCTGACATCTTTCATCATCGAACTGACACCGGGACCGAACATGGCCTATCTCGCCATGGTTGCGGCCTCGGAAGGGCGTCGGCCCGGCATCGCGACGGTCGCCGGCGTGGCGCTCGGTCTGGCACTCGTGGGCTTCGCCGCGTCCTTCGGGGTTGCCGAGTTCGTCGGCCAGTCGGACATGCTCTATGCAGCACTTCGCTGGGCCGGGGTCGGCTTCCTGCTCTATCTCGCCTTCGATGCCTGGTACGGCGATGGGGAAGAGGCCGGTCCGAGCGGCAAGCCCGCATCCTTCTATTTCCGGCGCGGCCTGATCACCAATCTGCTCAATCCGAAGGCGGCCCTGTTTTTCGTCACCGTCCTGCCGACCTTCGTTGACGATGCCCGGCCGCTATTGCCACAGAACCTGACGCTTGCGGCAATCTATGTCGGCGTCGCGACCGCGGTGCATGCCGCGATCGTGCTTCTGGCGGGCGCATTGGAGCCGGTCCTGAGTTCCCCCTCACGCGAACGCTTGGTGCGCCGCGGCCTCGCACTGCTGCTGGCGGCGGTAGCGATCTGGTTCGGCTGGTCGACGCGACGCTAGGGTGTCCGGCGAAAAGACTGACTAGAGCAGACGGAGGCAAGCTTGCTGTCGACAAGTGCGGCTTGGCGGAGCCGCATCTCAGGCGGTCGCGCGGCGATAGAGGGCGAGCGAACCGGCGAGGGCCAGTAGCGCGCCGCCGCATAGCCGGTCGAGCCACACGGCGCCGGATTGCTTGAGGAAGGCCGTGGCCTGTGCACCGAGCAGCGCATAACCGAACATCACGGCAAGATCGACCGAGGCAAAGACGAGTGCCAGGATGGCATATTGCGGCGCTTGCGGCGCGGCGGCGTCGATGAACTGCGGCAAGAAGGCGGTGAAGAACAGGTAGCCCTTGGGATTGGTCACCGCGACGAGGAAGCTCTTGAGGAAGATGGCGACAGAGGAAACGGGATGCCCGGAGCCGCTTGCCTCAGTTGCGACCTGGATCGAGCCTTTCGACCGCAACAGCATGATGCCGAGAAAGGCGAGATAGGCCGCACCCAGCCATTTGACGACGGTGAACCAGAATTCGGAGGCGGAGAGGAGCGCCCCAAGACCGAGTGCGACCGCACCGATCAGCACGAAATCGGAGAGGACCGCACCGATCATGCCGGCGGTCGCGCGCCTTACGCCATAGCGCGAGCCGTTGGTGAGTGCGAGCAGGACCGTGGGGCCTGGCGTCGCGATGCCGATGAAGGCAACCAGCGCGAATGCGAATATCGTCATCTCGGTCATGATATCCTCCCTGCGTCTTCCGTGCCGTAGTCGTCCCACAGCTTTTGCGCGTGTGCAATCCTCTTCTGCGCTCGCGTGATCGCCGGTTTTCCGGGCCGAGTTTGACAGCACAGCCGGCATCCCCTATGGAGACGGCAGGGTGAAGGTCCCTGCCGTCCGCGAGCGTCATGCTTTGGTGAAGTCCTTCTTGGAGACACGGTCAGCCGAAACGGCATGCGAACCGGTGGCAATGCGGACCCCATCTCAAGGAATGCATGCCGCTGCAGGAGACCCTCTCATGACGCGCGGATCAACCACGCTTCCCTCACTCGTTGCCCTGAAAGACCAGGCGAAACGCCTGCGCACCCGCCTTGCATCCGAAGGCGAAACCATCGGCCACTCCCGATCGCTCGAGCTGATCGCTGCCCAATACGGCTATCGCGATTGGAACACGCTGCATGCCGCCCTTGGCAACCGGCCGCCCTTCAATCCCTGGATGCTGGGCTCGCGGGTGAAGGGGCGCTATCTCGGCCAGGCCTTCGAAGGCGAGGTCCTGTCGGTGCAGGCGCTGACGGCGCAGCCCGGGCGGTATCGCCTGACGATGAAATTCGACGAACCGGTCGATGTCGTCACCTTCGAGAGCTTTTCCGCTTTTCGCCAGCGGGTGACCGCGACGGTGGACGAGACGGGAAGGACGATCGAAAAAACCTCGAACGGGCTTCCTCAACTTGAACTCGAATGGTGACGCCGCGCTGGCGCGGTCAGGGCAGGCGCGATCCTGCAGGGGCTCGTCGCAGCCGCCTTCATGTACGTGCCCGCCGCGCTGGTGAGAGCCGGATCATCCCGGCTCCCGCTTGAGCTTGGCTGTTGTTACCGATCGCTCCTTGGCAGCAGCGGAAGGGCGATCAGCGCGATGGAACTGAAAACCGCACCCATCACGAAGGTCGCGGCCGCGCCGTATCCGTCCCACAGCAGGCCGGCGGCGAGATTAGCAACGACGACGGCTGCCCCGGTCATCCGGTTGAACAGGCCGAAGGCGCTGCCGCGCAGATCGGCGGGCGCGGTGTCGGTCACAAGCGTCGCGATCGCGACCAATGGGCCGACGAAGTCCCCGACCGTGTCGAGGGACTTGCGCAGCCTGAAACTCGCGCCGTGAATTTCGTCACGGTCGCAACGGCGACGGACAGGCCCTCGATCAGCCCGATCATAGCAGCGGACGCTCCAACCGCTGACGAGGTAGAGCGGCAGCGGCGTTTGGACCATCTCCGAGGAGATATCCATGAGCATGCTGACGAAACCCAGCAGCCACACGGTGGCTGGTATGATGGAGCCTGGCGCGGAGGGCGGGGAGGCGATGCTCATCGGAGGTCCGGATCGAAGCGGTCGAGATTTCTGGTGTCGGTTACTCCAGTTATCTCAGGGCGCACAGAAACGAAAGCGCCGATCCGCAGCGGTACCTCCGGCGTCATGGATCAGACGATCGTCTGGTCCATCTCCGCTGCTGGTACCTCGTCGACGCGGTGAATGCGCACGACGGTTGCCGGGACGCCCGCGACCGTTGTGCGCGGCGGGACGGGTTTCAACACCACACTGCCTGCCGCGATCTTGCTGAATGCGCCGACCTCGATGTTGCCGAGGATCTTGGCGCCGGCGCCGATCATGACGCCGCGGCGGATCTTCGGATGCCGGTCGCCGGTTTCCTTGCCGGTGCCGCCGAGCGTGACGTTCTGAAGGATCGAGACCTGGTCCTCGATGACCGAGGTCTCGCCGATAACGATGCCGGAACCGTGGTCGAGCATGACTGCACGGCCGATCCGGGCGGCCGGGTGGATATCGGGGCCGAAGACGAGCGAGGCGAGGTTCGAGAGCCAGTTGGCGACGTCCCTGCGGCCGTCGATCCAGAGCCGATGGGCGGCACGATAGGCCTGTAGCGCCTGAAAGCCCTTGAGGTTGAGGAGGACATGCAACAGACCCGGGCAGGCCGGATCGCGCTCCATCACCGCCTGAAGGTCCGCCTCGGTGGCGGTGAGAGCGTCGGCGTCCGCTTGGAAAACATCCGAAAGCAACTGTGCCAGCGATCGTTCGTCGACGCGGGCGACGGAAAGCCGATTGGCGAGAACGGCTGCGAGCACCGCCGCATCCGACCGGGCCTCGGTGATCAGCCGCAACGTTTGCGCCATGACCGGTTCGCGCACCGCGAGCGCTCGGGCTTCCGCGCGGATGAGGTTCCAGACCTCGCCGTCCGCCAGCGGCACAACGGTCGAGCCAGCATAGAGTGGAGCTTCGGCGCCTGCGGTCATTGTTCGCCTGTTATCCCGCGATATCGACGACGCCGCAGTCACCCTCGGCCGAACCGAAGGCGAGCTGGCGGCCGTCCTTGTTCCAGGCCATGGCGGTGATGGCGCCCTTGCCCGGGCGGCGCAGCAGCACTTCCTTGCTGTCGGCAAAGCGGGCGCCGAGGATCATGCCGTCCTGATAACCGATGGCGACGATGTCTTCGGCCGGATGACAGCAGACCGAGGTCACCATGATGTCGGCGCGGGTGCCGAGTTCCAGCGGTGCCTTGCCCATCGGTCCATCCTTGCCCTGGAAGGGCCAGACGATGGCCGCCGGCGCACCCGAGGAGGCCAGCCACTTGCCCTTGGCCGACCAGGAGAGCGACTTGACCTTGGCCGGATAGCCGGTCATGCGCATGTGGCGCGCCTCTGTACCGGCCTTGGCATCGAGCTTCCAGCCATGCAGCGCGTTTTCCTGCATCGTCGTCACGAGGAAACGGCCATCGGGCGAGAAGGTCACGCCGGTGTGGGCGCCCTTCCATTCCAGATCGATCGGCTGTCCCGAGGTTCCGACCCAGTGCATCGAGACGCCATTATAACGGGCGACGGCAATGCGCAGACCCTTCGGCGCGAAGGCGAGACCCTCGACGGTGCGCTCCTCGGCGAATTCCTTCGTCGTGCCATCGGCGAGACGCACATGGGTGGACTTGCCATAGGCATAGGCGACGGCGCCTTGCGGGCCCGCGGCAACTTGCGCGATCCACTTGCGTGGTGCTTCGGCGACCAGCGAGGTGGTGCCGTCGGCGGCCGTACGCATCACCTTGCCGTCTTCGCCGCCGGTCAGCAGCGTATCGTTCGCCTCGTCGACGACGAGCGACAGCAGTCCCTCGTGGACCTCCGTCGTCTTGTGGCCGAGGTCGAGGCGGTGAACGGCACCAATGGCTTCGGCGAAGAAGGGGACGCCTTTGAGAAAGGCCACGCCGACGACGTGACCTTCGAGATCGAGAGGAGCGACGGTCGGCATCAGTTCGGCTGCGCCTCGCATGCCTTAAAGGTGCGCTCGAGCTTTTCACGGTCGAGATCGCGGCCGATGAAGACGAGGCGGCTCTCGCGCTTCTCGCCATCCTTCCAGGCGCGCTGGTGGTCGCCCTCGATGATCATGTGCACGCCCTGGACGACGTAACGCTCGGCATCGCCGGCAAAAGCGATGATGCCCTTCAGGCGCAGGATGTTCGGGCCGTCCGTCTGGGTGATCTTCTGGATCCAGGGGAAGAAGCGGTCGGGGTTCATCTCGCCGCCGCGCAGCGAGATCGACTGCACCGTCACGTCGTGGATCGGCGAGGGCGCGTGATCGTGGTGATGATGGTCGTGATCGTGGTCATGATCATGGTGGTGGTGATCGTGATCATGATGGTGGTGATGGTCGTGATCGCAGTCCGGACCACAGACGTGATCATGGTCGTGCTCGTCCTGGTCGAGGAAGTGCGGATCGTTTTCCAGCGCCTTTTCGAGATTGAATGCGCCCTGGTCGAGGACCTTCGCCAAATCGATGTCGGAGCGTTGCGTGCGGTAGATGCGCGCCGAGGGATTGATGACGCGCACGGTCGCTTCGATGCGCTCCAGTTCCTCAGGCGTAACGAGGTCGGTCTTGTTGAGCAGCACGACGTCGGCAAAGGCGATCTGGTCTTCGGCCTCGCGGCTGTCCTTCAGGCGGAGCGGCAGGTGCTTGGCGTCAACGAGTGCAACGACGGCGTCGAGCTCGGTCTTGGCGCGCACGTCGTCGTCCATGAAGAAGGTCTGGGCAACCGGTACCGGATCGGCAAGGCCCGTGGTCTCGACGATGATCGCGTCGAAACGGCCGGGGCGGCGCATCAGGCCCTCCACCACGCGGATCAGATCGCCGCGCACGGTGCAGCAGACGCAACCGTTGTTCATTTCGTAGATTTCCTCGTCGGACTCCACGATCAGGTCGTTGTCGATGCCGATCTCGCCGAACTCGTTGACGATGACAGCGTATTTGCGGCCATGGTTCTCGCTGAGAATGCGGTTCAGGAGCGTCGTCTTGCCGGCGCCGAGATAGCCGGTGAGCACGGTGACGGGGATCGGCTTCTGCGGGGATGTTTCGGTCATGGGAACCTCTGGGATTTCCGGATGCGGCAGGCAGGCATCCATGTCGCGTTTCATATAGGAGATGCAGCGGCGATGCGCAAATGGCGTTGACGATTTTGCCGGCCGCAAGGCTGTGGTCGCCGGAGCACCCGATAACCCTCCTTTCATCAAAATCGGCGAGAGTGCGCGCCACATCGTAGGGGTGCGCAGGTGAAGACGATTTCCATCAACGGCCGGTTCCTGACCCAGCCGCTTACCGGCGTGCAGCGCTTTGCCCGCGAGATGACCCGGGCGCTTGACGCACGCATTGCTTCCGGCCAGGTGCCGCATGGCCTGAAGGGAGTGCGCTGGCGGCTGCTGATACCGGGCAAGACGGTTGACGACCTCGGTTTGAAGGCGATCTCGGTCGAGTCTTTCGGCTCGGGTCCGGGCCATGTCTGGGAGCAGGGAGCGCTCTACTGGCGGGCGCGGCGCGACACGCTCATCGGTTTCGGCGGCAGCGGTCCGGTATTGCACGGCGACCAGATGGTGGTGATCCATGACGTCACCTTGTTTCGCCACCCAGCCTCGTTCGGCCGCGGCTACCGGCTGTTCCACGGGACGCTCGGCTACCTTCTCACGCGGCGGGCGAAGATCGGAACGGTCTCGAACTTTTCGCGCCAGGAACTCGCCGACGTCTTCCGCGTGCCGGCCGCCGGCATCGACGTGATCTACAATGCCACGGACCATTTCGCAGCGCTGCGGCCGGACGAGGGGATCATCGAGCGGCTGGGGCTTGGCGACACGCCGTTCTTCCTGCTCGTCGGCACGCTGAAGCCCAACAAGAACGTCGAGTTCGCAGTCCGCGCCTTCGAGGCCCTTGGCGCCGGCAACCACAAGCTCGTCGTCGTGGGCGGGACCGATCCGACGGTGTTTCGCGACGTCGCGCCGACGTCGAAGGGCAACCTGATTTTTCCGGGCCGCCTGACGGACGAGGAGATCGCCGGGCTGCAGCGGCGCGCCGTCGCCTTCGTCTTTCCGAGCCTCTACGAAGGCTTCGGCATTCCACCGCTCGAAGCGATGACGCAAGGGTGTCCGGTTCTTGCGGCCGATATCCCGCCGGTCCGCGAGGCCTGTGGCGATGCGGTGCGCTACTTCGATCCCGTGAAGACGGAGACCTTGGTCGAAGCGATGCGGACGATCTCTGCCGACGAAGCTCTTCGCCGGGCGTTGCGGCGTTCCGGCTTCGACAATGCCAAGCGCTTTTCCTGGGAGGGAAGCGCCGTGGTGCTGCTCAACATGCTGGCCGCGCGGCAGGGATGATCCGTTCTGCGCGGGACGTCAGAGATCGAGAACGCGCAGGGGGTCCAGCCGACCGCGGACAAAATCACCAAGGGCAATCAGGTTGCCCTTGAGGCGGCCGCGGCGATCGACCAGGCCCTGTGGTTTGAGGCTGCCCAGGACGTTGGCGGCAATGTTGCCGCCCATCAGGCGCAGCGCCCATTTAAGGCCGACAGTGCCCTTGTTGCGCAGATAGAGCGGATTGGCGACCTGTGAGTAGCCGAAGCGTAGGCCCGAGGTACGGCCGCGCTTGTTGCCGAGATGGACGCCGCGGAGCGCAGGCGATTTCACGATCCGGCCGTGCGAAGCCAGACGCCGGCAGAAGTCGACGTCCTCTTGCCAGCCATAGAGCGGCAGCCGCTCGTCGAAGCGAGTGCGTTCGGCGGCGATCGCCGAAACGCGGAAGACCATGTTGCAGCCATAGGCGTTAAAGGCCGGCTGCGCGATATCGTCCGGCCGAGCGCCGGGATCCGCGTCGAGGATCGCTCTGGCATCGGCAATCGATATGCCCGGGCCATGAATGCCGTCGGCGAGAACCAGGCCGGTCGCCACGACGACATCCGCCTCGCGCTCGAACAGTCCTGCCGCCTCGGCGAGAAAATCGCTGCGCGGCAGGAAATCGTCGTCGAAAAAGACGATCAGGTCGGCGGTTTTCGCATGGTCGAGGATGGCGTTGCGCTGTGCGCTTGAGCCCTTGTTGCCGGCGACGATACGGATCTCCAAAGACAGCGCGCCGATGCCGGCTTCGTCGACGTCCTCCGCCGTGCTTGGGCAGATGAGGATGGCGTCCGGCAGCCGCGTCTGCCGCGTAAGGTGCAGCAGGGTTTCGGAGAGGACCTCGCGGCGGCCCGCGGTCGCTATGCCGACGACGATGTTCATGGGACGCTCTCCGCTCTTTTCGGCGCGATCTAACCGGAAATTCGTGCAGTTTTTCTTAGCGCCTATCTTCTAGGCGGCTAGGCTGCGCTGGGTCCCGGCGCCCGCATCATCAGCCGCAACTGGTTGAGCGCGAGCAGGCAGAGCAGGCCGCCGGAGACAATGCCGGCACCGATCGTGACGTAGCCGGTTTCACCGGAGAGGGAGAAGGCCAGAACGGCCGCACCAAGTCCTGCGGCGGCGAAGAGCACGGGTGGCCAGGAGAAGTCGAATGCGAGCGAGGACATCAGGCGGAGGCCGAGCAGAGCGGCGAGGACCGCGCCGACGGCGCTGCCCCAGGCGAGTGCCGCATCGTCTGCCCCCGCGAGCATCAGGGCTGCCAGTGCTCCAAGGCTCAGAAGCACGCAGTCGGCAACGGCGAGCAGCAGGATCAGCGCCAGACGTTGCCTTAGATGCAATGGCGTCGGCAGCATGATCTGCGTCAGTGTGCGAACAAGCGAAAGCACGATGATGGCCGGTGCGGTGGCGAGGAAACCTCGCTGCAGATCCGGGCTGACGACAAGCCAGGCAGCGGGCAGAAGGACGGCGAAGATGCCGGCTGCCATCATCAGCGCGAAGCTCGTCAGCAGCGCGTAATATCGCCCGAGTTGTCGGGCCAGGCCCGAGCCGTCGCCGGCGCGGTCATGCGCGGCGACGATCTCCGGATACTGGATCGCCTGGAGGGCTGAAACGATGAGCACGAATGGGCGTTGCAGCAGGTCGAGCGCGAGCAGGGCGCCGGCGGCGCCTGTCGCGCCGAGCGCCGAGGTGAGGATCGCCTTCAGCGCCAGGGGCGCGAACATGGCGGCGGTGGCGGCCCCGGCGGAGACGCTGCCATAGACAAGATGCTTGCGGAAACGGCCACCGTCGAGCGCGGCCGCCGGGCGCATGACCGCGCGGCGCGAGAGCAGGAATGCAAGCAACCCATAGGCAGCGTAGCCGGCGAAAAGACCGGTAACGGTCGAAAGGAAGCTTGGCGAAATCAGCGCTCCGGCCACGGTGCCCGCGGCAAGAATGGTGGCGCGGGATCCCTGCAGCACCGAGAAGGCGCGAAAGTCCTGACGGAAACGCAGCATGGTCAGGTGCAGGTCGCTGCCGCCTTGCGCAATCGAGACCAGACCGCCGACAAGCGCCACGACGGGCGGCACACCGAAGAGCAGGGACGTGCCCGCCGCGATCAGGCACAGGGCGGCGCAGGCCACGGCCTCGATCAGGATTGTGTGTCGTTCCGCCGCTTCGCTCTCCGCGTCTGGTCCCGGGTAGAAGCGTGTGCAGGCAAAGCGCACCCATTCGAAGGCGGCGATCGCCGCGAACTGGCAGATGGAGATAAACAGCGAGTAGCTGGCATAGTCGGCCGGCGCCAGCCAATGGGCGACGACGATCAGCAGCCCGAAGGCGATGACGGCCTGGTAGAAATAGGCGCCGAGCGCAACGATCTTCGCCATGGGGTTCTGCCCTTCCGTTTCGCGCTCGTGATAACGCAAAACCGCAAACAAAGTGTTTGCCGGACCGCCGCCTTCGTCCTCAGTCGAGGTCGACCGGATCGAAATCCCTCATGTCTTCCAGCAGTTCGATAAAGCCTTTGACCGCATGGGCGATCAAGACATCACCCCGTGCTGCCGTGGCGGCGGCGGCATTTCCGGCAACACCCGCTGCGTTGAGGTCGCGCATCTTCCAGCCGAAGGCATGCGGGCCGTAGGCGCGCAGATGCTTGAAGCGCTCTGCAAATTCCTCCTGGCGGGAGCGGAAATCGGACGCCTTCGCCATGTCGACCTTGTCCGGATGAAGCGCCAGCATGGCCGACGTCTCGATATCGCCGCCGTGGATGTCCAGCGCCTTGTCCTCCGGCCTGATCCAGCCGTCCGGTTGACCGAAACGGGTCCAGCTCGTTGCGACGGCCAGCATATTGAAGCGCATGCGCGCTTCGGTGGCGACGATCGTCATCAACGGCGAGTTGCCGCCATGGGCGTTCAGCATCGCGAATTTGCGGATGCCTTGCCTATGAAGAGCGCCGGCAATGCCGAGCCAGCGCTCGACCGCTTCGCCATAGGCAAGGGTTCGGCTGCCGGCCACATCCATGTGTTCGATCGAGTAGCCGACCGGTTCGGTCGGCAGGAAAGTCACGGGCAGGTCGGCGGGGAGCGCCGCGATCGTGCGGGAGACGATGCCCTCGGCAATCAGCGTGTCGGTTTCGAAGGGCAGGTGAGGGCCATGCTGTTCATGGGCGCCGAGCGGCAGCACGGCAATCCAGTCACGGCGGGCGCCCTCCGGAAGGTCGGCCGGATTGTCCTGCCATCGCGGTTCAGGCATCGACATTTCTCTTCGATCCTCCACGTCAATTGTCGTAAAATTGTTATTTGAGTCATACAGTTCGTAATCGCAAGCTGTATTGTTATAAGTGTTCGACGCAGAGATTCGGCAGGAGGTCCAATGGGCAAGAAGAACAAGGCCGAAAAGAAAGGCAAGAACGGCAAGAAGAAGGACGAGCTCCTGGCAGAGCCGCATGATCTTGCCGCTATCCTTGTCCAGGCTGCGCGGTCCATGCGCACCGTACTTTCCCGTAATTTGCTCGAAAGTGGTCTCTACGCCGGACAGGACGGCGTGATGCTGGCGCTGGCCGAAACCGACGGCATGACCGCGGGTGGCCTTGCCGCCAGGCTCGGGGTCAAGGCGCCGACCATGACCCGCACGATCGGCCGCATGGAGGCGCAGGGCTTCCTCGAGCGCCGGCCGGACGAGGACGATGCGCGGCTCACCAAGGTCTATCTCACCGAACCCGGCCGCAACCGTCTGCAGATCATCGCCGAAGCCGGCCAGCATTCGGAGAAGCTCGCGACACGCGGCCTGACGGAGAAGCAGGTGCGTACCCTGATGAAACTGCTGCGCGCAGTCGACAGCAATCTCCAGGCCGCCCGGGCCGCCGACTGACCCACCTTGTTCGCCGCATATTGCCGTGGCGATTTAAACAGTTTAAATAGGGATTTAAATTTATGGCACGCGTGCGTCCACTGAGACGTACGAAAGAGTGCCGCAAGGCATGCCGCAACAACCTCATTCGGATTGGATTGTGGGGTTGATGTGGCCGGGGGCGAAACAGGGCTTACAGGG
The DNA here is from genome assembly GCF_056924495.1 of Ensifer sp. 38_S197. Lineage (NCBI taxonomy): Bacteria > Pseudomonadati > Pseudomonadota > Alphaproteobacteria > Hyphomicrobiales > Rhizobiaceae > Ensifer > Ensifer sp. 38_S197. Next base: position 338,620 of record NZ_JBXOVZ010000002.1, on the reverse strand, counting down.
GGCATCGTGGCGCAAAAGGTCAAGCTTTCGACGATCGCTGAAACACTTGGTCTATCGACGGCAACGGTATCCCTGGCCCTGCGCGACAGTCCTTTGGTCGCCACCGTCACTCGCGACAAGATCAAGGAACAGGCGCGCGCGCTCGGCTATATCTACAACCGCCGCGCCGCCAGTCTCAGAACATCCCGCTCAGGCATTATCGGCGTCGTCGTGCACGACATCATGAACCCGTTCTACGGGGAAATCCTGAAAGCGATCGAGGCCGAGCTCGACCGTGACAAGCAGACCTTCATTCTCTCCAACCACTATGACTCGGTCGAAAAGCAACGCGACTTCATCGAGACGCTGCTGCAGCTCGGCGGAGACGGCGTGATCATGTCGCCGGCGATCGGCACGCCATTGGAGGACATCCAGCTTGCCGAGGACAACGGCATGCCGGCAATCCTGATCGCCCGCTCGATCGAGGGCGTGGACGTGCCGATTTTCCGCGGCGACGACGCCTACGGCATCTCGCTTGCCACCAACCACCTGATCGGCCTCGGCCATCGCTGCATCGCCATGGTCGGTGGCACCGACCAGACCTCGACCGGGCGCGACCGCTATCAGGGCTATGTCAACGCGCTGCGCAAGGCCAATATCGAGGTCGATCCGGAACTGCGCATTCCCGGCCCCCGCACGAAGCAGGGCGGTTTCGAGGCGGCGGTGCATCTGCTCTCCCTGCCGCAAAAACCGACGGCGGTCGTGTGCTGGAACGATCTGGTGGCGATCGGCATGATGAACGGCATCGCCCGCGCCGGCCTCGTGCCCGGCGTCGATATTTCGGTTACCGGCTACGACGATCTCGAAGAAGCGTCGATCGCCACGCCGGCGCTCACCACCGTCTGGAACGGCCAGGCCGATGTCGGCCGCAGTGCTGCCCGCGCGCTCCTCGACAAGCTTTCCGGCAGCCACGAACCCGACGGCATCCATCTGATCAAGCCGGAAATGCGCATCCGCCAATCGACGGGCCCGTTGCGCGTCATCGCCTGAGACCCTCCCGACAGGAGTTGCCCATGTCCAAGAGCCGCACGCGCGTTCTCGTGCCCGGAAAGATGCATCAACGGGTGATCGATCGATTGGCCGGGCAGTTCGAAGTCGTCAGGATCGAGAGCGCCGATCCGGCATTGGTGACGCCGGATATGCAGGACGTGAAGGCGGTTGCCGTCACCGGCCGGCTGCCGGGAGCCCTGATGGACGCTCTGCCGCAGCTCGAGATCATCGCCAATTTCGGCGTCGGCTATGACGGCGTCGACGTCGCACATGCCGCCGCCAAGGGCATTGCCGTCAGCAATACACCGGATGTTCTGACCGAGGAGGTGGCCGATACTGCGATTGGCCTGCTGCTGAACACGCTCCGGCAATTGCCTCAGGCAGAACAATGGTTGCGCCAGGGACGCTGGAGCCGCGAGGGCGCGTTTCCTCTGTCGCCGCTGTCCCTGCGCGGCCGAAGCGTCGGTCTTTATGGCCTCGGACGCATCGGTCTTTCGATCGCCAGGCGGCTCGAAGCCTTCGATGTGTCGATTGCCTACCACACGCGCAGCCCGCGCGAAGGCCTGCCCTATGCCTACCATTCGACGCTCGTCGGCCTCGCGACGGCCGTCGATACGCTCATTGTCATCGTGCCCGGCACCGAGGCGACGCGGCGGACGGTGAATGCCGAGGTGCTTGCCGCGCTGGGCAGCAATGGCGTGCTGGTCAATGTCGGCCGAGGCTCGACGGTCGACGAACCGGCGCTGATCGCGGCGCTTCAGGGCGGGGTGATTGCCGGTGCCGGACTCGACGTCTTCGAGAACGAGCCACACGTGCCGGACGCGCTGATGGCGCTGCCGAACGTTTCGCTCCTGCCGCATGTGGCCTCGGCCTCGGTGTTCACACGCAACGCCATGGCCGATCTCGTCGTCGACAATATCGAAGCCTGGTTTGCGACCGGAAAGGCATTGACGCCGGTGCCGGAAACGCCGTTCACGCGACGCGCGGTGTGACACCCGCATCGTTGCCTCAGGCGGCGATAGGGAAACAGAAGCGTCAGGCGGCCAGGCGACCAGCGGCGTAGGCCCGCACGGCGTCGCCGAAGGCCTTGAACAGGCTGGCCGAGGGGGCGTCGGTGCGCACCCAATATTCCGGATGCCATTGCACGCCGACGGCAAAGGCCTTGGCGCCGATCACCGAAACCGCTTCAATCGTACCGTCGTCAGCGACCGCCTCGACTGCCAGGCGCGGAGCCGCGGCACCGATCGCCTGCCGGTGCAACGAGTTGACGCGGATGCGGCCGGCGCCAAGCACCGGAGCGAGGCAGCTTCCTTCCTTGACGATGACGTCCTGGCGGATGCCATAGGCAACGTCGAGTTCCTTCACGTCGGGCTTGCGGTGATCCCAGATCCCCGGCTGGTCTTGGATTTCGGTTGCCAGCGTGCCGCCGAGCGCGACGTTCAGTTCCTGAATGCCGCGACAGATAGCGAGCAGCGGCACGCCGCGCTCCAGCGCCCGGCGGATCAGCGGCAGGCTGGTCGCGTCGCGGCCGGGATCGAAGGGACCATCGGTGTTCTTGGCCTCCCGGCCATAGAGCGATGGATGAACGTTCGAACGGGCTCCGCTTGCAAGCACGCCGTCGACGCGGTCGAGGATTTCGTCGATGTCGTTCCCGGTTTCGAGCGCCGGAACGAGGAAGGGCATGACGCCGGCGCCTTCGACGGCGGCGCGCACATATTGATGGGCAACGACATGCCAGACATTGCCGTCGAATTCGCGGAAATCGCAGGGGATGGCAACGACAGGTTTCGACATCGTCAGGCTCCGTAACAGGCTCGAGAAAAGCCTTGCCGTCAGATGTGGATGAAAGTCAACTGGGAAGGTGACGAGCTGGATCGCTGCGCCGATCCAGGGCTGATCGCCAGGGAAACACCCTCTGAAAAGGGCAGGAAATCGCAGGTAATTCTTTAAGTTCGAGTAACCATTCCGCACGCAAGTTTGGGATCGTCCGTCATTATCGTAGAATTGCCAAAGTTGCAGCCGAGCCCTTTTATTGCGCGGATACTATGTTTGGTTGCAGAAACCGACTATTGTTCAGCGCGCTTCGCACTGTTGAGTTGAACTCTTGGGTCTTACCGGCGCGGACCGGCGATTTTTCTGGGATTCGATACTTTTTTCGGGGCGTTAGGCGAAATCATTCGTTAAGTCATCACCCTTAACAATCCGGTAAACCGGAGCTTGGTTCATGATGCGACCTGGACAGAGCGCTCTTCCGACTGACGTGTATCTGTCATCCGTGAGCTCGCTCTACGAACATCGCAAGACGTTGCTGATCGGCATGTTGTCGCATGTCGTGACGTTTCTGCTCGTCTATCTCAAGACCAGCGATCCCTTTTATCTTGCCTGTTCCGGCGTGATCTTCGTGCTCTGGGCGCTGCGCAATCTCGATATGGCGCGGTTCGACCGGCAGGATTTCTCCAATGCCGACCGGGCGATGGTGCGCAAATGGGAGAACCGCTACATCGTCGGCGGGGTCAGCGTCACGCTCACCTGCGGCATCGCCTGCGGTTACGCCATTGCCGTCAGCCGGGATTCCTTTTCCGAGCTTGCCACCATTTCGGTGACGCTGGCCTCGATGATCTCGCTCGTTGGGCGCAATTACGGCTCGGAGCGGGCCGTGCTTCTCCTGTCGTCGTCCGCGTGCCTGCCGATCGTGATCGGCCTGATCACGTTGCAGGACGTGTTCATGCTGGCGCTCGCCTTGCTGATCCTGCCGTTCATCCTTTCCACCTGGATGATGGCCAACAATGTGCGCGCCTTCCTCTATGAAAACGTGTTGGCGGCGCGCGAGATTGCGACCATTGCCGGCCAGTTCGACGCCGCGCTCAACAATATGACGCATGGTCTGTTCATGCTGGACGGCGACGGCCGCGTGGTGGTGGCCAACGAGCGTGCGAGCGAATTGCTGGCGCTTGGCGACAGGACCGAACTCAAGGACTGGCTGCTTGACGACGTAATCCGCCGCGGCGCGCGGCGCATGCGGCTCGATGCCGAAAAGACCAAGGCGATCTCGCGCCAGCTCGACCTTCTGGTCAAGGGCAAGCGCCCGCAGGTATTGATCCCGGTCAGCGAGGAACTGCATCTCGAGTTTTCGGCCAGCCGCCGCGACAATGGCGATATCGTGCTGATTTTCGAGGACGTGACGGCGCGCGTGCAGGCGGACAAGCAGATTCTGCACATGGTGCGTTTCGACAAGCTGACGGAACTGCCGAGCCGCGACTATTTCGCGGAACTGGTCGTGGCCGCAACCAGCGGCGACGAGATGGAGGACCGACTCGTCGGCCTGATGGTCCTCGACGTCACCGAGTTCAAGCATGTCAACGACATGCGCGGCCACATCATCGGCGACAAGCTGCTGCAGGCGATCGCCGGCCGGCTCAGGGCGCTCGCCGGCGACGATGCGATTGCGGCGCGGCTGATGGGCGACGAGTTCGTCGTGTTCTTTCCGAACAAGGCCGGCGTGGCCGATCTGGAAGAACGGATACGTGGGCTTCACACGGATCTGCGCGGCACTTACGTTGCCGGCGGCTTCACCTTCAACATGACCGTGAGCGCGGGCTTCGTCATCGCATCGAGCGTGGATTTGAAGCTCGAAGACCTGCAGATCAAGGCGGATCTCGCGCTTTCGGAAACCAAGCTGCGCAACCGGGGCGGCTGCACCGCGTTCGAAGCCGAGATGGACGCCCGCTATGTCGACCGCCAGAAGCTCAAGGCCGACCTGCGCGAGGCGATCAATGCGCGCAGCCTGACACTCTCCTACCAGCCGATGTTCGCGCCGGGCGGCGGTCGGGTCGAGTGCTGCGAAGCGCTGGCCCGCTGGACGCATCCGGAGCGCGGGCCGGTGCCGCCGAACGTCTTCATCCAGCTCGCCGAGGAATTGGGGCTGGTCACGGAGATCACGCGTTTCGTGCTCGATCAGGGCTGCCGGGATTGCATGGACTGGCCGAACGATGTGTCCGTCTCCGTCAACCTCTCGGTTCTCGACCTTCGCAGCAGCGAGATCGTCACGATGGTCACGGATGCCCTTCAGGCAACCGGCCTCGATGCTTCGCGGCTGCATCTGGAAGTGACTGAAAGCTGCCTGATGGACGAGCCCCTCAAGGTGCAGGCTATCCTGCGCGAGCTGCGTGGCCTCGGCATCACCATTGCCATCGACGATTTCGGCACCGGTTATTCGAGCCTCAGCTATCTCGATGTTCTCCCGGTCGACATCATCAAGATCGACCGCTCCTTCGTGCGCAACATCCGTGAGGATTCGCGCCGCTTCAAGCTCCTGCGCGGGACGGCAGATCTTGCCCGTGCCCTCGGCCTGCGCATTGTTGTCGAAGGCGTCGAGACGGCCGATCAGCTACAGCTCATCACCGAGCACAATTGTGCCGATTTGATACAGGGCTTTGTCTTCGCTGCCCCCATGCCGGCCTCTGCCATTGCGACGCTTTGCAAGAACGGTGTGCCAAAACGAGGCACGAAACCCAGCAGCAAGCGCATCGCCTGACGCTGCGCCCCCAGATTCCGTCCTGTTTTGACGCTGCTAATTCTGCAGCAAGTCGTTGATTAGAAAAGATAAATACATTCCCATTTTGGCGCGCATCGCTCCAAGTTGATCAATTTAATTTACGAATTTTTAGGGTTAACAAAAAGTTAACGGTGAACTGTTCCGTTTTGCGGTTGCCGCCCCATCTTCCGTCAATAGGTTAACGATTTGTTAACCATGAGGTTTGGAATATGGGTGAGACGGTTCACCAGGCGGAGCCTGGGCGTTTTTCGGAAAAGCTGATGCAATTGCTCGATCGTGTCGAATACCGGCGGGTCGAAACCGGCGAGGACATGGAGGACATCGCGCGGTTGCGCTACAAGGCCTACAAGTCCGTCAATCTGATGGAGTTGACGGGCTCGACGCTGATCGACGATCTCGACTTCGACAGCCACGCCTATGTCTTCGGCATCTATCTCGACGAGAGCCTCGTCAGCACAGTGCGCGTACATCACGTAACGCCGGCGCATCGGGCCAGCACATCGGGCCTGATCTTCGGCTCGGAGATCGACGCCTTCCTCGATGCCGGCATGGTCCTTGTCGATCCGGGCCGATTGGCCGTCGATCCCGACGTCATCGGCGACGAGATGCGGGCGCTTCCCTACCTGACGCTCCGCCCGGTCGCCATGGCCTGCGAATACTTTTCCGCCGACCGTTGCCTGACGGCCTGCCGGCCGCGCCATACCGCCTTCTACAAGCGCATTTTCGCCTCGGAGACCGTGGTCGCCAAGCGCGAGAATCTGGGGGTCTACAATGCCGACGGCGCCCTGCTCGTGGCGCAGGTGAGGGGGCAGCGGCCTTCGATCCTCGACCGGTACCCGATCTTCGATTCGGAGCCTTTCGAACGCCGCATGATGTTTGCCGATCGCAGCGAGGTGCCGTTCGCGCCGCTGACGATCCTGCCGACCGCGCGCATGGCGCAAACCGGCTATGGTCGCTCCTACCGAACTTCCGTCTTCCGCTGACAGTCTTCGATATCGACATCGGAAGGTGGGGCGCGCCCGTGTGCGTCGCCCTTGCTGCTGGCCGCGACATATCGCCCCATCAGATACTGCTAAAGGACGGGTTTTCGTTGCGCCCGGCCCAAGCATTGTGTAAGGGCAGCTATAAGGGTTTTCGCGACTTTTCGCGGGAGCCATGCTTCGATTAGGAGCGGCGATGACCAAGGGTCGCGCCGTGGCATTCAGGGAGAATTTGGACGATGGCTGAGCATCATTCTGGACCGGTCGATGTGGGAGCCCCGATGGACTATTCGGAGCACGAGAAAACCTACCGCATGTTCCTGAGCGCATCGAAGTACGGCACGCTGTTTTGCGTGGCGCTGCTGATTGCGATGGCTGCCGCATTCTTCACGACGATGGGCTTCTTCTCCTCGCTCGTGCTCTTCATTCTGCTCAACGTCGCAGGTTTCTTCTTCCTGCGTTAATCCGCGTCATCGGACTGATTGCCGAGGGGCTCGACGCTTCCTCGGCGACCGGGCGCGAGCCCGGACGAAGTTGCATGCCGTCGACTGGAGGCGTCGACGCTGCACGGCACTTCAAAATGCTGCAGCGACCTTGCGCACCCAATAGGATGCGCGGCGCTGCAAAGCTTGGAGATCTCCATGTCCCGGGCATTCGCTGCAACGGGACGTGTATCCTCACTGCGTGAGGGGGGAGTGGAAAGCAGACCCGCGATGCCGGGCGAGACTCGGGCGTCGATCGGCGGTCGGACCGCCTGCGGTTCGAACACTCGGGTGTCTGTTTCCAGAAAATATGTGCTTGGCACCCCAGTGCCTCGCATATGGGGGCGTGCAGGCTCGATTGGCCGCACGCTTTGCAGTCGGAGAGAATGCCCGCATTCCGGCCTTGGCTCGATTGCGGCCAAGGAGGGGGATTTGTGAGCGAGATTGTCTTTGTCGCCAAGGAAACGGACCCGAACGAGGGTCGCGTTGCCGCATCGCCGGACACAGTGAAGAAACTGAAAAGCCTGGGGTTCGACGTCGTCGTCGAGGCGGGCGCCGGATTGCTGTCGCGCATTCCGGACACTGAGTTCGAAAAGGTCGGGGCCCGGATCGGGGCGATTGCCGACGCCAAGACGGCCGACGTGGTGTTGAAGGTGCGCCGGCCGACGACTGCCGAAATCGGCGGCTACAAGTCGGGCGCCATCGTGCTGGCCATCATGGATCCCTATGGCAACGAGGCGGCGATCGCCGAGATGGCCAAGGCAGGCTTGACTGCTTTCGCGATGGAGTTGATGCCGCGCATCACTCGGGCGCAGTCGATGGACGTGCTCTCGAGCCAGGCGAACCTCGCCGGTTACCAGGCGGTGATCGACGCCGCTTGCGAATATGACCGGGCGCTGCCGATGATGATGACCGCGGCCGGCACCGTTCCTGCCGCCAAGGTCTTCGTCATGGGGGCGGGCGTTGCCGGCCTGCAGGCGATCGCGACGGCCCGCCGTCTCGGCGCCGTGGTTTCGGCGACGGACGTGCGTCCGGCCGCCAAGGAACAGGTCGCTTCGCTCGGCGCCAAGTTCATCGCCGTCGAGGACGAGGAGTTCAAGGCGGCCGAAACGGCTGGCGGCTACGCCAAGGAGATGTCCAAGGAGTATCAGGCCAAGCAGGCCGCACTCGTTGCCGAGCATATCGCCAAGCAGGACATCGTCATCACCACGGCACTGATCCCGGGGCGCCCGGCGCCGCGGCTCGTCACCCGTGAGATGCTGAAGAGCATGAAGCCCGGCTCGATCGCGGTCGACCTTGCGGTCGAGCGCGGCGGCAACGTCGAGGGCGCCGAGCCCGGCAAGGTCGCGCAGGTCGAGGACGTCAAGGTCATCGGCCATCTCAACGTGCCGGGCCGCATCGCGGCTTCCGCGTCCGGTCTCTACGCCAAGAACCTCGTCACCTTCCTGGAGACCATGGTCTCCAAGGAAACCAAGGCGCTCGCGCTCAACATGGAGGACGAGCTCGTCAAGGCGACGGCGCTCACCCATGGCGGTGAGGTCGTGCATCCGAACTTCGGCGCCAGCAAGGGGGACAAGTGATGGCGAATGAACTTCTCGACAAGGCGCTCGCCGATCTCGACCGGGCAGTGGAAGCGGTCCGCACCGCTGCGGAATACGTGCCCGAAACGGCCGGCGCCATCGCCCATGGTGCCACCGGCGGCGCGATCGATCCCTTCGTCTTTCGCTTGGCGATCTTCGTCCTGGCGATCTTCGTCGGCTACTACGTGGTGTGGTCGGTGACGCCGGCGCTGCACACGCCGCTGATGGCGGTCACCAACGCGATTTCCTCGGTCATCGTCGTTGGTGCTCTGCTTGCCGTCGGCATCTCGGCGTCGGGGCTTGCGACGGGCTTCGGCTTCGTGGCGCTGGTGCTTGCCGCCGTCAACATCTTCGGCGGCTTCCTCGTCACCCAGCGCATGCTGGCCATGTACAAGAAAAAAGACAAGTGAGGCGGGCCCGATGAACGCTAACTTCGCAGCCTTCCTCTACCTCGTCTCCGGCGTCCTGTTCATCATGGCGCTGCGCGGCCTCTCGCACCCGACCACCAGCCGCAAGGGCAATACCTACGGCATGATCGGCATGGGCATTGCGATCGTCACGACGCTGCTGCTCGCCAAGCCGAGCTTCGGCGGCCTGACGCTGATCGTGCTCGGCCTTGCCATCGGCGGCGGCGTCGGCGCGGTGATTGCGCGTCGCATCGCCATGACCTCGATGCCGCAGCTCGTCGCGGCCTTCCACTCGCTGGTCGGTCTCGCCGCCGTCATGGTGGCTGCTGCCGCCATGTACGCGCCGGAGAGCTTCGGTATCGGCACCGTCGGCGACATCCATGCGCAGGCGCTGGTCGAGATGTCGCTCGGCGTCGCGATCGGTGCGATCACCTTCACCGGTTCGGTCATCGCCTTCCTGAAGCTCGACGGGCGCATGTCCGGCAAGCCGATCATGCTTGCGGGACGCCACGTCATCAACGCCGGTCTCGCTACCGGGCTGATCGTGCTGGTGGTCTTGCTGGTGCTGACGCAGAGCACGACGGTCTTCTGGCTGATCGTTGCGCTTTCCCTGGCGCTTGGCGTGCTGATCATCATCCCGATCGGCGGCGCCGACATGCCGGTGGTCGTGTCGATGCTCAACTCCTATTCGGGTTGGGCCGCGGCCGGCATCGGCTTCACGCTCGGCAACCTGGCGCTGATCATCACCGGCGCGCTCGTCGGCTCCTCCGGTGCGATCCTGTCCTACATCATGTGCAAGGGCATGAACCGCTCGTTCATCTCCGTCATCCTCGGCGGCTTCGGCGGCGAGAACGGGGCCGCAGCCGCTGACGACGGCATCCAGCGCACGGTCAAGCAGGGCTCGGCCGACGACGCGGCCTTCCTGATGGCGAACGCCTCCAAGGTGATCATCGTGCCGGGCTACGGCATGGCGGTTGCCCAGGCGCAGCATGCGCTGCGTGAAATGGGCGACCAGTTGAAGGCGGCCGGCGTCGAGGTCAAATACGCGATCCATCCGGTCGCGGGGCGCATGCCCGGCCATATGAACGTGCTGCTCGCGGAAGCGAACGTCCCCTATGACGAAGTGTTCGAGCTCGAGGACATCAACTCCGAGTTCGCCCAGGCCGATGTCGCCTATGTCATCGGTGCCAACGACGTCACCAACCCGGCAGCCCGCGACGACAAGTCCTCGCCGATCTACGGCATGCCGATCCTCGACGTCGACAAGGCCAAGACCTGCCTCTTCGTCAAGCGCTCGCTCGGCTCCGGCTATGCCGGCATCGATAACACGCTGTTCTACAAGGATGGCACGATGATGCTGCTCGGCGACGCCAAGAAGGTGACGGAAGACATCGTCAAGGCATTGCACGCCTAAACGCGGTTTGCAGAAGCCGACAACGAAACGCCCGCCTTTCGGCGGGCGTTTTGCGTTGGAAGGTGTTTTGCTGCGCGTTCCAGAAGAATTGCCCTTGCTTATCTGGAATTGACTTAGCCGGCCGGTGCCAGCGTCAGGGCGTCGACGCCGATGGCGACGTTCAGGCCCTCCTGGACTTGGACATTGACCGGCTGCAGCATGAAGGCCTTATTGGTACCGCCGCCGATCACCTTGGCGCCGCCGCCGACAGCGAGGCTCGCATCGGCGCCGACCCCGTAATATTCGCCGGCAAGCGCGAATTCGCTGATCGGCGTTCCGGTCTTGGCAAAGACGTCCCAGACCATCGTGCTCTTGCCCGTCTTGCCGATGTCGACGCCGATCTTGCGGATCGTGCCGGCATAGACGGCCTTCGGTCCGCCATTGGTTGGCGTGAAGGTGCACATCAGGTTCTTGGTCGAGGTCACGATCAGGCCGGTACCGCCTTCCGAACCGCAGACGAGACGGCCGAGCGCGACATAGTTCTGTGCGGCGGCAGGGCCCGTGGCAAGCGCGGCCAGTGCCAGCGCAGTGACGAGGGTTCGTTTGATCATGGCGTGGTCTCCGTTCTTACTGCGCCGCGCGTGCCTCGGCGCGCTGGGGTCGCGGTAGCACTACGAATGGCTGGATGTTTTGTCCTTGGATCGGAGACGATCCAAGGAAACACGCAGCGACACCTCTGGCAAACGGATGATGGCCGGGAAGGTTCCGCTTGGCGGAGAGGCGAGGTGGCAGCGGCCCAAACGAAAACGCCCGCGAGATGTCGCGGGCGTTTCGAGAAACATGACGAGTGGGGGGCTCAGGAGGCCTTGACGCGCGCAAGGCCGGCGCGCGCCGGTTCATATTTCGGGTCAAGCTGCAATGCGTGCGCGTAGGACTTCGACGCCTTGACCTTGTCGCCCTTGCGCTCGTAGATCAGCGCCTGGTTGGCCCAGGACTCGGCAACCTTGCCGTTGAGGTTGATCGCGGTGTTGAAGTCCGAGAAGGCGTTGTCGTCGTCGCCCTGGGCGACATAGGAAATGCCGCGGCCGTTGTAGGGTTCCGGCGAGCTCGGCGACAGCGAGATCGCGGTCGAGAAGTCTTCGATCGCCTGGCCGTGCTGGTTGCGTGCCTGATAGATCAGGCCGCGATTGTGATAGGCACGGGGATCGGTCGTGTCGAGCTGGATCGCCTTGTTGAAATCATTGAAGGCGGAATCGAGCTGGCCGGCCTGGCGATAGAGATTGCCGCGGCCGATATAGGCGACGTCGTAGTTGGCGTTGAGCTGCAGCGCCATGTTGTAGTCGGCAAGTGCTGCCTGAGTGTTGCCCATGTTGCGATGGACGAGCGCCCGGTTGGCATAGGCCTGGTAGAAGCGCGGGTTGAGCTGGATCGCCTGGTCGAAATCGGCGATCGCCCGGCGGTATTCGCCGGCACGGCCGTAGGCTGAACCGCGGACGTTGTAGCCTTCCGGGTCGCTCGGGTTCGAGGCGATCACGCTCGAAAGCGAGGCGATATTTTCCTGCGAGCCCTGTTCGCGCTCGACCTTGTTGGTCATCGAGTCCGGGCCGTCGGTCGTGCAGCCTGCGAGAAGAAGGGCCGAACCGAGGAGCAGCATGGCGGCAAGCCTCGGCTTGCGCTGGTGGCGGCGAGACGCCTCATGGACAGTAAAACCGGAGACGTCCGCAGTCATGGCAGCAAGTGTCAAAGGTTGATCCCTCAAATCGACAAGGTCTCGAAAGCCATCGGCTTTCCGTTCCTTACAGCGCCGCGTGTCTTTCCAGGACGCGCCGAAGTCGCTGTAATACGTTGAGTTTCTGCATAATTTTGTCCTTAAATCGATGCCGATTTAAGGAATTATGCAGCAGAGCCGCTGAAACTCCCCGCGGGCTCCGCAGCCGGGCTTCATCGTGCCTCGGCAAGCCGTCCGGTCAAACGCTCCGGTCGGCCATCCGTCACCGGCAGCGTCGATCACGCTAACCTGTCGTCGGAAAAGATGTCCATACCAAAAAAAGGCGGTGGCGATATTTCGCCCCCGCCACGACTTACATCGGAAAGCGTCGAAAAAACGACAAATCAGCGGGCCAGGAGGCCTTCGCGCTGTGCACGCTTGCGTGCCAGCTTGCGGACGCGGCGAACGGCTTCAGCCTTTTCGCGGGCGCGCTTCTGGGACGGCTTTTCATAGTAATCGCGCATCTTCATTTCGCGGAAAATGCCTTCGCGCTGCATCTTCTTCTTGAGAGCGCGGAGCGCCTGATCGACATTGTTATCGCGGACAAGTACCTGCACGTGAAATCCCGTTCCTTTGGTTCGAGTTGTTTGTGACTCCGTCAGGTGCCGGAGGCAAAAGAATGACATTCGCTAAGCTGGAAGCTTTACGATTAGACGAGCGGATACCAGATCATCGGGCGAAAGTCCAGCGACGACATGAGGACGCGCTGAAAAATCCTCGGATGCGGGGGTCGCGTCCGTTTCCGCGCCGAAAGCAACCGATCCGGGGCCATGTCGCAACTGCGCGCAAGTCCACTCAATTGCGTCGCAAAAGAAACGTTGCGCAGGTCTCGGATTTGCGATTTCTAACGCCAATGAGATCGGGGTTCATGGAGTAGAGGCCGATGCGCAAATATTCAGTTTTCGCCGTGGCGCGCGAGGCGTTGCGCGGCCACAAGGGGTGGGGCCCGCACTGGGCGTCGCCGGAGCCGCGCAAGGAATATGATGTGATCATCATCGGCGGCGGCGGCCACGGCCTCGGCGCTGCCTATTACCTTGCCAAGGAACACGGCATCACCAATGTCGCGGTGCTCGAAAAGGGTTGGATCGGCGGCGGCAATACCGGCCGCAACACGACGATCATCCGGTCCAACTATCTCTATGAAGAGAGCATGGACATCTACGAGCATTCGCTGAAGCTCTGGGAGAACCTGTCGCAGGATCTGAACTACAACGTCATGTATTCGCCGCGCGGCGTCATGATGCTGTCGCACAACATCCACGACCAGCAGTCGTTCAAGCGCCACATCAATGCCAACCGTCTCTACGGCATCGATAACGAGTGGCTGACGCCGGAGCAGGCCAAGGCCTATTGCCCGCCGCTTGATATCGCCAAGACGGCGCGCTACCCGATCAATGGTGCAGCCCTCCAGCGCCGCGGCGGCACGGCACGCCACGATGCGGTTGCCTGGGGCTATGCGCGTGCGGCCTCCGACCGTGGCGTGCATATCATCCAGAACTGCGAAGTGACCGGCATCCGTCGCGACGAAACCGGCCGGGTCGTCGGCGTCGACACCAACCGCGGCTACATCGGCGCCAAGAAGGTCGGCATTTCCGCCGCCGGCCATACCTCGGTGCTGATGCAGATGGCGGATGTCCGCGTGCCGCTGCAGAGCCAGCCGCTGCAGGCGCTCGTCTCCGAGCCGCTGAAGCCGATCTTCCCCTGCGTCGTCATGTCGAACTCGGTGCACGCCTACATCTCGCAGTCCGACAAGGGCGAGTTCGTCATCGGCGCCGGTACCGACCAGTACAATTCCTATTCGCAGACCGGCGGCCTGCAGATCATCACCCATACGCTGGATGCGATCTGCGAGCTCTTTCCGATGTTCCGCCGCGTCAAGATGATGCGTCAGTGGGGCGGCATCGTCGACGTCACCCAGGACCGCTCGCCGATCCAGGGCGTCACGCCGGTACCCGGCCTGTTCCTGAACGCGGGCTGGGGTACGGGCGGCTTCAAGGCGACGCCGGGTTCGGCCAACCTCTTCGCCCATCTGATCGCAAGGGGCGAGCCGCATCGTCTGGCTGCCGGGCTGACGCTCGAGCGGTTCCGCACCGGCCGGCTCATCGACGAAGCGGCTGCCGCCGCTGTTGCGCACTGAGGATTTCGAGATGCTTCTGATCTATTGCCCCTATTGCGAGGAAGAGCGCTCCGAGCTCGAATTCCGCGGCGCCGGCGACGCCCATATCGCCCGCCCGGCCAATATCGCCGACATCACCGACGAGGAATTCGAGGAATACTTCTTCCTGCGTCAGAACCCGAAGGGTCTGATCTTCGAGCGCTGGCGCCATATCCATGGCTGCGGCCGTTTCTTCAACGCCGCCCGCGACACGGTCAGCGACCGCTTCTACACCACCTACAAGGCTGGCGAGCCGAAGCCTGACATCGCCGCCATTCTTCAGAGCGAGCAGGACAAGAACGGTCAAGATAAGGGAGCCGCGAAATGATGGGGGCCAATCGCATTCCAGGCGTCGGCCGCCTGACACCGGCACGCACCGCGCGCTTCACCTTCGACGGCCGCACGCTGACGGCGCTCGAGGGCGATACCGTCGCCTCCGCGCTTCTCGCCAACGGCATTCATCTGGTCGGCCGTTCGTTCAAGTATCACCGTCCGCGCGGCATTCTTTCGGCCGGTGCCGAGGAGCCGAATGCGCTGATCGACGTCGCGCGTGATGCCGCCCGTCGCCAGCCCAACGTGCGCGCCACGGTGCAGGAAGTCTTCGACGGCATGAAGGTGGAATCGCAGAACCGCTGGCCGTCGCTCGCCTTCGACGTCGGTGGCTTCAACGATCTGCTGTCGCCGTTCTTCGCCGCCGGCTTCTACTACAAGACCTTCATGTGGCCGAAGGCTGCCTGGCACGCGATCTACGAACCCTTCATTCGTCGTGCCGCCGGCCTCGGCGTCGCACCGACGGAAGCCGATCCGGATCATTATGCCAGCCGCTATGCCCATTGCGACGTGCTCGTCATCGGTGGCGGCGTCGCCGGCCTCTCGGCTGCACTCGCTGCCGCCAAGGCCGGTGCCAAGGTGATCATCTGCGACGAGCAGCCGGAAATGGGTGGCGCGCTTCGTTATGAAAGCGGCACGACGATCGACGGCAAGGACGGTTGGGACTGGGCGCAGGAGACCGCGAGGACGCTGGCCGAGATGGACAACGTCACCGTGCTTACCCGCACGACGGGCTTCGGCTACTACAACCATAATTTCGTCGGCCTCGTCGAACGCGTGACCGATCATCTGGCGGCCCTCGACAAGTCGCTGCCGCGCGAGCGGCTGTGGCAGGTGCGCGCCAAGAAGGTGATCCTCGCCAACGGCCAGATCGAGCGGCATATGGTATTCGCCAACAACGACCGTCCGGGCATCATGCTCGCTTCGGCCGGCCGCACCTATCTCAACCATTTCGGCGTCGCCGTCGGCTCGAAGGTCGGCGTCTACACCGCCCATGACTCGGCTTACGAAGCCGCCTTCGACCTGAAGCGCGCCGGCGTTTCGGTGGCGGCCATCGTTGACTGCCGCGAAAATCCGGGTGAGGCAGTGCTTGCCGAAGCGCGCAAACTCGGCATCGAAGTGCTGACCGGGCACTCCGTGATCAAGGCCGGCGGCAAGCTGCGGGTGAACTCGATCAGCGTCGCCCGCAATGGCGGCGGCTCGGCGCGCAAGATCGCCGTCGACGCGCTGCTGGTCTCGGCCGGCTGGACGCCGTCGGTGCACCTCTTCTCGCAATCGCGCGGCAAGGTGAAGTTCGATGCGGCGACGCAGCGCTTCCTGCCCGGCACCTACCTGCAGGATTGCCTTTCGATCGGCGCCTGCAATGGTACCGACGACCTTCAGGCAACGATCGACGAGGCGCTTGCCGCGGGCGAACTGACGGCCCGCGCCGCCGGTGCGGAAGGCGGAACGCAGGTGACGCTTTCCGGTGAAAACCGCTTCGGCTGGACCGGCGGCATGATCGGCGCTGCGGAAGGCGCAGGGCCGGACACGACGGTCAAGGCCTTCATCGACTTCCAGCACGACGTCTGCGCCAAGGACATTCGCCTGGCGGTGCGTGAAGGCATGCACTCGATCGAGCACATCAAGCGCTTCACCACCAACGGCATGGCGTCCGACCAGGGCAAGCTTTCCAACATGCATGGCCTGGCGATTGCCGCGGAAGCGCTCGGCAAGGACATCCCGCAGGTGGGTCTCACCACCTTCCGCCAGCCCTACACGCCGGTGACCTTCGGTGCGATCGTCAACCATTCGCGTGGGCCCCTCTTCGATCCGGCG
This sequence comes from Ensifer sp. 38_S197, assembly GCF_056924495.1. NCBI lineage: Bacteria > Pseudomonadati > Pseudomonadota > Alphaproteobacteria > Hyphomicrobiales > Rhizobiaceae > Ensifer > Ensifer sp. 38_S197. The sequence goes on along the minus strand of NZ_JBXOVZ010000002.1, from coordinate 322,123 downwards.
CGCAAGACGCCGATGCATGCCTGGGAGGAGGCGCATGGCGCCGAGTTCGAGGATGTCGGCAACTGGAAGCGCGCCTGGTTCTACCCGCGCTCCGGCGAAGGCATGCACGAGGCGGTCGCGCGCGAATGCAAGACGGTGCGCGATGTCGCGGGTATCTTCGATGCCTCGACGCTTGGCAAGATCGAGGTCGTCGGCCCGGACGCCGCCCAGTTCCTCAATCTGATGTACACCAACGCCTGGGACAATCTGAAGCCCGGCCGCTGCCGTTACGGCATCATGCTGCGCGACGACGGCTTCGTTTATGACGACGGCGTGGTCGGCCGCATGGCGGAGGACCGCTTCCACGTGACGACGACGACCGGCGGTGCGCCGCGCGTCATGAACCACATGGAAGACTATCTGCAGACCGAGTTCCCGCATCTGAAGGTCTGGCTGACCTCGACGACCGAGCAATGGGCCGTCATCGCCGTGCAGGGTCCGAAGGCGCGCGAGATCATCGCGCCACTCGTCGAAGGCATCGACCTTTCCAACGAGGCCTTCCCGCATATGAGCGTTGCCGAGGGCAAGATCTGCGGCGTGCCGACCCGGCTCTTCCGCATGTCGTTCACCGGCGAGCTCGGCTTTGAAGTCAACGTGCCGGCCGATTACGGCCAGGCGGTCTGGGAAGCGATCTGGGCGCGGGCCGAACCGATGGGCGCCTGCGCCTATGGCACGGAAACCATGCACGTGCTGCGCGCCGAGAAGGGCTACATCATCGTCGGCCAGGACACCGACGGGACGCTGACGCCCGACGATGCCGGCCTCTCCTGGGCGGTCTCGAAGAAGAAACCCGACTTCGTCGGCATTCGCGGCCTGAAGCGGCCGGATCTCGTCAAGTCCGGGCGCAAGCAACTGGTCGGCCTTCTCACCAAGGATCCGAAGGTGGTTCTGGAGGAAGGCGCGCAGATTGTTGCCGATCCCAACCAGCCGAAGCCGATGACCATGCTCGGTCACGTAACGTCGTCGTACTGGTCGGAAAATTGCGGCCGCTCGATCGCGCTGGCCATGGTTGCCGGCGGCCGCGAGCGGCTCGGCCAGACGCTCTACGTGCCGATGACCGATCGCACCATCGCCGTCGAAGTGAGCGACATGGTGTTCTTTGACAAGGAAGGGGGCCGCCTCCATGGCTGACCAGGCAATTGCAAGCCGCAGGGCGGCGCTTACCTCGCGCGGCGGTTCGGCCGAGGCGATCCTGACGCCGACACCGGCGGCAACACGCATCTCGCTCAGGGCCGGCGCCGATGCGCTGCCGGCACTCTCGGCAGCGCTCGGCGTGACACTTCCGACGCGGCCGAAGACCTCGGCCTCGAGCGGCCAGCGCCATGCGCTGTGGATCGGTCCGGACGAGTGGCTGGTGATCGACGAGAGCGAGGCCGACCTGATGGCGGCCGCTGCCTCAAGCGGTACGCTGCACTCGGCGGTCGACATCTCGCACCGCAACGTTGCCGTCATCGTCAGCGGTCCGGGCGCGGATGTGGCGATCAACAGCGGCTGCCCGCAGGATCTGTCGCCGGCGATCTTTCCGGTCGGCGCCTGCTCGCGCACGATCTTCGGCAAGGCGGAGATCATCCTCTTCCGTACAGCCGAGGATCAGTTCCGTGTCGAGTGCTGGCGATCGTTCTCGCCCTTCGTCTTCGGGCTGCTTTCCGAAGGCGCTGCCGACGCGAGCCATTGAATGAAAAGGCCGGGAGGTGCTTACAAGCGCTTCCCGGCCTTCGATTTTTCAGGCGAAACGTAAGTACCAGTAGGGCGTTCCGGATCGGGCGATCCGGTCACGCTGCTCAGGCATCGGCGGGGCGGTCCTTGGGATCGAACTGGATGATCGTCTGCCAGGTGGCGGTGAGCGCCGGCTTGCGTTCGCCTTCGATCTCAACGCTGACGTCGTAGGTGATCATCAGCATGCTGGCGCCGCGGAAACGGGCATCGGCCATGGTGAAGTGGCCGCGCACCTTGGCGCCACTCTTCACCGGCGCGACGAAGCGCACCTTCTCGAAGCCGTAATTGATGCCCATCGTCTGTTCGCGGATCTTCGGCAGGCAATTGTAGTTCATCGCCGAGAGCAGCGAGAGCGACAGGAAGCCGTGCGCGATGGTGCCGCCGAACGGTGTCTCGGCGGCGGCGCGAACCGGGTCGACATGGATGTACTGATAGTCGCCGGTTGCCTCGGCAAATTTGTCGATCGTTTCCTGCGTGACCGTGATCCAGTCGGAAACGCCGACCTCCTTGCCGACGAGTTCCTTGATCTCAGAAAGTGAAATGTCCTGCAGCATGTGAACGCCTCGAAACAAGCCCCCGAGCGTTCTATAGGCTCGCCCGCTGCAACCTGCAAGTGGTGGAAAAGCTTTAGAAAACCTCGACGAGGACGGAGACCGAGCGCGGCGCGGCATGATCGGCCGGGAACGAGGACGTCAGCGCATCCTGCCACTTTCCGTCGATGCTGTCGGGCAGGCGGAAGGGATGCGGCGCATGGCTGCGATTGACGATCACGGCAAGGCGCGTCGCCCGCTTCTGGAGACGGTCGCGGGTGGTCAGCACCATCATCAGATTGTCCGTTGCCGGGTGTTCCCAGTCGCTGGTCGTCATCGGTTGCCCGTCGAGGCGCCGCCATTCGACATCGCCGTTCCCGGTCAGGAACGTGGTCTGATCGAACACGTCGAAGCGTCGGCGCATCGCCGACAGCGCCGCCGTGTGGGCGACGATCTCGTCATCCATCGCCGTCCAGTCGAGCCAGGTGATGGCGTTGTCCTGGCAATAGGCGTTGTTGTTGCCGCTCTGGCTTCGGCCGCCTTCGTCGCCGGCCGTCAGCATGATCGTTCCGCGTGAGGAAAACAGCGTGCCGATGAGCGCCATCACGTCATGGCGTCGGGCTGCCAGAATTTCCGGATCGTCTGTCGGGCCTTCGGCGCCATTGTTCCAGGAGTGGTTCTCGTTGTGGCCGTCGCGGTTCTCCTCGCCGTTGGCCTCGTTGTGCTTGCCGGCATAGGAAACGATATCGGCGAGCGTGAAGCCATCATGGGCGGCGATGAAATTGACCGTGCGCGTGCCGCTCTCGCCCCAGCGGGCGAAACTCTCCGACGAGCCGGCAAGTGCCGTAGCCAGAGCGCCGATCGCATGGCGGTCGCCGCGCCAGTAGATGCGGATGTCGTCGCGGGCCCGATCGTTCCATTCGAGGAAGGGAGAGGGGAAGTTGCCGAGCTGGTAACCGCCGGGGCCGACGTCCCACGGCTCGGCGATCAGCACACGGTCGGCAAGCAGCGGATCGGCTGATATCGCCTGGAAGAGCCTGGCATCGCGGTGGAAACCGCCCATATCGCGCCCGAGGATCGAGGCGAGATCGAAGCGGAAGCCATCGACACCGGCGGCACGAACGAAATGGCGCAGGCTGTCGAGGATCAGCGTCTCGACGGTCGGGTGGTCGCAGGCAATCGTATTGCCGCAGCCGGTGTCGTTGATGAGTTCCCCGGGCTGGTCGGTGACGTGACGGTAATAGGTGAGGTTGTCGAGGCCACGCATCGACAGCGTGGTGCCGAAGCGATCGCTTTCGCCGGAGTGGTTGAAGACCAGATCGAGGATGACGCCGATGCCTTCCTTGCGCAGCGTTTCGACCGTCTTGCGCAATTCCTTGATGCCGCCCGGCACCAGGCGCGGGTCGAGCGCCATCGGCGCGATCGGATTGTAGCCCCAGCCGTTCTTCAGCCCGAGCGGCGGCAGGTGGCGCTCGTCGATCCAGGCGACGATCGGCATCAATTCGACCGCAGAGACGCCGAGGCGCTTCAGATGTTCGATGATGGCGGGCTCGGCGAGCGCCGCCACGGTGCCGCGCTTCGCCTTCGGGACTTCCGGATGGAGAATGGTGAAGGGCTTGACGGCGATCTCGTAGATGAGGCCGCCGGCGCGAAAGAGCGGCGCCTTGGGCTTGACCGTCTTCACCTCTGTGACAACGGCCTTCGGCACCAGATCGGCGGTATCCTCGCCAAAAATCGTCAGGCGCGGATCGTGCCGGAAAGGCCGGTCGAGTTCGACGGCATAGGGGTCGACCAGCAGCTTGGCGGGATCGAACCAGAGACCGTGATCGGGCGAATAGACGCCGTCGGCGCGAAAGCCGTAGCGCGTGCCCTTAGGGGCGTCGGCAACCGTCAGGCTGTGGACGTCGCCGCTCCGCAGCATGGGTAACTGCCGCAATTGCCGGGCGCCGGTCTTGTCGAAAAGGCAGAGGTCGATGCGGGCGGCATTGCGCGACCAGACGGCAAACTGCGTGCCTTCTGCGGTGATCGTGGCACCGAGGGGTGGCAATCCGGTGGTCGGCATGAAGGCGGCCCTCTGTGTCGAAGGTGTGGCGGGATACCCCCTCCGCCCTGCCGGGCAGAAGGGGTATTCGGTCAACAGAAAGAAAAAGGGCCGCATGAAGCGGCCCGATCGTTCAGTATCTCAGGTAATGACGCTCGGCTCGGTGCGGCCGGTGCGCGTCTTGATCCCCGCGATCTCGTCGGCAACGGCGATGAGATCGGCGAGCGCTTCCTGCGTCTCGATGCCGTGACGTGCCGGATCCGGCTCGAAGCGCTCGATGTAGACGCGTAGCGTCGCGCCCGAAGTGCCGGTGCCGGAGAGGCGGAAGACGACGCGGGAGCCGCCCTCGAAGAGGATGCGGATGCCCTGGTTCTTGCTGACCGAATGGTCGACCGGATCGTTGTAGGCGAAGTCGTCGGCGGTTGCGACCTTGAGCGCGCCGAAGGACTTTCCGGGCAGGCCGGCAAGCTGGTCGCGCAGGTTGGCGATCAGGCCGTTGGCCGCGTCGGAATCGACCTCCTCGTAGTCATGGCGCGAGTAATAGTTGCGGCCGTAGGTCGCCCAGTGGTTCTTGACGATGTCGAGGGCGCTTTCCTTGCGCACAGCCAGGATGTTGAGCCAGAGCAAGACTGCCCAGAGGCCGTCCTTCTCGCGCACGTGGTTGGAACCGGTGCCGGCGCTTTCTTCGCCGCAGATCGTCGCCATGCCCTCGTCGAGCAGGTTGCCGAAGAATTTCCAGCCGGTCGGCGTCTCGTAGAGGCCGATGCCGAGCTTCTCGGCGACGCGGTCGGCCGCACCGCTGGTCGGCATGGAGCGGGCGATGCCGGCGAGGCCCTTGGCGTAACCGGGTGCCAGATGCGCGTTGGCGGCGAGCATCGCCAGGCTGTCCGAAGGGGTGATGAAGATGCCGCGGCCGATGATCAGGTTGCGGTCGCCGTCGCCATCCGACGCGGCACCGAAGTCCGGCGCGTCGGGCGCCATCATCGTTTCGTAGAGCGCGCGGGCATGAACCAGGTTCGGGTCCGGATGGTGGCCGCCGAAGTCCGGCAGCGGCATGAAGTTCATCACCGAGCCCTTGGGCGCGCCGAGGCGTTTCTCGATGATCTCCTTGGCATAGGGGCCTGTGACCGCGCTCATCGCGTCGAATACGACGCGGAAGCCGCCGCCGATCAGCTTGCGGATGGCCGCGAAATCGAACAGGCTCTCCATCAGTTCGGCATAGTCGGCGACGGGATCGATGACCGTCACGGTCATGCCTTCGATCTCCTGCGTGCCTTCGAGGTCGAGGTTGATGTCCCTGACGTCGGCGATCTTGTAGCTGTCGATCACCTTGCTGCGGGCAAAGATCGCGTCGGTGACCTTTTCCGGTGCCGGGCCGCCATTGCCGATATTGTACTTGATGCCGAAATCTTCGGTCGGGCCGCCGGGATTGTGGCTGGCCGAAAGGACGATGCCGCCGAAGGCCTTGTACTTGCGGATGACGTTGGAGGCAGCCGGCGTCGACAGGATGCCGCCGCGGCCGACGAGTACGCGGCCGAAGCCGTTGGCCGCCGCCATCTTGATGGCGATCTGGATGACTTCGCGGTTGTAGTAGCGGCCGTCGCCGCCGATCACCAGTGTTTCGCCCTGAAAGCCTTCGAGCGAATCGAAGATCGACTGGATGAAGTTCTCGGCATAGTTCTTCTGCTGGAAGACCGGGACCTTCTTGCGCAGCCCTGACGTGCCAGGCTTCTGGTCGCCATAGGGGGTTGTGGTAACCGTTCTTATCATGCTGACTTAACCTTTCCCGAGAAGACCGGAATATAAAGAGACGTAGCGCTCGGCACTTGTGGCCCACGAAACGTCCGATTTCATGCCCTGGGTCTGAATTCGCGCCCAGACCTTGGGCTCGTTGTATGCGCGCAATACGCGCCTCACCGCAAGTCGCAACCCGTCGGCGGTGACCGGGGTGAACTGGAAGCCGGTGGCGACCTTGGCCGAAAGCCCGGCCTCGTTGGCGTCGATGATCGTATCGGCCAGTCCGCCCGTGCGGGCGACGACCGGCACGCAGCCGTAGCGCAGGCCGTAGAGCTGGGTCAGGCCACAGGGTTCGAAGCGCGACGGAATGAGTATCGCGTCCGAGCCTGCCTGCATCAAATGCGACAGCGGCTCGTTGTAGCCGGTGACCATGCCGATATGGCCGCGGTGACGGGAGGCGGCCGCCAGAAGCGCACCCTCGAGCGCCGCATCGCCGGAGCCGAGCACGACGAGTTTGCCGCCCATCGCGACGATGTCATCCGCGACCTCGGCGACGAGGTCCATGCCCTTCTGCCAGGTGAGCCGGCTGACGACGCAGAAGATCGGACCGTTGCCCTTCTCGAGACCGAAGCGTTCTTCCAGCGCTCGACGATTGCCGACGCGCTGCTTCAAGGTCGTCGCGCTGAAATGCTGCGCAATATGCGGGTCGGTCTGCGGGTTCCATATGTCGGCGTCGATGCCGTTGACGATGCCGCTCAAGTCGGAAACGCGGCTTTTCAACAGACCCTCGAGGCCCATGCCGAATTCGGGGGTCAGGATCTCCTGGGCATAGGAGGGGCTGACGGTGGTGATCGCGCTTGCCGTCTGCATCCCGCCCTTCAGGAAGCCGACATCGCCATAATACTCGACGAATTGCATCGAGAAGGCTTCCGGAGGAAGAGCCAGCTCGGGGAAGACCGAGGCGCCGAACTGGCCTTGAAAGGCGATATTGTGGATGGTCATGACCGTCGGCGTCGCGGGGGCGCGGCCAAAATGCATGTAAACCGGCGTCAGCGCCGTCTGCCAGTCATGGGCGTGGACGACGTCGGGTTTCCAGCCGGGGACGACATCGCCGGCGGCGACCTCGGCCGCTGCAAGCGAGAGCGCGGCGAAGCGACGGAAGTTGTCGGCATAGTCGCGGCCGGTCGCGTCGACATAGGGACCGCCGTCTCGCTGGTAGAGCGCCGGCTGGTCGAGAACCAGGAGGTCCAGCCCATCGATCTCAGCCGCGAGGATCGTGGCCGGATCACCGAACAGGTTCTCGAGAGCGCCGACCTTCTTTTTTTTCTTCAGCTTCTGCAGCACGGCGGGATAGCCGGGCAGGAGGGTGCGGGTCTTGATGCCGTGCGGCGCAAGCGCTGTCGGGAGCGCGCCGGCGACATCGGCGAGCCCCCCGGTCTTGACCAGCGGATAGACTTCGGACGCAACGGACAGGACGTTCATGGAAGGCAGACCTACATCCCCAGCTTGTCGATCATCGTTTGCGTGATCAGGCAGACACCGTTTTCCGAGCGTCGGAAACGCTTGGCATCGAGCTCCGGATCGTCGCCGACCACGAGGCCCTCCGGGATCACGACACGGCTGTCGATGACCACGTTGCGCAGCGTCGCATGGCGACCGATCTTCACATCGGGAAGAACTACGGCATTCTCCAGACGGGAATATGAATTTACTCTGACGCCTGTGAATAACAGGCTGCGGTTGAGTGCTGCGCCTGAGATGATGCAGTCGCCGGAGATGAGCGACGAGGTCGCCGAGCCGCGGCGGTTTTCATCGTCATGCACGAACTTTGCCGGCGGCTTGATCTCCGCGAAGGTCCAGATCGGCCAGGTGCTGTCGTAGATGTCGAGTTCCGGCGTCACATGGGTCAGGTCGATATTGGCCTGCCAATAGGCGTCGATGGTGCCGACGTCGCGCCAATAGGCCTCGCGCTCGAAATCCGAACGCACGCAGGACTGGGTAAACCGGTGCGCGACCGCTTTGCCGTTGTCGACGATGTAGGGGATGATGTCCTTGCCGAAGTCGCGGCTCGATTTCGGATCGGCGGCGTCGCGGCGCAGAAGATCCATCAGGAACTTCGTGTGGAAGACATAGATGCCCATCGAGGCAAGCGCCATATCGGGATTGCCGGGAATGGCGGGCGGATCGGCCGGTTTCTCGACGAAGGCGATGATGCGATCCTTGTCGTCGACATGCATGACGCCGAAGCCGGTCGCCTCCATGCGCGGCACTTCGAGGCAGCCGATGGTGACGTCGGCGCCGGAATCGACGTGCTGCTGCAGCATCAATTCATAGTCCATCTTGTAGATGTGGTCGCCGGCGAGAATGACCATGTATTCGACGCCGTGGTCTTCGATGATGTCGATGTTCTGATAGACGGCGTCGGCGGTGCCTTCGTACCATTGCGTCTCGGAAACGCGCTGGCTGGCGGGCAGGATGTCGAAGCTTTCGTTTCGTTCCGGACGGAAGAAGTTCCAGCCGCGCTGCAGGTGGCGAATCAGCGAGTGCGCCTTGTACTGGGTGGCGACGCCGATACGGCGGATACCGGAATTCAGCGCGTTCGAAAGCGCGAAGTCGATGATACGGGCCTTGCCGCCGAAATAGACCGCCGGCTTCGCCCGTCGGTCGGTCAGCTCCTTCAGGCGACTGCCGCGACCGCCAGCGAGAACATAGGCCATGGCATCACGTGCCAGAGGTTGCGTACGCTTTTCCACCATTTGTCCTCCCCAATCATTGACTTCCGGGGTCGTCACGGCGGCTTTTGGTGACGCCTTGCGACCCTCGAATCTTACAGTCTCATGCCGCCTGCCGATTTCGGCTGGCGGACCGAATGAAATCTACTCCTGCTCCAGCATCAGTGTCGCCAGGGGCGGCAGCGTGATGTTGGCCATTATCGCTCCCGTGGTACTCTTCTCGGCGTAGACGGCGCCGCCGTTGCCCTTGCCGCTTCCTCCGTAGATTTCCGCGTCGGTATTGAGGATCTCCTTCCAGCGACCCTGGACCGGCAGCGGGATGGCGTAGCTCTCCCGGTAGACGGGCGTAAAATTGGTGATGACGGCGACGAGCTTTTCACCGGGCGCCTTGCGCAGCCAGGCAAAGACCGAATTGTCGCGGTCGTCGGCAAGCAGCCACTCGAAGCCATCGCCTTCGCAATCGCGCGCATGCAGGGCCGGCTTGGCGCGATAGGTGCCGTTGAGGTCACGCACCAGCCGGCGCATGCCTTCGTGCAGGTGGTATTCGAGCAGGTTCCAGTCGAGCGCGCGGTCCTCGGACCACTCGCGCCACTGCGCGAATTCCTGGCCCATGAACAAAAGCTTCTTGCCGGGATAGCCCCACATGAAGGCGTAATAGGCCCGGAGATTGGCGAACTTCTGCCAGTCGTCGCCGGCCATCTTGGCGATCAGCGAGCCTTTGCCATGCACCACTTCGTCATGGGACAGCGGCAGCACGAAGTTCTCGCTGAAGGCGTAGAGCAGGCCGAAGGTCAGGTCGTTGTGGTGGAACTTGCGGTGCACCGGCTCGCGCGACAGGTATTGCAGCGTGTCGTGCATGAAGCCCATGTTCCACTTGAAGCCGAAACCCAGGCCGCCAGCATGAACCGGGTGGGATACCTTCGGCCAGGAGGTCAATTCCTCGGCGATCGTCAGGATGCCCTGGTGGATGCCGTAGATCTGGGTGTTCATCGTCTGCAGGAAGCGAACCGCCTCGAGGTTTTCGTTGCCGCCATACTCGTTCGGCACCCATTCGCCATGCTTGCGCGAATAGTCGAGGTAGAGCATCGAGGCGACCGCGTCGACGCGCAGTCCGTCGACATGGAACTTCTCGGCCCAGTAGAGCGCGTTGTTGACGAGGTAGGAAAGCACCTCCTGGCGGCCGAAATTGTAGATCGCCGTGTTCCAGTCGGGGTGGAAGCCTTGGCGCGGGTCTTCGTGCTCGTAGAGCGCGGTGCCGTCGAACCAGCGAAGCCCGTGCTCGTCCGTCGGGAAATGCGCCGGCACCCAGTCGAGGATGACGCCGATGCCGACCTTGTGGCAGCCGTTCACGAAACGGGCAAAGCCCTCGGGCTCGCCGAAGCGGGCGGTCGGTGCGTAGAGGCCGGTCGTCTGGTAGCCCCAGGACGGATCGAAGGGAAACTCCGAGATCGGCAGGAACTCGATATGGGTGAAGCCCATATCGACGCAATAGGGGATCAGCCGGTCGGCGAGTTCGTCCCAGGAGAGCATCTCGCCATTGTCGCGGCGCTGCCAGGAGCCGGCATGGACCTCGTAGATCGAGATCGGTTGGCGCCGCGCGTCGACCGTCGCCCAGTGCTTGCGGTGCGCCTCGTCCTCCCAGGTTTGCGCGATCTCCGGCGTCGTCACCGAAGCGGTGTTGGGACGAAGCTCGGACCTGCGGGCAAAAGGATCGGCCTTGAGCGGTAGCAGCGTGCCATTGCGGTCGAGGATCTCGTACTTGTAGGCAAGACCGGCCTCGACGCCGGGAATGAATATCTCCCAGATTCCGGTGTCGGCGCGCAGCCGCATGACGTGGCGCCGGCCATCCCAATTGTTGAATTGGCCGACGACGGAAACGCGCTTGGCATTGGGCGCCCAGACGGCAAAATGATAGCCATCGGCGCCATCGTGATGGATCGGATGTGCGCCCATTTTGTCGAAGAGCCGGAGGTGTGAACCTTCACGGATGTAATAGTCGTCCATCGGCCCGAGGACCGGGCCGAAGCTGTAGGGGTCGATGACGATCCATTCGCCGCCCTGGTTGCGGGCGCAATAGCGCACGGGCTGGGGTTTCTTCAGAGAGATGGGACCTTCGAAGAAACCGGCATCGTCACGGCGTTCGAGCGTGCCGAGCTCCTTGCCCGAGAGCGTTTCCACCGCCACGGTCTCGGCATCGGGGATGAAGCAGCGGGCAAGAATGGCCTTGCCAGCGGGGTGTACGCCGAGGACCGCGAAAGGATCATCGTGCGTACCCGAAAGAATGGCCGCGATTTCCGGCGCTGACAGCAGACCTGAAGCTGCGGGTTCCGGGTCCTTGCCGGCCGAAGGCGTCATCCAGCTCTCCAGATTTCCCCGGCATATTGCCGGATGGTGCGATCGGACGAGAACCAGCCCATCCGTGCGGTGTTGCGGATCGCCTGCGCATACCAGTCGGAAGGGTTCGTCCAGAGCTGGTCGATCTCCCGCTGCGCTTTGGCATAGGCTTCGAAATCGGCGGCAACCATGAACCAGTCGTGATTGTAGATGCCGTCGATGAGGCCGGAGAAGCGGTTGCGGTCGTCGGGCGAGAAGACGCCCGAGGCGATCGCCTGGAGCGCCTGCGACAGTTCGGGCGAGCCTTCGATGATGGCGCGCGGATTATGGCCCTCGGCACGCGCCTTCGCCACTTCCTCGGCGGTCATGCCGAAGATCTTGATGTTTTCCTCGCCGATCCAGTCGCGCATCTCGACATTGGCGCCGTCGAGCGTGCCGATTGTCAGCGCGCCGTTCAGCGCGAATTTCATGTTGCCGGTGCCCGAGGCTTCCATGCCCGCGGTCGAGATCTGCTCGGACAGATCGGCGGCCGGAACCATGATCTCGGCGAGCGAGACGTTGTAGTTCGGCACGAAGACGATCTTGAGCAGGCCGCGCACCGAAGGATCGTTGTTGACGACGCGGGCGACATCATTGGCGAGTTTGATGATCAGCTTGGCGTTGTGATAGCTCGGCGCCGCCTTGCCGGCAAAGAGCTTGACGCGCGGCACCCAGTCCAGCTCCGGATGCGAGCGGATCTGGTCGTAGAGCGCGACGGCTTCGACGATGTTGAGGAGCTGGCGCTTGTATTCGTGGATGCGCTTGATCTGGATGTCGAACATCGCCGACGGATCGAGCCTGATACCGAGCCGGCTCTGGACGAGCTGGGAAAGGCGGACCTTGTTCGCACGCTTGACGGCAGCGAAATGCTCCTGGAAATCCGCCTTGTCGGCGAAGGCGTCGAGCGCCTGCAGTGCCTCGGTATTGTCCATGAACTCATCGCCGATCGCGTCACGGATCAGCCCGAAGAGCCCCGGATTGCACTGCATCAGCCAGCGGCGCGGGGTGATGCCGTTGGTCTTGTTGTTGATGCGTTCAGGGTAGAGCTTGTGCAGGTCGGCAAAGACCGTTTCCTTCATCAGCTCCGTATGCAGCGCCGAAACGCCATTGATCGAGTGCGAGCCGACGAAGGCGAGGTTGCCCATGCGCACCCGGCGCTCACCGCTCTCGTCGATCAGCGAGATGTTGCGGATCTCGTCATCGGTGGCGCCCTTCTGCTTGCGCGCCTCGATCAGGATCTTGGCGTTGATCGCATAGACGATCTGCATGTGGCGCGGCAGCAGCCGTTCGATGAGCGGCACCGGCCAGCTTTCGAGCGCTTCCGGCAGAAGCGTATGGTTGGTGTAGGAGATCGTGCGGCGGGTGATGTCCCAGGCCTGCTCGAAATCAAGGCCGTGCACGTCGGTGAGCAACCGCACCAGCTCGGCCACGGAAATGGCCGGGTGCGTGTCGTTCAACTGAATGGCAACGGCGTCCGGCAGCGAGTCGAAGTCCGGATATTGCTGCAGGTGCCGGCGCAGGATGTCCTGCAGCGAGGCGGATGAGAAGAAATATTCCTGGCGCAGCCGCAGTTCCTGACCAGCCGGCGTCGCGTCGGCAGGATAGAGCACGCGGGTCAGGCTTTCCGCCTTGTTGCTCTCGCGCAGTGCGCCGATGTGGTCGCCGGCGTTGAAGGCCGCGAGCAGGATCGGGTCGATCGGCTGCGCCGTCCAGAGGCGAAGCGTGTTGACGCGCTTTGCCCGCCAGCCGACGGCGGGCGTGTCGAAGGCGGTGGCGATGACGCGCTCGGCCGGCTTCCACACGAAGCGCTGGATCTCCTCGTCGATGTTGGCCGTTTCGACCACGCCACCGAAGCCGATCTCGTAGGAGCTTTCACGCCGCTCGAATTCCCAGGGATTGCCGTGGGCGAGCCAGGTCTCCGGCAGTTCCACCTGCCAGCCGTCGGCCATCTGCTGGCGGAACAGGCCGTGCATATAGCGGATGCCGTAGCCATAGGCGGGCACGTCGACGGTGGCCATCGATTCCATGAAACAGGCGGCGAGACGGCCGAGACCGCCGTTGCCGAGCGCTGCGTCCGGCTCGAGCTCGGCGATGACGTCGATATCGACGCCGAGAGAAGCGAGTGCGTCGCGCATCTCGTCCATCAGGCCGATATTGGTCATGGCGTCGCGCATCAGCCGGCCAATGAGGAATTCGAGCGACAGGTAATAGACGCGCTTGGCACCGGTCGCGTAGGTCTTGCGGGTGGAATCCATCCACTTGTCGGTGATGCGGTCGCGGGCGACCAGGATCGCCGCCGTCAGCCAGTCATGGGGCTTCGCGACCTTCGGATCCTTGCCGATGCGATACTTCAGACGTTCGAGGATTTCGACGGCGAGCTGGCCAGGTTCAGACGACCTTGGGGCGGGCTGCGGCACTTCGTTGGTGGAGAGCCTGTTCATCATGAAACTGTCTATACCCTTTTGCGTTGGGAGGTCGCAGGCCGGATCCGACCGGGGATAGGGCAATTTATGCATCGATCCGAAGCGCTTGCAACAGATGTTTTTAAATGGATTAGAATTGTCTCAAGCTACGGAACTCGCTGACGGAACGGACCGCAATACCTGAACGCAAAAGCCGCCCGGCGTGACCGGGCGGCTTGAAGGATGCAGGTCCTGGCGTTACTTCGTCAGGCGGGTAGCCATGGCCGAGGCTTTTTCGCCGATCGCCTTGAAGGCTGCGATCAGATCGGCGGCTTCTTCCGCCTGGAAGTAATTTGCCTCAGTTGTGGCGCAGGCCTTCAGCAAGGCCTTGCCGCGGTCGGGCGCCATGAAGGCCACGGTGTAGACCTGCACGTTGTTCTTTCGAGCGGTGTCGCACCACGCCAGGGTTGTCGTGTCGTCGCTCGTGTTGTTGTTGTCGCCATCCGTCATGAAGACGATGTACTTGGTGGGAACCTGTCCGTTCTTAGCCTTGTGAGCCGTATCCTCGGTCGCCGCGGTTACGCGGCTGTAGGCAGTCTTGAACGCGTTACCTGACGCGGTGCCGCCTGTTGCAACAAGGGCGTTCACATAGGTTGACGTGCCGGCGGTGCCCCAGTCGAGATTGCCGGGCGTGTCCTGTGCGGAATTGTAGGAGATGGCCGCTGTGCGGACATACAAATTATTGGGATCGGCGGTCTTCAATTGCGTGAGCAAATCGCTGACCGCGGTTTTGAGCGCGTCGACCTTGGTTACGTAGCAAGGGCTACTTGCCCTTAGGTTCGGATACTTGCCCCAATTCGATTCTGTGTAGTTCGGGCAGGATGTCTTCGTGGCGTTCAGCGTGTTGGTTTTCCAGGCCATCGACCCGGAACGATCGAGCACCAGATACATCGACAGGGCGTTCTTACTCTCGGTGGCGCTTTCGGCCTTGGCGAGGGTTTCAATGTCGATTGATGTCTTCCCGAGCAGGCGTGTCAGCGCGTTGAACTGGAACGTCTGCTTGTTCAGGACGGTGACGTTGTAGGCCTTGCCGGTAGGACCATTGCTGCTTTCAATGATGTCAATGGTCGGCTGGCTGCCCGTCGACGCTTCCGCCGAAGCGGTCTTGGCCAACGAGCTCGTGCCGCTTTGATCGTTTCCGCCGGGAACGTCGACGGCGCTGCCGCCCGACTGCGTCTTGAGGAAGGCCGCGGCAATTTCCTTTGCCTTGGCAATCGTTGGCGGATCCTTTGAGACCAGAGAAGAGGCCGCCGCGAGCGCCGCCGCATCGGCTGCATCCTGCATCTGGTTCTTGGTCGTCATCATGCTGGCCAAGTCGATGGCGACGCCGCCGGCCGCCAACAGCAATGGCGTCGCAAGCGCTGCCATAATACCGAAATTACCACCCCGGTCCTTGAGCATCACCACAAGGGACCGGCCTACAGTGTATCGTCTTCCCATCTTTGCACACCCCAGAGGAACACGTTGCAAGCTTGGGGGCACAAATAGCGTCGATGGCTTACGATATCGTTCCGACAATTGCTGCAATTTTAACGGAATTCAGGAAAACCAGTGCTTACAGAGGGTTCCGCAATTGCGGCCCTGTCCGGAAACGGGAAACGGCCTGTACCAAATCGGATCAGGGCACCGGAATGACGTCCACGGCCTGCTTCGTCGTCTGACTGCCATAGCTCTTCAGGACCCCGATGACGGGGGCGACGTCGCCGTAATCACGACCGTGGCCGACAACAATATGGTCGGTTCCCGCCGGAATATTGTTGGTGGGGTCGAGTTCGAGCCAGCCGCCTGTGGTACCGCACCAGATCCGCACCCAGGCATGCATGGCATCGGCACCCTCGAGGCGTTCCTTGCCGGGCGGAGGGATTGTCCGCAGGAAGCCGCTGACATAACCGGCGGGGATGCCGAGGCTTCTCAGCGCCACGATCATAACATGGGCGAAGTCCTGGCAGACGCCGCGCTTCAGGTTGAACGCCTCGCCCGGTGTCGTGTTCACCGTGGTTGCCTCGCCGTCATAGGTGAAATCGCGATGGATGCGCTCGCACACGGCGATGGCGATCTGTCGGACGGTCATGGCGTCGGTGACAATATCCTGCGCGTAGGCGGCAATTTCGGGGACTTCCGGCAGGAATGGGCTTGGCCCTGTGAAGTGGTGTGGCGCTTCGGCGTCGACCGACCAGCAGGCGGCGAGTTCGGCCGGCAGGCCGGTGAGATGAGGCGAAAAATCCGCTGTCAGCGGCTGCGGCTCCACCTGCACGCGCGCCTGCATGCGGATCGTCAGATCGGCGTGCGAGGAGCGGAAGAGGATCGACGTGAACGGGTTGGCAAAGAAATCGATGCCTTCGGCGCGCTCGGCCGGCATCGGCTGGCAGCTCAACGAACCGACGATGAGACGCTGGCGGCCGTGAAGGGTTGCCGGCATGACGCGCACGAGGTGGCGACCGCCGGAGACCGGCACTTCGTAGTCATAGGTGATCTTCAGGCTGATATCGTAAAGCAATGGTCGCGCCCCTTAGCCGAGATAGGTTCGCGCGAGCAGGTCAGACAGGCTTTCGAGATCGCGCTCCAACCGGTTGTAGACGCCGAGGGTCATGGCTTCCGGCGTCATCACGGCGAGGCCAGAATGCAGGCGCATCGCCTCGCGATAGAAGGGCGACATCTGTCCATTGACGAAGGCGTTCGGCAGCAGTTCCACTTCGGTCTTGATCTCGTTCAACTGGTAGAGCACCGAGCGCGGGTTGAGCGGGTCGAGCGCCAAGAGGTCCGTTACGGTCAATGCGGCGGTGCTGACATTGTAACGCCGGCGGTGGGTCATGACGCTGTCGCCGATCTCGAGCAGCATGTCGTAGGCGCCGTCGGGCGCATCCGGTCCCGACATATGGCCGAGCAGCCGCGTCATGTGCAGGCCACGCTCGAGATAGCGGCCGATCGAAAGAAAGCGCCAGCCGGTGAAGCGGTACATGTTTTCGTGCACGAGACCGGCAAAGCCGGCGAGCTTGCGCAGAAGCACGGTCATCGCGCGGGTGGCATCGTCGCCGGCCTGCACCGTCGCGTGGAACTTGCGCGCCGTCTGCGACAGGTCGTTCAGCGCCAGCCAGCCGTCCGGCGAGAACCGGTCGCGGATGTTGCCGGCGCTGAAGAGAGCGCTGGCAATATTGGCAAGCAGGCTGTCGGGCACTGGCTGGCGCGTGTCGATCTCGAGCGCGGCGAGATAATCGCTGACATCCCTCAGGAGCGGCAGGTCCGGATCGGCGGTTTCGGCGAAGCGGCCGTGCCAGGCGCGCAGGATGCGCAGCGCCCCTTCGGCGCGCTCGATGTAACGGCCGAGCCAGAAGAGGTTGTCGGCCGCCCGGCTCGGCAGGCTCCCGGGCATGTTGCGGGTGAAGCTCTCCTCGGCCGGAAGCAATGTCGTGCGTTCCACCGGACGGTCGCTGACGATCCAGACGTCGGCCGCAGTGCCACCCGCCTGCATCGCAATGGCGGCCACATCGTCGCCGGAGCCGATGCGGGCGAAGCCGCCGGGCATGATCTGCCAGCCGTCGCGGGTCCGTGCCGCGAAGACGCGCAGGCTCATCGGGCGTGGCGTCAACCGGCCGCGAACCCAGGCCGGGGTGGTCGAAAGCGTGACGACCTCCTGGCCGACGAGCTTGCCGCCTTCCGCGCCAAGCCAATCGGCAATCGAGGCGCGGGCCTCCTCGCCGAGCGTTGCGCCGAGCACGGACCGGCCGTTGTCATCGAAGAAGGGGCGCGTCGCATAGGCCGGACCGATGACCATGCGATCGAGATTGGCAGCGACCTGCTCTCGCTCGGCCGGCTGCCCGCACCACCAGGTGGCGATCGAGGGCAGCTTCTGCTCCTCGCCGAGCAGGTGGCGGCAGATCGCCGGCATGAAGGCGAGGAAGGCGCGTGTCTCGACGATGCCGGTTCCGAGCGCGTTGACGATCGAAACGGAGCCGGCGCGAAGCGCCTCGACGATGCCGGGGGTGCCGATATGCGAGGACTGGTTCAGCTCAAGCGGGTCGGCGAAGGCGGCGTCAAGGCGGCGCCAGAGCACGCCCACGGGTTTGAGACCGGCGACGGTGCGTACCATCACCCGGCCGCCGACGACCGTCAGGTCTTCGCCTTCGAGCAGCATGAAGCCCAGATAGCGGGCGATATAAGCGTGCTCGAAATAGGTCTCGTTCGCGATGCCGGGCGAAAGCACGGCGATGCGGTCGTCCGGATGCAGCTTGCCATTCTGGAGCGCATCGCGGAATTCGCCGAAGAAGCCGGCCAATCGGTGCACGTGGGTTTCGGCATAGAGATTGGAGAAGGCGCGCGTGGTCGCGACCCGGTTCTCCAGCGCGAAGCCGGCGCCGGAGGGCGCTTCGGTGCGGTCCGAAAGGACCCACCAGTTGCCATCGGGGCCGCGGCCGATCTCGAAGGAGACGAAGTGCAGAAAGTGACCATCGGCCGGCTTCACGCCGACGAGCGGCCGCAGAAATTGCGGATTGGAGGCGATCAGCGCCGGCGGCAGCAAGCCTTCGCGCACCAGCCGGTTCTCGCCGTAAATGTCGGCAACCACCTTCTCCAGAAGCTCGGCGCGCTGGACCAGCCCTTGCGAAACCGTCGCCCATTCCTTCTCGTCGATCAGGACCGGGATATGGGACAATGGCCAGCTTCGGTCGGTACTCTCCTTGGCGCCGTAGACCCGGTAGAAGACGCCGGCGTCGCGCAGGTAGCGGTCGGCGCGGGCGAAGCGGTTGGCGAGTTCCGTTTCGTCGAGCCGTCCGAGCGTCGCGAGCAGCCGCTGCCAGACCGGGCGGACATTGCCCTCCCGGTCGAGCATCTCGTCGGCGATACCAGGAAGGGCGCGGTAGCCGAAGACCGGATCGTCGTCGGTGCCCCGATGGTTCGCGGCGGCTGTCTGCTTTTTCGCCATTTACGCTCCTGGCGGACGCCTGAGATCAAGCGTCATCGGGAATTCCATAGACGGGCTTTCCGGGCGAAGCGGGTAACCTCCTGGCGTATGACCCCAGGGCTCGAACCGCGACAGGCGCCGCGCTTCGGCCTCGTTGCCGTTGACCGGAAACGTGTCGTAGTTGCGCCCACCCGGATGGGCGACATGGTAGACGCATCCGCCAATCGCCCGATTCGACCATGTATCATAAATGTCGAATGTGAGGGGAGTATTGACTGGCAGGACCGGATGCAGGCCCGAGGCCGGCTGCCAGGCCTTGTAGCGCACGCCGGCAATGGCCGAGCCGTTGGAGCCGGTGCGCGTCAACGGCACCGGTCGACCATTGCAGGCAACCGCATAGCGCTCGGGATTGGCGGTATCGAGCTTGACCTGCAGGCGCTCGACCGAGCTGTCGACATAGCGCACGGTGCCGCCGATCGCGCCCTGTTCGCCCATCACGTGCCAGGGTTCGAGCGCTTGGCGCAGTTCGAGCCTGGCGTCCTGATATTCGACCTCGCCGCAGAAGGGGAAGCGAAACTCGAGCTGGGCCTCGAACCATTCTGGCTTCAGGTCGAAGCCGTGAGCGCGAAGATCGGCGAGCACTTCGAGAAAATCCTGCCAGACATGGTGCGGCAGCATGAAGCGGTCGTGCAGCGCCGTGCCCCAGCGCACGAACCGGCCGTCGATCGGATGCTTCCAGAAGCGGGCGATGAGGGCGCGCACCAGCAATTGCTGGGCAAGCGACATGCGGGCGTTCGGCGGCATCTCGAAGCCGCGGAACTCGACGAGGCCGAGACGCCCGGTCGGCCCGTCCGGCGAAAACAGCTTGTCGATGCAGATCTCCGCCCGGTGCGTGTTCCCGGTCACGTCGACGAGCAGGTTGCGGAACAACCGGTCGACGAGCCAGGGCAGCGGCGGCGCAGCCGCCGAGCCCGGCATCGGCACCTGGGCGAGCGCGATTTCGAGCTCGTAGAGCTGATCGTGCCGGGCCTCGTCGATGCGCGGCGCCTGCGAGGTCGGGCCGATGAAGAGGCCCGAAAACAGGTAGGAGAGCGACGGGTGCCGTTGCCAGTGCAGCACGACGCTCTTCAGCAGATCCGGACGGCGCAGGAACGGGCTGTCGTTGGGATTGGCGCCGCCAACGACCACGTGGTTGCCGCCGCCGGTGCCGGTGTGGCGCCCGTCGATCATGAACTTGTCGGCGCCGAGCCGGCTCTGGCGCGCCTCTTCGTAGATCGCGGTGGTGATGTCGACGCAATCGCGCCAATGCGATGCGGGATGAATGTTGACCTCGATCACGCCGGGGTCCGGCGCAACGCGGATGACGTTGATGCGTTCATCCTGCGGCGGGGCATAGCCCTCGATATGGACGGGCAGGCCGATGTTGGCGGCAGCCCGTTCCGCAGACGCGATCAGGTCGAGATATTCCTCGATGCTCGTCGTCGGCGGCATGAAGACGCAGAGCCGGCCGTCGCGCGGCTCGACGCTGATGGCAGTGCGCACCAGGCCGGCGATCTCGTCGCGCGCCACCGGTAGCGGGGTCTCCGGAACCTCCGAGGGCTGGAAACGCGCCTGCTGCGGCCGGCTGATCTCTTCGGCGAAATCCGGCAGGCCGTCGCGCGGCACGGTCGGATCGACCGGGTTGATATAGGGGAACCAGGAGGGCGCGATATAGGGCAGGGCGCCGAGCGGCAGGCGATAGCCGACGGGACTGTCGCCGGGCACGAGGAAGAGCCGGCCGCGGCGGGTGCTCCACTTTTCACTCATCCACTTCCGTCCCGATGCGCGGGCGTTCCAGGCCTGCACCGGCAGAACGTAACCCGTGGGCGTCGTCAGCCCGCGCTCGAAGACACGCGCCATGCGGCTGCGTTCTTCCGGGTCCTTGAGCTTGGAGTTGGCCGGGTCGACATTGTCGGGGAGGTTCGCCTCCTTCAACAACCATTCGGCCGGGTCTTCGAAGGCGGGCACGACCATGTCGGCGGTAAGGTCCAACTCGCCGGCGATTGCCTGGAGCAGGCGTTCGGCGTCCTTTTCGGTGACATCGTGGCTGCCCGCTTCCTCGGCGATGAGATCGGGCCGGCGCCAGATCGGTACGCCGTCCTTGCGCCAGTAGAGCGAGAAGGTCCAGCGCGGCAGGCTTTCGCCCGGATACCATTTGCCCTGGCCGTAATGCAGGAAGCCACCGGGGGCAAAGCGCTCGCGCAGGCGCCGGATCAAGGCGTCTGCCTTTTCGCGCTTGGTCGGCCCGACGGCGGCGGTGTTCCATTCCTCGGACTCGAAATCGTCGATCGAGACGAAGGTCGGCTCGCCGCCCATCGTCAGCCGGACGTCGTTTTCCTGGAGCATCTGATCGACCTTCTCACCGAGCGCATTCAGCGCGTCCCAGCTTTCGTCGGAGAAGGGCTTGGTGATGCGCGGATGTTCGGCGACCCGCGCCACCTTCATATCGAAGGCGAAATCGGTATGGGTTTCGGGGTCGCCGAAGAAGCCGCCGGAGATCGGCGCGGCATTGCGGAAATGCGGGGTCGCGGCAAGCGGGATGTGGCTTTCGCCGGTCAGGAGGCCGGAGGTCGGGTCGAGCCCGACCCAGCCGGCGCCCGGCAGGTAAACCTCGGCCCAGGCATGCAGGTCGGTAAAGTCGTGGTCGGTGCCGGAGGGGCCGTCGAGTGCCTTGAGATCGGGCGTGAGCTGGATGAGATAGCCGGAGACGAAGCGCGCGGCGAAACCGAGATTGCGCAGGATCTGGACCAACAGCCAGCTCGAATCGCGACAGGACCCGCGGGCCGAAGTCAGCGTGTCCTCCGGCGTCTGCACGCCGGGCTCCATGCGGATGACGTACCCGATCTCCTGCTGCAGGCGCGTGTTGAGCCCGACGACCATGTCGACGGTGCGTTGCCGCGAGCGGTCGACCGTCGCGAGGAAAGCGC
The DNA here is from genome assembly GCF_056924495.1 of Ensifer sp. 38_S197. Taxonomy (NCBI): domain Bacteria; kingdom Pseudomonadati; phylum Pseudomonadota; class Alphaproteobacteria; order Hyphomicrobiales; family Rhizobiaceae; genus Ensifer; species Ensifer sp. 38_S197. Next base: position 300,630 of record NZ_JBXOVZ010000002.1, on the reverse strand, counting down.
CAAGCGCCGGACCGACCGGCTCCGGCGTCATGTAGATCCTGAGGTCGTCGCTGAGGTCTTCCGGATAGGGGAAGGGCCAGTGCTCCGCCTCCTCTTCGACAAAGAAGTCGAAGGGATTGTAGACGGTCATGTCGGCGACGAGATCGACCTCGATCTTCAATTCGCTGACCGGATCGGGAAAGACGAACCGGGCAAGATAGTTGCCGTAGGGATCCTGCTGCAGGTTGACGAAATGGTTGGCGGGCGAAACCTTCAGCGAGTGACTGATGACCTTGGTCTTTGAATGGGCCGCAGGCTTCAGCCGGATGATCTGCGGCGACAGCCTTACGGGACGGTCATAGGTGTAGTGGGTCAGGTGATAGATGCTGGCCTTGATCGACATGCCGGATTTGGTCCCCTTCGTGGGAGGTCTGCGCCCCCATCGTCACGAAGTTTGTGCAATGCAAATCGAGAATGCAAGCGCGAAAGCGCGTAAGGAAAATCGAGGCGCCGCAATGCTTTCGCACGCCCGGGCGGGGCGTGCGAAAGCCGGGCGTTATGCCGATCAGACGATCGGCGGGTTGAGCCGCGCAAAGCCCTCCTGGCGATAATAGGGGAAATAAGGATAGGCCGGCGTCGTCTTGCTTGCCTCATCGAGGCGGGCGATCTGTTCCGGCGACAGCGACCAGCCGACGGCGCCGAGATTCTGGCGGAGCTGCTCCTCGTTGCGGGCGCCGATGATCACGCTCGAGACGGTCGGGCGCTGCAGCAGCCAGTTGATGGCGATCTGCGGCATCGTATTGCCGGTCTCCTCGGTGAGTTGGTCGAGCACATCGACGACGTCGTAGAGCTTTTCGTCGTCGACCGGCGGGCCGAAGGCCGCGGTATCGTGCAGGCGGCTGCCTTCCGGCCAGGGCTGGCCGCGCCTGATCTTGCCGGTAAGGCGGCCCCAGCCGAGCGGGCTCCAGACAAGCGCGCCGACGCCCTGATCGGCCGCAAGCGGCATCAGTTCCCACTCGTAGTCGCGTCCGACGAGCGAATAGTAGACCTGGTGGGCGACATGGCGGACGAGGCCGTGCTTCTCCGAGACGGCCAGCGATTTCATCAACTGCCAGCCGGCGAAGTTGGAGGCGCCGACATAGCGCAGCTTGCCGGCGGCAACGAGGCCATCGAGCGTTGAGAGCACCTCTTCGACCGGTGTCCCCGCGTCGAAGGCGTGAAGTTGCAGGAGGTCGATATAGTCGGTGCCGAGCCGTTTGAGCGCGTCGTCGACGCCCTTCGTCAGGCGCGAACGCGATGTGCCGGCATCGTTCGGGCCATCGCCCATCGGCAGCGCGATCTTGGTGGAGAGCAGGACGGCATCCCGCTTTCCCTTGATGGCGGCACCGAGCACGGTCTCGGAGGCCCCATCGGAGTAGACGTCGGCCGTGTCGAAGAGATTGACGCCGGCCTCCAGTGAAATGTCGATCAGGCGTCGCGCTTCGGCTGCGTCGCTGTTGCCCCAGGCGCTGAAGAGCGGACCCTTGCCGCCGAAAGTTCCTGCGCCGAAACTCAAGGCCGGCACCTTCAGTCCCGATGATCCAAGCCGTCTGTATTCCATCTCTCCAAGCTCCTCGTTGGCTTCGTTCGCGCGAGACACCGGGCACCGGCGCTCGCTTCAGGGAGAAGGTGGTGTCGGGCTCATTGGCGATGTAGACCTTATGAAGGAACATCATTTGTGAGTTGAAGTCACATGTCGCGCTTGACGATCAATCGGTCGGGGGAGATGGCGGTCTTTGCCAAGGTGGTGGAGCTTGGCGGCTTCTCGGCCGCGGCCAAGGTCTGCTGCATGACACCATCGGCCGTCAGCAAACTCGTCCAGCGACTGGAGGAAAGGCTTGGTGTCCGGCTCGTCAACCGGTCGACGCGGCGGCTGCAATTGACGGCGGAAGGCTGCGCCTTTTATGAGCGGGCCGTACGGATTCTCGCCGACATCGACGAAGCGGAGCGCTCGGCCGGTGCCGGCGAGACGCCGGAGGGCCGGGTCCGCCTCAATGCCAGCGCTTCCTACGCGACGCATGCCCTGATGCCGGTGCTGCCCGAATTCCTGGCGGAGTTTCCGTCGGTCTCCCTCGATATCCTGCAGACGGACGCCGTCGTCGATCTGATGGCGGAGCGGGTTGATATCGCCGTGCGCGCCGGCCCGCTGAAGACATCGAGCCTGATCGCCCGCAAGCTCGGCAGCACGTCGATGACGATCGTCGGCGCCCCGTCCTATCTCGATCGTTTTGGCGTGCCTCAGACCATCGGGGATATCGAGGCGCATAACCGGCTGAGCCATAGCTACGCCCGGGCGTTCGATGGCTGGCCGCTCCTTTCGAATGCAGAACAGATCGTTCTGCCGCCGACGGAACGGGTGCGGGTGAGCGATGGCGAGGGCTTGCGCAGGCTCGCGCTTGCGGGCGTGGGCCTTGCCCGCCTTCCGACCTTCACCGTCAGAGAGGATATCCAGGCCGGCCGGCTGCTGCCGCTCGTCGAGCACCTGAACCCCGGCGACACCGAAGTCTTCCACGCCGTGTTCCACGGTCAGGGCGGGGCTCTGCCTGCTCGCGTGCGGGTCGTGCTCGACTTTCTGGCTACGCGCGCGCGGATTTCGTCTTTGTGAAGGAGGCAAGCTCCGCAGGACGGCCGCAGACGCGATTGCGACCCTCCGATTTGGCGCGATAGAGTTCCGTATCGGCGCCCTCGATCAGATGCTTCCATCCGCCGTTTGCGGTTCGTCCCTCCGCCACGCCGAAGCTGGCGGTGACGTTCAGCTTCTGTCCGCCCGCAACGACGATCGGTTCATGGGCGAGATTGGCCCTGATCCGTTCCGCAAGCGTAAGGGCCGACTCGATGCTGTCGCCCGGGGTGATGATCGCGAACTCTTCGCCGCCGAAGCGGGCGACGAGATCAGAATTGCGCACGGAGTTGCGGATGATGCGGGCGGTTTCCTTGAGCACGATGTCGCCGACCAAGTGACCGTGGGTATCGTTGATCTGCTTGAAATGGTCGATGTCCATCAGGATCAGACAGGCATCCTGGTTGCTGCCGGCCGCGTCTTCAGCGCCACCGATGAGCTCCAGGGCCCGGCGGTTGAGCAAGCCGGTCAGTTCATCGGTTTCGGCCTGGCGTTCGAGATGCCGCATCAGCAGCGCGCGTTCGTCGAGGCGTTTGCGCAGAACGTCGATCGCGTCGAACAAGCGCCCCATCTCGCCTTCACCGCCCTTGCCTTGAAGACGCGCGATCGGGCGGTCGTTGGCGAGTTCGATGATGCTGTGGCGTGCAATGAGCAGCGGCTCGAAGACCAGCGAGCGAGCGCGGCGCATCAGAACCAGCAGGACCAGGAACAGGGCGAAGGTCGCGAGGCTGGCGACCGCCAGCTTGACCGAAGCCCGCGTCTTGTTCACCGCGAGCCGCTCGACGGTCGCATCCATGAAGGCGCGGCGAAGATCCTCGAGCGGCTTCATCTTCGGGACGAAGCGGTCGGTCAGTTGCTCGGCGGTCATCGGGTAGGCGCCCGATTGTCTGCCGATCGCGACGATGCCGTCGATGATCGCAAATCCTTCGCCGAAGAACTCGTGGTCGATCCTGGCGAGATCTGCGATATTGGCCGGTTCCAGGCCGGGAAGGGCGCCGGGCTTGCCGACAATGGACCAGATCTCCTGCAGCCTGCCGCGCGTACGTTCGCTGTCGGCGATGTTCTTCGCTTCGAGCGGCTGGCCGACGGCAACCGGGGCCATGACCTGGGATCCGAGGCGGCCGCCGTCTTCGCGCAGATTGGCGAGCATCTGCGCCGCAAGCGCGATGCCGGCAAGGTTCGGGTCGGTGTTGGTCAGGCGTTGAACGTTCCAGTCGATCGCCGGGCGAATGGCATCGATGACGCTGAACATCGCCTCGATCGTTGCCTGGATTTCTGTCAGGTCCCGTCGTTCGGGCGGGAGTGCGGCAATGCGATCGACCTCGGCGCGTGCCAGCATCAGGCGGCGGCGGACTTCGACGAGAATGGGGGAGAGGGCACCGGCCGGCTCCGTGCGGCTGGCATTGTCGATGTCTTCGGTGAGCTTGGCGAGCGCCTCGTCGCTGCGGGCGCGAAACGCGGCAAGGCGGGCCTGGACCGGCGAACCGGGCGCCACGCCGATGCCGAGCACGCCATTGGAAGGTCCGCGTTCGGCCGAGAGATAGTTTGCCGCGTTGAGCACGCGGCAGAAGGCCATGACTTCGATCAGGTTGCGGCGGGCGATGACGAAATCGCTATAGGAGGCGGCAATGATCTCGGTCGCGAGCACACCGGTACAGGCGACGACGATGGCGAGCAGCCATTGGAGCTTGTGGCGCAGCGCCGTTGCGGTACGCGCTTTCGCAACGCCCGTCTCTGGGGGCGTATAGCTGCCGCCTTTGCTCTTCATTTACGCGAAGTTGCTCCACCCATGTCGCCGCTCATCGCTTTGGCTGTCGGCGACAATTCTTGTCGTGCGACAAGAAACCCATCCGAAATCAGTGTGCTCGTTGCTCCTGCTATCGTATAAGGTGTTAAATAAGCTTGAAATACCCTGAGATACTAGGGGTCTCGCCGCAACCGAGGGATGCGTACGGCCAGGGCGGCAGTTGGCCAGTGCGCTCCATCCATCGGATCGAAAGAAACCCGCCTCCATGGGAGGCGGGCCTTGTTTCCCGCGAACGCTAGTCGGTTGGCGATACGTACGGCCGGTTCAACGCTTCGGCGCGACCAGCGCGAAAAGCGCGCCTTGCGGGTCGAGCGCCTGAACGATCCAGGCGCCGCCGGGCACCTCCATCGGCTCGAGCACGACCTTTCCTCCACCGGCCTTGACCCGCTCGATCGATGTGTCAAGCGTCGGCACGTTGATGTAGTAGAGCCAATAGGGCGCGGGTACTTCCTTTGGTTTGGTCATCATCCCGCCGATCGGGGCGCCGCCATGGGCAAAGATCTGGTAGGTGCCCATCTCGCCCATGTCCATGCCCTGGTCCTTCGTCCAGCCGAAGAGCTCGACGTAGAAGGGGAAGGCGGTGTCGAGGTCGCCAGACGCGAGCTCATGCCAGCCGACAAAGCCCGGCGTCATCGGATCGGTGGCCGGCGGCGGATCGCCCGTTCCCTTGAAAATGGCGAACACGGCGCCGTGCGGGTCGGTAACGACCGCGAAACGCCCGATGCCCGGGATATCGTCCGGCGCGCGGTGAACCTTCCCGCCCTTGGCCGCAATCTTGGCGGCGGTCGCATCGACGTCGTCGACGCCGACATAACCGAGCCAGGCGGGGGGCACCTTCATTTCGAGCGCGCCTTCCGGCATGGTCATCAGTCCGGCAACCGGCAGTTCGCCGACGCTGAACAGCGTGTAGCTGATACCGGCCATGTCGGAATCGCGGGCACTCCAGCCGACGACGTCCTTGTAGAACGTTTCCGCCGCGGCCATGTCCGTCGTCATCAATTCATACCAAACGAATTTGCCGTGATCTGCCATTGCCTTGCTCCAGTTTGCCTTGGCGCGGCGCGTCTTGCGCCGCTTGGTTGCATGCTCGAATGGACCGTCGTCGGATGAGGTTCTAGCGGCGTGGCAGGAAGACCATGGACAGATCGCCCAACCCGCGTTCAATCCCGGCGAACGTATTCCGCCGTCATCATCTCTTTCCAGCTTCCGTCCGGTGCCTGCACCTGCGCAGTCAGCAGGCGCCGGGATTGATCGATGAGCGTGATGATGTCCCGGTACCGCGCGGTCTTGCCGGGAGTCTCGAAATCCGGTCCCTCGCAATAGAGGGACAGGGACCTGCCGTCCGCATCCAGTTCGCCGTCATAGACCCACATCTGGGTCAGCATGGAGCCGACCCAGGTGCCGACATAGCGTTTTGTCTCGGGATTGTAGCCGAGCGTCATGAGCGTCTCGCCAAAGCTGCCGCTCGGCATCGTTCCCTGACCTTCGCAGACGATCCAGAGGCCCTGAAGCGAGCGAACATGTTCGCTCCAGGGACCGCTTCCATCGGGTTCGTTGTCCGGCCCGGAGGTGCGAACCTGCCAGTCGCCCAGCATTTGTTCGAGCCAGCGATGCGCTTCTTCCGGTTCTGCTCTCACAGTTTTGCTTGTCCTTTTTGGCGGGCGCAGATCATTTTTGGCGGGCGCAGATCATCGCTTGACGCGCGAACGCTCGTGAAACGCTTGCGCTAGCGAAAGGTTCCGCCGCGCGGATGTTGTACGTCTAGCCTGCCTTGCGTTCCTGTTCGTACTCGTCGTGGCGCCGGACGAAGCTCATCGTCCGGTCTTCGTTGCGGCCCTTCGGCGCGCGATCGAGCAGCATCAACGTGCCGATCAGTTCCTCGAGACCGCGGGCATAGGACGAGTAGGTGTGATAGATCGCGCCGCCTTCGCCTTTCTGGAAGGCGCTCAGCCCCGGCAGTTCTTCATGCGCCTTGGCACTGTCGATCTCGGTGAAATTGTAGGCGACCTTGCCGCTTGCGAGTTCGTCCGGAGAAAAGGCGACGTGGAAGTCATGGTTGAATCCATTGCCCGCCGCCGAGACCCATGGGAAGTGCCAGTCCATGCGCTTCCTGTAGGCTTCGATCTTCGCAAGCGGTGCATTCGATGCGGCGATCAGCGTCACGTCGTGGTGGTTGAGATGCGGCAGCATGCCGGCGAAGTGATCGGCCAGGAAGGAGCAGCCGGGGCAGCCGGCCTCCCAGGTAGGCCCGAACATGAAATGGTAGACGATGAGCTGGCTGCGGCCGTCGAAGAGTTCGGACAGCGACTTGCGCCCGGAGAGCGTGTCGAAAACGTAGGTCTTTTCCATCTTCACCCAGGGCAGCGCCAGCCGGGCAGCATTGACCTTGTCGCGTGCGTGGGTGTGTTCCTTTTCCAGCGCGAGCAGTTCCTTGCGCGCTTTCAACCACTCCTGAGGCGATACGACTGCGTGCTCCTGTCTCATGCCCGTTCCTCCTTCCAACGTTGCACTTGACTAATTACGTTGATATCAACATTAATCAGTCATGTCAAAGATGCCGTCAATTCCGTTCGAGACCACCCTGCATGTGAAGGATACCTGCCTCTGTCTGCATGTGCAGCGTGCCGCTCGCGCCATAGCCCGCCGGTTCGATGAGGCGCTTCGGCCTCTCGATATCACCAACGGGCAGTTTTCCCTGCTGATGTCGCTCAATCGTCCGGCGCCGCCGAACATGGGATCGGTTGCGTCGCTGCTTGCCATGGATCGGACGACGCTGACCGCGGCGCTGAAGCCGCTGGAACGGCGCGGCCTGGTCGAGAGCTTTCCTGACCCGGAGGATCGGCGGTCACGGCGATTGCGGCTGACACAGGAAGGCGAAGTACTGCTGGCGCGGGCCCTTCCCATCTGGAAGGCATTGCATGAGGCGTTCGATCCGGTCCTTGGCGAAGGAGGGCCGGACCGGCTGCGCGCGGATCTGCTGATGCTGGCTTGAACGGTATTGCTGAGTGGCTAATCTGCCGCTGAGGATCGTTCCCTGAGGACTTCGGTGATCTCCGCCATCAGGGCCGAGGCTTGTCGCAGGCGTCTTTCGCCCAACTCGGCACCGAGCCGGTCGGCCCAGGCCGCCTGCCGCTCCTTGATCTCGCGCAGTGCCGTTTCGCCGGCCGCCGTCAGGACCATGAGCTTCGCCCTCTGGTGGGTCGGATTGTCCCTGTAGGCGATCAGGCCGTCCGCTTCCAACAGGTCGGCAATGCGCTGCACGCCCTGGCGCGCGAGGCCGAGTGCGCGTGCCGCATCGGCGACCGACATGGGTGCGTGGTTTGCTGCGGCCAGCACCTGCCAGCGCGCGCTTGTCTGTCCGGAAGGTTTGGCAAGCGCGTCGCCCGCTTGCGTCAGCGGACCGGCAAGCCGCAGCGCCGTTATCGAAAACTCCGCAAAGGCGTCGCCGGCGGGCGTCCGTTCAGGGTCCTTCATGTTGACGCGCTACCTCTTTCTGGATGCTTTTACATGACATCATATTGTCAGTTTGCGTTGATTTCGACAAGGCGTCTTAGCAAGATAGAGGTGAGTGCAAGCGGACCCGGAAGGGAATGGGTCATAGATATGCAATGGATGTAGATCTGCGGTCAATAGAGGCTTGCTATTGCTGACCGGCGGACCAGAATCTCATTCTTTATTGACAACATATTGTCAATATGGCAAATGCATTGAGCAAGCCCGTCATGGCAATATGCTGTCATTGTGGGCAGACGATAAACAGATCCGTCGGGGTTCGGCAAGCAGGAGGAACAGCGATGAAACTGACCTACAGGGGAAGCTGCCACTGTGGAAATATCCGCTATGAGGCCGATGTCGACCTCGACGCCGGCACCGGCAAATGCAACTGCTCGATCTGCTGGAAGCGGCGCTATTGGGGCGCGGTCGTCAAGCCCGACGATTTTCGCCTGCAATGCGACGAGGCCAATATCGCCGACTACCAGTTCGGCAGCGACAGCGTCCATCACCGCTTCTGCAAGACCTGCGGCGTTGCCGCCTTCGGTCACGGCTATATCGAGGAAATCGGTGGTGCCTACTACTCGGTCAACGTCGCCTGCCTCGACGACCTCGATCCGGCGGTGCTCGCCGAGGCGCCGGTGCGATACATGGACGGACGCAACAACAACTGGTTCCACGCGCCCGCTGAGACGCGCCATCTCTGACGCCTGGAGTTGGACTGTCGGTCAAAGCCGGCGAAATTCCAGATGGTATGTGACCTCCTCGCCGGTCCTGGGGTCGATGGCCGGTGCGCCGTAGATCACCAGCTTGTCGCCCTCCACGAAAAAGGGGCGGATGAGATCGGACACGCCCCATGCCGGATTCCAGCTCGCATCCAGGTGGTGGATGATCCGGCCGTCTTCCAGCGCGTAGGTTCCCGCATAGGCGAGCATCGTATCGAAGAGCGCCGCCTTTTCGTCGTCCGTCGGCACGGGGCCCTTCAGTTTCGGGCGGTCGCGCTTCACCACGACGGCGCTGACGCGGCCATCCCGGTTGTAGGAGAGATAGCCGATCGGATCGGCGCCCATGGCATCGCTGGTTTCGCCGGTGGCGACAACCTCGCGCTTCCAGGAGAGCATCTTCCACGTACCGAGCAGTTCGGATGTGTTTGCCATGACCCGCCCTCTTAATCTTAGGGTCAGCTAAAATAACAGATGCCCCTCATTCGGCAAAGAAGGCCACGGGTGTGGAACGCGGCCGGGTGGGCGCAAACCGGCCCAAGAAATCGCCCAAGAAAAAAGGCTCCCGGAGCGCGGGAGCCTTTTATCGTCCTAGCTTGCTTACGGCTCAGTGCTCGCCGAGATCGCGCACAGCGCCGCGGTCGGCCGAGGTGGCGAAGGCGGCATAGGCCTTCAGCGCCGTCGTCACCTTGCGCTTGCGCTGCTCGGCCGGCTTCCAGCCTTTGGCATCCTGTTCGGCGCGGCGGCTGACAAGCTCCGCCTCGTCGACGCGCAGGCTGATCGTGCGGTTCGGGATGTCGATGTCGATCATGTCGCCTTCACGCACCAGGCCGATCGTGCCGCCATTGGCCGCTTCCGGCGAAACGTGGCCGATCGAAAGACCGGAGGTGCCGCCGGAGAAGCGGCCGTCGGTGATCAGGGCGCAAGCCTTACCGAGGCCCTTCGATTTCAGGTAGCTCGTCGGATAGAGCATTTCCTGCATGCCCGGGCCGCCCTTGGGTCCTTCGTAGCGGATGACCACGACGTCGCCGGCCTTGATCTCGTTGCCGAGGATTGCCTTGACCGAAGCGTCCTGGCTCTCGAACACGCGGGCCGGGCCGGAGAATTTGAGGATGCTTTCGTCGACGCCGGCGGTCTTCACGATGCAGCCGTCGATCGCGATGTTGCCCTTGAGGACGGCGAGGCCGCCGTCCTTGGAGAAGGGATGTTCGACGGAGCGGATGACGCCCTTCTCGCGGTCGGTGTCGAGCTCATCCCAGCGCGCCTCCTGGCTGAAGGCGACCTGAGTCGGAATGCCGCCGGGGGCCGCGCGGAAGAAGTTGCGCACCGTTTCGCTCGTCGTACGAGTGATGTCCCAGCGGTCGATGGCGTCGCCGATCGTGGCGCTGTGAACCGTCGGGCAATCGCGGTTGATGAGCCCGCCCTTGTCCAGTTCACCGAGGATCGACATGATGCCGCCGGCGCGGTGCACGTCTTCCATATGCACATCGCTCTTGGCCGGCGCGACCTTCGACAGGCACGGAACCTTGCGCGACAGCCGGTCGATATCCTCCATGGTGAAATCGACCTCGCCTTCGTAGGCGGCGGCGAGGATATGCAGCACGGTGTTGGTCGAGCCGCCCATGGCGATGTCGAGCGCCATGGCGTTTTCGAACGCCTGCTTGGAGGCGATCCTGCGCGGCAGGACGTTTTCATCCTCCTGCTCGTAGTAGCGGCGGGCGATATCGACGATCAGATGGCCGGCTTCGACGAAGAGGCGCTTGCGGTCGGCATGGGTTGCCAGCGTCGAGCCGTTGCCGGGCAGCGACAGGCCCAGTGCTTCGGTGAGACAGTTCATCGAATTGGCGGTGAACATGCCGGAGCAGGAGCCGCAGGTTGGGCAGGCGGAACGCTCGATGACCTTGACGTCCTCGTCTGTGACGTTGTCGTCGGCGGCGGCGACCATGGCATCGACCAGATCGAGCGCATGCGTCTTGCCATGCAGCACGACCTTGCCGGCTTCCATCGGGCCGCCGGAGACGAAGACCGCGGGGATGTTGAGGCGGAGCGCCGCCATCAGCATGCCGGGCGTGATCTTGTCGCAGTTCGAGATGCAGACCATGGCGTCGGCGCAGTGAGCATTCACCATGTACTCGACCGAGTCGGCGATGATCTCGCGCGACGGCAGCGAATACAGCATGCCGTCGTGCCCCATGGCGATGCCGTCGTCGACGGCGATCGTGTTGAATTCCTTGGCGACGCCACCGGCCGCCTCGATCTCGCGGGCGACGAGCTGGCCGAGATCCTTGAGGTGCACGTGGCCCGGCACGAACTGCGTGAACGAGTTCACCACCGCAATAATCGGCTTGCCAAAATCGCTGTCCTTCATGCCCGTCGCGCGCCAGAGGCCGCGGGCACCGGCCATGTTACGGCCGTGGGTGGTGGTACGTGAGCGATAGGCAGGCATGGCATGTTCCTTCACGGACAGGGGGCATTGCTCGAAACATGGCGATCCTTATCGCCACAGAAGGGGCTACCTAGCGCAAAATTGCGTGCACGTCATCTTTTGCGTCAGATTATTTCGACGCCGCGCACCTGCGTTTCGCGGGGGTTATCTGTCCCTTCGAAGGTCAATCTAGCCGCGCATGGAGGCCTTGGACAGCGGCAATCGGGAGGCTTTACGGAAATCTTACGCCGGGCGCCCGAACTCGGAATCGAATCCGGACGGCCGATGGAGCTAGGCTCTCCTCATCGAATGCGGATGAGTTCCATGTCTCTTCACGATTTCAGCTTGCGCCGTCATGCCCGGGGTCTCCTGCCAGAGATCGGTCCGCGGCAGCGGTCCGATACTGTCGAGGCGAATGCAGATGCCCTGGAAGTGCTGCTGCGGCGGCTGATGGCCGTTCGCCGGCTGCGCGAACATCACGTCTGGGAGGCTGTCCGCCTGATCCGGGAACTGCCCGATCTCGGCGTGGACGAGTGGCCGTCGCGCCGGTTCCGCGATTTGATGGCGGCCGATGCCCTGGTCGACGCGGTCATCCACCTGACGTCCACGACCGAGGCAAAACTTTGCCTGCGTACGCTCAGCCACGAGCGCGGCCTCTGGACCTGCACGCTGCGCTATCAGCAATCGGGTGCCGGCCGGGTCACGTTCAAGGCACGGCATGCCGATCTGGCGGCTGCGATCCTTGGCGCCTTCCTGCGTTCCTGCCGCGGCTGCCAGCTTGCCGCCGGTGCCGCCGGGCGCGGCCAATTTCCCACCTGAAGGATATATCCATGAGCATGCATTCGCTGCGCCTCGAAGGGGCGATCACGGCGCTCGTCACTCCGTTTCGCGACGGCAAGATCGATATCGTCGGCCTGATGTCGCTGGTCGAATGGCAGATTCGCCACGGCATCTCCGGCCTCGTCGCCTGCGGCACCACCGGGGAGGCACCGACGCTGTCGCGCACCGAACGGACAATCGTGATCGAACGCTGCGTCGAGGTCGCCGAGCGGAAGGTGCCGGTCATTGCCGGAACCGGCACCAACAGCACCGAGGCGACGATCGCGCTGACGGCGGAAGCCAAGGCGCTTGGCGCCGACGCGGCGCTCATTGTTGCGCCCTATTACAGCAAGCCGTCGCAGGAGGGGCTCTATCGCCACTTCGAGGCGATCGCGAAGGCTGTCGACATACCCGTCATCGTCTATAACGTGCCTTCGCGCACGGGCGTCGATCTCACGCCGCGCACCCTCGAACGGCTGGCGGAGCTTCCGGGCATTGTCGGCATCAAGGATGCGACCGGCGACATCGGGCGGATCCTGTCCCTGCCTGCTGCTCTGAAGAGCCGCCTTCGCCCGTTCTCCGGCCATGACCAGACGGCGCTGCCCTTCAATCTCTGTGGCGGTCACGGCACCATTTCGGTCGCGTCCAATGTCGTTCCGCGGCTGGTGGTGGCGATGCATCAGGCGATCACCACCGGCAACGCAGGTGCTGCGCTTGCCATCCATGAACGGCTAAGGCCGTTGCTGGTGGCGCTGGAGCGCGAGACCAATCCGGGACCGATCAAATATGTGCTGCATCTGGTGCGTGCGCTCCGCCCGGACGTGCGCTTGCCGCTGACCCCAGTTGCGCCCGAGACGGCCGCCGAGATTCGTGCGGCTCTCGAGCCGCTCACCGAACTTCCGTCCTCCACTCATGTCGGTCGTGGCGTCCGTATCACGCTCGCGAGCTGAGTTCCCTGAACAATTTCCGTCCCGGCCGCGTCCCTTCGTCCGTGGGGTCAGCGCGCGGCCGGACCTTAGGTCCAAAAGGAGATAGATGATGTCACGCTTGCCGCATCTTGCCGCTCAAGCCGAACCGCGCCGACGCGCCCAAGCCAACGAAAACTTCGAGAGCCGCCGCGATAACAACAGCGCGGTTCGCGATGCCTTTCTCGGCATCGGCATCCGCCTCGGTATCGTTCTTGGCCTCGCCTATGGCATTCAGGCCGCCATTTCGTGGATTGCCGGTTAAGTCTTCCTTCCCATCAACAAGGATCATTCCATCATGGGCAGTACGCAGCAGATCCGGCGCGGTTTTCGCGCACGCGCACGTTTCGTCGTCGGCCGTGACCGCCATGGCTGGTGGGTCGTTTCCGACCGCAAAGGCGTCGTCGGCGGCCTCTTCACCAGCGAAACGGCGGCCATCCGCTTCGCGGTCGAGGCCAGCGACAGGCAGCCGGAAGAGGTATGCCGCGCGCCGGAAGGTGCAGCCATCGATCTCGATACGTTTTCACACCAAAGGCGGGCGGCGTCCACTCCTGACCGCGCTCGAGACGGACATTGCGGATGATGCATCGTCGCTCGTCCGTAAGCCTCAACTGACCGATCGAGAAATTGCCGTCGGAGACGAGGCTCGGCAGAGCCTTGGACGAGGCGGCATCGGTAATCCCCTATCCAGATTCTTGCTGTGCTTGCAAAGCGGTTGGCGCGGGTTCATTCTTTTGAAGCCACCATGCCCCGGCTGGCCCAGCATTCGCCGTGCGATCCGGGGCTCATCCGAAGGTTCGCCCTCGATGAACTGCCACGAGTGCGGTTGTGAGATTCAAGACGGGTTTGCGTTTTGCCCGAATTGCGGTGCCAAGCAGCATAGCCCGTGCCCCGGTTGCGGCGCACTCTGTCCGCCACACTTCTCGTTTTGCCCCACCTGCGGCACCAGGCTTGCAGCCCCGGCCCCGATAAAGCCGACCGTTTCGCGACCCGCGACCGCGCAGACGCTTCCGGGGCGATCCGGCAGAGAGGCGCTCGCACCGCTTTTGCCGGAGGAGGCGGGCGCCGACCGCCGCACGGCCACCATTCTCTTCGCCGACCTCTGCGGCTTTACCGGTCTCAGCGAACAGGTGGACCCGGAAGTCCTCAGGGCATTCCAGAACGAACTCTTTGAAGAACTGACCGAGGCGGTCGAGGCTTACGGTGGTTTCGTCGACAAATTTATCGGCGACGCGCTGCTTGCCCTCTTCGGCGCGCCGGTGGCGCACGAGGACGACCCCGAGAGGGCGCTTCGTGCCGCGCTCGACATGGCCGGCCGGGCAAGGCGGGTCGGCGAGCGCTGGCAGCGGCGGATAGGCGAACCACTGGACCTCCATATCGGGCTGAACACCGGAACGGTCGTGGCGGGGCATTTGGGCGCCGGCGACGGCAAGGGCTATTCGGTGACCGGCGACGCAGTCAACACGGCGCAGCGGCTGCAGTCGCTGGCGGGCCCCGGGGAGATCCTCGTCGGACCGGTGACCTATCGGTTGACCTGCCACGCCTTTGTCTACGAGGCGCTTGGCGCGATGACGCTGCGCGGCAAGGCAGGCAGCGTCGAGGTCTACAGGCTGACGCAGTCGCTGGAGGCGCCGCGCCGGGCACGTGGCCTCGAGGCGCTGGGGCTCGGCGCGCCGCTGATCGGGCGTGAGACGGAGATGAAGCGCCTCGGTGATTGCCTGGAGCTCGCCTGCGGCGGGGCGGCGCAGCTCGTGCGCCTGACGGGGGAGGCCGGGCTCGGAAAGTCGCGGCTGGTCAACGAATTTCTCGAACGGGTGGCCGCCGATCCGCGCTTTTCGAATGTCGTCGTTCGCCGCGCCGGCAGTTCCTCGCTCGGAGAACCGTCCTATGGCGTTCTCGCGGCGGTGTTGCGCGGTGCCTATGGGATTTCGATGAGCGACAGCCTGCAGCGGACGACGGAGTTGCTTGCCGCCGGACTGGCCGAGATCGGCTTTGCCCAGGACAAGCTCGAACAGTTGGTGCCGTTGTTCCTGCGGATCCTGGGCGTGGATTCCCAGGATGAGCTGTTGCGCCATGTGGAGCCGGAACAGATGCGCCGGCAGCTTTTCGCGGCGGTGAGGGCGATATTTGAACGGCGCCTGTCACGAACGCCCTTGCTGCTCGTCATCGAGGACTTGCACTGGGCCGACGCTGCCTCGCTGGAGGCCGTGTCCTTCGTCCTCGACCGGACGGAAGCCAGCCCGTTGATGCTGTTGACCACCCAGCGGCCCGACGCCGATGCCGATCGGCTGAAGCCGGGCCGTACAAGCTTGACCGCGCTGCGCCTCGCGCCGCTTTCAGAAGCCGACGGGCGACGGCTGCTTGCGGCCTTCTTCGGCGAGGATGGGCTGCATCAGGCGCTTGCCGGCCGCATATTGGCGCGAGCCGGCGGCAATCCCCTGTTCATCGAGGAAATCGTGCGCGGCCTGATCGATGTTTCCGCCATGCAGCAGGTCGGCTCGTCCTGGCGGGTGGTGGAGCGCGAGGCGGCCGCCGAGATTCCGGTGACCATCGAGGCGATGCTGCTCGGCCGCGTCGACCGGCTGCCGCCGGACGCCCGCCGATTGCTGCATCACGCTGCGATGATCGGATCGCGCTTCGATGCGGATCTGCTGCAAGCGGTTTCGGGGCGGACGTCTGTGGACGCGGTTCTCGATCTGCTCTGCGACACGGAGATCATCGAAGAGACCAGCGACGGCGGCGGGTTGCTGGGTACGCAGACCTATCGGTTTACCCAGACGCTGTTGCAGGAGGTGGTCTACAACAACCTGCTGCTCAGCCGGCGCACGGACGAGCATGCGTTGATCGGCAAGGTGCTGGAGCGCCGGTTCGGCGAGGATACCGAACGGCTTGAGGAAATGGCGCTGCTCGGCCACCATTTCGGCCTCTCCGAACACAAGGCCAAGGGCGCCCGTTACCTGATCGCAGCCGGAGACCGGGCGCGGGCGCTCTACGCCAATGACGATGCCATCCGGCTCTATGAACAGGCCATGGCGGCGCTGGCGGCCACCGGCGAGGAGGGGCCTGAATGGCTGGCCGCACGCGAACGCATCGCCGATCTCCTGGGGCCGACCGGTCAGCGCGAGGCGGCGGTTCAGCACTATGGCGCGCTTCTGGAGATATACTGCGCCACGGACGACCGCGTTGCATCGGCGCGGATCCGGCGCAAATTCGGCCATCATCTGTGGGAAGCCGGGCGGCGTGACGAGGCGTTGGCTTCCTTTGCCGCAGCCGCCGAGCTGCTCGAGGGCGTGAGCGCGCCGATTGAAGGTGCGCATCTTTCGCAGGAATGCGGCCATCTCGCCTTCCGCATGGGGGACTATGCCGGCGCCCTCAAGGCGGCGGACGACGCCCTGGATCGCATTGCGGCATATACCCCGGACAACCCGGAGGCCGAGCGGGAGGCGATGCGGGTCAAGGCCGAGGCGCTGAACACCAAGGGCGTGACGCTTGCCCGCCTTGGCCGTAGCGCCGAAGCGATCGGTATCGTCGAGCGAAGTGTCGCGGTGGCGGAAGGCGCGAACCTGTTGAATGCCGCCTGTCGCGGCTACACCAATTTGGCGGTGCTTTACGCGGTCACCGATCCGAAACGTGCGATCGAGGTTTGCCGCTGCGGTTTCGACATGGCCAGGCGCATCGGCGACCTTGGTTTTCAGGCGCGTCTGCTCGCCAACCTTGCGGTCGCCTATTGCACCTTCACCGATCGCTGTGCGCCGGATGGAATGCCGGCAGCCGAACGCGCGATTGCGATCGACCGGGAACTCGACCAGCGCGACCATCTGCCGGTGTCGCTGCTGGTGCTCGGCCAGATCCATCAGTGTCATGGCCGGCCGGATGTCGCCCGCAGCCTCTATCAGGAGGCGCTCGACCTTTGCGGAGAAACGCAAGAGGCGCAGCTCCTGTTTCCGTGTTATGATGGCTTGGCGACGCTCTGCCTGGACGCCGGCGATCTCGATGCAGCGGAAAGGTACTTCGCCTTGGCGCGAGACATATGTGCGCAACATGGTCTCGATCCTGAGGCGTTGATGATTCTGCCGTTTCTCGACTGACATTTCCGGGCGTCGCGTGGGGCGCAGCGTCCGCGTTTGCGTTGCTGCGCATAACTTGCCGGAGAAAAAGCGCCCGCCCTGCCACAGGCGTACCGGGAGCGTTCCGGCCGGGATGAGGAGACGAGACATGGTTGAGCCGATGAGTGGACGGCCGTTGCAGCCGGGTGACCGGGCGCCGAATGTGGTGCTCGACGCAATCACGCAGGAAGGTCAGATCGCCCTTGATGATTTTCGTGGCCGAAAACCGGTCCTGGTCGGCTTGTTCCGCGGCCTGCATTGCCCGTTCTGC
This sequence comes from Ensifer sp. 38_S197, assembly GCF_056924495.1. NCBI lineage: Bacteria > Pseudomonadati > Pseudomonadota > Alphaproteobacteria > Hyphomicrobiales > Rhizobiaceae > Ensifer > Ensifer sp. 38_S197. The sequence continues at coordinate 283,385 of NZ_JBXOVZ010000002.1, read as the reverse complement.
AGACGGCAGATCGCTGCCATGGCGCAGCTCGACGGCGCCTTGCGGGAGAGGGGCATCGAGAGCCTGACGGTGGTCAACACGCCGATCGAGCGGGCCCGCCTCTATTTCCGTTATCATCCCGTGCCGAACCTGTTGGCCGCTTCCGATCCCGAGCGGGTCTCGCATCGGGCCTTCGGGCTGCCCAACCTCGAATTCACGGCGGATGAGGACGAGTGGCCACGCAAGATCGCGCAATCGACGCTAATGGCGATGAAGGTGAAGCTGCCGGGCGAAATGCCGGAGCCGATGGACCCGATGGCGGCGATGGTCTTTCTCGACAAGGCGGACGGCTATGAGGTCACGGAAGCGGACGAACGGATGATTGCGACGGGGGCCGGGCAGCTCGTCGGCGAATTCCTGCTCGATCGCGACGGCGTCGTGCGCTGGAGCTTCACGGAAGTACCGGATGGCGGCAAGAACCTGTTCGGCGTTCCCCGTCGCGACGAACTGATGTCCGTCGCTTCCGCGATGGTGCACTGAAGCGCGTCGCGATCCTTCAGATTCGCTCATTGCGCTTTAAGCCCTTGATATTTCGCATGTCGTAATCGCAAAACCGCTGCGCACTTTTGCGCGACATGCCTTAGGGGCGACGACCTTGGATGGTTGGCCGTCGACGGCGATTGATGTCGGCGGCGGTCCTGGAACAAACCCCGTCGATCCGGCGATCGACGGGGTTTTTCGTCGCGACAGGCTTAGCCGAACGACGCGATCGCCTCGTCGATCAGCGCGACGATCTCCCTTGGATGCGATGCAAGCGAAGCGTGGCTGGCGTCGAGCGTGATGATCTTCTTTGCATGCATGCGTTCGGCCATCCACTGTTCGGTTTCCGGCGGGATCATGTTGTCGTGGCGCGATACCTGGTACCAGCTTGGCTTCGTCTTCCAGGCCGGCGGTCCGGCCTTGTCCTCGAAGCAACGCCCGGCGATCGGCTTCTGCGCCACCGCCATGACCAAAGCATCGGTCTCGTTCAAATCCTGGCCGAAACTCTGGCGGAACGTGTCTTGCGCCAACCAGAGAAAACCGTGCTTGTCGGGCTGGATGCTGGCGGCACCAGAGGGCGGGTCGCGCCGTGCAAAGATGCTGCCGAGGCTGTCGCCCTCATCGGGTGCGAAGGCCGCGATATAGACGAGGCCGACGACATTGGACGCGTGGCCAGCACCGCTGATCACCGCGCCGCCATAGGAGTGGCCGACGAGCAGGGTCGGGCCCTCGAGCGCCTCCGCCAGCCTGCGCGTACGCTCGACGTCGTCGGCAAGCGAGGTCAGCGGGTTCTGCACTGCGGCGATCCTGTAGCCCTTGGCGTGGAGCGGCGGGATCACATGACGCCAATGGGATGCATCGCCCCAGGCGCCGTGTACGAGCAAGATGTTCTTGACAGCAGGCATTGTCCGTTCCTTTCTCATTCTGAGAAGATGTGCCGGCGGCGTCGCGGTCGCGCAACAAGGCGCGAGTTGCGCTACCGCCCGTTGGTCTACGGATGCGATGGACTGCGGATAGGATCAGATTGCAAAGGCAAACTAGGGCGTAGAGCCCGGCCCTTCCATGACGGACGACATTAAACTTCGTAAAGAATCGGAATGAGTGAAGGTGTCGCCAGCCGGTACGTCAGGGGGCAAACGAAAAGGGCCTCTCGATTTCTCGAAAGGCCCTTGGAATTCGAATGGTGGGCGTGACAAGGATCGAACTTGTGACCCCTACGATGTCAACGTAGTGCTCTCCCGCTGAGCTACACGCCCATCCGATGTCGGCGCATAGACCACAAAACCCGTTGCCGCGTCAATAGGGTTTTCGAAGGTTTTTTGACAGAAATTTCGAAGGCCCGTTTTCTCCCGTTCGAGGGTCGGTCGCGGCGAGCCGACGAGTGCCCGGATTTCCGGGATTCCTGCTAAGGCCTTGAAACGAAAAGACCGCCGCAGATCCCTTGTGGATTGCGGCGGTCGATCGGAAATCGTCCTACTGCATGTCTCCCTTGATCGTAGCCGGAAAGACAAAGACATGCAGCAAATCAAAGTTCTACAGCGACCTTTGCGCGTCTGATAAGACGCGCGGCGCGTAGCCGGCCGCCACAGTGTGCCGTGAGCGGCAGAGGCTGTGGAAAACCGCCGTGGCTCAGGCGGCGGCCAGCATCTTGTTGACCTCGTCGACGAGGTCGCGGAGGTGGAAGGGCTTCGAAAGCACCTTGGCATCCTTTGGCGCCTTGGAGTCCGGGTTGAGCGCGACAGCGGCAAAACCGGTGATGAACATGACCTTGAGGTCCGGATCGAGTTCTGTCGCGCGGCGCGCCAGCTCGATGCCGTCCATTTCGGGCATGACGATGTCGGTGAGGAGAAGCGAGAAAGGCTCCTCGCGAAGCCGGTCATAGGCGCTGGCGCCGTTGTCGTAGGACATGACCTTGTAGCCGGCCTTTTCAAGCGCCTTCACCAGGAACCGGCGCATATCGTTGTCGTCTTCGGCAAGAAGGATTTTCGCAGTCATGAATTCGGCCGTGCTTCTCTTTTTTCAGTTCATTGCGCGTAGATTGCGGCGTTTTATCCAAACCGCAACGCGGTAAATATCTCGTGAACGCGGGACGTCAATTCCCCGGGAGCTGTGATTGGTCACTATGGACACAGAGCGGACCAACTGGCAACATGATGACAATTGTACGAACCGCATATGGTAAAAAAGGGTTCAGATGGGGGAAATTGCGGAGAGGGAACTATTCGAGGTCCTGGAACCTCCAATCCAGCGCATTCCCTTTGTGTTCAATTCGCCGCATAGCGGCCGTTCCTATCCCCAGAGCTTTCTCGATCAATCGCGGCTCGACGCCGTTTCAATTCGCCGGTCGGAAGACCACTATGTCGAGGAGCTGTTCCAGAACGCGACTTTTCTCGGAGCGCCGATGCTGCTGGCGCATTTCCCGCGCGCCTTCCTCGACGTCAACCGCGAGCCCTACGAGCTCGACCCACGCATGTTCGACGGCCCGTTGCCGCCCCATGCCAACATCAGTTCGATGCGCGTCGCCGGCGGCCTCGGCACGATACCGCGGCTCGTCGCCGAGAACATGGAGATCTATCGCGGACGGTTCCCGGTCGAGGATGCACTGACGCGGATCGAGACGATCTACAAGCCCTACCATGCCACCTTGCGCAAGCTTATCGCGCGCACCCACGTCCAGTTCGGTCTGTCGGTCCTGATCGATTGTCATTCGATGCCCGGGAACATGCATTTGCCCGGCAGCCCCCAGCGTCCCGATTTCATCATCGGCGACCGCTATGGGACCAGTGCCGCGGGCGAGCTCTCGCGCGCCGCGGTCGATCTCTTGCAGCAGCTCGGCTACAGCGTCGTACGCAACAAGCCCTATGCCGGCGGCTTCATCACCGAGCATTATGGCCGCCCGACGCGCGGGCTGCATGCGCTGCAGATCGAGATCAACCGGGCGCTCTATGTCGATGAGACGACGCTGGTGCGCAAGCCCGGCTTCGGCGCGCTGGTTGCGGATCTCACAACCTTCGTCGCGTCGCTTTCCCGTCATGTCGAAGACTACGGCGCCTACCTCCCGCTCGCAGCGGAATGACATCGGATTTTCTCTCGGGAGCTTCAAAAAAAACCGCGCCAACGGCGCGGTCAAGTCTAGGGAGGAAACACCCAAGGAGGGTATTTACAGTCACAGGTGACTGTACCCAAACCTTAATTTTGCACTGCACAAATGTCAAGTTTCTTCGCTGAAAACTTTTGCGGTGCATCAAGAGTTTTTCGGTCGAAGCGCCATCTCAACCGATTGAAATCGCCAAAACGACGATCGGGACGAGGGCCGGGCCTCGCGGCGCCCGAGCTCGCGGCCCTCGTCGCAGCCGTGATGCCAGCGACAGCAAGCAGCTTGCCCCGTTCAACTCGTTTGCCTTTCGGTGAATTTCCGCTATGCAGGACGTACCTTCCTCCATGCTTCCCTAAGAGAGAGCCATGCTGCCTGACCGCGCCTTCTTCGATCGCCTTGCCGAAGCTGCCAAGGCAGAGACCCTGCCGCGATTCCGGATCGGCACCAGCGTGGTCAACAAGCTCGAAGGCGGCTTCGATCCGGTGACGGAGGCGGACCGGTCGGCAGAAGCGGCGATCCGCGCGCTGATCGAAAGGCATTTCCCCGAACATGGCATCCTCGGCGAAGAGCACGGCAATGTCGGGCTTGACCGCGAACATGTCTGGGTCATCGATCCGATCGACGGTACCCGTGCCTTCATTTCGGGCCTGCCGGTCTGGGGCACGCTGGTCGGCCTCTATCGCAATGGCGAGGCGGTCATGGGCCTGATGGACCAGCCGTTTACCGGCGAGCGCTATTTCGCCGATGGCCAAAAGACGATCTACCGCGGGCCCGGTGGCGAACAGGTGCTTTCGACGCGCGCCTGCAAATCGCTTTCGGACGCGGTGCTCTTCACGACGTCGCCGCATCTCTATACCGGCGATTTCAAGACCCGCTACGAGACACTGCAGAGCAAGGTCCGGCTCTTCCGTTATGGCTGCGACTGCTACGCCTTCGCGCTTCTCGCTGCCGGTCACGTCGATCTGGTGATCGAATGCGGGCTGAAGCCTTATGACGTCGGCGGCCTCATCCCGCTGATCGAGCAGGCCGGCGGCATCATCACCAATTGGCAGGGCGGACCGGCGGAAATGGGCGGCGAAGTGATCGCCGCCGGCAATGCCGAACTGCATGCGCAGGCGCTGGAAATCCTGAAAGGCTGAGACGCGCCACGCACTTTCGCGCCGGTGCGGAAGAGTCCCGTAAATCAAAACAATTAGCGAAAGTACCGCCTCTATCAGGCGGCGGTATTTTCTCGATCGTCGCCCTCTTCGGGGATGATGAAGGCGAGGATCGCTGCCATCGCCTGGGCGCGATAACGATCCGCTTCATGCAGCAGTTCGTGGCGGGCGCCATCGATCGGGATCATCTGGGCGGCGCGGAAATTGCGTGCCAGCCACTCGACGGCGAGATGCGGCACCAGACGGTCCGCAGTCGGCGCAAGGATGATCGTCGGCAGGGTGATGCGCGTCAGATGCTCGCGGCGGATGACTCGGCGCATGGCACGGAAGGCCTCGCTCAGCCAGCGCGCCGTCGGCGGGCCAAGCTGCAGTTCCGGATGCGTGTCGGTCAGCGCGATGTTGCGCCGGTAGCGGCGCCGATCCGCCGTCAGGACGTTGTTCTCGAACGGACGGTTGCCCTTGTCCGGATGCGCCGGCAGCGTGCCGAGACCGATGCAGCGCATAAGGGTCGCAACCGTGGCGATGCTGCGCTCGCCGAGCGCCTGGCCGCCGAGGCCGACGAAGGGCGCCAGCACCACCAGCCGATCGATCCGGCTTGCCAGCATCGGTGCCAGCGATAGGGCAACGAGCGCACCCATCGAGTGGGCGACGATCGAGAAGGGCAGGCGCGTATCCGGCAGCACGATCTGTTCCAGGAAGGTGCTGAGGTCGCGCTCATAGTCGGTGAAGTGATCGACGTAGCCGCGTCCGGGGTGCGGCAAGAGCCGCTCGGAGCCGGCCTGGCCGCGCCAGTCGAAGGTGGCGACCCAGAGGCCGGCGGCCATGAGTTCGGCGATCGTCTCGAAATATTTCTCGATCGATTCGTTGCGCCCCTGCAGCAGGACGACGGTGCCGCGCGCGACCGGCTGTTTCGTCTTGAAGATCGCGTAGCGGATCTTGCGGCCGCCGACGCCATCGAAGAAGCCCGCCACGTAATTTTCCGGGATCGGATTGTCCGGTGTCGAGTGCAGGATCGATGTCATGACGTCGTAGCGGCCAGGAAGAACGGTTGATCGATAGCATCAAGGGATAGGCGGCAGGGTCTTCGCCGTCAAAGAAAAAAGGCCGGAAACGGTGGGTGAAATCCGGACGATCACCGTTTCCGGCCGCTGAAGGGGAAGGGACGTATCACTTCAGCCTGGGAGTTGCCGCCCAGGCTTTCCTTCTAGCCTCCCGCGGCTGAACGGAAGCCGAAGCGGCCATTCATGTCGGGTTCACGGGAAAATCGTGAGCGCTCACGTCTTGAAGTCGCGAATTCGCCTCCCCAAATCAGGGTCACGGGCGCCGAAGACGGGTCCGTTCACCGGTCCTGCCGCTGCCAAAATGGGGTGGCCGACCAGACATCGCAAACCGTTGCTCCAAGGAGGACACAATGCGTCACTTCGATTTCTCTCCCCTCTACCGTTCCACCGTCGGCTTCGATCGCCTGTTCACGATGCTCGATAGCCTCGGCCAGCCGGATCAGGCTCAGACCTATCCGCCCTACAACATCGAACGCACCGGCGAAAACGCCTACCGCATCACCATGGCCGTTGCCGGCTTTGACGAGAGCGAGCTTTCGATCGAGGCCCGTGAGCACACGCTGACGGTCAAGGGCGAAAAGGCCGAGGAAAACGGCGAAGAAAGCCAGTTTCTCCATCGCGGCATTGCCAAGCGCGCCTTTGAACGCCGCTTCCAGCTTGCCGATCACGTGGAGATCAAGTCCGCTTCGCTGAAGAACGGCTTGCTGCACATCGACCTCACTCGCGAGATCCCGGAAGCAGCCAAGCCTCGACGGATCGAGATTTCGTCCGTTGCCTCGCAGCCGAAGCAGATCGAGGCTCAGAGCCTTTAACCGCGAAGACAATCTCCCAAGACAGGCGGCGTCCCCAGGGGCGCCGCTTTTTTATTGGCTCTTGGTAATCGCGCGGGTTCCCGACGGAATCGCGCCAGGCCTTTGCCAGTGATGCCACCTGAAGGCGGGATGATCTAGGATCTGGCCGGCGCGGGTATCGCGGACGCCTGCTTCTTGGCGGCGTAGCGCTGTGCGATGACGGCGCAGGCCATCAGCTGGATCTGGTGGAACAGCATGACAGGCAACACGATCGCGCCGATGTTCTGGCCGGCGAAGATGGCGCTCGCCATGGGAACGCCGCTTGCGAGGCTTTTCTTCGAGCCGCAGAAGGTGATGGCGATCTCGTCCGCCTTGTCGAAGCCGAGCAGGCGGCTGCCGAACATGGTGATGGCGAGGACGAGCGCCAGCATAAGGATCTCGATGGCGACCAGGATGCCGAGATCGGTCAGCGAGTAGGTCTGCCAGAGGCCCGATGTCACCGCCTGGCTGAAGGCGAGATAGACGACCATCAGGATCGAACCGCGATCAACGGGGGCCAGCAGCCCCTTGCGCGCCCGGATCCAGACGCCGATCCACGGCTGCAGCAATTGCCCGGCAATGAAGGGTGCAAGCAATTGCAGCAGGATCTGCTCCAGCGCATCGAGTGTCACGCCGCCATGGCCGCCGGCGGAAAAAAGCAGCCCGACGAGCAGCGGCGTCAGGAACATGCCGAAGATATTGGAAGCGGAAGCCGAGCAGATCGCCGCCGGCACGTTGCCGCCGGCCATCGAGGTGAAGGCGATCGACGATTGCACCGTCGAGGGCAGCACGCAGAGGAAGAGGATGCCGGTATAGAGGGTCGACGGCAGGATCGAGTTCGGGACGAAGCCGATCGCAAGACCGATCAGTGGGAAGAGCGCGAAGGTCGAGGCAAGGATCGTCAGGTGCAGCCGCCAGTGCAGGATGCCGGCGATCACCACGTCACGCGACAACCGCGCACCATGCAGGTAGAAGACCATGCCAACGGCCACCTTCGTCGCCATGCCGAACCAGACGTTGGCATCACCGTGGATCGGCAGGACGGATGCCAGCAGCACCGTCGCCAGAAGCAGGATGGTGAAGGTATCGGGAAGGTAGCGGCGCATATTAGGTCACTTGCTCGTCATCAAACGTCTTGCCGGGATCGCTCATTATGAAGCAGGATGCAAGGAATAACAGTTATCGCGATTTGGGATGAGCTATGCTGGATCTCGTGCAGTTGCGCAGCTTCGTCGCCCTCGAGCAGATGGGCAGTTTCACGCTGGCGGCGGAAAAACTGTCGCTCGGACAATCGACCGTCAGCCAGCACATTCAGAGGCTCGAGGCCTCCCTTGGGCGGACCCTGGTTGCTCGCGATACGCACCGGGTGGCCCTGACGGCGGATGGGCTTGCGCTGCTTGCCCATGCCCGGTCGATGCTGGCGATCGACGGCGAGGTGCGGGCGCTCTTTGCCGAAAGCAGCCTGCGCGGGCGCCTGCGTCTCGGCGTTTCCGAGGACTTCGTCATGAGCCGGTTGCCGGCGGTGCTGGAAGATTTCGTGCGGGCACACCCGTCTGTCGATCTCGAACTGACCGTCGCCTTGAGCGGCGTGCTCTATCAAATGCAGGACAATGGCGAGATCGATCTCGTACTTGCCAAACGAAGGCTTGGCGATCTCAGGGGAGAGCTCGTCTACCGCGAACCGCTCGTCTGGCTGGCGCGCGATCCCGAAAGGATCAGGCGTGACAAGGTCCTGCCGCTGATTGCCTTTCCGCCGCCGAGCATCACCCGCAGCGTCGCTCTCGAGGTGCTCGACCGCCACCGCCTGCCGTGGCGCATCGTCTGCACCTGCGGCAGTCTCAGCGGGCTGACGGCGGCCGCGCGCGCCGGCATGGGCGTGCTCGTGCAGCCGCGCAGCATGGTGCCGGCGGGACTGAAGGAGATACCGGCCGGCGCGCTGCCGCCGCTCGAGGACGTTGAATTCGTGCTGGTGCCGAGCAAGGGCGTCGACCGCAAGCTGAGTGCGGCCCTTTCGGCCGAGATCCTCTCCAATGTGAGGACGTTGCAGGGACAGGTTTGATGCGGGAAGATCATCCCGCCCAGGCGGCGGGATGATCCAGTTTCTTGCAGCATGTAACGCCGACCGAAAGGCGTCGCCGTTTTTCCGGAACGGCCTCAGCAGGCGGCAACGAAGCGTTGAACGTCCTCGGCCTTCGTCGCGAAGCTGGTGACGAGACGATAGAGGCCTTCATTCTCTGCGAGACTGCCGTCGAGGTCGTGCGGCACGGGCCAGTCATAGAAGACGGCACCCTGCTGTCTAAGGTTCGCCGCCACGTCCTTCCTCAGGATGGGGAAGACCTCATTGGCGTCCGCCTGCCAGGCGAGCCGGCTCGTCTTCGAGGCGGCAATACCCTCGGCAAGGCGGGCGGCCATCGCATTGGCATGGCGTGCGAGGTTCAGCCAGAGATCGCCGGTAAAGTAGGCTTCGAACTGTGCCGAGACGAAGCGCGACTTGGAGAAGAGTTGAGCCGAGCGCTTGCGCAGGAAATGCATTTCGTGCGCCTTGGAGAGATCGAACAGCACCAGCGCTTCGGCGCACCAGCAGCCGTTCTTGGTGCCACCGAAGGAGACGAGGTCGACGCCGCGCTTCCAGGTCATTTCCGCGGGCGTCGTGCCGAGGCTGACCAGCGCATTGGCGAAGCGGGCGCCATCCATATGCACCGGCAACTTATGCGCCTTGGCAACGGCGGCGATCGCCTCGATCTCGGCGAGCGAATAGACCGTGCCGCTTTCCGTCGCCTGGGTCAGCGTTACCGCTGCCGGCTGGCCGCCATGGACATTGTCCAGCGGATAGCGCCGAATCTCGGATTCGAGCCGCGCCGCCTCCATCTTGCCCCATGGTCCGTCGACCGGCTTCAGCCTGGCGCCATGCGAGAAAAATTCCGGCGCGCCGCATTCATCAGCGATGACGTGCGCCTCGCGATGGCAGAAGGTAATGCCGCCGGCACGGTTGGCGGTCGCAAGCGCCAGCGAATTGGCGGCGGTTCCGGTGCCGACGAAGAAGACGGCGACATCCCTTTCGAAAATCTCGGCGAACTTCTTTTCCACTTTCCGGTCGAGATCGCTGGTGCCGTAGGCAGACGCGTATCCGCCGGCATGCGCCATCAGGCTTTCGGCAATCGCTGGATGGGCGCCAGCCCAGTTGTCAGACGAAAAAATCATCACTTTCCACCCTGTATTACAGTCTTTTCGACGGATTTTGCCGACCTTAGCCGAGTTCTCGGCCGGATCAATCACGGTCAGCGCCGGATAGGCCAACAGGAGACCAGTTTGAAACCAAAAGGAAGAAAATGCGGGGGAGTCGTAATTTAATTATAAAAGCCGGAAATTTCCGGCAATGTTCGGCAAAATCTTCTCTATTATTTGCTCATATGCCCCTTGCGGAGGGGGGTAGTTTCTGGCATAGAGCACATGAAATAGGACAGGTTTGCTGTCCTATTTCGGTCTGGGGACCGGAACAATCGCCGCGAGTGCCTAAAAAAATGGCAGCCGGCGTGCGAAGCGGGGGGATTTTCCGGATTTCATCCGGTTGTTATCGCCTGCCGTCAGGATGGTCGCAGACATCAGTGCCTGATGATGCCGTGCTTATTTGCGACCTGATCAGGATCATGAGACGATGAGTGCCCCGGCTTTTTGGCGTGCCTTTGCGCGCAACGAAGAGCCATGCGCGGGCGGTGCCATGCCCGGCGGTGCCGGGTTTAACAGGAGGGAAACCGATGACGGATCATTCGCCATCACAGCAATCTGGGCTCAACCTCGCACACGGCGTTGCGACGGCTGAAAAAACGCCCGCATTCCCGACTGGCCTGCCGCGAAAACAGGGTCTCTACGATCCGCGCAACGAGCATGACGCCTGCGGCGTCGGCTTCGTCGCGCATATGAAGGGCCAGAAGTCGCACCAGATCGTGCAAGACGGCCTCTTCATGCTCGAAAACCTGACGCACCGTGGTGCCGTCGGCGCCGACCCGCTGATGGGCGATGGCGCGGGCATTCTCGTGCAGATTCCCGACCGCTTCTTCCGCGAGGAAATGGCCAAGCAAGGCATCACCCTGCCGAAGGCCGGCGAATATGCCGTCGGCCATATCTTCATGCCGCAGGACGATGCGCTGGTCGAACATTTCAAGCGGGTGATCAAGGACGTCGTTGCCGAGGAAGGCCAGGTGCTGCTCGGCTACCGCGACGTGCCAGTCGACAATTCGTCGCTCTCGAAGGCGCCGGAAATCGCCGCGACCGAGCCGCGCCATGTCCAGGTCTTCGTCGGTGCCGGCCGCGATGCCGCCACGAACCCGGAGTTCGAGCGTCGCCTCTTCACCCTGCGCAAGGTGATCTCCAACCGTATCTATGACGAATACAAGGGTGAGGAGAGCAACTTCTACCCTGTCTCGCTGTCGTCCTCGACGATCGTCTACAAGGGCATGTTCCTCGCCTACCAGGTTGGCGCCTATTACAAGGACCTGTCCGACCCGCGGTTCGAGACGGCGGTCGCGCTCGTGCACCAGCGCTTTTCCACCAACACCTTCCCGTCGTGGAAGCTCGCGCACCCCTACCGCATGGTCGCCCATAACGGCGAAATCAACACGCTGCGCGGCAACGTCAACTGGATGGCGGCGCGCCAGGCTTCGGTCTCTTCGCCGCTCTTCGGCGAGGACATTTCCAAGCTCTGGCCGATCTCCTATGAGGGCCAGTCGGACACGGCCTGTTTCGACAACGCGCTCGAGTTCCTGGTGCAGGGCGGTTATTCGCTGTCGCATGCAGTCATGATGCTGATCCCGGAAGCCTGGGCCGGCAACCAGCTGATGTCGCCGGAACGGAAGGCCTTCTACGAATACCATGCAGCCCTGATGGAGCCGTGGGACGGGCCGGCCGCGGTCGCCTTCACCGACGGCCGCCAGATCGGCGCGACACTCGACCGCAACGGTCTGCGTCCGGCCCGCTATATCGTCACCTCTGACGATCGCGTCATCCTCGCGTCGGAAGCCGGCGTGCTGCCGGTCGACGAAGACAAGATCGTCAAGAAGTGGCGTCTGCAGCCCGGCAAGATGCTGCTGATCGACATGGAGCAGGGCCGCATCATCTCCGACGAGGAGGTGAAGTCCTCGCTCGCCCAGAAGCACCCCTACAGCAAGTGGCTCGAAGACACCCAGCTGATCCTCGAAGAGTTGAAGCCGGTGGAGCCGCGCGCACTGCGCCGCGACGTGTCCCTGGTCGACCGCCAGCAGGCCTTCGGCTACACGCTCGAAGACACCAAGATCCTGATGTCGCCGATGGCGACGACCGGTCAGGAAGCGATCGGCTCGATGGGCACCGATACGCCGATCTCGGCGATGTCGGACAAGCGCAAGCTGCTCTATACCTATTTCAAGCAGAACTTTGCGCAGGTCACCAACCCGCCGATCGACCCGATCCGCGAAGAGCTGGTGATGAGCCTCGTCTCGTTCATCGGACCGCGGCCGAACATCCTCGACCACGAGGGCATGGCGCATGCGAAGCGCCTCGAAGTGCGTCAGCCGATCCTGACCAACGGCGATCTCGAAAAGATCCGCTCGATCGGTCACACCGAGGATCGCTTCGACACCAAGACGCTCGATTTCACCTACGACATTTCGCGCGGTGCCGAAGGCATGCCGGAAATGCTCGATCGTCTCTGCGAGCGCGCGGAAGCGGCGGTGAAGGGCGGCTATAACATTATCGTGCTCTCCGACCGCCAGGTCGGTCCGGACCGCGTGGCGATCCCGGCGCTGCTCGCGACGGCCGCCGTGCACCACCACCTGATCCGAAAGGGCCTGCGCACCTCGGTCGGCATCGTGCTCGAGTCCGGCGAACCGCGCGAAGTGCACCACTTCTGCCTGCTTGCCGGCTACGGCGCCGAGGCGATTAACCCCTATCTCGCCTTCGACACGCTGATCGACATGCACAAGCGCGGCGACTTCCCGAAGGAGGTCGATGCGAGCGAGGTCGTCTATCGCTACATCAAGGCCGTCGGCAAGGGCATCCTCAAGGTCATGTCCAAGATGGGCATCTCGACCTACCAGTCCTATTGCGGCGCGCAGATCTTCGACGCGGTTGGTCTGTCGTCGAAGTTCGTGAACCAGTTCTTCTTCGGCACGGCGACGACGATCGAGGGCATCGGCCTCGAAGAGATCGCCGCCGAGACCGTCGCCCGTCACAAGGCGGCCTTCGGTGCCGATCCGGTTCTGGCCAACACGCTCGACATCGGCGGCGAATACGCCTTCCGCATGCGCGGCGAGAGCCACGCCTGGACGCCGGATGCGATCGCCTCGCTGCAGCATGCGGTTCGCGGCAATGCTGAGGACCGCTACCGCGAATTCGCCGAGATGGTGAACAACTCGGCGCTGCGCATGAATACCATTCGCGGCCTCTTCACGATCAAGAGCGCCGAGGCCGCCGGCCGCAAGCCGATCTCGGTCGACGAGGTCGAGCCGGCGGCCGACATCGTCAAGCGCTTCTCCACCGGCGCCATGTCCTTCGGCTCGATCAGCCGCGAGGCGCATACGACGCTGGCGATCGCCATGAACCGGATCGGCGGCAAGTCGAACACCGGCGAGGGCGGCGAGGAAAGCGACCGCTACCTGCCGCTGCCGGATGGTTCGGTGAACCCCGAGCGTTCGGCGATCAAGCAGATCGCGTCCGGCCGCTTCGGCGTGACCACGGAATACCTGGTCAATGCCGACATGCTGCAGATCAAGGTGGCGCAGGGTGCCAAGCCCGGCGAAGGCGGCCAGCTGCCCGGCCACAAGGTCGACGCGACGGTTGCCAAGACCCGTCACTCGACGCCTGGCGTCGGCCTGATCTCGCCGCCGCCGCACCATGACATCTATTCGATCGAAGATCTGGCGCAGCTGATCTACGACCTGAAGAACGTCAATCCGGAAGCGGATGTCTCGGTCAAGCTCGTCTCGGAAGTCGGCGTCGGCACGGTTGCCGCCGGCGTTGCCAAGGCGCGGGCCGACCACATTACCGTAGCCGGTTTCGACGGCGGCACCGGCGCTTCGCCGCTCACCTCGCTGAAACATGCGGGCAGCCCGTGGGAAATCGGCCTTGCCGAAACCCAGCAGACGCTGGTGCTGAACGGCCTTCGTTCGCGCGTGGCCCTGCAGGTTGACGGCGGTCTCAAGACCGGCCGCGACGTCATCATCGGTGCGCTGCTCGGTGCCGACGAGTTCGGCTTCGCCACCGCGCCGCTGATCGCCGCCGGCTGCATCATGATGCGCAAGTGCCATCTCAACACCTGTCCCGTCGGTGTTGCGACGCAGGATCCGGTGCTGCGCAAGCGCTTCAAGGGCACGGCCGAGCATGTGATCAACTACTTCTTCTTCGTCGCGGAAGAAGTGCGCGAGATCCTCGCCTCGCTCGGCGTCAGGAAGCTCGACGAGATCATCGGCGCATCCGAGCTGCTGGAAAAGGATGGCGCGATTGCCCATTGGAAGGCCAACGGCCTCGACTTCTCGAAGATCTTCCACAAGGTGGAAGCCAAGAAGGTAGAGACCTACTGGACCACGCGTCAAAAGCATCCGATCGACGACATTCTCGATCGCAAGCTGATCGAGCAGGCGAAGGTCGCGCTCGAAACCAAGGCGCCGGTCAGGATCGACGCCGAGATCAAGAACGTCGACCGTTCGGCCGGTGCCATGCTCTCGGGCGCGCTTGCCAAGCGTTGGGGCCACAAGGGCCTGAAGGACGACACCATCCATGTGACCCTCAAGGGCACGGCCGGCCAGTCCTTCGGTGCGTTCCTCGCACGCGGCATCACCTTCGATCTGGTGGGTGACGGCAACGACTATGTCGGCAAGGGCCTTTCGGGCGGGCGCATCATTGTCCGGCCGCCGGAAAACGCGAAAATCGTCGCGCAGGAATCGATCATCGTCGGCAACACCGTGCTCTACGGCGCGATCTCCGGCGAGTGCTACTTCAACGGCGTGGCCGGCGAGCGCTTCGCCGTGCGCAACTCCGGCGCGGTGGCTGTCGTCGAAGGCGTGGGTGACCACGGCTGCGAATACATGACCGGCGGCGTCGTCGTCGTGCTCGGCGGCACGGGCCGCAACTTCGCGGCCGGCATGTCGGGCGGTGTTGCCTATGTGCTCGACGAGGAAGGCGATTTCGCCCGTCGCTGCAACATGGCGATGGTCGAGCTGCAGCCGGTTCCGGAAGAGGACGACATGCTCGAGAAGCTGCATCACCACGGCGGCGACATCATGCACAAGGGCATGGTCGACGTCTCCGGCGACATGACGCGCCACGACGAGGAGCGGCTCTATCAGCTCATCTCCAATCACCTTCACCACACGGGTTCGCCCCGGGCGAAGGAGATCCTCGATCGCTGGACGGATTACCGGCCGAAATTCCGCAAGGTCATGCCGGTCGAATACCGTCGTGCGCTCGAGGATATGGAACGCATGAAAATGGCAGAGGCGGCCGAATAGGAGGCCCCGGTGACCAAGGCTCCCGATTCATCACAGACTGGTTCGGGGGCCCCTCACGCGCGCTTGGGAAAAGCGCCTGTTCAGACGCAAAGCTTTCAGGATAGTACGATGGGTAAGGTAACTGGATTTCTCGAGATTGACCGGCAAGTGGCAAAGTACCAGCCGGCTTCTGACCGCATCCGCCATTTCCGCGAATTCACCATTCCGATGTCAGAACCGGAAGTGCAGAAGCAGGCCGCGCGCTGCATGGACTGTGGCATCCCCTATTGCCACGGGCCGACCGGATGCCCGGTGCACAACCAGATCCCGGACTGGAACGACCTCGTCTACAACGGCAACTGGGACGAGGCGATCCGCAACCTGCATTCGACCAACAACTTCCCGGAATTCACCGGCCGCGTCTGCCCGGCGCCGTGCGAGGAAGCCTGCACGCTGAACCTCGAAGACACGCCGGTGGCGATCAAGACCATCGAACAGGCGATCGCCGACAAGGCCTACGAGATGGGCTACATCGTACCGCAGCCGGCCGTCATCAAGACCGGCAAGAAGGTTGCGGTCATTGGCTCCGGCCCGGCCGGCATGGCGGCAGCCCAGCAGCTTGCCCGCGCCGGCCATGAGGTTCACGTCTACGAGCGTGAAACGAAGCCAGGCGGCCTGCTGCGCTACGGCATCCCGGACTTCAAGATGGAGAAGAACTTCATCGATCGCCGCGTCGAACAGATGAAGGGCGAAGGCGTCACCTTCCACTGCGGCATCAATGTCGGCGTCGACCTGCCGATGCAGCGTCTGCTCGACGACTACGATGCCGCGCTTTACTGCGGCGGTTCGGAGACGCCGCGTGATGCGGGCATCCCCGGTGTCGAATTCGCCGGCGTGCATGACGCGATGCCCTATCTCGTGCAGCAGAACCGTCGCGTCGGCCGCGAAAACATCGACAGCGTCGGCTGGCCGTCCCAGCCGATCCTTTCCGGCGGCAAGCACGTCGTCGTCGTCGGCGGCGGCGATACGGCGTCGGATTGCGTCGGCACGGCCTTCCGTCAGGGCGCGGTCAAGGTGACCCAGCTCGACATCCGTCCGCAGCCGCCGGAAAAGGAAGACAAGCTCGCCGTCTGGCCGTTCTGGGCGACGAAGATGCGCACCTCCTCCAGCCAGGCCGAAGGCGCCATCCGCGAGTTCCAGGTGGCGACGCTCGAATTCATCGGCGACGAGGACGGCAACCTGACCGGCGTGAAGTGCTGCCAGGTGGATGACCGCCGCAAGCCGATCGCCGGCACGGAGTTCGTCATCAAGGCCGATCTCGCCTTCATCGCCATCGGCTTCCGCGGTCCCTTCACCAACAGCGTGCTGAAGGATCTCGGCGACAAGCTGACGCTCAACACCGACCGCCGCGGCTCGACCAATGTCGTCGCCAACGAGCGCGACTACAAGACCTCGGTCGAGAAGCTCTGGACCGCAGGCGACGTGCGCCGCGGCCAGTCGCTCGTCGTCTGGGCGATTCGCGAAGGCCGCCAGGCGGCGCGGGCGATCGACGAGGCGCTGATGGGTTCGACCACCCTGCCGCGATAAGCGTTTACTCCCAAGCATGAAAAGCCCCGTCCAGCTGACGGGGCTTTTTGCTGGCTATTGTCAGCTCTGAACTACGCCGGGCATTCAGATGAGCCGCCAAGGTCGCTCTAAGCCCGTCAGCGGAATGCCCTAGTTGCGGATCACCGGATTGCTGATCACCGTGCTTGGCTTCGATAGGCGGAAGTCGTCGACGCGGCCCGCCGGTGCGGCGACGACATCGCCCTTGTCGACCAGCAGGTCGCGGGGGCTCTTGCCATTGCCCTTGTCCGGGGCGGCGTTGCCGAGCAGCGAACCGGCGCCGTCGAGCGCCGGATCGGTCAAGCCGATCGGCTGGGTCTTGACGATATCCTCGTTGCCAAGCGGCGCCGTCACGACCAGATCCTTGAGTTCGTTGGCTCCCGGCACGTTCTTGTCCGTCGCGGCGGCATCGCCGAGCAGCCGGCGAATATCCTTCTCGACGTAGAAGGCGAGCTTGCGTTTGCCGGCCTTGGTGAGATTGACGCCATCGGCGCCGCGCAGACGAACCTGCTGGCCGTTGATGTCGGAGCCGGTCAGGACGAACTTGCCGCCCTCGTCGACGAAGCCGTCCCAGATGTCGACGAACTGGCCGCCAACCTTCTCGATCTCCTCACGGTAGATGCCGTTGAAGGTCACCATGTCGGCGGTCATGGCCGCCGACTGGAAC
The DNA here is from genome assembly GCF_056924495.1 of Ensifer sp. 38_S197. Lineage (NCBI taxonomy): Bacteria > Pseudomonadati > Pseudomonadota > Alphaproteobacteria > Hyphomicrobiales > Rhizobiaceae > Ensifer > Ensifer sp. 38_S197. The sequence goes on along the minus strand of NZ_JBXOVZ010000002.1, from coordinate 265,990 downwards.
GGCGGCATTCCGACCCAGAGAACCGGCAACTTCTCCTTGCGGGCAAGCGCCGCCAGCGCATTGACGCGCTTGCGGTATTCTTCCGTCCAGAGATCGCTGCGAAACCTTTCCTTGACGTCTCCCATCTGCATCTGCTGCCGGTCGTTGGCACCGAGGCTGACGATGATGACGGAAGGCTTCACTTCAGAGACATAGCCGGGAAGGGTGCCCGGCCAGTTGAAATAGTCCTCGCGCACGAGGCCGGACGAGCCGTTCGCCCGCGTCTCGATGGCGATGCCGGGGGTCATCTCGAAGGCGGTCTTCAGGCCGTCGCCGAGGCTGCCGGCCATGAAGTCGCCGACGACCAGCACCTTCTTGGCGTCCGGCGCCTTCTCCACGACCACCGGTGCGGGGGCCGGCGTATCGGCAATCTTCGGCTTCGGCTTCTGTTGCCCCTGGCCCTTTTGGCGCTGCTGCTGTTGCTGCCGCTGGCGTTTCGGGCGCGGCTGCTCCGGGAAATAGTCACGGTCCTCATAGACCGGTCGTTCGCGGGTCAGCCCGCCAAAGAGCATCTGGAACAGGTTGCGCCGCTGGACCCGTTCCTGCGCTTCGGCAAAGCTCGCGAAAAGGCTGACGACAACCATCGCCATCGCGGCGATGCAGATGGTCGCAATCCCGAACGGCGTTCGGCTCTGGTGCCCGCGGCGCTTGCTCGTCATCTGGTTCTTTACCTGTTCATAGCGTATTCCGGCGGGGATGAGCCGCTGTCACGTCTAAGCGCGCCGCACGGGTGCAGCGCGCTCATCCGACTTTATCTCACGGATACGGCGATCGTGAAACCGTTTCGAGGGCGCTAGTTGCGCAGCGCCCGCAGCAGCATCTGGGTCGGCTCTCCATCCGGCGGCAGGCCGTTCTTCGACTGGAACGCCTGGATCGCGGCCTTGGAACCGGAACCAAAATTGCCGTCGACCTCGCCGCTATAGTAGCCGAGTTCCTTCAGGCGGTTCTGCAGCTCGAACTTCTCGCTGATATCGAGCGAGCCGTCCGGACGCGGCCAGCGCTGCTGCATGCCCTGATAGCCGGCGATCTGGTCGGCGAGAAGGCCGACGCCGAGGGCGTAGCTGTCGGAGGCGTTGTAGCGCTTGATGACGAAGAAGTTCCTGGTCATGAGGAAGCCGGGGCCTTCGCCGCCGCTCGGCAGCTTGAGCTCGGCGCGCATGCTGCCGTTGCGGAAGCCCTTGCCGTTCGGCCTGATGAAACCGAGCGACGCCCATTCGGCGAGCGTCTTCGTCTGGCCGGAATATTTCGCCGCATTTGCCGGCGGCGCGACTTCGTAGCCCCAGGTTTCGCCCGGCTGCCAGCCGTTCTTCTTCAGAAGGTTGGCGGCTGTTGCGAGTGCGTCCGGCACCGAGTTCCAGATGTCGCGATGGCCATTGCCATCGGCGTCGACCGCATAGAGCAGGTAGCTCGTCGGGATGAATTGGGTGTGACCCATGGCGCCCGCCCAGGAGCCGGTCAGCTCGCGCGGCGTGATGTCGCCGCTCTGGAGGATCTTCAGCGCGGCGATGAGCTGCTTCTTGGCGTAGTTCGAGCGCTTCGGATCGACATAGGCAAGGGTTGCGAGTGCGCGCGGCACGTAATGCAGACGATCATCCTTCTCGAGCACGGCGCCGTAGTTGGATTCCATCGACCAGATCGCCAAAAGGATGGTCTTGTCGACGCCGAAGCGCTTTTCCAGCGCGTTCAGCGTGCGGGCGTGCTTGGCCGCCATCTCCTGGCCGACGCGTTTGGTGTAGGGGTTCACGCGGGAATCGATATATTCCCAGATTTTGTGCTTGAACTCCGGCTGATAGTTCGCCTTCTCGATCACCGTCTGGTCGGGCGTCTTCACACCGGCGAAGGCCTGCCGATAGGTCGCCTTGGTGATGCCTGCCTTGGCAGCCGTGGCGTAGAATTCGTTGATCCAGTTCTGGAATCCGGCATCGGCGCGCGCGGGCGAGGTACCGAGCGCGGCGGCGGAGAGGACGAGGGCGGCTGCGATATGACGGAAAAACGTCCTGCGGTTTCTGATCATCAGCTGTCGGTTCCGTTTCTCTGCGGGGCCTCGGCCGTCATGGCCCGATTCGCTCCGCAAGGTGGCAGTCTGGGGCCAGCCTCGACGGTGGGGGCAGTCGTCGGCGGCTCCTGTTTCGGATCCGGCCGCGATTGTTGCATTGCCGGATTGCAACGAATCTACAGAAACGTGGTCAACAAACCCTTTACCATGAAATTGTGGTGGCGTCTTCCGCTGCAGAAAATGTCAAGCCATGGTCGTGGAGTTCGCATATGCATTTGTTCCGTCGGTTCATGCTGTGTTCAGCCGACAGCATAGAGATTGCGGCTCCATTACGGAGCGCTGTATGGTTCAGACGGATTGCCGTTCGGGACCATCCGGCAAGACTTATGAGTGAAGTCCTATCAAGGAGGTATCGATGACCGACAAGCGTAAAGTCCGCAAAGCCGTGTTCCCGGTCGCAGGGCTGGGCACACGTTTCCTGCCGGCCACCAAGGCCGTGCCGAAGGAAATGCTGACGGTGGTGGACAAGCCGGTCATTCAATATGTGGTCGATGAGGCGCTGGAAGCCGGCATCGAACATCTGATCTTCGTCACCGGCCGCAGCAAGGCGGTCATCGAGGATTATTTCGACATTCAGGTCGAGCTCGACCAGACGCTGCGCGAGCGTAACAAGAAGGCCGAGATCGCGCTGCTCGACGGCATTCTGCCGAAGGCAGGCACCACCAGCTTTACCCGCCAGCAGGCGCCGCTCGGCCTCGGCCATGCGGTCTGGTGCGCCCGTGACCTCGTTGGCAACGAGCCCTTTGCGCTGCTGCTGCCGGACATGATCATGAAGGGCGAAAAGGGCTGCCTCAAGGGCATGGTCGAGCTCTATGAGCAGAGCGGCGGCAATGTCATCGCCGTCGAGGAATGCGCTCCGGACCAGGCGCACAAATACGGTATCGTCGGCGTCGGCGACAAGGTGGGCGATGGCTTCAAGATCACCAAGATGGTCGAAAAGCCGGCACCGGGCACGGCCCCGTCCAACTTCTTCATCAACGGCCGCTACATCCTGCAGCCGGAGATTTTCCCGATCCTCGAAAAGCAGGAGCGCGGCGCAGGCAACGAAATCCAGTTGACCGACGGCATGCTCAAGCTTTCCGACAGCCAGCAGTTCGCCGCCTATCACTTCCGTGGCGACACCTATGACTGTGGCGCCAAGGATGGCTTCATCCTGGCAAACGTCGCCTTTGCGCTGGAACGCGGCGACATCCGCCCGAGCGTCGAGGGTCCGCTGAAGAGCCTGCTTAGCGCTCTGAGGTAATTGCCTTCGTCATGAACTCGAGAAGGCCGCGTCCCCTGGACGCGGCCTTTTCCGTTGAAGACGGCGGGCTTCTTTGAAACGACGCAACTCCGGTCGGAAAGCCGCTTTACAGTTTTCCTGGGATTGCTCTAGCGCCGCAGCGTCAGGCCGACGCCGACGCGGGTGATGTCCGTCGTATCGCCCTGGTCGCGGGTCGTGCGCTCGTAGCTGACATCGCCCGTCAAGGCCAAGTATCGGTTGATGTCGTAGGTCAGGCCGGCGCCGGTGCGCCAGGTGGTTTCGTCGGACGAGCGGGCGTCGGAGGGATAGTTGCGCAGCGTCAGGCTGTTTGTCAGCCGTGCGACCAGATCCGAGCGCATCTGGTGGGTGATGATGTTGGTGAGATTGTAGTCGATCGACCCCGCATCGCCCGGCGTCGTCGACGGGTTGAGGTCGGTCGAAACGGCGAAGAGCACATCGGTGCCGCGCTGCGGCGACCAGTTGAGGCGTCCGTCGACCGAAAGGCCGCTGAGCTCGCCGAGCCGATCGTCCTCGAAGTTGTAGGTCTCGTAGCCGAGGCCGAGCTCGCCATAGAGTTTCTCACCGAGGTCGAGCTCGATACCGCCGCGTCCGGCATAGGTCTGGTAGGAACGTTCAAAGCCGAGCGGATCCTCGCGCAGGTCGTAAAGCGATTTGCCGACGGAGGCTTCCAGGAACGGGATCAGCGCCGGCGACAGCTCGTAGCCGACCCGGGCCGTGAGGATGCCCGTATTGCGATTGCGGTATTTGACCGACAGGTTCGTGCCGTTTTCGAGTTCGACATCGCCGTAGGTACGCCGGTCGAAGTCGATACCGACCGAGCCGCGGATCAGGCCGAAGTCGCGCTCGATGGCGGCACCAAGGCGGTAGGTGTTGACCGCGGACTGGGTCTTGGCGTTCGAGATCGCGTTCGGGTCGTCGGCGTCTTCACGCTCGAAACTATAGCCGGCGCGGAGCCGCGCGATCGTTTCGTCCCAGAGATCGAGCCGCAGTTCCGCGTCGACATTGGCGCGCGGCTCTTCCTCGCCCTCGCCAGAGATGTTGTTTTGCAGGACGCCTTCGCCGGTGACGGTCAACTGATGCCGCGACCAGTCCGAGGTCAGGGTGCCGCGGATCCCGGTTTCGAGGTAGCCGCGGTTCGTCTTGGTGTCTCCGTCCTTGCGCCATTCGTGGTTGATGGTCTCGCTGACGCTGGGGCGCAGCGTGAAGGTGCCGATGCGAGCGCCCGGTGCGCGATCGTATTCGGGGTTATAGGTGCGCAGCCGCAGGCCGTCGATCGTCGGCTCGCGCTGATTGAGGCGGAGGTAATCCTCGTTCTGCGCCGGCGGCAGGTCGTCGCCGCTGACGGCGCCGGTGGTCTGCGGATCGGCGATTGCGGGCGTTGTAGCCGGAACGGCTGCCGAGGAGGTGCTGACGCCATAGGACGTCGTCGGTGCCGTGGCCGTTTGCGCGAGCAATGGCGATGGTACGAACAGGGCAGCGCCGGCCAATAGCAACGCCAGCGAGGTCGAACGCCGCGCGTCTCCTTTGGTCGAGCGAGATGAGCCTGGCACCATATGCCGATTGTCCACGAGCCTGATTGCAATCCTTTCGCAATCGTAAAGCGACGTGGTTAAGCAATCGTTTCCAACCGCGAAAAACGTCGTGGCATCAGCCGCTTGCCGATCAGGCGCTTTCCACGGTCAGGTTCCGCCCGTGGGTGGAAACGACACGGACTCGGGTGCCGGCCGGCAGGTCGGGCCCTTCGATGATCCAGATCGTATCGTCGAGCCGGATACGGCCGCGCCCTTCGGCGATCGGCTTCTCCAGCACGGCGGTGCGGCCCACGAGGCTTTCCGCTCTCCGGTTCAGCAGGGGCTCATCGGTGGCTTCGGACGAGGAGAGAACAAAGCGACGGCCGAGCAGGACCGCGACCACCGCAAGCAGCGCGAAGAGGACGAACTGAACCTGCCATGTCCAGAAGCCGATCTCCCAAAGCATGAGAGAGAGAATTCCGACTATGAGCGCGGCGATCCCGATCCAGATCAGGAACACGCCGGGGGCGACGAGTTCGGCGGCGAGCAGCACGAAGCCCAGGACCCACCAGTTCCAGGGCCCGAGTTCTTGAATGGCGCGTTCGAGCATCGGCTACTTTCCTTGCGAAGGATCGGCCGGGAAGGCGGGTGTGGTGCGCGGCGCCGATTGACGCGGACGCGCAGTCTGCCCCGACGGGCCATCACCGAAGACTTCCTTGGCAATGGCGCCAATCCCTCCGAGCGAGCCGATCAACGACGTGGCTTCCATCGGCATCAGCACGATCTTCTGGTTGTTGGCGGTGCCGATCGAGGCGAGCGCCTCGGTGTATTTCTGCGCAACGAAGTAGTTGATCGCCTGAACGTCGCCGGATGCGATGGCGTCGGAAACCATCTTCGTTGCCTTGGCTTCGGCCTCGGCCAGACGTTCACGGGCTTCGGCGTCGCGGAACGCCGCCTCGCGCTGGCCTTCCGCCTCCAGGATCGCCGACTGCTTTGCGCCTTCGGCGCGCAGGATCTGTGCGTTCCTGGCGCCTTCGGCTTCCAGAACCTGGGCGCGCTTCTCGCGCTCGGCCTTCATCTGCCGTGCCATGGCGTCGACCAGATCCTTCGGCGGTGCGATGTCCTTGATCTCGACGCGGGTGATCTTGATGCCCCAGGGGTTGGCGGCTTCGTCGACGACGCGCAGCAGTCTCTCGTTGATCGTATCGCGGTTGGAGAGCAGCTCGTCGAGATCCATCGATCCCATGACCGAGCGGATGTTGGTCATCGTCAGGTTCAGGATGGCGATTTCGAGATGGGCGACCTGGTAGGCCGCCTGCGCCGCATTCAAGACCTGGTAGAAGGCGACGGCATCGGCCGAGACGCTGGCATTGTCCTTGGTGATGACTTCCTGCGTCGGAACGTCGAGCACTTGCTCCATCACGTTCATCTTCGCGCCGATCCGGTCAATGAAGGGCACGATCAGGTTCAGACCCGGCTCCAGCGTCTTGGTATAACGACCGAAGCGTTCGACCGTGTAGCGATACCCCTGTGGCACCGTCTTGATCCCCATGAAGAGGACAAACACGATAAGAACCACGAATGCGACGACGACGATATCCAGCCCGCCCAAGAGACGCCCCCCAATTTGTTGTCCCGACCCGAGACAGCACCTTAGCGCAATAGTTGTCGCTCCGGAATCGGTTTCCGCGGGTGGCGCATGGATTCAAAACGTTAGACACGTGCACTCGCCGGTGAGCGCCTGCGGTCCGTTCATCCGGAAGTGGTGGTCGAGGCGCCACTTTTTCAAGCGGCGCGGCAAAGAATGGGTTTAGAGCCAGCCGGCGAGTTCGCGGCGCACGACGTGTTCGAGAACCGCCATGCCTTCCGCACTGTCGTTGAGACAGGGAATGTGGGTGAACTTGTCGCCGCCGTTGTGGTGGAAGCTCTCGGCCGCCTGCTCGGCGATCTCCTCCAGGGTTTCCAGACAGTCGGAGACGAAGCCGGGATTGAGGACGGCAATGCGCTTGACGCCTTCCTGGGCGAGCTTCTCGACCGTCTTGTCGGTGTAGGGCTGCAGCCATTCCTCGGGACCGAAACGCGACTGGAAGGTGACCTGGAGCTTCTCCTTGGACCAGCCGAGCTTTTCGCGCAGCAGCCGCGCGGTCTTTTGGCACTGGCAGTAGTAAGGGTCGCCCTTGTCGAAGTAGCTCTTCGGAATCCCGTGGAAGGAGGTCAGAACCACTTCCGGCTCCCAGCCGAGTGTCGCCAGGTGGCGCTCGATCGAGGTCGCCAGCGCGTCGATGTAGACCGGGTCGTCGTGATAGGGCGGAACGGTGCGCAGCGCCGGCTGCCAGCGCATTTTCAACAGCGCCTCGAAGGCCTTGTCGTTGACCGTTGCGGTGGTGGCGGCGGCATATTGCGGATAGAGCGGGAAGACGAGGATGCGTTCGCAACCAGCCTTTTGCAGCGCCTCCATGCGCGAGGCGATCGAGGGTTGGCCGTAGCGCATGCCCCAGTCGACGATCACATCGGGACGATCGGCGAAGGTCTTGGCCATCAGTTCCGCCTGATTGCGGGTGTAGGTCCTGAGGTAGCTTTCGTTCCGCTCCTTGTTCCAGATCGTCTCATAGGCCTTGCCGACCTTGCCCGGGCGGGTGTTGAGCACGATGCCGAACAGGATCGGATACCAGAACAGCCGCGACCATTCGATCACCCGGCGGTCCGTCAGGAACTCCTTCAGGTAGCGGCGCATCGAGGCGTAGTCGGTGCCGTCGGGCGTGCCGAGATTGACCAGCAGAACACCAACCTTTCCGGATTTGACGGAAGGGTGGTTGGCAGGGGCGGTCATGGCAAGGTGTTCGGTCATCTTGATCCTCGTCGGTCCCCGAAATCGGGGCTCCGCTTCCGTTTGGAGCCTTCAGTTTCAAGTCCTTCTAAGTAGAAAAGCCGGCGCGGGGAAGCCCGCGCCGGCTTTGAAGACAGAGGCAAATTGTCTTATTTTGCCGGGATCTCCAGTTCCGTGCCAACATGCAGCGCGCGCGGCGCCGGCTTGCCGTTGGCCTCGGAGATCTTCTTCCACAGTGTGCCTTCGCCATAGAACGACTTGGCGAGATCCCAGAGCGTGTCGCCCTTGGCGATCACGTGCTTCTGCGGGCCGCTCGCCGCAGACGCTGCGGCATCGCCGGAGGTTGCAGCCGGCCGGGTTGCCGTGTCGGTGCCCGCCGCCGGCTTTGCTTCCGTCGCCGGTTCCGCCGGTGCGGCACCTGCGGCGGAAGCGACCTCGGTGATGCGGCCATCGGTATAGGGCTTGAACGGCTGGTGGGCCGCGAGATAGTCGGCGAGCACGGTTTCGAGGCCCGGACCGTAGTCGTAGGCGTTCTCACCCTTCTCCTTGAAGACGTCGTAGCCGTCGCCGCCATTGCGCATGTAGTTGTTGGTGACGAGCGAATAGGTCTTCGCCGGATCCAGCGGGACATAGGTCTCGCCTTCCTTCACCTCGACCGAGACGACGCGGCTGCCGACCGGCTTCGACTTGTCGAAGGAGAACTTCATGCCGGCCACCTGCGGGAAGCGGCCGCCGCCTTCCTCGAGCTTGCTGAGACCGTTTTCCAGCGCCTCGCGGATACCGTCGCCCTTGATCTGGAAGGTAGCGACCGTGTTCTGGAACGGCAGCACGGTGATGGCTTCGCCCATGGAAACGTCGCCAGCGTCGATGGAGGCACGCAGGCCCCCGCCATTGGTGATGGCGATGGTGACACCCTGGCCCTTGACGCGGTCGAGCATGGCGTCGGTGAGCAGGCTGCCCATTTCGCATTCCTTGGCGCGGCAATTCTCACGCGAGCCGTCGATCGGCGCTTCGGTCTTGGCGATGATCTTCGAGCGCAGTTCCTCGATCGGCTTGCCGAGCTCGGCGACGCGCGCCAACACGGACTGATCGGGCTTCACCGAGCTGTCGACCAGGATCGGATCGCCCTTGGCGGCCTTGACGACGCCCTTGTCGTCGAAGGTGACGACGAGATCGCCGAGATACTTGGTGTAGGATGCCGCCTGGACGACCGGAACCTTGTAGCCGCCGGGATTGTCGACCATCGTCGGATAGGGGCCTTCGGCCTTCGGGTCGGTATTGGAGAGCAGGCTGTGCGAGTGGCCGCCGACGACGATGTCGACGTCCGGGATCTTGGCGATTGCGGCAAGATCGCGCGGATAGCCGACATGGGTGAGCGCAATGATCTTGTCGACGCCCTGCTTCTTCAGTTCTTCGACGGCGGCGGTGGTGGTGGCAACGTCGTCGCCGATCAGGATGTCCGGGCCGGGGGACGAAAGTTCCGGCGTGTCGTTGGCGACGGCGCCGACGATGCCGACCTTCTGGCCGCCGACCTCGAGCACGATCGATGGCTTGATGCGGTCGCCGATCTTCGACTTGTGGCTCGGCAGCACATTGGCGGTGACGACCGGGAAGGTGATCTTGTCGAGGAAGCCGGCAAGGCCATCCTCGCTCTCGTCGAATTCATGGTTGCCGACGGTCATTGCGTCGAACTTCATCAGGTTCAGGAATTCGGCTTCGGCCAGACCCTTATAGGTGGTGAAAAACAGCGAGCCCTGGAAGTTGTCGCCGGCGTTGAGCAGCAGCACGTTCTTGCCGGAGAGTTCCTGGCGCTTCTGGTCGATCAGGGACTTCAGTCGGGCGACGCCGCCGAAACATTCGTTCTTGCCTTCCTCTTCCGCCGAGCAGGTGGAATCGAACTTGTTGATCGACTCGATGCGGGAATGGAGGTCGTTGATATGCAGGATGTTCAGCTCATAATCGGCGAAGGCAGCGCCCGAGGAGAGGGCAAGAATGGACGCGGTCATCAGGCCGGTCCGCATGTGTCTGATCATGATGTTCTCCTGTTTTGCCGGTTGTCAGCCGACCGTTTCCGGCGCCGTCAAGACGGAACCGTTCCCCACGGTCGGAATGGCTTTGCCGGGCGGGATGTTTTCACCACTTGAAGGTTACTTCAAGCGCTAAAACCAAGCCCGCTTTGTCAATTTGCAACTACAGCGCCGCGCGTCTTACTAGACGCGCAAAGGTCGCTGTAGCACTTTGAATGGCTGCATGTTTTTGTCCTTCAATCGGCTACGATTAAAGGAAACATGCAGTAGGTTAAGCTGCGGCCCTGCAACAAAAAAGCCCCCGATCGGGGGCTTCGATGCTTGCATATGCGCTGTTTTAGCCGCGCCTGGCCAGCGAGAACTGCGCGCCGGCATCGGTGGTGCAATTGAGCTGGTTCTGGGTGACCAGGGCGCAATTGACCTTCGACTGGGTGTTGCGCACGAGAGAGGTCATGTTGATCTCGACGAGCGTCGGGCTCACCTTGGTGTAGTTGCCCGAAGCGAGCAGCTGGTTGGTGTCGGTCGTGCGGGTCGAGAAGGTGCCGCCCGCAAAAGTCGAGACGATGCCGTTCGGGTCCACCCAGGAGCCTTCGACGCCGGTCGCCTGGCGCGACGGCCCGCCCTCATCGATGATCCGGGGCGACGACTGGCAGGATGCCAAGGCCGCGGCGGTTGCGATTAGGGTCAGAACTGCGAATGGCTTCATAGACGATTTCCCCCGCATTGGGCCGAGCGGACTGTTTCATTCCGGCATGACCATGCCGCGATCATGAGTTGAAAGCAAGAGCGGCCAGGGGCTGCAGCCGCCTTTTCCCGCACAGATGAAAAGGCCCGGGACACGGTCGTGCCCCGGGCCGGATGACGTTTTACGTCAAAAGCTTAGCGAACGAGGATGTTCTTGAACTGCCAGGGATCCTTCGTGTCGATGTCTTCCGGGAATAGGCCCGGACGGCCGTCGAGCGGGGTCCAGTCGGTGTAGTGGCCTTCAACCGGACCGAGATAGGGGAGCTGGACTTCCAGGCAGCGCTTGTAGTCCATCTCGTCGGCTTCGACGATGCCGGCCTTCGGGTTTTCGAGTGCCCAGACCATGCCGGCCAGAACCGCAGAGGTTACCTGCAGACCGGTGGCGTTCTGGTAGGGGGCGATGCGGCGGGTCTCTTCCAGAGACAGGCGCGAACCATACCAATAGGCATTCTTGTCGTGGCCGTAGAGCAGGACGCCCAGTTCGTCGAGGCCTTCAACGAGTTCCTTCTCGTCGAGAACGTGATGGACCGGCTGCGCATTGCCGCCATTGCCGAACATTTCGTGCAGCGACAGGACGGCGTCGTTGGCCGGATGATAGGCGTAGTGGCAGGTCGGGCGATAGATGACCTCGCCGTCCTTGTCGCGGACGGTGAAGAAGTCCGAGATCGAGATCGCCTCGTTGTGGGTGACCAGGAAGCCGTATTGCGGACCAGGCGTCGGGCACCAGGTGCGCACGCGGGTGTTGGCGCCCGGCTGCTCCAGGTAGATCGCCGCCTTGCAGCCCTTCTTGTGCTTCTTGGCGTTCTTCGGCATCCAGTTTTCATGGGTGCCCCAGCCGAGCTCGGCCGGCTGCAGACCTTCGGAGATGAAGCCCTCGACCGACCAGGTGTTCCAGAAGACATCGAGCGGCTTCGGCTTCTTGGTCAGCTGGGTGTCGCGCTCGGCAATGTGCACGCCCTTGACGCCGACCTTCTTCATCAGCTTCGCCCAGCCTTCGCGGTCGTCCTGATGCGGCTCTTCGTATTTCACGCCGAGGTCGTTGGCGAGGTTCAGCAGGCCCTGCTTGACGAACCAGGAGACCATGCCCGGGTTGGCGCCGCAGGTCGAAACGGCCGTGGTGCCGCCCGGGTTCTTTTCCTTTTCCTTGCGGACGGTTTCGCGCAGCGCATAGTTGGTGCGGTCGGCATTGTCCATCTCGGCGTCGAAATAGAAGCCGAGCCACGGCTCAACGACCGTGTCGATGTAGAGAACGTCGAGCTTGCGGCACAGTTTGATCAGGTCGAGCGAGCCGGTGTCGACCGACAGGTTGACGCAGAAGCCCTGGCCTTCGCCTTCGGTGAGCAGCGGCTTCAACAGTTCCTTGTAGTTGTCCTTCGTCACATGAGCGCGAACGTGACGTACGCCATGCCGTTCGAAAATCTCGTTGTCGGCGGCGTCCTCACGGGGCTCGACCACGATCAACCGGTTCTTGTCGTATTTGAAGTGGCGCTCGATCAGCGGCAGGGTGCCGCGACCGATCGAACCGAAGCCGATCATGACGACCGGACCGGTGATCTCGCCGTAAACCGGATAGGTGGTATCTGCCATTTTTGTCTTTCTCCTGAGAAAACTTTCCCTGTGACGGTGGGTGACTAAGCATGAGGAGCGGCTGGCGCCGCTGTTCTGGCTCGATGGATGTGCCGAAGCGGCCGTGGGTGCCCGGCGGGGCACGCGGCGCTGTAGAGCATAGATTGCTGTCACAATAAAGAGCCGGCGGGTCAACCGCTATTTGAGATGGTGCTTAACCGGTGATAGAGAGCGGCGCTGCGATGGGCTCGTTCCGCTTGCTGACGAACCGTTGTCGGCGGCCTGCCGTCAGGTCAGGCTGCGCAGCTCGATAAAGCGATCGGGATCAACTGCGCAAGGCCGGTGGTGAAGGGCTTGGAGGAACCGTCATGGGCGTATGCTGCATGCAGTTCGCCCGGACCAAGGCGGTGATTTAACCATATCCCCATCGTTTCGCACGCGTAAACGCTTGTCACAGGCACTTCGTGCTATAGCTTCGTCCGAAGCATCCGCTTCGCGCCATGATTGATATTGTCCGACCCGGAGGCGTGACAGACCGTGACCGGTAGTCATCTCAAGGCTCTTGCGGCCTTACAGAGCAAAACACCCGTACTGATCGCGCTCTACGATCAGCATGATCGATTGCGGTTTGCCAATCCGGCATTTCGTGCGGCCTATCATGTCGGTCCGGACGAGAGCCCGACCTGGGCGGAGATCATGCGCCGCAACCACGCCGCCGGTCGCGGAACCGTCCTGAAGACCGACGATGTCAACGCCTGGATCTCCTCGACGGCTCACCGGCGCGGCAAGGTACCTTTTCGTGCGATGGAAACCGACCTGCATGACGGCCGTTGGCTGTGGATGACGGAGACGGTGGATTCCGACGGCTGGATGCTTTGCATCGCCGTCGATGTCACCAGCATCCACGCCGGGGAGCGCGAACTCCGGCAGGACCGCGACTTTGCGCTTCGGGCGGCTCAGGTCGACGAGCTGACCAGCGTGCCCAACCGTCGCTACACGATGGGACGGTTGACCGAGTTCATTGCCAACTGCGCCGAAAACCCGCATATGTGGGGTTGCGTCGCGATCATCGACATCGATTATTTCAAGGCGATCAACGACCGCCACGGGCACCAGCGCGGCGACGAGGTGTTGCTCGACTTCGCCCGCCAGATGCAGGAATTCGTGCGCCGCTCGGATTGCTTCGGTCGCATCGGCGGTGAGGAATTCATGCTCATCCTGCCCGATACCACTATCAGCGAAGGCAATCGCATTCTCGACCGCCTGCTCGAAAAGGTCAGAAGCTCCCGGCCGCTCGAGAACATTCCGGAGTTCTTCTACACCTGTTCTGTCGGTCTGGCGGAGTATCGCGATGGCGATTCGGTGAGCGACCTTTATGCGCGCGCCGACCAGGCGCTTTACCTCGCCAAGCGCGACGGGCGCGATCGCGTCAGACGCTACACGCTTCCCGGTTCAGACCAGGAGTCGCACCCGGATCAGACCGCGTAGCGAATTGCCGACATAGAGCGTCCCACGGGTGAGATCGGTGGGCGAAAGCCGTGCGACTCGCGCCCGGCGCGCACAGACCAGTTCGGTGCGCAGGACGCCCGCAAGCAGGCCGCAGGCGATCGGCGGCGTCTTCAGGACCCCGCTGCCGTCGTCGAGGAAGACCGAGGTGATCGTGCCCTCGCAGACCTCGCCTTTCTCGTTGAGAAGAAGAACCTCGTCAGCCTCGCTCGCCGCAAACTCGCCGCGGGCAGCGTCATAGGCCGCCCGGCGGCTGGTCTTGTAGCGCAGCAGCGGATCGCGGGAATTGAGCAGCGTGGCGGCAATCCGCACCTGCCAGATCGTTCCCTCCGGCAACGGCACGAAGGGCGCAGTCTTCACCTCGATGCGTCCGTCCGGCAAAAGTTCGAGCCGTACGCGGCGTGCGGCCCTGTCGTCGCCGCTCTCCACCGCTGCCAGCAAGGCCGCTTCTGCGCCTTCCGCTCCAGGAATGCCGAGACGTCGCGCCGACCGTTTCAGCCGCGCCAGATGCAGGCGCAAGCGGATGAAGCCGTTTTCGGGCTCGTGGCGCAGCGTTTCGATCAGCGAAAAGTCCGTCATCGCGCGGTCTCGTCGTCGCCAAGCGCGACCTCGTCGTCGCCAAGCGCGATCCCATCGTCGCCAATGGCGAAACGGGCCTTCAGAAGGCATTCGTCATATTCGGATTGTGCGTTGCTGTCGAAGACGATGCCGCCACCAACGTTGAAGATGGCCTCGCCATTGGGGAAAAGCGAAATGGTGCGGATTGCGACGCTGAAGCGCATGACCCCGTTGGGGGCGATGAAGCCGATGGCGCCGCAATAGGCGTCGCGCGGTCCATCTTCCAGATCGTGCAGGATCTCCATGGCCCGCATCTTCGGCGCGCCGGTGATCGAGCCACAGGGGAACAGAGCGGCGAAGATGGCCTCGAGGCCGATCTCGGGCAAGAGCTTCGCCCGGACGTGGCTCACCATCTGGTGCACGGTCGGGTAGGTCTCGATCTCGAACAGCTTGGGGACGCTGAGCGTGCCGACTTCGGTGATCCGCGAGATGTCGTTGCGCAGAAGATCGACGATCATCCGGTTTTCCGCCTGGGTCTTCTCGTCGGCGCGCATGGCCGCGATGATCTCGGCGTCTTCGGCCGCAGAAGCGCCGCGCCTGGCTGTACCCTTCATCGGGTGCGTCTCGATCCAGCCGTCCGCATCGACGCGGAAGAAGAGCTCCGGCGATCGCGACAGCAGGATCGGCCCGTCAAGCGCGACGAGTGCGCCGTATTTCACCGGCTGGCGATCGATCAGCGACCAGAAAGCGGTGCGCGGATCGCCGGACCAGCGGGCGCGGATCGGCATCGTCAGGTTGGCCTGGTAGCAATCGCCCTGGCGCAAGTGCTGGTGCAGGCGATCGAAGCGTTTGCGATAGGTGTCGAAATTCCAGCCGGCGCGGGGCTCGCTGAGGAAGGGTTCGTTCTCGGTCCGCCTTCGAGGCTCGGCAAGCGGGTGGTCTTCGGCGGGCGCATCGAAGATGCCGAAGGACATCAGCGGTGTTTCACGGCCCTCCTCGGCGAAACCCGAGAGCTTCTCCTCGAAGAGGTGACCGGCCTCATAGGACATGAAGCCGGCGATCCACTTGCCTGCCTTGTGGGCGCGGTCGAGCTCGGCAAGGCCACGGGTGAATTCGGTTTTCGTATGCGCGGTGACGATGCGCAGGGGCTCAGCGAAAACCGTCGTACGGTTTTCGCTGTCGTCCCGGAACAGCACATAGGGTGCGGTGTCGTTCATAAGTCGTCTTGTCGATCGCGCCGTGATCTGGACCCATGCCCGGATCAGGCCTTATCAAGCGCCTCGAGTTCGTCGATGAGCCCTTCGATCATCGACAGTCCCTGTGCCCAGAACGACGGATCGGTGGCATCGAGCCCGAAGGGTGCGAGCAACTCCGAATGGTGCTTGGTGCCGCCGGCCTTCAACAGTTCGAAATACTTCTCCTGGAAGCCTTTTTCGGCGCTCTGGTAGACGGCGTAGAGCGAGTTCACCAGGCAGTCGCCGAAGGCGTAGGCGTAGACATAGAAAGGCGAGTGGATGAAGTGCGGAATATAGGCCCAATAGGTCTCGTAGCCCTCGGAAATCCGGATTGCCGGGCCCAGGCTCTCGCTCTGCACCGACAGCCACAGCTTGCCGATGTCATCCGCCGTCAGTTCACCTTCCTTGCGGGCGGTGTGAACCTTGCGCTCGAACTCATAGAAGGCGATCTGGCGCACGACCGTGTTGATCATGTCCTCGACCTTCTGCGACAGCATGGCCTTGCGCTCGCGCTTGTCCTTCGTCCGGTCGAGAAGGGCACGGAAGGTCAGCATCTCGCCGAAGACGGAAGCGGTTTCGGCAAGGGTCAGCGGCGTCGAGGCCATCAGCGCGCCCTGTCCGCCGGCCAGAACCTGGTGCACGCCGTGGCCGAGTTCGTGCGCAAGCGTCATCACGTCGCGCGGCTTGCCCATGTAATTGACGAGCACGTAGGGGTGCGCAGACGGTACCGTCGGATGGGCGAAGGCGCCCGGTGCCTTGCCCGGGCGCACCGGCGCGTCGATCCAGCTCTCGTCGAAGAAGCGTCGGGCGATCGCGGCCATTTCCGGAGCGAAGGCATTATATGCCGAAAGCACCGTGTCCCTGGCCTCGTTCCAGGAAATCAGCGCATTCGGCGTTTCCGGCAACGGTGCATTGCGATCCCAGAAATCCATCTCCGGCATGCCGAGCCACTTTGCCTTCATGGCGTAGTAGCGATGCGACAGGCGCGGATAGGCGGATTTGACGGCTTCGGCCAGCGCATCGACAACCTCGCGCTCGACACGGTTGGCGAGATGGCGGCTGTCGGCGATGTCCTGAAAGCCACGCCAGCGGTCGGAGATTTCCTTGTCCTTGGCAAGCGTGTTGGTGATCAGCGTGAAGGTGCGGATATTGCTCTTGAAGGTTTCGGCAAGCGCCATCGCCGCCTTCTTGCGAACCTCGGTCGCCGGATCCTGCAACAGGTTTAGAGTGACTTCGAGCGGCAGCGCCTCGCCATCGACGTTGAAGGTAAGGCTTGCCATCGTCTCGTCGAACAGACGGTTGAAGGCGGCAGCACCCGTCATCGATTTTTCGAGGAAAAGCTGCTCCAGCTTGTCGTCGAGCTGGTAGGGCTTGTCCATGCGCAGGTCGGTGAGCCAGGGCTTGTAGTGCGCGGCCAGCGCATCGTTCTCGAGCGCCTTGTCCAGGATCGCGTCATCGATGCGATTGAGCTCGAGCGAGAAGAACAGCAGATGCGCCGACATGTCGGTAAGCTTCGACTGTACGTCGCCGTAAAGCTTGCCGTTCTCAGGCTTGGACGTGTCCGAGAAATAGGTGAGGCCGGCAAAGGAGGCGATGCGGCCCATGACGTCCTCAAGCGCTTCGAACTCCCGGACGGCGGCGCCGATGCCGTCGTCACCGTTCCTCGCCGCGGCTTCGGCCAGCTTGCCCTTCCACCTGGTCTCGAAAGCGATCGCGTCGGCCTCGGCCTTCTTCAGGTCGTTGCGAAAGGCATCCGATGCAGCGGACGGATAGAGATCTTCGAGCCGCCAGGAGGGCAGGTCGCCGAGATCCGCGGCAGCGCCATGGGACTGGCCGGCGGCGGCACGGACAACGGATTGCTCGGGGGCGAAGGGGCGGAAGGTCATCGTCGGATTTCTCTCGTTCGTGACAGGAAGAAGGCAAGCGATATGGGCCCCATTGCTATCGCCGGCAATGGATAAAATGCAAGCATTTCTCAAAACATGATGTTCAGCCCTTTATGGCACAGATGCCTGACGTGATTTGGCACATGAGGTTGGCCAAAAGTACCGCGTGTCCAGAGCAGGAGGCTTCCGTGACATCACATATTCTGGTCATTGATGACGATCCGGTGCAGCGCCGGTTGCTGACGAACATGATCGAGCGTCTCGGCCATGTGGCGCATCTCGCCGACAACGGCCGCAGTGGTCTGGAACTCCTGGAGCGCAAGGGCGGCATGATCAATGTCATCCTGCTCGACCTGCTGATGCCGGAAATGAACGGGCACGGCTTCCTCGAAGCACTCGCCGAGCGCGGCGTCGATACGCCGGTCATCGTGCAGACCGGCCAGGGCGGCATAGAGACCGTCGTTCACGCGATGCAGGCTGGGGCCTTCGACTTCCTGGTGAAGCCCGTCTCCCCCGAGCGCCTGTCGGTCGCGATCGGCAACGCACTGAAGATGGCAAGCCGCGACGGCAAGGTCAAAACCTCGCGCCGTCCGCGCGGCGGTGCCGTCGGCTTCGAGGACATCGTTTCGGCAAGTCCGGCAATGATCCGGGTGATCGATCTGGCGCGCCGCGCCGCCCAGTCCAACATACCGATCGTGCTCGAAGGCGAGTCCGGCGTCGGCAAGGAAATGGTGGCCCGTGCCATCCAGTCTGCGAGCGACCGGGTCGGCAAGCCGTTCGTCACCGTCAACTGTGGTGCAATCCCGCACAATCTGGTCGAGAGCATTCTCTTCGGCCATGAGAAGGGCGCCTTTACCGGCGCGACGGAAAAACACAGCGGCAAGTTCGTCGATGCGGACGGTGGCACGCTGTTCCTCGACGAGATCGGCGACCTGCCGCTCGAAGTCCAGGTCAAGCTCCTGCGTGCCGTGCAACAGGGCGAGATCGAAACGATCGGCGCACGCCATCCGCAGAAGGTCAATGTCCGGCTAATCTCCGCCACCAACAAGGACCTGATCAACGAGGTGCGCGAGGGGCGTTTCCGCGAGGACCTCTACTACCGCCTCAACGTCTTCCCGATCACCATTCCGGCGCTTCGCCGGCGCAAGGAAGACATCCCGGTCCTGGTGCGCTCCTTCGTCGAGCGTTTCGCCGCGGAGCAGCGGCTGCACGCACCGCTCACCATATCCAGCGGCGCCCTGGCGCTGCTGACCGCCTATGATTGGCCGGGCAACATCCGGCAGCTCGAGAACGCGATCTTCCGGGCCGTGGTGCTTGCCGAAGGCAACGAGCTGACGGTGAAGGACTTCCCGCAGATCGCCACCCAGATCCCGGGTTACGTCGTCTCCGACCGCTCCGGCTTCTCCTGGGGCGAAGCCGGTCCGGAACGGACAGCCGCGCCGTCGGAGCAGGTGCCGAACGTCTATCCCGATTTCGCGAGCGCGGCGAAATCGATGGAGGGCGATGCCGGACACGAGCCGCGCATGGAGAACGCGATCGCCAGCGTCGACGAGGGCGGGGACGTCCGCAAGCTTGCCGAGGTGGAAGAGGAATTGATTCGTTTTGCGCTGAAATTCTACCGCGGGCAGATGAGTCAGGTGGCGCGCAAGCTCGGCATCGGCCGGTCGACGCTCTACCGCAAGCTGAAGGATTATGGCATAGATCCCGAGAATCCGTTGAGGGAGGCGGCTTAAAATCGGCGCATTCACGATTCATTAGCCGTGTTATTCAGTCACCGCCGTTTAGACCTTGTTAGTGAAGTGTTCACTATATTATAAGGGGCGGTGACGACTGTGGCATATTTGCCATGCTGTCACCTTATTTGACAGTCATCTGAGACAGCGAAGCACGGTTGTCCGTCGGACGGGGATTGAATGCCAAATTTGTTCGGTTTTAAGAAGCCGCTCGGCTCCTTAGCGAGAGTCTGCGCGGCCTTTACCCGTAAGGTGCCGCAGGTTCTTACATCCGTTGCTATCGCGGCTTCCCTCGTGACGCCAGGCTTCGCGCCTCCAGTGGAGGCCGCGGGCCAGACCCGGACACTGAAACTCTACTTCATTCATACCCAGGAAAAGGCGCAGATCACCTTCAAGCGCAATGGCCGCTACGACCCCAAGGGCCTGCAGGAGATCAACCGTTTCCTTCGCGACTGGCGTCGCAACGAACCGACCAAGATGGATCCGCGCCTGCTCGACCTCGTCTGGGAAGTCTACCAGAAGAGCGGTTCGCGCGATTATATCCACGTCGTCTCGGCCTATCGTTCGCCGGCAACCAACGGCATGCTGCGTTCGCGCTCGAAGGGCGTCGCCAAGAAGAGCCAGCACATGCTCGGCAAGGCGATGGACTTCTACCTTCCCGACGTGAAGCTGAAGACCCTTCGTGAAATCGGCATGAAATTCCAGGTGGGCGGCGTCGGCTACTACCCGACGTCCGGCTCGCCTTTCGTTCACATGGACGTCGGCGGCGTCCGCGCCTGGCCGCGCATGTCGCGGGCCGAATTGGCGCGTCTCTTCCCCGACGGCAAGACGATGCACCTGCCCTCCGACGGCAAGCCCTTGCCCGGCTATGAGCAGGCGGTTGCCGACTACAAGCGCCGCGTCGGTGCTTCGGCGATCGAAGTCGCGGGCGGCGGCGCGACAGGCCCTGGCGATAGCGCAAGCGGCAAGCGTCGTGGCAACCTGTTCGCCATGCTCTTCGGCGGCGGCGGTGACGAGGATGAAGAACCCTCGGCGATCGCGGCTGGTCCGGGTGCCGATGACGAAGGCGGCGCTGCGCCTGCCCAGGTTCAGACGGCTTCCGCTCCTGCTGCCCAGGAAGCTCTGCCAGGTGTCGCCGGCTCCGTTGCCGCCGAACCGGTGGTTGCTGCCGCGGCCGAACAGAACATCAATGCTCCGGTCCCGGCTGTCCGTCCTGCCTTCAAGGATGCTCCCGCCGATGGTGGCGTAGCCGTTGCACTCGTAGCGCCGCAAAAGAATGCAGCCCAGGACGCGCTTGCTGCTGCCCTGCCGCAAACGCCGGAAATGCCAAGCGAATTTGCCGACCTCGGCGCGATGAAGGTGCCGGTGCCGCAGATGCTTGACCGTCGTGACATGAACACGCTCGTCGCCTCGGCCGACCCTTCCACGGACGTCCAGGCGCTTGGTTTCGTGCCGGTTCCGGCGATGCGGCCCGCCGGTGACGCAGCCCTTGCCGCCGTTGCCGATGCCAAGGTCGTGGTTCCCTCCTTCGCGGAGCGCCCGGGCGTTGCGTCGGCAGAGCCGCCGCGTGACGTTGCGGCCGAAGCTGCGACCCGCGTGGCGCTTGCCGCTCCGACGCCGGCCCAGCGCGAACCAGTATCGCAACAGCCGATCGAAATGGCGGCCTATGCGCCGCCGTCGACCACGAATGCCCGCGCGGCCGTCTTCGACAATGCCTTCGACACGCAGGCAGAAGCGCCGGCAAAGGGTGGTCGACCGAAGAAGAACGATGCCGATGCCGCGACCCGCTCGTCGGTCCGCACCGAGCCGAAGCTGACGCAGAAGATCATCTCCGAATGGGCACTGACGACCGGTCGCGTGGCGACGCTCTCCAAGCCGGTCAAGGCACCGCGCTTCGTCAGCAAGTCGCTTCGCACCGCGCCGACCACGGTCTATGCCGCCGGCTTCTCGAGCAGCGCCGGCACGACGGTCGATACTGCCCGCTTCAGCGGCACTGCCGTCAACTTCATGGAAGTGAAGAAGTTCAGCACCAACTGAGCTTCGAGCCAAACAGCAGACACGAAAAAGCCCGCCGGTATGAACTGACAGTCCGGCGGGCTTTTTAATTCTGTGACGTGCTTTCGAGCGCTGCCGCTTTCGGACGGGGTCGGGCTGCAGTTTGTTCTGGAGCCCACGTCCAGGCGAAGGCCGCCGGTCGGCGGCCTTGCAGGCGTGCTTACTCTTCGTCGGCTGCCGGCACCATGCCGAGCGCCTGGAGGTAGGTGTCGAGGATCGCTTCCTGTTCCATGCGCTCGTCGTGATCCTGCTTGCGGATCGAGATGACCTTGCGCAGGATCTTGGTGTCGAAGCCCATGGACTTGGCTTCGCCGTAGACGTCCTTGATGTCGTCAGCGATGGTCTTCTTTTCTTCTTCCAGGCGTTCGATCCGCTCGATGAAAGCACGAAGCTGATCGCGTGCGACGCCGTGAGCATCCGACATGGTCTTCTCCTTGATATGGGGAATTGAATTTCTTGGGTGCCGTGACGTGCCGCGAACAGCCGCCAAGGTCAAGGGTCAATGCGCAACAACGCGGTCATTTCCGCGGCAAGCGCCGGCGAAACGCTCTCATTCCTTCGGGCGGTTGATCTCGAAGGCTGCCTTCTGCTCGGCGGTTGCTTCCCTTTGGTGGCGCTCGCGCCATTCCTCATAGGGCATGCCGTAAATGATCTCGCGTGACTCCTCCTTGGCGAGAGGAACGCCCGCCTGCTCGGCGGCTTCGCGGTACCAGTTGGAAAGACAATTGCGGCAGAAGCCGGCGAGGTTCATCAGATCGATGTTCTGGACATCGGAGCGCTCGCGCAGATGGGCGACGAGGCGGCGAAAGGCGGCGGCCTCGAAGGCGATCTGCTGATCCGGGGTCAGTTCGGTCATGGACGTCGATCCTCTTCAGTTACTGCGCATCTCCGGATGCAAAACCGCGACGCACTTCTATCGGAAATGCTCTACTACAGCGCCGCGCGTCTTTTAAGGCGCGCTGAGGTCGCGGCAGCCCTTTGAAACGCTGCATAGTTTGTCCTCAAATCGATCCCGATTTAAGGATTCATGCCGTAGTCGCCGGTGCGCGAGGCGTGGCGCTCGTAGCGATGCAACTCGGGCATGGCGTTGAGACCCGCCAGGATCGGCGCCAGCCGTTCGGCCCAGGCAGCAACGCCCGCTTCGTCGGCGATCAGGTCCTGGCGCACTTCGATCAGGGCGTGGGGAATGCCGGGCGTCATGCAATGGCGATACATGGTATCGCCGCGCAGCGCCCCGTCATAGGGCTCGTTGTTGCCAACGACGATATCGCCCGATGCCTCGAGCTTCTCGATGAGCGGCAGAACGGCGCGCGGATCGTTATCCCAGAGGACGGCAGCGTGCCACGGACGGGCCACGCCCTTCCAGGCCGGCGTGAAGGAATGCATGGAAATGACGAGCGGTGCTGCGCCATGCGCCTCGCCGCTTCGGCCGATCGTCTCGGAAACGGCGCGGTGATAGGGGCGGTGGAACCGGTTCAACCGGTTCTCCCATTCCTCTTCGCTGATCGGGTGGTTTCCCGGCACGATCGCGCCGTCGGAGATCTTCATGATCAGCGTCGGGTCGTCCTCGCCGCGATTGGGGTCGATCAGCAGGCGGGAGAAGCAACCGAGCACGGCCGGCGCATCGAGCATTCGCGAGAGCTGTCGCACCAGCGCCTCGACGCCGATGTCATAGGCGATGTGCCGCTCGAACGCCGAGGCCGGTAGGCCGAGCGTGCCGTACTCCGCCGGCAGCCGGTTCATCGCGTGATCGGCCAGCAGAACGAGCCCGGTTGTGGGCCTGGCTTCGATAACCTCATAGGGAGAATAGTGTTGCATGCCGGTCCAGTCTGTTGTCTCGCCACGTCCTCGCTGATTGCACGCGCGCGCGTCAATCGCAAGAAACCCGCAACTGTTTAGCGCAATTCGAAAGCAATTTGCCGATTGTAATCGATTAGAGTTACGTTGACTTTCGGGGCTGGCCGTCGCAAGAAAGTGCCACGCAAATCAAAACGGAGTTCCATCGGAAACCGTGTCCAGATATCCTTTTTCCAAAGCGAAGCCGGGGCTGACGACACTGGGAGGCATCCTCCTGTTTTTCCTGGCAACCTCAAGCTCATTTCTCTTCGCCGACGAAGCGCGTGCCGATTTTCGCGTCTGCAACGGTACGCAAAATCTCGTCGGCGTGGCAATCGGTTACCGGGCCAAGGAGGGCTGGGTAACGGAGGGCTGGTGGCAGGTTCCGGCCACCACCTGCGCGACCCTGATCGAGGGCGAGCTTCAGTCACGATACTATTATCTCTACGCGGAAGATGCGGCCCGCGGCGGCCGCTGGACCGGTGACGTCAACATGTGCGTCGCGGAGAACGAGTTCAAGATCACGGGCGTCCAGGACTGCTTTGCCCGCGGCTTCCAGCGCATGGGGTTCAAGGAATACGACACGGGGCGGCAAGGGAGCTGGATGGTTCAGCTCTCCGAAACGCCCGGCACGCAGGAAAGCCAGAATTGATGAAGCGGAACAGAAAAGTCAAAATCCTCGCCACGCTCGGACCGGCGTCTTCCGACGAGCAGATGATCCAGAAGCTGCACGAGGCCGGGGCTGATCTGTTCCGTATCAACATGAGCCATGCGAGCCATGACGTGATGCGCACGCTGGTGCAGCGCATCCGCACGGTGGAAAGCCGCTGCGGCCGGCCGATCGGCATCCTCGCCGACCTTCAGGGCCCGAAGCTGCGTGTCGGCAAGTTCGCGGAAGGCAAGGTGGACCTGAAGGTCGGCCAGACATTCACGCTCGACAACAAGGATGTTCCCGGCGACAACACGCGTGTCTACCTGCCTCACCCGGAAATCCTCGAGGCGGTCAAGCCCGGCCATCGCCTGCTGATCGACGACGGCAAGCTGCATCTCAGGGCCGAGCAGACCGACGGCAAGAGCATCGTTGCGACCGTCGTCGCCGGTACGAAGATCTCCGATCGCAAGGGCGTCAGCCTGCCGGATACGCTGCTCGCCGTCGGCGTCCTGACCGACAAGGACCGCGCCGACCTCGACGCGGTTCTCGCAACCGGCGAGATCGACTGGGTAGCGCTCTCCTTCGTGCAGCGGCCGGAAGACCTGGCCGAGGTCCGCAAGATTGCCCGCGGCCGCGTCGGCCTGATGTCGAAGATCGAGAAGCCGCAGGCGCTCGACCGGATCGACGAGATCATCGAGCTTTCGGACGCGCTGATGGTGGCGCGCGGCGACCTCGGCGTCGAAATGCCGCTGGAATCGGTACCGGGCCTGCAGAAGCAGTTGACGCGCGCATGTCGCCGCGCCGGCAAGCCGGTGGTCGTTGCCACGCAGATGCTGGAATCGATGATCTCCGCACCGGTTCCGACGCGCGCGGAAGTCTCCGACGTCGCCACTGCCGTCTTCGAAGGTGCGGATGCCGTCATGCTGTCGGCCGAATCGGCCTCGGGCGAGTATCCGGTGGAAGCCGTTTCGACCATGGCGTCGATCGCCAGCAACGTCGAGCGCGACCCGCATTATTCCAGCATCATCTACGCGCAGCGCACGCCGCCGGAGGCAACCGGTGCCGACGCGATTTCGCTCGCCGCCCACCAGATCGCCGAGACGCTCCGTCTCTCCGCGATCGTCTGCTACACCTCGTCCGGCACCACGGGCCTTCGCGCCGCCCGTGAACGGCCACAGGTTCCGATCATTGCACTCTCGCCGATCGTCCAGACCGCACGTCGCCTCTCAGTCGTCTGGGGGCTGCACTGCGTCGTGACCGAGGATGCGATCGACCTCGACGATATGGTCAACCGCGCCTGCCGTATCGTTGTGACCGAAGGCTTCGGCAAGCCCGGCGAGCGCGTCATCATCTCTGCCGGCGTGCCCTTGGGTACCCCTGGCGCCACCAACATGCTGCGCATCGCCTATATCGGCTCGGACGGCCTGAGCGGGGTCTGACGCCGCTTTCCGAAGCAATCAGCTCTGGCTGACGGCTTCGGACGACCTGGTCAGGCGGGCTTCGGCCCGCCTTTTTATTTCCTCGAGGTCGGTCGGCTTGCCCGCCATCTTTTCGAGTGCGGCGACGACGACGTCGGTGACGACGTAGTCGGGCTTGTGACCCAGATTGCCGATCCACAGCAGTTCCGCGCCGGGGATATCGCGCGCCAGGCCGCGAGAGTGAATGTCCGCCAACACGACGCCGTCGCTGTCGCCGGTGATGATGACGGTCGATGCGCCGATCTCACGGTAGCGGGGCGCGGTCGCGGTCAGATAGGCATGCAGATTGGCCACATCGCGCGCATTGTTGCGGAAGGTCGCGGGACGCAGCACCAGATGCGGGCCGGTCTTGTCGACGTAGTCATCGGGGCGCGGATTGGGTGAAAAGATCGACCGCGTGCCGCCTTCGATGCGCCGCTGTCCCAGGGGCGTCACCAGCGTATGGGCGAAGAGCCAGCCGATGAAGGGCAACGCCGTAAGACGGTAGTACCAGTCGATGCCACCGGGCCAGGGATGCGTCGCAGGCGCCAGCAGGACGAGACCGGCAGTCCGTTCCGGATGATGGAGGGCGAAGCTTGCGGCGATGGCGCCGCCGAAGGAATGGCCGACGATGACGGCGCGACGGATGCCTCGCTTGTCCATCAGCTTGGCGATCGCCGCCGCCTGGCCGTCCGGAAGGTCGTTGTCCGCTCCGCCCCGCTCGGAATAGCCGTGGCCCGGGCGGTCGACGAAGAGCATCTCGGCGCGGCCGTCGAGCACCGGGGCGAAGGCATGCAACTGATCGAGCAGATTGCCGCTGGCACCATGGATGAAGACGACGGGCAAGAGATCGGCTTTCCGTCCTGCCGGCAGATGCACGCTGTTCATGCGATAGCCGCCGATGTCGATCAACTCGCCGACGTTGGGAAACCGCCGCGCGAAGGCCCGCGCGTGCCAGCGGCTGTAGGCGATGCCGACGAGCGTTAGTCCTAGGAGCAGGAGAATGGCTGGAAACATTGTTTCTGTCTGTCTTCCGGCGTCGATTGCCATTCACGGCACTTGCGTCAGCGATGCCTCAGGGTTCGGCGAGGGGTATCACCTGCCACCGTGACCAGATGGCGGCTACCGCGGGTTGCCAGGCAAGTGCGGGGCAGGGCAGCATCGCGATCGCCTTCTTGTAGCGGGTGTCCGTGCGAGGGACAACGAGGAGCGGAGCAGCACCGAACTGATCGGCGGTGACGTCGACGACGAAATCACCGCACTCGATCCGGTCGGGGCTTTGCTAGCCCGGCCCGATGCCCTTCCAGCCAGCTTGGCTCAAGGAAACGTCGAGCGGCTGTCGCCACTTCGAGGGGAGTGCTTTCGTCGGCGGGGATGGCAGGCGCTGCAATCGGCCGTAACGCGGCCGCTCAGGTCTTGCTGCCGGCGAGCTTCTCGGCGAGTTCGCCCAGTTGCTCCTGCGCCTTGCGATCGGTGGGATAGATGTTCAGGAACTGCTCCCAGGCCCGCATGGCGAGCTCGTCCTTGCCGGAAGCGCCGAGGATCGCCGCCATGCCGGCAAGCGCGCCGAAATGGCGAGGTTCGATCGCCAGCACGCGGTTGATGTCCGACATGGATTTTCGGTAGTTGCCCATCGTGTAATGCAAGGTCGCGCGGCGGTTCCAGCCTTCGACATAGTTGGGCGCAAGCGTGATGACCTGGTCGAGGATGTCGAGCGCGGCCGCCTGCTTGTTGTCGGTGATCGCCTTGTCGGCCCACTGCATCAGGAGATTGACGGTGGCGCTGCCGGAATCCTGCCATTCCAAGCGGATCTGGTTGGCGAGCTCACGCGCCTTGTCGGCGTCGCGTTCCTTCTTGAGGTCCGCGAACAGCGCATCCAGTCGTTGCTTCGGTGTGGTGAGGCTGGCGGATTCCGTCTGGGCCGCCGCTTCCGCCGCGAAGGAGAAGCTGCCAGCTCCTGTGGAGGTGGCGAGCAGGGCGGAGAAAGCCAGAATCAGGGGTACAAAAACTCGCATGGCGAGCATGTTAGCTCGCCATGGAACAACTTCATAATCAATTTTGGGACATCGGCAAAGCGACGCCCACCACCCTGCTGGGATCAGCCCTGGCGAGCCTTGAAGCGCGGGTTCGACTTGTTGATGATGTAGATGCGGCCCTTGCGACGAACCAGACGGTTTTCGCGGTGACGGGTCTTCAGCGACTTGAGCGAATTCTTGATCTTCATTTTCCTGATCCGCAGGTTTCGGGGAACGAAAATTCGCCCGGTATCTCTAACAATCAAAAGCGCGCCGTTCAGCGCGCTCCTTTAAGGTGGGATGGCAAATACCGTGTCACCCCTGATGTGTCAACTACAAGACGCCGCATTTTGGCGTCTTGCTCCGCATTTCTGTGGCTTTCAGCCGCGAACGAGCCGTGTGACATGGCCCATTTTGCGGCCGGCGCGCGCCTCGGTCTTGCCGTAGAGGTGCACCAGGACATTGTCTTCGGCAAGCCATGTCGGGACATCGTCGAGGTCGTCGCCGATCAGGTTCTGCATGACGCAGTCGGAATGCCGGCGCGGATTGCCGAGCGGCAATCCCGAGACGGCGCGGATATGCTGCTCGAACTGCGAGACGATGCAGGCCGCCTCCGTCCAGTGGCCGGAATTATGCACGCGCGGCGCCATCTCGTTGGCGATCAGGCTGCCGTCGGCCAGCACGAAGAATTCGACCCCGATGACGCCGACATAGCCGAGTGCATCGAGGATCGCCTTGGCAGCCTTGCGGGCCGCATCCGCCGTGTCCGCGCCGATGGCTGCCGGCACCGTCGAGGTGTGGAGGATGCCGTTGCGATGCACGTTTTCGGCCGGATCGAAGCAGGCGACACTGCCGTCGGTCGAGCGGGCGGCGATGATCGAGATCTCGCGCTCGAACGGCACGAAGCTTTCAAGGATCACGGGCACGCCGCCGAGCGCCGCGAAAGCGCCGGCCGGGTTGTCCGCGGCGGAGCGGAAAACGCGCTGTCCCTTGCCATCGTAACCAAGGCGGCGGGTCTTGAGCACGCCGGTCCCGCCGAAATCGGCAAGGGCCGCTTCCAGGTCGGCCTGGCTGTCGACGGCGTGAAAGCGCGCCGTCGCAATGCCGCAATCATTGATGTAGCGTTTTTCGACGAGGCGGTCCTGCGCGACTTCCAGCGCTTTCGGCGGCGGGAAGACAGGACGTTTCGCGGCCAGCCGTTCGGCGGCAGCGACCGGCACGTTCTCGAATTCGTAGGTGATGATGTCGCTGGCGGCCGCGAGCTGGCCGAGCGCGGCCTCGTCGTCATAGGCCGCAACGATCTGCTCGTTGGCGACCTGTGCGGCCGGACAGTCGGTCTGCGGCTCGAGAATGACGGTGCGGAAGTTCAGTCGGGCTGCCGCCATCGCCAGCATGCGGCCGAGCTGGCCGCCGCCGATAATGCCAATGGTGGTCATGCCTCGTCCACCGGGTATTCGGCGACCGAAATCGTCTGCTGTTCACGCCAGTCGTCGAGCCTGTCGGCAAGATCATCATCGCTGAGTGCGAGCACCGCTGCGGCAAGCAGCGCGGCATTGACGGCGCCGGCCCGGCCGATCGCCAGCGTCCCGACGGGGATGCCGGCGGGCATCTGGACGATCGAGAGCAGGCTGTCCTGGCCGGAAAGCGCCTTCGACTGCACCGGTACGCCGAAGACCGGCAGCGGCGTCATCGAGGCGCACATGCCGGGCAGATGCGCGGCACCGCCTGCACCGGCGATGATCACCTTGAAGCCCTCGTCGCGGGCGCCCTTGGCGAAGTTGACGAGCCGATCGGGCGTACGATGGGCGGAGACGATGCGCGCCTCATAGGCAATGTCGAGCGCGTCGAGCGTGTCGGCGGCGTTCTTCATCGTTTCCCAGTCCGACTGGCTTCCCATGATAATGGCGACGGGTGGGGTCGTGGTGTCGATCACGTCTATCCTGTTCCGCGTTCAGGCGATGATATCGGGGATGATCTGGTCTTCGATCTTGCTGATCTTGTCCTTGATCGCCAGCTTCTTCTTCTTCATGCGCTGGATCCTCAGCGCGTCGCAGCCGGTTTCGATCATGGCATTGATGGCAGCGTCGTAATCTTCATGTTCCTGCCTCAGCCGCGCGGCGGTCAGTCTGAGTTCGGCCTGGTCCTGGTCCGGCATGCAAAGCGATCCCCATCAGCCCGGTTGCGAAGTCCTCCTCGAACCGGAATTTCATGCGCCGCTCTATCACATCTTGGGCGGTAACGGGAAGTTATCCGTCGTCATCATTTCGCCTTCGACAAATGAAAAATGGCGTGGCACAGTAGTAAGGTTACAACCATGGAACATCCGGCATTTGCATGCCGGATGCAAGCAAAAGGAAGGGACTGCCAAATGACTGTTGAGGCTCATCTTGCAACGCTTGAGAAAAAACATGGCGCCCTGGAGCAGGAGCTTCATGCAGCATTGAATCAGCCGTCGGTGGAAGACGAGCTGATCAATGACATCAAGCGGAGGAAGCTGCGCATCAAGGACGAAATCGAAAGGCTTCGTTCTTCGACTCACTGATTATCAACGGTATTTCCCAGGACTATCGGGAGGCGCCATCTCCCCTCTGAGTAGGCGCAACAAGGTTTAGAACCATCCCCCACGACGGAAGATACGGAATGCTGGACCGGGCTCGACGCCCGGTCTGTTTCTTTCGGGCGCCGCCTGCTGCATGGTTCCTTTAAGCGTAGCCGATTAAAGGGCAAAAACATGCAGCAATTCAAAGAGCTACAGCGACCTTTGCGCGTCTGATAAGGCGCGCGGCGCTGTAGGCCGGCTGCCGGGCTCAGGACCAGAACTGGTCGAGCCACAGGTTGAGACGGTCGAAACCCGGCCGGTTGATCGTATAGATCCGCCGGGTACCGCTCGCCGAAACCGAGACCAGATTGCAATCCAGCAAGGCCTTCAGGTGCTGCGACACGGCCGGGCGGCTGATCGGCAGACCCTGCGCCAGTTCGTTTACGGTTTTCGGTGCGCGTCGCAGTTCCTCCAGCAGGTGGCGCCGGTTCGGGTCCGCAATGGCATCGAAAGGGTCCGCGATCGTCATGGGTGGACGTTAGGCGAAATCTTGCGAAGCAGCAAGAAATTTGTGCGATGCGATATGCTAATTTTGCTTTGCAATATTTCCGTAATACTTGGGCCGCGGCTCAGCCGCCCGCTGCCAAGCTGCTGATACCGTCCCAGAGCAGCTTCGAGCCTGCGATGAAGGCCATGGTATACATGAAGGGATAGAAGATCTGCGGCTTCATGCGGCGAACGATCCAGGCCCCGCACATCGTCGCCACGATGGCGAGCGGAAAGAGCGTCGCCGAGATTTTCAGGTTGCTCAGGTCCAGTTGCCCCAGGGCGAAATAGGGGATGAGCTTCACCGCATTCAGGATCGCGAAGAAGCGCACGATGGTGCCGGTGTATTCGCGGGGGGCGAGCTGTAGCGGCAGCGCGTAGATCTGGAAGGGGGGGCCGCCGGCATGCGCGACGAAGCTGCCGTAACCGGCAAAGGCACCCCAGAGCGCCGCCGGTCCGGCCCGCTGCTTCTTCGGCGCGATGGTGGTGCCGAGGCGCCTGCGCCAGACATTGTAGACGTATCGGAGCACGAAGAGCACGGTGAGCAGACCGATGATCAGGCGAAGGAGGTCACGCGAAACGTAGGCTGAGGTCGCCCAGCCGATGAGGATGCCGGCGATGGCGCCCGGCAACAGCATGAGGAGCGTGGTGCGATCGCCGTGCTTGCGCCACATCCACAAGGAGACGATATCCATCGCGATCAGGATCGGCAGAAGGAGGGCGGCCGCCTGGACGGGTGACACCGCCATCGACAGGATCGGAACGCCCATCAGCGAGAGCGCTTCCCCCATGCCGCCCTTGCTAAGGCCAACGAGCAGAACTGCCGGGATGGCGATAAGGTAGAAGTCGAGATCGGGAAGCATGGGTGGCGGTTGATCCTTTTGCAGTCTCCGTCTATCGGTTTTCCCAAATGAAATCGAGCGCTGGTTTCGCCACCCTGGCGGATGCAGCCGGAAATGGATGTCCGAATATGACAGCAGAACGTTGCCGCCTGGTGCTGATTGCACCCGACATGCCCGACGCGGCGGAACGCGTGAAAGTGCTCGCCGATGCCCTGAAGGGCGGCGACGTCGCTTCCGTGATCGTGCCGCAATACGGGCTGGACGACTCCGAGTTCCAGAAACACGCCGAGCGTCTGGTGCCGGTCATCCAGGAGGCGGGTGCCGCGGCACTCATCGAGGGTGACTCCCGCGTGGCCGGCCGCGCCAAGGCTGACGGCCTGCACGTTGCCGGCAATGCGGAAGTGCTTGGTGAGGCGGTCGAGAAACACACGCCGAAACTGATCGTCGGCGGAGGCAATGCGGCCGACCGCCACCACGCGCTCGAGATCGGCGAGGTGCGCCCGGACTACGTGTTCTTCGGCAAGACCGATGGCGACATCAAGCCGGAAGCGCATCCGAAGAACCTGGCGCTCGCCGAATGGTGGGCGTCGATGATCGAGATCCCCTGCATCGTCATGGGCGGCACGGACCCGCAATCGGCGCTGGCGGTGGCAGAGACCGGTGCAGAGTTCGTGGCGCTTCGCCTTGCCGTCTTCGGCGAGCCCGGGCAGGCACCTTCGGTCGTGGCTGCGGTCAACGCACTTCTTGACGAAAAAGCGCCACGGTTTGAAGATTAAGACGTGTCGATGTTGAGCCGACTACCTTCCAGATTGAGTCGAGGTCTTTGCCTTGTTGCCATGGCCGCCGCCCTGGCACTGCCGGCGCATGCGCAGCAGCAGAATGCTGGCGCGGAGGACGCGGGCGTCGAGAAGCGCGGCCGCATCACGCCCTTCAACGGGGCGGCGATGCCGGAGGGCGCGGCCGACAAAGGCGATGACAAGTCGGCTGGCGGCAACAAGAAGCCGGCCGATGGCACCGTGCCGTCTTCCGGCGTCAACGTTTTCGATCGCATGGGCGCCGAATTGCCGGCATTGCCGGCGGAAAAGCCCTTCACCGGCAAGGTCGACGATGCCTATGGCGCATTCCAACGAGGCTACTACCTGACTGCGATGGATCTGGCGCTGCCGCGGGCGCAGCTTGGCGATCCGGCGGCGCAGACGCTGATCGCCGAAATCCTGCAGCAGGGACTGGGCGTCGTGCGCGACCCCAAGCAGGCTGCCTTCTGGTATGGCCAGGCGGCTGAAAAAGGCGATCCCGCCGCGATGTTCAAATACGCGCTGATCCTGATGGAGGGCCGTTACGTCAAGCGCGACCGGAAGAAGTCCGAAGAGCTGATGAAGAAGGCTGCCGATCTCGGCAATGGCTCGGCCCAATTCAACTACGGCCAGACGCTCGTCGCCGACAATCCCGGACCCAAGGGACTGAAGCTGGCGATGCCCTATTATGAGAAGTCGGCCGAGCAGGGCATCGCGGATGCGCAATATGCGCTGTCGCAGATCCTGGTCAATGTCGACGGCATCGAGGAAAGCAAACGGGCTCGGGCGCGCGAATGGCTGATCCGCGCGGCACGGGCGGGTTACGACACGGCCCAACTCGACATCGCGATCTGGATGATCGAGGGCATTGCCGGCGACCGCAATCTCGAAGAGGGTTTCGGCTGGATGCGGCGGGCGGCCGAGGGCGGCAACGTGGTTGCGCAGAATCGGCTTTCGCACCTCTACGTCAACGCCATCGGCACCAGACCCAATCCGGTCGAGGCGGCGAAATGGTATGTGCTTTCGCGTCGCGCCGGTCTCAAGGATGATGCGCTCGAAGACTTCTATCTCGGTCTCAACGAAGAACAGCAGAAGCAGGCACTGAGTGCCGCCAACAAGTATCGCCGGAGCTGAACGGCTCCGATCGCGGTCGAATCTTTGGTGGCCGTTCGGCGGAAATGCTATTTCGCTTGAACTTGCGGGCCATTTGTGGTTCTGAGGCCGCGGTTTTGCACGTTGCGCCCTGATCATCGCGGCGGTTCACGTGCGGAGTGAGCATTCACTCGGTTTTTTGACGACGGAGCTCAATCTGCGGCTTGCCCTGCGTCCCTGGATCGCTTCCGATCGAGGGAATTGCGGAAGGGCCGGCAATGCGGCCTATGTTCCGTCAAGCAGGTTCAACGTCCGATCGAAGCGTTCGATCGGCCTTCGTTTTCAAGGGATCGCCAGATGGCCCGTTCAGCTCTTCTCAATGTCATGGTTCAGGCCGCCTTCAAGGCCGGCAAGTCGTTGGCCCGCGATTTCGGCGAAGTCCAGAACCTGCAGGTCTCGCTCAAGGGACCCGGCGACTATGTTTCGCAGGCCGACCGCAAGGCCGAAAAACTCATCCGCGAGGAACTCCTGAAGGCCCGCCCGACCTATGGCTTCCTCGGCGAGGAAGGCGAAGAGATCGTCGGCACGGACGGCGCGCATCGCTGGATCGTCGACCCGCTCGACGGCACCACCAACTTCCTGCACGGTATCCCGCATTTCGCCGTTTCGATTGCGTTGGAGCGCCAGGGCGAGATCGTCGGCGCCGTCATCTTCAACCCGGCGACCGATGAGCTCTACACCGCCGAGCGTGGCGGCGGCGCGTTTCTCAACGACCGTCGCCTGCGCGTTGCCGCGCGCAAGCATTTGTCCGACGCGGTCATCGCGACCGGTACCCCGCATCTCGGCCGCGGCAACCACGGCAAGTATCTGATCGAACTGCGCCACGTGATGGGGGAAGTGGCTGGTATCCGCCGCATGGGTGCCGCCTCGCTTGATCTCGCCTATGTGGCGGCCGGCCGCTACGACGGTTATTGGGAACGCGATCTCGCCGCCTGGGACATTGCCGCCGGCGTGCTGCTGATCCGTGAGGCCGGTGGCTGGGCGCACGATATCAACGGCGGCGCCAAGCCGATCGACGACGGCTCGATCGTTTGCGGCAACGAATACATCACCAAGGCGCTCAGGGATGTCGTGCACCGTCCGGTGCCGACGAAGTAAGCAGCGATCCCATTCGGATGCTCGGCCTCCGGCGCTCGCCCGCGTCGGAGGCTTTGTTTTTCTGGCTGATCCGGAATGAGGCAACACGACAGTGCCACATGGCTGTGCCTATCTAAGGCCGTTGCGGCCGTCGCCTCACTTTGGGAACGGTTGAATTTCATCCTTGAATCGATTTCGGTTTCGGGAATTATGCAGTAGGCTCCGCGCCGGCGCGGAGCCGTTCCGACAAGAAAAAACCGGGAGATACTTATACCCATGACGCAATTGCATCTGTCCGGGTGGAACGGTCGGGAAGGCATGGAAGAAGGCTATAATCCGCACAAGCTTTCGAGCCCCATGCACTATTTCTGGATCATGGTGGTCTTCCTGATCATCGTCGGTTTCGTGGGCGCAATCCTCTTTCGGCAGGCACACAACGCCTTTCTCGCCAATCCCGGGCTCAACGGCTTGATCCTCGGGGTGCTGCTGATCGGTATCCTGCTCGTCTTCAACCATGTGCTCGGCCTGCGGCCCGAGGTGCGCTGGTTCAATTCCTTCCGCGCCGCCGGCAGTGCCGACAAGGTGGGTCGCGACCCGGTGTTGCTGGCGCCGATGCGGGCGCTGATCGGTGCCCGCCAGACGGCGATCTCGACGACGGCGCTGCGTTCGATTTTGGATTCGATCGCGACCCGCCTCGATGAATCGCGTGATATTTCACGCTACCTGACCGGCCTTCTCGTGTTTCTCGGTCTGCTCGGCACATTCTGGGGTCTTTTGGGCACCATCGGTTCGATCAACACGGTCATCCAGTCGCTGGATGCCGGTTCGGGCACCACCGAAGACATTCTGGCGGCCCTGAAGAGCGGCCTGTCGGCGCCGCTGACCGGCATGGGCACGGCGTTCTCGACATCGCTCTTTGGTCTTTCCGGTTCGCTGATCCTCGGCTTCCTCGACCTGCAGGCCGGCCGCGCCCAGAACCGTTTCTATACCGAGCTTGAAAACTGGCTTTCTTCCGTCACCGACGTCGGCTCCGAGCTGACGGCATCGCTCGATGCGCCTTCGGGTGCGCCGGTCGAGGAGTTGAAAAAGCTCACGGATCAGTTGGTGCGCCTCAATCAGGAGGGCGGTTCGAGCCAACGTACGACCGCCGCCATGGCAAGCCTTGCCGAGGGTATCCAGGGCCTGGTGAAAAACATGCGCGGCGAGCAGCAGATGCTGCGCGACTGGATCGAAGCGCAGCAGGAAGAGGCCAAAGCGATGCGCAGGACGCTCGACAAATTGTCGTCGCGCATCGGCGGCGGCGAGCGGATCACCGTCGCCGGCGAAAGGTCGTCGTTGTCGGCCAAGCTCGGACAATTGGACGAGACCGGAGGAGAGTAATCCATGGCGCTCGCCCGCAAAGGCCGCTCGCAGCGCACGATCGACTACTGGCCGGGTTTCGTCGATGCGCTGTCGACGCTCCTGCTTTCGATCATGTTCCTGCTCACCGTCTTCGTTCTTGGGCAGTTTCTGCTGAGCCGCGAAATCAGCGGCAAGGACGAAGTGCTGACCCGGCTGAACAGCCAGATCAACGAGCTCACGCAGCTCCTGGCGCTCGAGAAGAGCGGCAAGCAGGATCTCGAGGATTCGCTCGCCAACCTCCAGGCGTCACTGTCGCAGTCGGAAGGCGAGCGTTCGCGGCTCCAGGCCTTGCTCGACCAGGGCGCCGGCAGCACCGAAGCCGCCAACCAGAAGATCGGGCGCCTCGGCTCGGAGCTTGAGAACGAGCGTGAGGTCAGCGCCCGGGCGATGAGCCAGATCGAGCTCCTGAACCAGCAGATCGCGGCGCTGCGCAACCAGATCGCCGCCATCGAGGATGCGCTCCAGGCATCGGAAGCGAAGGACCAGGCCTCGCAGACGAAGATCGCCGACCTTGGCCGACGCCTGAATGTGGCGCTTGCCCAGCGGGTGCAGGAGCTCAACCGCTATCGCTCCGACTTCTTCGGACGCTTGAGGGAAATCCTCTCCGATCGCGAAAACATCCGCATCGTCGGCGACCGCTTTGTGTTCCAGTCGGAGGTACTGTTCCCATCCGGCGGCAGTGAGCTCAATCCCGAGGGGCAGGCGGAGATGGCGAAACTCGCCTCGGCGCTGCTCGATCTCGCCAAGGAGATTCCGGCGGAGATCAACTGGGTGCTGCGCGTCGACGGCCATACGGACAATGTCCAGCTTTCCGGAGCCGGCCGCTATGCCGACAACTGGGAACTTTCCTCGGCGCGAGCGACCTCGGTGGTCAAGTTCCTGATTTCGAAGGGCGTGCCTGCCGATCGGCTGGTTGCTGCCGGTTTCGGCGAGTATCAGCCGATTGCGCCTGGCGAAACCCCGGAGGCCCGGGCCCAGAACCGCCGCATCGAGCTCAAGCTGACCGAAAAGTAGGCCGCAGTCCCCGCCACACCGTGCTCGACGTCCGACTCTTGAATTGACCTTGACGTACGCGTAACAGTTGCGGCAGCCATGGACATGGCGACGGCGACCCATAGCGCCGCGCGTTTTTTAAGATGCGCGAAGGTTGCCGTATGGGATGCAGGGGAGGGCATTTCATGGATTGCGATGTATTGGTCATCGGCGCGGGGCTTGCCGGCCTGGTCGCCGCTTCGGAGGCGGCCGCCCTTGGGCGCAAGGTCATCGTTCTCGATCAGGAAGGCGAACAAAACCTTGGCGGCCAGGCTTTCTGGTCGCTAGGCGGCCTATTCTTCGTCGATAGCCCCGAGCAGCGGCGCATGGGCATTCGTGACACGCGCGAGCTTGCCTGGCAGGACTGGATGGGGTCTTCGCAGTTCGACCGTCCGGAGGACCATTGGCCGCGGCTCTGGGCCGAAGCCTATCTCGATTTTGCCGCTGGCGAAAAGCGCCGCTGGCTGCATTCCCTCGGCATGCGCTGGTTTCCGGTCGTCGGCTGGGCCGAGCGCGGTGGCGGGCTTGCCCATGGCCACGGCAACTCGGTGCCTCGTTTCCACGTCACCTGGGGCACCGGGCCGGCGGTGCTCGAACCCTTCATCCGCCTGACGCGGGAGGCGGAAAGCCGCGGTCTCGTGCGCTTCAGGTTCCGCCACAGGGTCGACGAACTCATGACTTCGAACGGCCGGGTGACGGGTGCCCGCGGGGCACTGCTGAAGGAGGATCCGGTCCGACGGGGTGAGCGCAGCTCACGCGACGTCGCCGGCGATTTCGAGATATCGGCGGGTGCGGTCGTCGTCACCTCGGGCGGCATTGGCGGCAACCACGATCTGGTCCGGCGCAACTGGCCGCGCAAGCGGCTTGGCCAGCCGCCGGCAACGATGGTTTCGGGCGTGCCGCACCATGTCGACGGCCGCATGCTGGAGATTGCCAGCCGGGCGCGCGGCTCGGTCATCAACTCGGATCGCATGTGGCACTATACCGAGGGGCTCAGGAACTTCGACCCGATCTGGCCGGATCATGGCATCCGCATCCTGCCCGGCCCATCCTCCTTCTGGTGCGACGCCGACGGCAACCGCTTTTCCGCTCCGGCGATGCCGGGTTTCGATACGCTCGGAACCCTGCAGGCGATCCGCGACAGCGGCCACGACTATAGCTGGTTCATCCTGACGCGGGCGATCATCAAGAAGGAGTTCGCGCTTTCCGGTTCGGAGCAGAACCCGGACCTGACCGGCAAGAATATCTCGCTGCTCCTGAAGCGGCTCGGTAAGAACCCACCCGCGCCGGTCCAGGCTTTCATGGACAGGGGCGAGGATTTCATCGTCCGGGATCGGCTCGAAGACCTGGTGCCGGCGATGAACGCGTTGACGGGCGAGAACCGGCTGTCGCTCGACCATCTTCGCCAGCAGATCGAGGCGCGCGATCGCGAAATCAGCAATCCCTTCTCCAAGGATGCCCAGGTCACCGCGATCCGCGGCGCCCGCGCCTATCGCGGCGATCGGCTGCTGCGCACCGCCAAGCCGCACCGCCTGCTCGACCCGAAAGCCGGGCCGCTGATCGCCGTTCGCCTGCATATCCTGACGCGCAAGACGCTTGGCGGTTTGCAGACGGACCTCTCGGGTCAAGTGCTGGAACAGTCGGGCGAGCCGGTGCCAGGCCTTTATGCCGCCGGCGAGGTCGCCGGTTTCGGCGGTGGCGGCATGCATGGCTACAATGCACTGGAAGGCACCTTCCTCGGCGGCTGCATCTTTTCCGGCCGAATGGCGGGGCGGGCTGCTGCGGGCGTGTGAATCGGTATTAGCCCCTCACCCTAAGTCTCTTCCCACCAGCGGGGGAAGGTGGCGGCAGCCGGATGAGGGGCGCGTCTCGCGGGTTCTCTTAATCAATCCATCTGAACATTGGC
Organism: Ensifer sp. 38_S197; assembly: GCF_056924495.1. Lineage (NCBI taxonomy): Bacteria > Pseudomonadati > Pseudomonadota > Alphaproteobacteria > Hyphomicrobiales > Rhizobiaceae > Ensifer > Ensifer sp. 38_S197. The sequence continues at coordinate 227,734 of NZ_JBXOVZ010000002.1, read as the reverse complement.
GTCGCGAACGACCGGTGTCCACTTTGCCAGTTCCGCGCTCACATGGGCGGCGAGTTCCTCAGGGGTCGAGCCGACGATCTTGGCGCTGAACTCCTTCATGCGCTCGATGACGGCGGGATCCTTCATGGCCTTGTTTGCGGCCTCGTTGAGGCGAGCGACCACCGGTTGCGGCGTGTTCGCCGGGGCGAAGAGCGCGTTCCAGGTATAGGTCTCGTAGCCCGGGATACCGGATTCAGCGACTGTCGGGACATCGGGGAAGGAGGGTGCGCGCTCCGCCGTGGTCACGGCAAGCGCCCGCAGCGTTCCGGCCTTGATGTGGCCGGAGGAGGAGGGGAGATTGTCGAACATGATCGGCACCTGGTTGCCGATGACGTCGTTCAGCGCCGGGCCGGCGCCCTTGTAGGGGATGTGCTGCATGCTGACGCCGGCCATCTTCTTGAAGAGCTCGCCGGAGAGATGCAGCGGCGTGCCGTTGCCGGAGGAGGCATAGCTGTATTCGTCGGGCTTGGCCTTGAGCAGCGCCAGCAGTTCCTCGACGTTCTTGGCGGGAAGCTCGGGATTGACGACCAGCACGTTGGGCACGATGACCAGCAGCGAGATCGGCGCGAAGTCCTTTTCCGGATCGTAGGGCTTGGTCTTCAGGATCAGCGGATTGAGCGCGTGGGTGGCGACGGTTCCCATCAGGATCGTGTAGCCGTCCGGATCGGCCCGCGCGACATTGGCGGCGCCGAGATTGCCGCCGGCGCCGGCGACGTTCTGGACGATCACCTGTTCGCCGAGGTCCTCGGACATTTTCTGCGCGACGATGCGGGCGACCACGTCGGTTGAGCCGCCGGCGGCGAAGGGAACGACCATGGTTATCGGCCGGTCCGGGAAGCCCTGGGCGAGGGCCGAGGTGCCGAAGGGCAGCGCCGATAGCGCCATCAGGCCCAGCGTCAGCGTTGCGCGCCGGGTCAGTTGCGAAAATGCCATGCGAATTTCCTCCCGATCATGTCTGCGAACCGCAGAGAACGGCCTCTGGCAGGCCGGCCCCATAACAATAGGGCTCGCTTCTCAGTCGGCAACCGCCGGCTGTGAAATCGGGAGGAGCGAGCCGCCGCAGCGGCTCAGCTTTTCGTGGCGACGAACAGGGCCTCGGCGCCGTGGTCGAACTGCAGCCGCGCGAGCTTGGCATAGAGGCCACCCTGGCGGATGAGGGAGACGTGCGTTCCTTCCTCGACGATCCGGCCATGATCCATGACCAGGATGCGGTCTGCCTTCAGCACAGTCGCAAGCCGGTGGGCGATAATGATCGTCGTGCGCTCGCGCAGCAGGCCATCGAGGGCCTTCTGCACCAGCGTCTCGCTTTCGGCGTCGAGAGCCGAGGTGGCCTCGTCGAGAAGCAGGATCGGTGCGTTCTTGAGGATGGCACGGGCAATCGCGATACGCTGGCGCTGGCCGCCGGAAAGCGTGATGCCGCGTTCTCCGACAAGCGTGTCGTAGCCGTTGTCGAGCCGGCCGATGAATTCGTCCGCCTGCGCGGCGACGGCCGCAGCACGCACCGCCTCGCGGGTCGCACCGGGGACACCGAAGGCGATATTGTCATGAACCGACGAAGCGAAGATCGTGACGTCCTGCGGCACGATCGCCAGCCGGTCGCGCAGTTCCTTCGGATCGACCGTACGGACATCGAGGCCGTCGACCATCACCGCACCCTTGGCGGGGTCGTAGAAGCGTAGGAGCATGGAGAAGACCGTGCTCTTGCCGGCGCCGGAAGGGCCGACGATGGCGACGGTCTCGCCGGGCTCGATCGCGAAGCTGAGACCGTTCAGGCTCTTGTAGTCGGGCCGCGCCGGATAGGCGAAATAGACGTCGTCGAAGGCGATCGCGCCGGAGGCCGGCACGGGCATGGCGACGGGGTTTGCCGGCGCCTGGATCTCGGGGACCTCCGACAAGAGTTCGTTGAGCCGCTCGGCGGCCCCGGCGGCCTGTGAGAGTTCGCCCCAGACTTCCGAGAGCGAACCGAGGCTGCCGGCGGCAAAGACCGAGTAGAGCAGGAACTGGCTGAGCGTGCCGGCGGAAAGGTTGCCCTCAAGCACGTCATGCGCGCCGAACCAGAGCACGGCGACGACGCTGCCGAAGACCATGGTGATGGCGAAGGCGGTGAGCACCGAGCGTGCCTTGATCGCGGCGCGCGCGGCGCCATAGGCATCCTCGACGGCGCTGGCGAAGCGATCGTTGGCGAGCGCCTCGCCGTTGAAGGCCTGCACGGTGCGTGATGCGGCAATCGCCTCGCCGGCATAGGCCGACGCGGTGGCAAGCGTGTCCTGCGCCTCGCGCGAGCGGCGGCGGACGGAGCGGCCGAAGCCGACGAGCGGGAAGACGATGATCGGGATCGCGATCAGCACCAGGCTCGAAAGCTTCGGGCTGGTATAGACCATCATGCCGATGGCGCCGAGACACAGGATCAGGTTGCGCAGCGCGACCGAAGCGGTGGCGCCGACCGCGGACTTGACCTGGGTCGTGTCGGCCGTCAACCGCGAGACGATCTCGCCGGACTGGTTGACGTCGAAGAAGGAGGCGGAAAGCCGGGTGACGCGATCGAAGACATTGCGCCTAAGGTCGGCAACGATGCGCTCGCCCAGCGTGATGACGAAATAGTAGCGCGCGGCGCTGGCCAGGGCGAGCACGATCGCAAGCATCATCAACATCGAGAAATAGGTGTTGATGAAACCGGAATCGGAACTGGAAAAGCCGTTGTCGACCATCCGCCGGACGGCCAGAGGCAGCGCCAGCGTCGTGACCGCGGCCAGGATCAGAGAAATGCCTGCGCCGACGACCAGATGGCGGTAGCGGGCAAGATAAGGCAGAAGCGTGGCGAGCGGGCGGATGGATTTGCGCGCTGGCGCCTGGTTTTCTCGTTCGGACACTTGACCCCCGTTCGCCAACCACGGAGGAAAGGGTTTGCCCATGAGTCTTCCGCGCGGCACTTGTTATCCCGCAGACCTTGATGTATAGGCACGGCATCGAATTGGGAAGCCGTGGCCCTTCAGCCGGTCCGCGGCTTCATTTACGTGTTCGGTCTCGAAGTCGCAATGCCTTGCGACAATTGGACCCTGGAACTCTAGGAAGATCGTTATGAAGGCAGACATCCATCCCGACTACCACATGATCAAGGTGGTCATGACTGACGGCACCGAATACGAAACCCGCTCGACCTGGGGTTCTGAAGGCGCCACTATGAACCTGGAAATCGACCCGAAGTCGCACCCGGCCTGGACGGGCGGCAACCAGCAGCTCATGGACCGCGGCGGCCGCGTCTCCAAGTTCAAGAAGCGCTTCGAAGGCCTCGGCCTCTAATCGAACGCCTCTTCGGCATTCTCAAAGCCCGGCCATCGCGCCGGGCTTTTTGCTGGCCGCTCGAGAGGCGGCTGGGCTTGCGTGTCATTCGGGAAGCCCGGCCTTGCGAAAGCCATCGACGAAATGCGCGAGCGTCGCGTCGTCACGGAATGGCTCGGTCGCGGCCCAGTGGCGGATCGTAAAAACCGGGTTGGCCACGAGAAACAGCTCTGCTTCCGTGCGCGCCTCGTCGAGCCGGCCGAGCTGGGCGAGGCTTGCCGCCAGGAACCGGCGTGAGCTCGTGCGATAGGTCTCGTCGCTCCGCAGCGTCTCGATGGCGGCTGCGTAGTCGCCGGCCGCATATTGCGCCTGGCCGAGCGTCAGATAGTACCAGCTTGCCGGAAACGGGTTCAGCCGGAACGCCTTGCGGATATGCTTAAGGCCTTCCTCGACCCGCCCGGCGAGAACTTCGATGTCGGACAACGCCGCCCAGGTGTCCGCCTCGTTCGGATCGAGCTCGATCGCCTTGGCGAATTCCGCATCCGCTTCGGTGAAGCTGTGCTCATAGGCAAGCAGGTAGGCCAGGATCCAGCGGCTGCCGGCATCGGCTGGATCGATCGTGACCGCTTTGCGCGCCAGCTCCAGGGCAAGGCCGCGGGCGGCCTCCGTCGGTCCGCCGGCGTGCACCCATCCCATCCAGTGGTTCATGGCCAGCCAGCGATAGGCCTCTGCGTAATCAGGGTCGAGCGAAACCGCGCGCGTCAGCATCAGGTGCGCTTCCTGTGCCGCTTGCGGCGTATCGTCCATCAGTCTGCGCGCTCGCACGCAGAGATCGTAGGCGTCGATGTTACCAGGCCGCTTGCGTGGCAGCGGCGGTGGCCGCAATTGTCCGAGCAGCGCTTCCACGATCTTGCCGGTGACCTCATCCTGAACGGCGAAGATGTCTTCCAGCTCGCGATCGAAGCGTTCCGCCCAGAGATGGTCGCCACTCGATGCATCGACCAGTTGGGCATTGATGCGCACGCGTCCCGCCGTGCGCCTGGCGCTGCCTTCCAGCAGGTAGCGCACGCCAAGGTCATCCGCGATCGCGCGCACGTCCACGGCCTTGCCCTTGTAGACAAAGGACGAGTTGCGCGCGATGACGAACAGGCCGGGAACTCTGGACAAGTCGGTGATCAGGTCCTCGGTCAGCCCATCCGTGAAGGGCTCCTGCTCGGGGTCATTGCTGACGTTGACGAAGGGCAAAACGGCGATCGACGGTTTGTCCGGCAGGGACAGCGGCCGCCGCCTTGCCGCACCGAGCTTCCGCGTGCTTCCTATGAAGCGATAGCCGACGCGCGGGACCGTCGAGATCCATTCGCCACCACCGGCGGCCGGGCCAAGCAACTTCCTGAGCTGCGCGATCTGGACGGTGAGATTGCCCTCCTCGACAGCCGTTCCCGGCCACGCCGCGTCCATCAGTTCGGCCTTCCCCAGGACTTCGCCGGGGCGTCCGACGAGCGCCACAAGCAATTTTAGTCCGCGATAGCCGATGGCAACAGGATCATCGTCCCGGAGGAGCGTTCCCGCACCCGGATCAAGCACGAAGGGGCCAAAGGCAAAGCGCGTTTCCTGCATGGGGCGCATCTATAGTTCGTTTGGAAGTTCTTGAGAACTTTTTGGACGCGCTTAATTACGCCCCGGCTCGGCTCCCGCAGAATTCATCCGTCTTTCGGGCTGACGATGGAGGCTGCCATGAACCATGTTCCCATTCCTGTATCCCGGCAGCGGGCGATGCGGCTGGCCGTATCCGCTCGGGAGGAAAGCCGGTTGTGCTGGCACACCAATCTCGCAGCGCTCAGACGCATTGTCGCGACCTGGGACAGGCGGGCTCGCTTTCGCCGGGACCTCGAACAGGTTTCGAGGAACGACCCGCATCTGATCGACGATATCGGCCTGCCAAGATGGCAGGTCGAGATCGAAATCGCCAAACATCTCTGGCAAGCCTGAGGCGCGTAGCGGAATGATATCGGACCAGCAGCCTCCCTGTGTCGCAGTGGAGCGACGGCGCGACACAGCGTTTTCGCAGGAGCAATCAATTCCTTGGGCGGCGATAGCCGGCACGATCGCGACCGTGACGGTGTTCGCTGTCGCCCAGGGGCTGACCTATCCTTTGCTCAGCTTCATTCTGGAGCGGCAGGCAACGACGCCCGGGCTGATCGGCCTGTCGGCGGCGATGACGCCGCTGGGCTTCATCGTTTCCGCTCCCCTCATTCCGGCGCTGGTTCGGCGCCTGGGTGCGGCGTGGCTTGCTATCCTGTGCTCGCTGTGCGCCGCGCTCGCCCTGATCGCAATCGCCTGGACGCAGGACCTCTGGGCCTGGATGCCCCTGCGCTTCCTGCTCGGCTTCTTTGCCAATCCGCTGTCCGTGATCAGCGAAACCTGGCTGATCGCGATCACGCCTCCCTCGCGCCGGGGCCGCATCATGGGCCTCTATTCTTCGGTCGTTTCCGGCGGCTTCGCCATCGGTCCACTGTCGCTCGGCCTCGTCGGCACGGAGGGCTGGTCGCCGTTCTTGATCGGCATCGTGGCCTTCCTTCTCTGCGGCATGATCCTGCTGACAGTCGTGCCGCGCCTGCCCGATATGCCCCATGACGGCGAGGCAACCTCCGTCGGCGGCTTCCTGGCGCTGGCGCCTCTCCTCCTGTTTGCGGTTTTCACCGCTGCCGCTTTCGAGCAAACCCTGCTTTCCCTGTTCACCAGCTATGGTGCCGCGTTCGGAAATGCCGAGGGGCGGATCGCCTCCCTCCTGACCTGCTTCATCGCCGGCAATGCGCTGCTGCAGGTGTTTCTCGGTCGCATGGCCGAGCAGATCGGCTCGATGTTGGCGATGGTGTTCTGTGTCCTGGTCTCGCTGGCCGCATGCCTGTTGCTGCCATGGGCCTTCAATTCCTGGCTCATCTGGCCACTCGTCTTCGTCTGGGGCGGGGTCTCGTTTGGCATCTATACGATGTCGCTGATCCAGCTCGGCGAGCGTTTCACTGGCCAGGCCCTGATCGCCGGCAACGCGGCCTTTGCAGTTGCATGGGGTCTCGGCGGCATCGTGGGTTCGCCCACGACGGGACTGGCCATGCAGTGGCTCGGGCATCGGGGACTGCCGTTGGCCCTTGGCTTCCTGTGCTGTGTACTGGTGATGTTTCTACTGGCGAAGATGCGGCGCGCGCGTTCGTGACGCCAGCGATGCAAAACAAAAACCCGGCCAGGGCCGGGTTCGTCTTCCGCATGCTGAGGAGAGGGGCTGTCAGTTGGTGCCGAAGGCCGTCTGCAGCAGCTTGATCTGCGCCTTGACGCCGTTCTGGTTGTCCGGAACGATGGCGGCAGCTTCGTGCGGGCGATAGATTTCGCGGTCGAGCAGGGCGACGCGGTTTTGCAGGCGCAGCGAGCGTTCGATCAGGTCGCGGAAGGATTCCGGCAGTTCGGCCCAGCCCGGAGCGGATTTGTCGACGTTGAAGCTGTCGAGGCGCACCTTGCTCTTTTCCGACATCACCTGGTCGCGGCTCATCTCACCGTTGTTGACGGCGCGCTGCAGCAGCAGCCACGAAGCCATCTGCATCAGACGGGTGGTAAGCCGCATGGACTCGGCCGCGTAGAGAACCGATGCCATGCGTGGCAGAACCTTCGAGGCGGCGCGGCCGGGGCCGTCGAGATAGGTGGCCGTTTCCTCGACCAGACCCATGCCTTCCGAATAGAGTGTCTTGAATTGTGCCGAGGACGCCGCGTGTCCCGCGAAACTGACCGTATTCAATCCTCTCTCGGACATGACCTGTTTTCCCTGGTTCAAACGCATCACGACAGTCAGGTAGCGGACGGTTATGGGAATTAAATCCTTGCCCGTCTCTATGCTCGAAGAATGATCCGATAGCGCATTTCGCGCAAGGGTATTCTTAAGAAAGGGTTAATCTCCACAGTTCTTTAGCGAAAGCTATGCCAAAATAAAAAAAGAGCCGCGGAAAGCGGCTCTCAAGGTAAAACAGGGAGAAAATCAGACCCATTCGCCAGTCGGAGAAATTGTCTGAAACCGGAAAGCTCCGGATGCCCTGACAATCGCAGATAATGCTTAATGCGCCGTTAAACGCGCTTCGTTTTGCTGCGCCGCGGCCGCTGCGGTAACGGTTCAGCGGAACAGGCTTTCGGCAGCGGAGCGGCTTGCGGATTTGCGCGTCCGCTCGGCTTCGAGCCGGGCGATTTCCTCCGTCAACAGGGTGATGCGCTGGGTGAGTTCATCGACTGAAAGCAATGAAAGGTCGCTGCCGATCTCGTGCACCACCTTCTTCTGGGGTCGGTCATCGTCAAACAGGCTCATCGCTCTGATCCTCCCATCTCTGGTTGTTGTCCGGTTCGCTACGCGCTTCCTCGAACGGGGCAGCGCGCGGCGAAAGCTGCAGGCTCTCCGGGGTCGTCGGCGCGCCGGCATTGACCGGCGAGAAGGCATCGCGGTCGGAGACCGGCACGGGCGCGCGCATCCGGCTGCGAATGATGGCATAGGCTGTGATCAAAATGTGGGCACAGGCGGTAATCATGAACAGGCCGTAGGGGCCGGCCGCCGCCATGACCGGACCGCCGATCGTCGGGCCGATGATGGTACCGATGCCGTAGAGCAGCAGCAGGCCACCGGAGACCTTCACGAAGTCTTCGGCGGTCGCAAAGTCGTTGGCGTGGGAAACCGCGATCGGATAGAGTGCGTTGGCGGCAGCACCATAGATCGCGATCAGCGTCAGCACGATCCAGACCCGGCTCGGCTCGATCAGGAAGATCAGCAGTCCGGCGAAGGCGCCGACGCCCGCAAGCGCTGCCAGGACATAGCGGCGGTCGATGCGGTCCGAGAGGCGGCCGGCCGGGAGCTGCATCACCGCGCCCGCGAAGATCGCCACGCTCATCATTGCCGCAACCGTGCTGTCGGAAAGGCCGGCCTGCCGCCCGAAGACGGCGCCGAGCGTGCCAAAGGCACCGTTGGCGATGCCGACGAGAAGGATGCCGAGGAAGGACACCGGCGAGTTGCGATAAAGCGCGCGCAGGTCGAGGCGGACCTGCTTCAATGGTTGCGGCGAGGCAGCCTTGGACAGAAGCGTCGGCAGCATGGCGAGGCAATAGAGGATGCCGCAGATCATGAAGAAGATGCTGGTCGAGGTGTCGCCGAAGGGGATCATCATCTGGCCGCCGACGACGCCGAAGAGCGTGATGGCGATATAGAGCGAGAAGATGACGCCGCGGCTCTCATTGGTGGCGCGCTCGTTCAGCCAGCTTTCGATGATCATCGAGGTGCCGGCGGTGGAGAAGCCGGTAAGCGCGCGCAGGATCAGCCACCAGGTCGGATTGATCATGATGCCGGTCAGCAGCGCGACGATGGCGATCAGCGAAGCAAAGACGCTGAAGGCGCGCACATGGCCGATGCGCTTGACGACGTTCGGGGCGAAGAAGCAGCCGAGAACGAAGCCGGCGGCCCAGGACGTGCCGATCAGGCCAAGGATGGTGGTCGGATACCCTTCGGCGGTACCACGCACGGGAAGAAGCAAGCCCTGGAGGCCATTGCCCAGAAAGAGAAACAACGTGCCGAGCAGGAGGGCGGCGACCGGGAGCAGGTTCTTTCTCATTATCCATCCGAAATTCGTTCTGCCGTCAGCAAGTTAGGGCGATGCCTGGTGAATTGCCAGCCGGTTTCTCTTTGCAGCGTTTCGAGTTGCCGCAGGTTTTTCCCTTCAATCGGTGACGATTGAACGAGACCGGTCATTGCAAATCGTTCGCGGAAACACTAGCCCTTTTTGCCGTGCACAACGTATCGCTAGTCCTTGGGGGAAGGCGCTGCTCCGTGCGACGAATGGTGCCGGCGTTGCGAAACCTTCGCCGGTTGAGGCAGCCTCCCGGAACACGAGGGCAACATGCAGAAGGCGCTCGCCCTTATCCTGCTGCTGGCAATGGCCATCCAGCTTCTGTGGCCGCTCGGCATCCCGGGTTTGCGCCGCCGCCGGGACTTCTGGAAGATTGCCGTCTTCGCCATCGTCATGATGATGGTGACCGTCTTGATCCGGCCGTAGCCGGCCCATTTCGCCCCTAAGGACCCGTTTCCTTGGAAACTCCGGGGCCGCTCGCCCGATGCTATTGGGTTGTACGTATATTCGTTACAACTACAAAAGGGCGCAGGACAGATGGGGAATAACGCGCTAGATTACCTCTTTCATTCGGGAAGTGAATTTGAGGGTTTCTTGGAACGCCGTCTCGCTGCCATTCTCGCTGCCGATGTCGTGGGCTACAGCCGCCTGATCGGGGCTGACGAGACCGGCACGCTGGCCGCGATGAAACGGCACAAGAACGAACTCGTCGATCCCAAGATCAATCGTCACAAGGGCCGCATCGTCAAGCTGACCGGCGACGGTATTCTCGTCGAGTTCGCGAGCGTCGTGAATGCGGTTGCCTGTGCCGTCGATATTCAGCGCGGCATGCTCATCCGCAATGAAAGCGTTCCGCCGCTGAAACGCATCGAGCTGCGTATCGGCGTGCATCTCGGTGATATCATCGTCGAGGACGGCGATATTTTCGGCGACGGCGTCAATGTCGCCGCCCGGCTCGAAGGCCTGGCGGAACCATCCGGCATCGCTGTCTCCGCATCCGTGCGCGATCATGTCGGTTCACGCCTGGACGTCGGCTTCATCGACAGGGGCGAACACGCACTGAAGAACATTGCCGCCGGCGTGCATGTCTATTCGGTGGCGCTCGGTGCGCCGACGAAGGTTGCGGCGGCACCAAGTGAGGTCGGCCCTATCGTGCTCGATGACGGCTACGGGCTCTCGGTCGGTGTGCTTCCCTTCACCAATATGAGCCATGACCCGGAGCAGGAATATTTCTCCGACGGCATCACCGAGGACATCATCACGGATCTTTCGAAGATTTCGAAACTGCATGTCGTCGCCCGCAACACGGTATTCACCTACAAGGGGCGGTCGGTGAAGGTGAAGCAGGTCGCGCAGGAGCTCGGCGTCCGCTACATCCTCGAAGGCAGCGTGCGTAAGGCCGGCTCGCGGGTTCGGATCACCGGCCAGCTCATCGACGCCTTGACCGGCACGCATCTGTGGGCCGACCGCTACGACCGGGATCTGACCGACATCTTCGCCATCCAGGACGAGATCACCCATTCCATCGTCGACCAGCTCAGGATCAAGCTGTTGCCGGCGGAACGGCGTGCGATCGAAAGCGACCCGACCACGAGCGTGGAGGCCTATACCTACTATCTGCGCGGCCGGCAGTTCTCGCATGCCTGGACCCGGTCCTATCTGCTGCTCGCCCGGCGCATGTTCCTGAAGGCGGTGGAGCTCGATCCCGAATTTGCGCGCGCCTATGCCGGTATTGCCGATTGCGAGTCGGCGCTGCGCGACTGGCATGAGGACGAGTTCCCTCTGGACAGCATTCTTTCCACCACCGCGAGAGCCCTGGAACTCGATCCGAACCTGGCGGAGGCGCATGCCTCCCGCGGCCTGGTCCTGCATCAGGATGGCCAGGATGACGAGGCGGTCGCCGAGTTCGAACGGGCGCTGACCTTGGACCCCAGCCTGTACGAGGCGAACTTCCATTATGCCCGTTTCCTGTTCATGCAGGGTGCCTTCGAAACGGCGATCCAGTTCTTCAAGCGTGCAGCGGACATCAGGCCGGACGACTATCTGTCGCCGATCCACCTGATGAGCGCCTACCGCTCGCTCGGCCGGGACGCCGAACGCACGCAGTGGGCGAAGATCGGCATTTCGCGAGCGGAGCGGGCGCTGGAACTCAACCCGGAAAACTCCGGCCCGGCTCATCGCGGCGCACTGGCACTTGCCCATATGGGCGAGGCGGATCGGGCGCGGGAATGGGCGGCACGCGCCCTGGCGATCGACCCCGACGACGTGGTCGCGCGGTACAATACCGCCTGCGTCTACTCCATTCTCGGCGACATCGATGTGGCGCTCGATCTTCTCGAAACCCTGCTGCCGCAGAGCTCGTGTTACCAGCTGCTTTGGTTCAAGCAGGATTCCGATCTGGACGCGGTACGGCACCACGTGCGCTTCCAGGCGATGCTCGAGGCGATCGCGAAATGTGAGGCACGGTTACGCTGACCGCCGGAGGGGACCGGCGATCGCTTTCAGTTCAGTGGTGGCTTGTCTGGCGGGAACCCGTCGGGGCGCTGCTGCGGCCCCCCGTCAGCCACCAGATGGCCGAGCCGGTGACAAACATCATGGCTGTCGCAACGATCACCACCACGGTGAATGCCTGTTCGAAGGCAAGCTGGGCGCGCGTCACCAGTTCGCCCGCCAGATCCGGCGGCAGCTTTTCGGCGAGGATCAAGGCTTCGTCGAGGCTATCGCGCGCCATCGGCGAGATTGCGGCACCTTCCGGCAGCACGAGGAAGGCGGTGTAGACGATCGACATGACGGTGCCGAGAACGGCAATCCAGATCGCGCCGCCGAGTTCGAAGGAGACCTCCTCGATCGATGCCGCCATGCCCGCCCGCTCGGGCGGGGCGTTGAACATGATGGCGCTGGAGGCGGCCGTCATCGAGGCGCCGATCCCGAGGCCGAGAACGACGAGGCTGGCGATCTGGGCAAGCGTGCCGATGTCGTGAAGCAGCAAGTAAGCGGTGAGACCGGCGGCCGCGAGGAGCAGGCCGGAGCGCAGTACCACTTCCGGTCCAAGACGCGGAAGCAGCATGCCGGTCAGGGGGCCGGCAACGAAGGCGGCGAGCGGGATCGGCAAAATGAAGAAGCCGGCTTCAAGCGGCGAAAAGCCGTCAACAAGCTGCAACTGCTGGCTCAAGACGAGCTCGATGCCGACGATGGAGGCCGACGCCACCAGTGCCGCCGCCACGCCGGAGGAAAACGCGCCGTTGCGGAACAGGCTGAAATCGATCAGCGGACGCGCGCTACGGCGTTGCCGGCGGACAAACAGGACGAGTGCGATAGCACCGATCACGGCCGCAGCGAGGCCCGCTTCCAGCGACGGTTCGCGCTTGCTCGTTTCCTTGACGGCATAGGCAAGACCAACGAGGCCCACCATGATCTGAAACGAACCGAGCGCATCCCACGGATGCCTGGGATTGCCGGGGCTGTTCGGCAGCACGACGATGCCGAGCGTGAGGGCAATGGCGACGACCGGCACGTTGATCAGGAAGACCGAACCCCACCAGAAATATTCGAGCAGGAAACCGCCGAGAACCGGGCCGATCGCAGCCCCTCCGGAGGCGATCGCGGCCCAGACGCCGATTGCCAGCGCCCGTTCGCGTTCGTCAGTGAAGGTGAGGCGGATGATCGACAGCGTTGCCGGCATCATCAGCGCGGCGCCGACCGCAAGCAGAACGCGGGCGCCGATCAGGATCACGGGCGTGGGCGCATAGGCGGCGACCAGCGAAGCGACGCCGAAGACGGCCAGGCCGACGATGAACGGCTTCTTGTGACCGAGCCGGTCGCCGAGCGTGCCGAGACCGGGCAGAAGGCCGGCAACGACGAGCGCATAGGCGTTGACGATCCAGAGCTTCTCGGATGCACTCGCGCCGAGGTCATGGGTCAGACGGGGAAGGGCAGTGTAGAGCACCGTCATGTCGACGACGATCAAAAGGAGTGCGCTCGATACGATGGCCAGAATGAGCCAGCGATTTTGCGGAAGCATGGTACACCTCGGGTGGCCGCCCACAGGGAATTGGCGGCCAGGTCTTGTTAACGTCAGGGTCAATATTTAAATACGTACGTATGGATTTGAAATAGGAAGTCAAGATGGGGCGACGTCGAACAATCGATCGTGACAAGGTTCTGGATGCGGCGGAGGCGATCGTGAACGCCGTCGGCGCCGCCGGCCTGACGATCGATGCGGTCGCCAAGGCGGCCGGTATCACCAAGGGCGGCGTGCAATATTGCTTCGGCAACAAGGACGGTCTGATCGACGCGATGATGGAGCGTTGGTTCAACGAGTTCGACACCGCGGTTGCGACGGAGGGCGGCGAGGACCCCGACCCAGTGAAGGCAATGCGCGCCCATGCCTTGGTGACTGCCCGGATGAACACGGCCGACAGAGCCCGGACATCGGGCATGATGGCGGCGCTTCTGCAGCGGGAAGAGCATATGGCCAAAAACCGCGCCTGGTACCGCGCCCGTCTCGATGGCATCGACCTCACGACGGAGGAGGGGCGCCGGGCACGCCTCGCCTTCCTCGCCACCGAAGGCGTCTTCCTGCTGCGCGGTTTCGGCTTTGTCGAGATGGACGACGCTGAATGGCAGGATATGTTCGCCGATATTCTGACGCTTTTGCCCGACCCCGGCGACACCGCCTAAAGGCTGTTACAGGTCGATCAGCCCGCGCATGGCGCTGACGCAAGTGCCGGAAAGGCTGACCTGACGAACGGCGCCGCCCTGCTTGCGGACGCTCGCCCCGATGAGGCTGCGCCGGCCCATCTCGACGCCCTGTTCGATGGTGATCTCGACATCGATATCCTGATCCGGCAGCAGCGATACGAGATGTGCAGAGAGCGCTGCGGAGGCGCTGCCGGTCGCGGGATCTTCGTTGACGTTGTCGAGTGGGGCGAACATGCGAGCCCGGATCTGCCACGGCGCCTCTGCCGAGCGAACGTAAAGGAACAGGCTGAAACTGTCTTCTTCCGGCTTGTAGCGGGCATTGGCCGCCTGGAACGCCGTGACGTTCGGTCGCGCCGTCGAAAGTGTAGCAATATCAGTAACTTCCGCGACCGCGAAGGGCAGGCCGACGGAAAGGCGGATTGGCGTATGGGTGCTTGTGCCGATGGCTTCTGATGGGAGCGATGCGCAGGAAGCGATCGTTCCGACGTCGATTTCCGGGCCGGCCGTCAGGCTGCGCGGCACGACGATGCTGGCGCCAGTGACCTCGCCCCTCTCCCGCGACAGGGTTGCCTCGACAAGCCCCGCCTTTTCCTCGAAGCGCAGCATGCTACCAGGCACACGGCCGAAGATCTCCTTCTGTCGACCAAGCACGAAGGCGGTGCCGACATTCGGGTGGCCGGCAAAGGGGATCTCCATCGTCGGCGTGAAGATCCGGACCTCGGCCGTATTGGCGGGATCGCGCGGCGGCAACACGAAGGTGACTTCGGAATAGCCGAACTCGGTTGCGATCGCCTGCATCTGCCGGTCGCTCAGGCCCCGGGCATCCGGGATGACCGCGAGCTGGTTGCCCGCGAAGCGTTCGGCGGTAAAGACGTCGACCGTGATGTAAGCGATGGATTGCGGCGAAGCGGCGGAGGTCATGGCACCGGCTTTCTCTGGGGTTGGCTGCGAAGCCAAGACTTAAGCCAGCGTTCACGCCGGTCAAAGGCGCCAAGTTGTTCCGGTGACAATATTCTTGGAGCTCACAGACCGAAATAATCGTTTATATTCAAGTTACTAAGCTCACTGGCCGCTTTTCGTCCAAGCCCCAAGCGGCACAAGCCGACTGCTGTGCTATCCTTGGCGCATAGGCTGGGCACACAGATGAATATCCGACGCGGCCTCTTTCGAGCGTGGCTGATTGCGTCTGCACTTTGGGTGCTGACGCTGGTCGTCTATGTGGATTTTGAAGGCCGGCAGAGAGACGGGACAGATGGTGGCTCCGTCTTCGTCCGAGGCTGGGTCCTGATCACCGACGGTTGGAAGGCCGAGAGAGAGGCAGCCGCCATAAGGGAAAGGGCGGCCGCAGCCGGGGTCCCGAGCGTTGTCGTGCCCGACGAGATTGGGCGGCGACGTCGATCCGGCCGGGAGGTGCAAGAAGCGGCTTTGCTCTTCGGCGGAATGTTGCTGGGGCCGCCGCTTCTCCTGCTTGTGCTGGGCGCTTGGGTTATCCGTGGCTAGGGTTCGCATTGTACCGTCGGGAGACGGCCTGCGAGCCGCAGAAAGTCACAAAAAGAAAAGGGGCCGACTAGCGGCCCCTCGGGTTCTCATCTCTCCACCATGCCTTATGCGGCCTTCTTCGAGATCCTTCTTCCAGGCGCCCTTGGCTGCGAGGCTGCACATCTCGGCGCGGTGCGAGAAGGCGCGCTGGCCTGCACCAATGTTGTCGGCCTTGCCGTGCCAAGCGTCGAGCGCCTCCTGCTGCAGCGCGCGGCCATAGGAGAAGGTGAGTTTCCACGGCAGGCCGCGGGTGGCGTTCATCGCCGAGAGATGGGCTGTTGCCTCTTCGGTCGATTGGCCGCCGGAGAGGAAGGCAATGCCCGGAACGGCCGAAGGCACGGTCCGCCTCAGCACCTTGATCGTGCGTTCGGCCACTTCGGCCACCGAAGCCTTGCGCGCCTTCTTGCCGTCGATCACCATGCTGGGCTTCAGGATCATGCCCTCGAGCTTGACGCGCATCGCGGCCAGTTCTTCGAAGGTGGTGCGCAGCGTCCACTCCGTCACATGCTCTGCGCGGTCGATCGAGTGGTCGCCCGGCGCACCGTCCATCAGCACCTCCGGCTCTACGATCGGCACGATGCCAGCGTCCTGGCAAAGGGCGGCGTAGCGAGCGAGAGCATGGGCGTTGGCGCGAACGGCACCTGCGCTCGGCAATGTATCGGAGATGGAGATCACGCCGCGCCACTTAGCGAAGCGCGCACCCGCCTCGTAATATCTCGTCAGCCGTTGGGCGAGGCCATCGAGACCCTCGGTGATCGTCTCTGCCGGGAAGTTGGTCATCGGCTTGGCGCCGGCATCGACCTTGATGCCGGGAATAGAACCGGCGGCGCGGATGATGTCGACGAGCGGCGTGCCGTCGACCGCATGCTGGAACAGGGTTTCCTCATAGAGGATGACGCCGGAAATGTACTTGCGCATCGCCTCGCTGGCGCGCAGCAGCATCTCGCGATAGTCCCGCCTGGAGGTCTCGGTGGATTCGAGACCGATCGTATCGAAGCGCTTCTTGATCGTTGCCGTGGATTCGTCGGCGGCGAGCAGCCCGCGGCCGTTGGCGACCATGGCGGCAGCGATGTCTTCCAGTCTTTCGCTCATGTTGTTCTCCCTGGACAGCGCCGATCACCAGGATCGGGGCGAGCACTGAAACAGTTTCGGACCGACGGTGCATGGGGGCAACCGCCACGCTCCAAACAAGGGCGCGAGTAACAGGTGAAATTGTCCAGGAAAATGGCAAGAAAATCGACTAAAACGATTTAAAATATTTTAATCGATTGAATAGATAAGGTTTTTTCTTGATTGCCGGCGCGCGAGAATAGCCCCACGCGCCGGTTGCATGGCTTACTTCTGCTTGAGGATGTCGACGCCCGGGAGCGGCTTGCCTTCCATCCATTCCAGGAATGCGCCGCCGGCGGTCGAGACATAGCTGAAATCATCGGCGACTTCGGCATGGTTCAGCGCCGCGACGGTGTCGCCGCCGCCGGCAACCGAGACCAGCGATCCCTGGCGGGTGCGGGCAGCCGCATGCTTGGCAACCGCAACCGTCGCCTTGTCGAAGGGGGCGATTTCGAAGGCGCCGAGCGGGCCGTTCCAGACGAGCGTTTCGGCCTTGGAGATCCAGTCGTTGACGGCGGCGATCGACTTCGGACCGACGTCGAGAACCATGGCGTCGGCCGGGATCGCGTTGATGTCGACCACTTCGTTGTCGGCGCCAGCCTTGAACTCGCGGGCCACGACGCCGTCTTCCGGCAGAACGATGGCGCAGCCGGCCTTGTCGGCGGCGGCAATGATCGCCCTGGCGGTGTCGGCGAGGTCATGCTCGCACAGCGACTTGCCGACATTGACGCCCTTGGCGGCAACGAAGGTGTTGGCCATGCCGCCGCCGATGACGAGCGCGTCGACCTTGGTCACGAGGTTCTGCAGGAGGTCGATCTTGGTCGAGACCTTGGCGCCGCCGACGATTGCGACGACCGGCCGCTTCGGCTGGCCGAGGCCCTTTTCGAGCGCTTCGAGTTCGGCCTGCATCGTGCGGCCGGCATAGGCCGGCAGGTGATGGGCGAGGCCCTCGGTCGAGGCATGGGCGCGGTGCGCGGCGGAGAAGGCGTCGTTGACGTAGATGTCGCCGTTGGCGGCAAGCGCCTCGACGAAGGCCGGCTCGTTCTTTTCCTCGCCCTTGTGGAAGCGGGTGTTTTCGAGCAGCAGCACGTCGCCGTCGCTCATTTCGGCAATCGCGTTCTTCGCCTTGTCGCCGATGCAGTCGGCCGCGAAATGAACGCGCTGGTCGAGCACGTCTTCAACCGCCGGCGCGATCGTGTTCAGCGACATGTCGGCGACGGGTTCACCCTTCGGGCGGCCGAAGTGGGCGAGCAGGATGACCTTGGCGCCCTTCTCGGACAGTTCGCGGATGGTCGGCGCCACGCGTTCGATGCGGGTTGCGTCCGTTACCACGCCGTCCTTGACCGGCACGTTGAGATCGACGCGCACCAGCACGCGCTTGCCGGCGATGTCGGTCAGATCGTCGAGGGTCTTGAAAGTCATGAGATAGTCTCCGGTGATAGTCTCTGGAAAAGGGTGGGATAGTCGATGACGAGGCCATCCTCGTCCACGGGCAGGTCCGCGGCAAAGCTGCGGTCCTCGGCCTCGTAGCGATAGAGCCTGAAATCATCGAGGCAGGTGTAGTGCTGGCCGTCGACGACGGGCTCGAACGTGTCGAACGGCACGTAGAGCATCTTCAGCCTGGCGGTATCGGAACGGCGGTCGAGCCCGAGGCGGCGGATCGGAAGCGTGTTGGTGAAGGGTGTTCCGGCGAGGTCGATATCGATGCAGCCGTCGAACTCGCGCAGGGCTGCGCCTCGCGCCGTCATCCATTGGCCCGGAACGTCCGAGCGCAGATGCAGGCTACGGCCATCGGTCGTGTCGACCATGAATTTCCGAACCAGCCATGTCTCGTCGCAATCGATCCGGTAGCGCACGCCGTAGGGCGTGCCGCCGCGGTTGCCGATGAGAACGCCAACGGCGCGGATGACCGCGCCGTCAGCAGTATCGGTTGATGTCAGCGTCAGGTGTTCGAGCCCTTCCCCTTCAAGCGGACGCCAGCGGACCGTCTTTGAAGAAAGGGCGCGAAACATCTGCGTTAGATGAGCTTGGCGAAGGCGACGGCCGTGTCGGCCATGCGGTTCGAGAAGCCCCACTCGTTGTCGTACCAGGTGAGGATACGCACGAAGTTGCCTTCGATCACCTTGGTCTGGTCGATCGCGAAGATCGAGGAGTGGCTGTCATGGTTGAAGTCGCGCGAAACGAGCGGCTCTTCCGTGTAGCCGAGGACACCCTTCAGCGCGCCGTTCGCGGCAGCCTTGATGGCGTTGGTGATTTCCTCGACCGAGGTGTTGCGCTTGGCGACGAACTTGAAGTCGACGACCGAGACGTTCGGGGTCGGGACGCGGATCGACGTGCCGTCGAGCTTGCCCTTCAGTTCCGGCAGAACCAGGCCGACGGCCTTGGCGGCGCCGGTCGAGGTCGGGATCATCGACAGAGCCGCAGCACGGGCGCGGTAGAGATCCTTGTGCATCTGGTCGAGCGACGGCTGGTCGTTGGTGTAGGAGTGGATCGTGGTCATGAAGCCGTGGTCGATGCCGACGGCGTCGTTCAGAACCTTGACGACCGGAACCAGGCAGTTCGTCGTGCACGAAGCGTTGGAGATGACCAGGTGATCCTTGGTCAACTGGTCGTGGTTGACGCCGTAGACGACCGTCAGGTCAGCGCCATCGGCCGGAGCCGAAACGATGACGCGCTTGGCGCCCGCGGTGAGATGTGCTGCAGCCTTGTCGCGCGCGGTGAAGATGCCGGTGCACTCCATCGCGATGTCGACGCCGAGTTCCTTGTGCGGAAGCGTTGCCGGATCCTTGATCGCCGTGACCTTGATCGGCTTGCCGCCGCCGACGGTGATCGTGTCGCCCTCGACCTTGACCTCGGCCGGGAAGCGGCCGTGGATCGAGTCATAGCGCAGCAGGTGAGCGTTGGTTTCAACGGGGCCGAGATCGTTGATCGCAACGACTTCGATGTCGGTGCGGCCGGATTCGACGATCGCGCGGAGCACGTTGCGACCGATGCGGCCAAAACCGTTGATGGCGACTTTTACTGTCATGTCGGGTCTCTCCCTGTCTGGATGACGTGGTACGAAAAAAGCGGGGCGCGCCCTTGAGCGCGCCCCGCAACTTGATCAGGCGAGTTTCGCTTCCGCAGCGGCGACCACCGCCTCGGGCGTGATGCCGAAGTGCTTGTAAAGGTCCTTGTAGGGACCGGAGGCGCCGAAGGACGACATGCCGATGAAGGCGCCGTCGCTGCCGATGAAGTGATCCCAACCCTGTCGGATGCCGGCCTCGACGGCGATCTTGACCGGCGAGTTGCCGATGATCGCCTGCTGATAGTCTTCGCTCTGCTCGGCGAAGAGCTCGAAGCAGGGAACGGAGACGACGCGGGTGGAAATGCCCTTGGCGGTCAGCGCCTGGCAGGCCTTGACGGCGATCTCGACTTCCGAGCCGGTGGCGAAGATCGTGACCTTGGCATCGGCCGCCGAGATCAGGTCGTAGGCGCCGCGGGCGCAGAGGTTTTCTTCCTCATACTCGGTGCGCACAGCCATCAGGTTCTGGCGGGTGAGCGCGATACCGGACGGACGGTTGTGGCTTTCGAGCGCGAGCTGCCAGCATTCCGCCGTTTCCGTGGCGTCGGCCGGGCGGAACATCAGGAGGTTCGGGATGGCGCGAAGTGCTGCCATATGCTCGACGGGCTGGTGGGTCGGGCCGTCTTCGCCAAGGCCGATCGAGTCATGCGTCAGCACGTGGATGACGCGGATGCCCATCAGCGCGGCGAGGCGGATCGACGGGCGGCAATAGTCCGAGAAGATCAGGAAGCCGCCGGAATAGGGGATGACGCCGCCGTGCAGCGCCATGCCGTTCATGGCAGCGGCCATCCCGTGCTCGCGCACGCCGTAATGGATGTAGCGGCCGGAGAAATCATCAGGCGTGATCGACTTGGTCTGGCTCGTCTTGGTATTGTTCGAGCCGGTCAGGTCGGCCGAGCCGCCGATGGTTTCGGCGAGAACGCCGTTGATGACTTCCAGCGCGTCTTCGGAAGCCTTGCGGGTTGCCGGTGACGGCTTGGTTTCCGCGAGCTTCTTCTTGTAGTCGTCGATGGCGGAGGCGAGACGGCCTTCGAGCTCGCCGGAGAAGCGGCGAATGAACTGGGCCTTCTTCTCGGCCTCGCTCCTTTCGAGGCGCTCTTCCCATTCCTTGCGCGCCTTGGTCGAACGCAGGCCGGCCAGACGCCAGGCGTCAAGCACGTCGGAGGGAACGACGAAGGCTTCGGCTTCCCAGCCGAGCGCCTTGCGGGTGGCGGCGATTTCTTCGGCGCCGAGCGGCGAGCCGTGGACCTTGTGGGTGCCGGCCTTGTTCGGTGCGCCAAAGCCGATCGTCGTCTTAGCCGCGATCATCGTCGGCTTGTCCGACTTCTGGGCCTGCTCGATCGCGGCGGCGATCGCATCCGGGTCATGGCCGTCGACGGAGATGGTGTTCCAGTTGCAGGCGCGGAAGCGGGCGTGCTGGTCGGTCGAGTCGGCGATCGAGATCGGACCGTCGATCGAGATGTTGTTGTCATCCCAGAAGACGATCAGCTTGTTGAGCTTCAGGTGGCCGGCGAGCGAAATCGCTTCCTGGCTGATGCCTTCCATGAGGCAGCCGTCACCGGCGAGCACATAGGTATAGTGCTCCATCAGGTCGGAGCCGAATTCGTCGCGCAGCTTGCGCTCGGCGATCGCCATGCCGACGGCATTTGCAATGCCCTGGCCGAGCGGACCGGTGGTCGTCTCGATGCCGGCGGCGTGGCCATATTCCGGGTGGCCGGCGGTGCGGGCGCCGAGCTGGCGGAAATTCTTGATCTCGTCGATGGTGATGTCTTCGTAGCCCGTCAAATAGAGCAGCGAATAGAGCAGCATCGAGCCATGGCCGGCCGACAGCACGAAGCGGTCGCGGTTCGGCCAGGAGGGGTTCTTGGGGTCAAAGCTCAGATAGCGCGTAAAGAGGACTGTCGCTATGTCGGCTGCGCCCATGGGCAGACCGGGGTGGCCGGAATTTGCCTTCTCGACGGCATCCATGGAAAGGAAACGGATCGCATTTGCCATCCGGTCGTGTTTTTCGCGAGAGATCATGACTGTTCCGTTTGCGTTCGGTGGTCAGGGAACGGTCTCTATCCTCCAAAGACCGCGCAAGAAGCGGCTGACACATAGCAGGTGCGCCGTGCGAGTCAATAAATACGGGCCTTCCGCGGCCATTTGAAGACAGGTCGTTCGGCTCCTTGTCTCGCAATGCAACAGAGCTTTCGCACTGCCGTTGAAGAAAGCCGGCTACGTAATCCATCCACAGCTTCCGTAGTTGTTTGCGGAGCTTGGCATTGTTGAGACTTACGTAATAGGTTTAAAAAAGATCGAGCCGAAGCGGCGGACGGGATTCGGGCGATTCGGCCTCACGGGCGAGGTATTCGGAACACATGCCGGCAAAGACTGTCAAAGCGGCGATCGATGAACTGCGGAACGCAGTGCAATCCCTGGAGAATGCGATCGACGGTCGGTTTGACAGGGAACGGGATTTCGGCGAGTTCGAGAGCGAGGTGCGGCGCGTCAACACCGACCGCTCGCGGCTTGCGCAGGAGCTCGATCAGTCGCAGTTCCGGGCAAATCGGCTCGAGGAGGTCAACCGCGAGGTTTCCCGTCGCCTCGTGACGGCGATGGAAACCATTCGGGCGGTGCTCGACCGCTAGGAATAAGCGACATGGCGCAGGTGACAGTATCGATCGACGGCAAGGCCTACAGGATGGCCTGCGAGGAAGGGCAGGAAGATCATCTGATCGAGCTTGCCACCAGCTTCGATCAGTATGTCGGGCACCTCAAGAGCCAGTTCGGCGAGATCGGCGATCTGCGCCTCACCGTCATGGCGGGCATAATGGTCATGGACGAACTCAGCGAGGTCAATCGCCGGCTGAAGAGTCTCGAGGCCGAGGTCGGCAGTCTGACGCATGGTCGCGATGCCGCACTTTCCGACCAGATGAAGAGCGAGGAGGCGCTGGCCTCGGCGCTCAGCGAAGTCACCGCTCAGATTCACAGCATTGCCGCCAAGCTGAACGGCCGCGCCACGACACCGGCAAGCTAAAGGTTTTCGGTGGCAAGCCTCTGGCGCGAAGCCGCGAGACACTTTATATATCGACCGCGGTCTGCGCTTCCCGACAGGAACCACAATCCCCGGGGCCATACTCGATCTCAAGGGAGCTGTCCCTGTCCGGGCTCGTGGGCCTGGACACATGGCGCCCACCTACTTTGTAGGCACCCGGGATCGTAAACTATCCATCGGTTGTGTGGATCGCACTTTCTTCCCTTTGGGCGACCGTTCAATCTCCGGCAAAGGCCCGGCGAATGGCGTCAGCCATGGCCTCGACGATGCGGTCCTTGCCGTTTCCCGCTTTCGATATCCGCAATACGACGTTCGAGTGGTCGATCACCTCATAGCCGTCATCGGCCGTCAGTTCGCGGCACCCGGCCGGAATGCTGCTGCGGGCGAGCGGGGCAATGGCAAGCCCCGATACCACCGCTGCCATCATGCCGCCACTGGTGCGGCTGACATAGGCCACGCGGCTTTCCAGGCGGCATTTCCTGAGGTTGCGCTGCGCGAGGTCGTCGCACCAACCGCCTTCCAGATAGGTATAGGTGGCGATCGGCAGCGGTCGCCGCTCGTCGGTGCGGTGCTGCTCGGAGGTTACCCAGACGGTCGGGTCCATCATCAGGACTTCGTTCTTCGTGCGCCCGCCGGGCTCGAAGACGACAGCGAGATCGAGCTCGCCGGCTTCCAGTGCTGCAATGTTGGTCATCGAAGCGCCTTGCTGAACGGTCACCTCGACGCCGGGATGGATGGCGGCGAAGGTTCCGAGCGCTTTCGGCAGGGTGGAGTTGATATATTCCTCGGGTATGCCGATCCGGACCGCGCCGTCGAGAGCGGGCTGGCGCATGGCAGCGGCGGTGTCGTCGAGCAGTGTGACGATGCGTCTCGCATTGTCGAGCAATCGCATTCCCTGCGGCGTCAGCACGACGCCACGCGAATGGCGCTCGAACAGCGCGTCGCCGAGCATGTCCTCGAGCTTCTTGATCTGCATGCTGACGGCGGACTGCGTGCGCCCGACGATATCGGCGGCGCGTGTGACATTGCCGGCGTCGACGACCGCAAGAAAGGTCCGGAGCAAATCGCTGTCGAGCGCAAGGGACATGACTGTATCCATCAGAAGTTCTGATGGCAGCCATGCTTGCAATTCGTTTGTCAGATGTCAATGCGAGGGCGAAGATCGCTGATCCGATCACCTTGCGCAGGGTCTTCCCGATGAGCGTGCTTGCCGTCTTTGCCTTTTCCGAAACCTCCATCGCATTCCGCCGCCGAGCGGTGCAATGGTCTTGTGAACTTCTGTTTCCCGCGGCGTCCGTGGCCGTTCCGTCGGGTAGGCCGGCGCTGCTGCGCGATGCGGGGATTTGTCAGGAGGCGGCCGACATGGCGCATATGCAACCGCTGGCGAGGGATGCCGTCTACCGGTCGCACTGGCTGCTCTGAGCGATTTTGCGCGCCGCTCGGGGATTACGAGATGAGATCGAGCCTGGCGGCGCGAAACACCGCTTCGGCGAGATTGCTCGCCTGCAACTTGTGCATGGCATCGGTTAGTGCCCGGTCGATCCGATCGAGCGGAATGTCGGTCTCGCGCATCATGTCCTGGCGCGTGCGGCCGCGTGCGGCGAGCGTCAGGCAACGCAATTCCAACGGGTCGAGTTCGCTCATCTGGTCCTTCATGGACGTCGGCTTTTCCACTGCTGCCTGCAGGAGCGCGTCCATACATCGAACACGGGCATTAGATCCTGCTAATTATTTGAAATCGTGACCTTATTTGCACGCGCGCCATGTTTCGTGAAAGCGGAACCCTTGCCCATGATGAATGGAAAGCTAATGCTGTGCCGAACCGGGAAAGGGGTGACATGATTGTCGCAAACTGCTGCAAATGCGGCGATGCCGGTGGGTGAGCGATAGGCGCGATCGCGTAAACAGGCTGGTAGCCGGCCCGGGAATCGGCGACAGATGATGGACTTGTGCCATTTCGGCAGGTGATTTTCTCCGGCGACGATGGCGGGCGGCGGATTTGCAGGCGAGGATTTGATGTCACCGAGGGATTTGAAGGCAGCACTGCGCAAGGAGAAGCTGGCATTGCGCGATGCAATGTCGCCGGAGATGCGGATCGAAGCGAGCCTGACCATGGCCGATCACGCCGGCGACGTCATCGCGATCGATCCCGGCCACATCGTCGCCGGCTTCTGGCCGATCCGCTCCGAGGTCGACATCCGGCCGCTGATGGCGCGGCTGAAACAACGCGGCGCCCGGCTCTGTCTGCCCGCGATCGTGGACAAGCAGACGATCATTTTCCGCGAATTGCTCGACGGTGCCGATGTCATCGCCACGGGCTTCGGTACCACGGGGCCCGGTCCAGAGGCACCGGAAGTCGATCCGGATATCATGCTCGTACCACTTTCCGCGTTCGATACGACCGGCCATCGTATCGGCTATGGCGCCGGCTATTACGACCGCGCCATCGACCGGTTGCGCAACAAGGGTCACCTGCCGAAGCTGATCGGCATCGCCTTCGACTGCCAGGAAGTGGCGTCCATTCCGGCCGAACCGCACGATGTCGCGTTGGACGCCGTGCTCACGGAGAGTGGATTTCGGCATTTTTGAGTTCATTTCGCCGAGATCGTGAAATGACCTAACGCGTTGAAATCACAAAGGCCGGAGCGATAGGCCGCTTCCCGGTTTTCCTGCATTTCATCTAAGGCGTTTCCTGCGCGGTCGGGATCGTGTAGACGCTCTATCTCTTTGTTTTACGCAGTTCCGGACGCCACAATCGCTGAAGCGCTTGCCCCGGGGCTGCCCTGGTGGGATTTGAGCGAGCATGAGGCTTCTGTTTCTGGGAGATATGGTGGGCAAGACGGGCCGCACGGCGGTCTGGGAGCGGCTTCCGGGACTGATCGGTGACCTCAAGCTCGATTTCGTCATCGTCAACGGCGAGAACGCCGCCGGCGGTTTCGGCATCACCGAAGACATTTTTCTCGAGACGATCAATGCCGGCGCCGACGTGGTGACGACGGGAAATCACGTCTGGGACCAGAAGGAAGCGGTCGTCTTCTGCGAGCGGCACGACCAGTTCCTGCGCCCGGCCAATTATCCGGCCGGCACGCCGGGTCGCGGCTCCAACCTGTTCTTCGCCCGCAACGGCGCCCGCGTGCTGGTGGCCAATATCATGGGCCGCGTCTTCATGCATCCGGAGCTCGACGATCCCTTCAAGTCGGCCGAGGCCATCCTCGATGCCTGCCCGCTTGGGGAGCAGGCGGATGCAATCGTCTTCGACTTCCATGCGGAGGCGACCAGCGAGAAGCAATGTTTCGGCCACTTCGTCGATGGCCGCGCCAGTCTCGTGGTCGGCACGCATACGCACGTGCCGACCGCAGATCACCAGATCCTGAATGGCGGTACGGCCTATATGAGCGATGCCGGCATGTGCGGCGACTACGATTCGTCGCTCGGTATGGACAAGGAAGAGCCGCTCAACCGCTTCATCTCGAAAATGCCGAAGGGGCGCTTTGAGGCCGCTTCCGGCCCCGCGACCATCTGCGGCCTCGGCGTCGAGATCTCCGACCGCACCGGGCTTGCCGAAAAGATCGCGCCGCTGCGCCTCGGCCCGCGGCTGGCCGAGACGATCCCGGATTTCTGGTCCTAGGTCGAAGCCGGCAGCAATTCCGGCTTGTCGAACGCGCTTCTGGTTGAGGCGCGCTCTGCCACTTATCGCCTTCCGGGAATTGATTTTTTTCAAGGTGACAACCCCATCAAATGATGGCAGGTTATCGCGAAATCACGCCGGGCCGGGGCGTGATGTATTCGAGTGTTTTCCAGTAACGAATACCGTCCGCAGTCCTGGACTGCGGACCTCTGCTGCCGTCACCGGACAATCGGGAGCAGGCGCTCTCTGCCCGGCGATCTCGATCCAACAGCGTTCGCCGGCCGAGAGCGGAGACCGCTGTATCATTTAATTGCTTGTATGATTTTGCCTCTTGGATCGCTGCCGATCCGAGGATTTGTGCGGAGCGGGAGAGTAATGCGGCGGTTTTCGGCCCATGTCCCGCTCTGAAGTATTCAAATCGATCGCGGTGGTCGGTCGGGCTGCTCGTCGTGATCCAAAGTGCATTCGGAGGGCATGCATGTTGTCTCAGTGGCATTTGCCGATGATCGTCGGCGCTTCTCTTTCCCTTCTTTCCGCTGTTGGTGCCCAGGCGCAGGACGCGCAATTGCCCGTCGTGACCGTCGCCAAGCCGGTCGTGCGTGACGTGATCGACAGCGACGAATTCATCGGCCGGTTCGAGCCGGTCGACGAGGTGCAGGTTCGCGCCCGCATCGGCGGCTATCTCGATGAGGTCAACTTCACCGATGGCGCCCTGGTGAAGAAGGGTGACAAGCTCTTCGTCATCGACCAGCGCCCCTATCGCACGGCCCTCTCCCAGGCCGAGTCGACGCTCGAATCGGCACGCTCGACGCTGGAATTCGCCGAGGCGCAGTTCAAGCGGACGCAATCGCTGACGGGCACGGGCACGCTGTCGATCTCGACGCTCGACGATCACCGTCGGGAACTGCTTTCGGCGCAGGCGCTGGTACGCGGCTCGGAAGCGGCGGTCGAGCGTGCCAAGCTCGATCTCGACTACACCACGATCACCGCGCCGCTCAGCGGTCGCGTCGATCGGCGTCTGCTGTCGCCGGGTAATCTTGTCCAGGCCGACCAGACCGTGTTGACGACGATCGTCTCGCTCGATCCGATCGACTTCTATTTCGACGTCGACGAGCGGCGACTGCTCTCCTACGCACGGGTCGCACGCGAGCGCGGCAGCGCGCTGCAGGAAGGGGGCGGTGCGCTCGAGGTGCTGGTCACCATTGCCGACTCCAATGAGGCGCCGTTCAAAGGCAAGCTCGACTTTGCCGAAAACCGTGTCGACCCGCAGAGTGGTACGATGCGCGTGCGCGCCCGTCTTGAAAACCCGAAGCTGGTGCTGCAGCCCGGTCTCTTCGGCCGCGTGCAGATCGAAGGCTCGAACAGCTACAAGGCCGTGCTCATTCCGGATGAGGCGATCGGCGCCGACCAGAACGAGCGGATCGTCTACGAGGTGACGGCAGACGGATCGGTGGTGACCAAGCCCGTGCGGCTCGGGCCGAAGCTGCACGGCTATCGCGTCATTCGCAGCGGCATGACCGGTGAGGAGACCATCGTCGTCAACGGCCTGATGCGGGCGCGCCCCGGTACCAAGGTGAAGCCGGAAATGGTTCAGCTTCCCTCTGAGGCGCAAGCGACGGGGACGGAGCAATGAGGTTCGCTCACTTCTTCGTCGACCGACCGATCTTCGCATCGGTGCTGTCGATCGTTCTCCTGATCGTCGGCAGCATCGCCTATTTCCAGCTTCCGGTGGCGCAGTATCCGGAGATCGCCCCGCCGACCATCGTCGTTCGGGCCGCCTATCCCGGCGCGGACGCGGACACGGTCGCCAATACCGTGGCGACGCCGCTCGAGCAGGAGATCAACGGCGTCGAGAACATGCTCTACATGTCCTCCTATTCGACCGCCGACGGCTCGATGGCGCTGACGATCACCTTCAAGCTCGGCACCGACCTGGACCAGGCGCAGGTGCTGGTGCAGAACCGCGTGTCCATCGCCGAACCGCGCCTGCCGGAAGAGGTCCGGCGCATCGGCATCACGACGGCGAAGAGCTCGCCCGACCTGATGATGGTCGTGCACCTGCTCTCGCCGACCGAACGCTACGACCAGCTCTACGTCTCGAACTATGCGCGCACGCGCATCCGCGACCTGCTTGTCCGGCTCGACGGTGTCGGCGACGTCATTCTCTTCGGTGAGCGCGAATATGCGCTGCGTGTCTGGCTCGACCCGGAAAAGCTCTCCGCCTATGGCATGACCGCGGGTGACGTCGTACAGGCGCTGCGCGAACAGAACGTGCAAGTCTCCGGCGGCTCGATCGGTGGTCCGCCGGCGCCGGGCGACAGCGCATTCCAGTACACCGTCACCACAGACGGCCGCTTCAGCGATGCGCGGCAGTTCCGCTACGTCATCGTCAAGGCGACGGAAACCGGCCGTCTCGTGCAATTGCAGGACGTTGCCCGCATCGAGCTCGGCGCACGCGAATATGTCAACAACAGCTATCTGGACGGCAGCCCGGCGGTGGCGCTCGGCATCTTCTCGCGGCCGGGCACCAATGCGCTCGATGCCGCCGAGCAGATCCAGAAGGTGATGACCGACGTCTCGCGGGATTTTCCAGAGGGGCTCGAGTACCGGATCGTCTACAACCCCACCGAGTTCATCTCGGAATCGATCAACGAGGTCTACAAGACGATCGGCGAGGCGGCCTTGCTCGTCGCCATCGTGGTTCTCGTTTTCCTGCAGTCCTGGCGCACGGCGATCATCCCGATCGTTGCGATCCCCGTATCGCTGGTCGGCACCTTCGCGTTCCTCTTCGCCTTCGGCTTCTCGCTGAACATGCTGACGCTGTTCGGCCTGGTGCTGGCGATCGGTATCGTCGTCGACGATGCGATCGTCGTGGTCGAGAACGTCGAGCGAAATCTCGCGCGCGGCATGACCCCGCGCGAGGCGTCGCACGTGACCATGGACGAGGTGGGTGCGGCGGTCATCGCAATCTCGCTGGTTTTGACCGCCGTCTTCGTTCCGACGGCCTTCATCCCGGGCATCGCTGGCCAGTTCTATCTGCAGTTCGCCGTGACGATCTCGGTGGCGACGGTAATCTCTGCCTTCAATTCGCTGACGCTGTCGCCGGCGCTGGCGGCGATCCTGTTGAAGCCGCATGAGAACGGCCACCACGAGAGCGGCAACCCGCTGACGCGTTTCGGCCGATCGATGGCCAATGGCTTCAACAACGGCTTCGACCGCATGGCCGAAGGCTATGCCTGGATCGTGCGCAAGCTGGTGTCGACGAAGACGGCGGTAGCCGCGGCGCTCCTCGTCTTTGTGGGCCTGCTCGGGGCCACCTGGTACATGGCGCAGATCGTGCCGAGCGGCTTCGTGCCGACCATGGACCAGGGTTACGCGATCGTCGTCATTCAGCTCCCGGACGGGGCCTCGCTCGACCGCACCGACGCCGTGGTCAAGCGGGCATCGAAGATCATTCAGGACATTCCTGGGGTGAAGAGCGCAGTCGCCTTTGCCGGCTTCAACGGTGCGACCTTCACCAACGCGTCCAACTCGGGCGTGGTCTTCGCCCCCTTCGATAGTTTCGAAGAGCGGCTGAAGCACGGCCAGAGTGCCAACCAGATCATCGGCCAGCTCTATGGCAGCCTGCAAAGCATCCAGGAGGCCTTCATCATCGCCGTGCCGCCGCCGTCGGTGCGTGGCATCGGCAACTCCGGCGGCTTCAAGATGCAGATCATGGACCGGCAGGGTTCGGACATGCGCCGGGCGCTGGGGCTCGCCTATCAGATGATGGGTGCCGCCAACCAGACGGAGGGGCTGACGGGCGTCTTCACCACCTTCTCGGCCTCGAGCCCGCAATATTTCCTGGCGATCGACCGCGACAAGGCGCGCACGCTCAACGTGCCGATCCCCAATATCTTCGAGGCGCTGTCGATCAACCTCGGCACCTCCTACGTCAACGACTTCAACGCCTTCGGCCGTGTCTACCAGGTGCGGGCGCAGGCCGATCAGCAGTACCGCGTCGAGCGTGACAATATCCTCGCGCTGAAGGTTCGCTCCGCGACCGGTGCGCTCGTGCCGATGGGTACGTTGGTCGAGATCCGCGATACCGCCGGTCCAACGCTGGTGCAGCGCTACAACATGTATGTGTCGGTGCCGATCCAGGGTAACCCCGCGGTCGGCGTTTCGACGGGTACGGCCCTCGACAAGATGGAGGCGCTTGCCGCCCAGATCCTGCCGCAGGGCACGACCTTCGAGTGGACGGAACTCGCCTTCCAGGAACGCCAGACCGGCAATACCGCGGTGTTCATCTTCGCGCTGTCAGTCGTCTTCGTGTTCCTGGCGCTTTCGGCCCAATATGAAAGCTGGGTATTGCCGCTCGCGATCATCCTGATCGTGCCGCTCGGCGTGCTCGCGGCGCTGGTGGGCGTGTTCGTCCGCGGGCTCGACAACAACGTGCTGACCCAGATCGGGCTCATCGTGCTGATCGGCCTTGCGGCCAAGAACGCGATCCTGATCGTCGAGTTCGCGCGACAGGGCGAGGACGAGGGCAAGACGCCGGTCCAGGCGGCGGTGGAGGCAAGCCAATTGCGTCTCCGACCGATCCTGATGACGGCCTTCGCCTTCATCCTCGGCGTGGTGCCGCTCATGATCGCCACTGGCCCCGGCGCGGAAATGCGCCAGTCGCTCGGTACCGCGGTGTTCTCGGGCATGCTCGGCGTGACCTTCCTCGGCCTGTTCCTGACACCGGTCTTCTACGTCGCGCTGCGGTCGTTCCGGCGGCGCAATCCGGCGGTGGTGACCGAACCGGCTCCCCACCCCGCCGAATAGGGGGATACGACACTGTGATGCCCCGGCAACGATGCCGGGGCTTTGCCGTTGAGCGTTTAGAATCCTCGTTCTCTGTCGAGGGCGGTGACGTAAACGTGAGCAGGGCCTGCCGTTTGTAACTGGACGCGGCTAGGCCCTTGAACAATTCTCTCCCTGCCCGTGACGCCATCATCAGGCCGAGCGAAGGCAAAGGCATTCGCTGTTCAACGGCTGCAACTCCCACGCCCTTCAGGCCCGGGGTCAAGCAAGCAAAGTGAGAGAGGTGAAGGCTGATGCTCCGGTACCTTGTCTACACGTTCGCCGCCATATGGCTGATCCATGCATTCTGGCCGTCCGTCGCGCATGCGCAGCAACAGCCCCGACACGCCAGTCAGTGCCAGGCGATTGCCGAGGCCATACCGCAGGCGACCTTCGCCAGCTTCACGCCCGCGGCCGCCGCCAAGGGACAGGCGACTGCCGGTGAGGTGACCATCACTTATCTCGGTCATTCCACCTTCCTGATCGAGACGCCCGGCGGCATCTCGATCGCCACCGACTACAATGGCCGGTTTGCGCCCCCGACGCCGCCGACGGTCGCGACGATGAACAAGGCACATTCGAGCCACTACACGCTGACACCCGAGCCGGCGATCAGGACCGTGCTGCATGGCTGGGGCGATGACGGCGGACCCGCCCGGCACGACCTCGTGGTGGGCGACACCTATATACGCAACGTCACGACCGACATCCGAGCAGTCGGCGGGGCAATGGAGCGTGACGGTAATTCGATCTTCATTTTCGAGGTCGCGGACCTTTGCATCGGCCATCTCGGTCATCTTCATCACGAGCTTGACGACAGCCACTACCGCCAGATCGGCCGGCTCGATGTGCTCATGGCGCCGGTCGACGGCGGTCTGACCATGGGGGCCGAAAGCATGAGCCGTGTCGTCAATCGACTGCGGTCGTCTCTGATCCTGCCGATGCACCGTCGCGGCCCGCCCATCGACGCCTTCCTCGACATGTTCGGCGACGACTACGACAAGCGCTTCGCCGACAGTGCCAGCGTCAAAGTCTCATTGCGTTCCTTGCCAAGCAAACCGCTGATTTATATTCTCCAGGGCGTCTGAACGTTCAGGATCGCCCGATGAAGTTGCTTGTGGTTGGCGTATCGCTTTTCCTGTCACTGTCGACACTAGCCCAAGCGGGTGGCGCGCCGCCGCCACGCATGCCCTCTCCCGAAGGACAACAGCAGCAGAGCCAGCCGGAGCCGACCGTCGAGCCCGCGGGCGTACAGGAGATATTCGTGATGCCGTCGGGCAATATCGGCTGCGTCTATACGCCGGCCGGCGGCACGCCCGTCTATCAGCCTGCCGACGGCGGCCCCGAGCTTGCCTGCGATATCGTCGTGCCGCGCTACGTTCGCGCCACACTCGGCCGCTCGGGTGCGGCCACACTCAATCACGCCGTCGATGATCCGAGCTGCTCTTCGTCCGGCCCGGTGCTCGACTATGGGCAAAACTGGGCACGCGGACCGTTCTCCTGCGCCTCCCAACGCACCGGCCTTTCCTGTCGTCGCGATGACGGACACAGCTTCCTCTTGAGCCGCGCGCAGGTATCGGCCGACTGAAAAGCCGCGCCCCGGCTGGACGGAAAGCGGCAATAAAACTATAAGGCGCCCCATTCCTACATTATCATGCATGCAGAGGGTGCCATGGCTGGCCATTCACAGTTCAAGAACATCATGCACCGCAAGGGCCGTCAGGATGCGGTGCGCTCGAAAATGTTTTCCAAGCTCGCGCGCGAAATCACGGTTGCCGCCAAGACCGGCATGCCGGACCCGGCGATGAATCCGCGCCTGCGCCTGGCGATCCAGAACGCCAAGGCACAGTCGATGCCGAAGGACAACATCGAACGGGCCATCAAGAAGGCTTCCGGCGGCGACGCGGAAAACTACGAAGAAGTCCGCTACGAGGGCTACGGCCCGGGCGGCGTTGCCGTCATCGTCGAGGCGCTGACCGATAACCGCAACCGTACCGCTTCCAGCGTGCGCTCGACCTTCACCAAGGCCGGCGGTGCGCTTGGCGAAACCGGATCGGTTTCCTTCTCCTTCGACCGCGTCGGCGAAATTACCTACAAGCTCTCCGCCGGTGACGCCGACAAGGTCATGGAAGCGGCGATCGAGGCGGGTGCCGACGACGTCACCACCGACGAGGACGGCCACACGATCATCTGCGGTTTCGAGGCGATCGGCGAAGTCTCCAAGGCGCTCGAAGACACGCTCGGCGAAGCCGAGACCGTCAAGGCGATCTGGAAGGCGCAGAACACCGTGCCGGTCGACGAAGAAAAGGCACAGTCGCTGATGAAGCTCATCGACACCCTCGAAGACGATGATGATGTCCAGAACGTCTATTCGAACTTCGAAGTGTCGGACGAGATCCTGGCGAAGCTGTCGGCCTGATTGGACGCTCGGCAGGTTCCGGATTGTTCACCCGTGTCCGAAGGGGCACGGGTTTTTCATTGCATGGTGCCGATGACCTATGAATTTGCGATCTTCGATTTCGACGGCACGCTCGCCGACACCGCGGCGAGCTTCGTGCTTGCCTGCAACAGTGCCGCACGGCGCTACGGCTTCCGTGAGCTTTCCGTCGAGGAGTTCCAGTCGCTGAGGACGATGGGCAATCGCGAGATCATCGCCCATCTCGGCGTGCCCCTGTGGAAGTTGCCGCGGATCGCCGTCTTCATGCGCCGGGCCATGGCGGACGAGGCCGCATCGGTGCGGCTGTTTCCGGGCGTCGCCGAATTGCTCAGCCGGTTGAAGGCCGCCGGTATCGGCATTGCCATCGTCAGCTCGAATGCGGAAGACGGGATTCGCGCCGCGCTCGGAGAAGCGGCTGCGTCCGTGGACATCTTCGAGTGTGGTGCTGCTCTTTTCGGCAAGGACCAGCATTTCAAAAAGGCGGTCCGATATTCCGGACTGGACCCGACCCGGTTCCTGGCGATCGGCGACGAAGCGCGCGACATCGAAGCGGCCCGCAAGGCGGGGATCGCTGCGGGGGCCGTGGCCTGGGGCTATGCCGATCCGGTCTTCCTGCAAAAGCTCGGACCGGATCGGTTTTTCACCCGGATGGAGGAGATCGCGCCGGCTTTCGGCGTAGTCTGATCGCGCCTTCTCACGCTGCTCTCGCGAGATCGCGCTGGGCGTCGGCGAAGAGGCGAAGCGAATGCAGGCGCGCCTCCATGTCGAAGATCGGCATGGAGATGATCAGTTCGTCAGCCTTCGTCTGGTCGAGGAAGGTTGCGATCTTCCGGCGGATCGTCTCCGGTCCGCCGACGACCGCATACATCATCGAATGGTCCACGAAGATCTTTTCGTCATAGCTCCAGAGCCCGTCCATCGATTGAACCGGCGGCGGGAACCGCCCGCGCGCATTGCGCCGTAGTGCCACGAAGGATTGCTGCATCGAGGTGAAGAGATAATTCGCCTCCTCGTCCGTATCGGCGGCGACACCCATGACACCGACCATGACATGCGGCCTGTCCAGCGTCGCGGATGGTGTGAAGCGTTCGCGATAGATCTCCAGCGCCGAGAGCAGCATGTCCGGCGCGAAATGCGAGGCGAAGGCGAAGGGAAGGCCGAGCATGCCGGCAAGGTGGGCGCTGAAATGGCTCGAGCCCAACAGCCAGATCGGCACGTTGGTGTCGGCGCCCGGAACGGCGATGATCTTCTGATCCTCGGCGACGGGGCCGAGCAGGGCCTGCAGTTCCACGACATCGTTCGGGAAATTGTTGCCGCTTGCCTCCATGTTGCGCCGAAGTGCCTGGGCCGTGCGCATGTCGGTCCCCGGCGCGCGGCCGAGGCCGAGGTCGATGCGGCCCGGATAGAGCGCGGCGAGCGTGCCGAACTGTTCGGCGATCACCAGCGGCGAATGGTTCGGCAGCATGATTCCGCCGGAACCGACGCGGATCGTCTTTGTGGCTGCGGCCACGTGCGAGATCACGATGGACGTCGCGGCGCTGGCGATGCCCTTCATGCCGTGATGTTCCGCCAGCCAGAAGCGCTTGTAGCCGGCTTCCTCGGCAGCCCGCGCCAGGCGACGGGAGTTTTCGAGCGATTGGGCGACGCTGCCGCCTTCGGTGATCGGGGAGAGATCGAGGACGGAGAAAGTCGCCATGGCACGGGCCTTCGTTGAGAGAAATTGATGGAAGGCTATGTAAGCTCAAGTTTCCTCAATCCAAGGGCGATGGCGAAGAAATCCTGAAGCCTCTTCTCACCTGTGTGTATGTTTTTGTTTTGTTCACTTTTTGCTGGCAGCGTCCGGGCTGGAGTCATAGGGTGAATTTCATGCAGAATACGATTCGCATCATCGGCATCGATCCGGGCCTCCGCCGTACCGGCTGGGGGATCATCGAGACGCTCGGCAATTCGCTGCGTTTCGTTGCCTCCGGTACGGTCACCTCCGATGGCGAGATGGATCTCGCCTCACGGCTTTGCCAGTTGCATGACGGTCTTGCCGAAGTGGTGCACAGCTACCAGCCGCACGAGGCGGCGGTCGAGCAGACCTTCGTCAACAAGGATGCGACCGCAACGCTGAAGCTCGGCCAGGCGCGCGGCATTGCCATGCTGGTGCCGGCGCGCGCGGGTTTAAGGGTCGCCGAATATGCGCCGAACGCGGTCAAGAAAGCAGTGATCGGCGTCGGCCATGGCGAGAAGCAGCAGATCCATATGATGCTGAAGGTTCTGATGCCGAAGGTCGAGTTCAAGGGCAACGATGCGGCGGACGCATTGGCGATCGCCATCTGTCATGCCCATAACCGGCAATCGGTGACCAGCCGGCTCGCCGCATTGATGGCGTAGTTGCAGCAGATCTGAAGTGTTACAGCGACCTTAGCGCGTCTGATAAGCCGCGCGGCGCCGTAGAGAAGATATTTTTCCGATGGTCTGAGCGACCATCCCCCACCGCGAGAGACGCCACATGATCGGCAAATTGAAGGGCACCATCGACGAGATCGGCGAGGATCACGTCGTGCTCGACGTGCATGGCGTCGGCTATGTCGCCTATTGTTCGGCGCGCACCTTGTCCAAGCTCGGTTCAGCTGGCGAGGCGGCGATGCTCTTCATCGAGACCTATGTGCGCGAGGACCAGTTGAAGCTCTTCGGCTTCCTGACGGCGCTCGAGCGGGAATGGTTTCGCCTGCTGCAAAGCGTGCAGGGCGTTGGTTCCAAAGTTGCGCTTGCGGTGCTCTCGACCCTGACGCCGGGCGAACTCGCCAATGCCATCGCACTGCAGGACAAGACCTCGGTCTCCCGCGCGCCAGGCGTCGGTCCCAAGGTGGCGGTGCGCATCGTCACCGAGCTCAAGAACAAGGCACCGTCCTTTGCCGGCGAGATGGCATCGGCGATCGGCCTCAAGCAGGAGCTTGGCGAAGGCGTCGCCTCCGCGCCGGTGTCGGACGCGGTTTCGGCGCTGACCAATCTCGGCTATTCGCGCGACCAGGCGGCCAATGCGGTTGCCGCCGCGCTGAAGAATGGCGGCGAGGGGGGAGACAGTGCCAAGCTCATTCGCCTCGGCCTCAAGGAACTGGCGCGATGAGCGCTTGCCTTGGCGGGGCGCAGAAGGCAGAACGGAAGGGGCCGGACGCAGGTGGGTACCTGCGCCATGAAGACCGACCAATTGGAACGAATGCATGACTGATGCGGCACGTCTGATAACGCCGGAAAAGCGCGGTGAGGATCTCGACGCGACCATGCGTCCGCAGTCACTGGACGAATTTACCGGCCAGGCGGAAGCGCGCGCCAACCTGAAGATCTTCATCGAAGCGGCCAAGAACCGCGGCGAGGCGCTGGACCACGTACTGTTCGTCGGCCCGCCCGGCCTCGGCAAGACGACGCTTGCGCAGATCATGGCCAAGGAGCTCGGCGTCAATTTCCGCTCGACCTCCGGTCCGGTCATAGCCAAGGCCGGCGATCTCGCCGCACTGCTGACCAATCTCGAAGAGCGTGACGTGCTCTTCATCGACGAAATCCACCGGCTCAATCCGGCGGTCGAAGAAATCCTCTATCCGGCGATGGAAGATTTCCAGCTCGACCTCATCATCGGCGAAGGTCCGGCCGCGCGTTCGGTGAAGATCGATCTGTCGAAGTTCACGCTGGTGGCGGCGACCACACGTCTCGGCCTGCTGACGACGCCGCTGCGTGACCGTTTCGGCATCCCGGTGCGGCTCAATTTCTACACGGTCGAAGAACTGGAATCGATCGTCCGGCGCGGCGCCCGGCTGATGGGGCTCGGCATGACCGACGATGGCGCGCGCGAGATCGCCCGCCGCGCGCGCGGCACGCCGCGCATTGCCGGACGGCTGCTGCGCCGGGTGCGCGATTTCGCCGAAGTGGCGCGCGCCGAGGCCGTGACGAAGGAGATCGCC
This sequence comes from Ensifer sp. 38_S197, assembly GCF_056924495.1. NCBI lineage: Bacteria > Pseudomonadati > Pseudomonadota > Alphaproteobacteria > Hyphomicrobiales > Rhizobiaceae > Ensifer > Ensifer sp. 38_S197. The sequence continues at coordinate 190,484 of NZ_JBXOVZ010000002.1, read as the reverse complement.
GACGAAGCGCTGACGCGGCTGCTCGTCGACAATATGGGGCTCGACCAGCTCGACCGCCGCTATCTCTTCATGATCGCGCAGAATTTCGCTGGCGGACCTGTCGGCATAGAAACCATCGCCGCCGGTCTCTCCGAACCGCGCGACGCGATCGAAGACATCATCGAGCCCTACCTGATCCAGCAAGGTTTCATACAGCGGACGCCCCGCGGCCGTATCTTGACCGCAAATGCCTGGAAACATATCGGCCTCAACCCACCGAAAGAGGTCGAGGCGACACAGTTCCGCCTGACACTCGAGGACGAATAGATGATTACCCGCCGCGGATTGTTGAAAATGATCGGCGGCGGGATTGCCAGCATGGCGGCGCTTAGCGGTTACGCTTTCGCCGTCGAGCCATTGGCCCGGCTGAATGTAACTCGCTACTCGCTGACGCCGCCCGGCTGGACACCCGGGCTGAAGCTGCGCGTCGTCGCGCTCGCCGATATCCATGCCTGCGAACCCTGGATGCCGACAAGCCGTATCGCCTCGATCTGCCGCCAGGCCAACAATCTCGGCGGCGACATAACCGTGCTTCTCGGTGATTACGCGGCCGGCATGAATTTCGTTACCCGCTATGTCGATTCCAGCGAATGGGCGAAGTCGCTTGCGACGCTTACGGCGCCGCTCGGCGTCCATGCCGTCATGGGCAATCACGACTGGTGGGAGGACAAGACCGCGCAGAGAAACGGCAGCGGTCCGACCTTCGGACACAAGGCGCTACAGGATGTCGGCATCAACGTCTACAGCAACCGGGCTGTCCGGCTGGAGAAAGAAGGGCAGGGCTTCTGGATCGCCGGTCTCGAAGACCAGCTCGCCCTGGTGCCGGGCAAGAAGTGGCAGCGGCAGCGCATGAAAGGTCTCGACGATCTCGAGGGCACGCTGGCGCAGGTGAGCGATGGCGATCCGGTCATTCTGCTGGCGCATGAGCCGGACATCTTCCCGAGCGTTCCCTCACGCGTCGCGTTGACATTGTCGGGCCATACCCATGGCGGCCAGGTGCGGCTTCTCGGCTACGCGCCGGTGGTGCCCTCGCGTTTCGGCGATCGCTACGCCTATGGCCATATGGTCGAGAACGATTGCAACCTGATCGTTTCCGGAGGCCTCGGCTGCTCGCTTGCGCCGGTTCGTTTCGGCGTTCCGCCGGAAATCGTCGTCATCGACCTCGGTTAGCCGGTCTGAGGTCCGGAGGCCTTACGCGAGCCTGATGTCCTCGAGCAGATCCCTGATCGAGGTCGCCAGCCGCTCCGGTCCGCCAGGCCGCCAGCCGAGCTTGCGCAATTTTTCTGTCGCCATGACCAGATAGCCATCCGCCGAAACGGTCTTAGGTAGTGCGTGCGGGCATCCGGTCAGCGCCTGCACCAGCGAGAGAATTTGCCTGACGTCGAGCAGCAGGTCCGAAACGTTGAAGACCTCACCCCGCACCGCGGCGCTATCCGCTTCGAGCATCAGGCGCACCGCTGCACCCACGTCATCGCCATGGATCTCGGTGCCGATCCGCGACTGGATCGGTTTTCCTTCAAGATAGCTCGCAAACAGGTCGGCCCACTTGTGCCGTCGGCCCGGACCGGCGGCACCGTACACACCGGTAACCCGCAGGCTTGCCGGGATGAAGTCCTCGGTTGCAAGCATCCGCAAGTGGTCTTCGACCGCGACCTTCAACCGGCCATAAAGCGTGTCCGGATCCGGCGGCGATGTCTCGTCGAGGCGGCCGGCGAGCCGGCTGCCGTAGACGGCGCGGCTCGACAGAAACACGCAGCGCTTGACGCCGGCCGCCCGTGCCGTCTCGAACAGGCGGACCGAGCCATCAATATTCGCGCGGCAGAAGCCTTGCGGATCGTCGCCTTCACCGCCGCGATACCTGCCCTCGACATGTTCGAATGCAGCATGGACGAAGCCGGCAACGCCATCGAATAGGGCGGCCTGGTCGAGATCCGGATCGAGAAACAACGGCACGAAGCGAACATTGGTGCTGAAAAAACCGGGGTCGGGCGGCGTGCGGCCACCGACGATCACCTCGTATCCGTTCCGCAACAAATGCTCGACGATGAAACGACCGACGAAGCCGGTGCCGCCGGAGACCAGGACCCGTGTCATCGGCGCACCGGATTGGGGAGAGACGCAATCTCCGGAATGTCGTCCCCGGTCAGGAAGGCGAACCAGAGGTCGATCAGCGGCCGCAAGGCCTCGGCACGGGGATGGTCCCTTTCCCAGGGCTTCTCATACTGGTAGTGCAGGACGCCGATCGAGCGCCAGTCCCAGAGCCCCGGCATGCTGAACCAGACATATTGCAGCATGTTCATCGTCACCGGCAGGCCGTGCCAATCCGGGAAGAAAGTCTGCAGGAAGGTCTGGTCGGTGCGCGGCCAGAAGGCCTCGGGTGCGTCGAGACAAGCGAGCATCCGTCCGAATGTCGCGAACGAAGGCTCGGCGACGAAGACGCCGGAGTTCAGCCGGTGAAAGTCGGCGAGGCTTTCGTAGACGTTCGGCGCGGCGGAGAATTCCGGATAGGAAAACAGCCGGTCGATGTTCCTGAGCACGATCGCGTCGGCGTCGATGAAGACGCAGCGGCGGTACTCGACGAGTTGCCAGAGCCTGAGCTTGCAGAAGTTGTCGAGCGGCGAGTGAAAGGCCGGTTTGCGGCCCTTGGTGAAGGGCGCCTTCTCATGCACGTTCCGGCGCTGATGGCGCTCGGTGAACGCATCGGAAAGCGGCAGGAGGTCGGTCTCGACCAGGCGGCAGCCGAACTCGGCCAGCGGCGCCAGCGCGTCGAGCGAAACGCCACCGGTATGCAGCACCACGATATCCGCCTCGGTGCCGGAGAGGCGCAGCGAGCGGGCCAAAGCGCGAGCCCCGAGCGCATAGTCGGCATTGCTGACCAGCGTCACGAAGGCATGGCCGGCAGAAGGAGGCGAGGAGGGGCGCAACCCCTCCGAAGGATCGGTGGATGTCATGAAACGGATTTCAGCCGCTTGCCCTCTGGGTCGTGGTTGATGAGCGGCGCAATGTCCTTGGTCCAGGCGGAGACGGCAGGCACGCGCGTGCGATCGACACGATAGGCGAATTTCTTCGCGACATCGACGATTTCCGACAGCAGCCCGTCCTGCAGCCGCGTCGGGTTGAGGCCGAGCGCCAGGAACTTCTCATTGTGGACGACGAGTTCGTTCTCGGCCGCTTCCTTGCGCGGGTTCGGCAGCCAGGCGATCTGCGCGCCCGTGATCGCGGCGATCATCTCGGCAAGGTCGCGTACCCGGTGGGTCTCGGTCATCTGGTTGAAGATCTCGACGCGGTTGCCGTGTGCCGGCGGGTTCTTCAGCGCCAGCTCGATGCAGCGGACCGAATCCTGGATGTGGATGAAGGCGCGCGTCTGGCCGCCGGTGCCGTGCACCGTCAGGGGATAGCCGATCGCCGCCTGAATCAGAAAGCGGTTCAAGACCGTGCCATAGTCGCCGTCATAATCGAAGCGGTTGATGAGCTGCGGGTGGCGGCGGGTCTGTTCGGTATGGGTGCCCCAGACGATACCCTGGTGCAGGTCGGTGATCCTGAGGCCGTCATTCTTGGCATAAAATTGGAAGAGCAGCTGATCCAGGCACTTGGTCATGTGATAGATCGAGCCGGGATTGGAGGGATAGAGGATCTCCTGGCTGACGGTCTCGCCGCCCATCGTCTCGATGCCGACCGGCAGGTATCCCTCGGGGATCGCCGCGCCAACGGTCGAATAACCGTAGACGCCCATGGTGCCGAGATGCACCAGATGCGCATCGAGCTCGAGCTCGACCAGCGCATTCAGCAGATTGTGCGTGGCGTTGACGTTGTTGTTGACCGTGTAGTTCTTGTGGCGGTCGCTCTTCATGGAATAGGGCGCGGCGCGCTGTTCGGCGAAATGCACGATCGCATCCGGGCGATGTTCGGCGAGCCAGTTCTTGAGCAGTTCGTAGTCGCGGGCGAGGTCAATCAGATTGAAATGGATGCGACGGCCGGTTTCGGCGTGCCAGATACGGGTGCGTTCCTGGATCGAGTCCATCGGCGTCAGCGATTGCACGCCGAGCTCCGTATCGATCCAGCGGCGGGAGAGATTGTCGAGGATGTGGACATCGTGGCCGGCATCGGACAGGTGAAGGGCCGTGGGCCAGCCGACGAAACCGTCGCCGCCGAGAATCGCAATCTTCATGCACGTTCTCCTGCTCAGGAAGGAAGTCCGTCACGTGATAGGGTAGGATTGTGACAACGTTGCAATGCTTGCAAATGGCTTTTTGTTCCTGCACAGGAAACGGGAATTTCTTTCGGAGAAAAGCATGTCCCTGATTTCGCTTGCAGGCGAACTGACCGAAAACGGCCATCGGCTGGTCCAGCGCGTCTACTACGAAGACACAGATTTTTCCGGTGTCGTCTATCACGCCCGCTACCTGCACTTCATGGAGCGCGCCCGCACCGACTTCCTGCGGCTGCTCGGCGTCGAACAGGCGACGCTCGCGATCGAAGGCGACAGCGAAGGCCTGGTCTTCGTCGTGCATCGCATGGAGATCGACTTCAAGCTGCCTGCCCGCATGGACGACATCCTGACGATTACGACGGTCACGGAGAAGGCCGGTGGCGCCAAGATGGTGCTGCAGCAGGAGATCCGCCGCGGCGAGCAATTGCTGATCGCCGCCAAGGTGATCATCGCCGTTATCAACGGCCAGGGGCGTCCGCGGCGGCTGCCGGAAGCGCTGGCCTACAAGTTCCAGCACGCGAAGGAGAGCGCCGGCTGACCGGTCCGCTTTAACAGAGGCAGCTCAATCCGCCTCGTTCACTCCGAGCTTGTCCAGGATCTTCTTGGTCAGCGATTGCTTTACGCCGGCGACATCCCGCCAGGGATCTGCGCCGCTTTCGATCCGCTCGAGAATATCGGGGATGCGGAAGCCGTTGGCGGCTTCCAGCGCGGAAAGCTCGTCCCAGCCAACCGGAGTGGCGACCGGCCCTCCGGCCCGTGCCCGGGTCGAATAGGGCGCGATCGCGGTGGCGCCACGCTCGTTCCTCAGCCAGTCGATGAAGATGCGTCCCTTGCGCTTCGCCTTCGACATGGTGGCGATGAACCTGTCGGGATCGCGGTCGGCAAAGCCCTGGGCAAAAGTCTTGGCGAACGCCTTGGCTTCAGGCCAGGTGGCGCGGGCTGTCAGCGGAACGATGACGTGCACGCCCTTTCCGCCCGTGACCATCGGCATCGACTTCAGCCCGATCTCGCCGAGCGCGTCACGCAGCGCCATGGCCGCCGCCTTGACGACCCCGAAGTCCAGCCCCTCATCGGGATCCAGGTCGAAAACCAGCCGGTCGGGCGTCTCGAGCTTGTCGAAGCGTGAACCCCAAATGTGGAACTCCAGCGTGCCCATCTGCACGGCGGCGACCAATCCCTTGGCGTCGCGCACGTACATATAGTCCTCGGTCTCGCCGGAGCTCTCCTTGACGGGAACCTCCTTGATCTCGTCGGGAAAGCCGTCGCTGGCATGCTTCTGGTAGAAGCACTGTCCCTTGCCGCCCTGCGGGCAACGCACCAGCGACAGCAAGTGTTCGGCGGCGTAGGGCAGCATCCGCTCTCCGACGACCGCATAATAGCGGGAGAGGTCGAGCTTGCTGATGCCCTGGCCTTCGAACAGGATGCGGTCCGGATGGGTGATGCGCACGCCGAGGACGGTTTCGTGCGCTGCGGTCGATCCCCCTTTTGCGGTCGTTGCCTTCGCGGATGCCGCTTGGGACTTGCCTGAGGACTTCGTTGCGGGTTTCGGCGTTTCGAGTGTCACGGACTTTGCCTCCTTGTCCTCCCGCAGCCCCTCGAAGGCGCCGTGGCGGATATGTCCTTCATCGGTAAATTCGGTGAAATCGATCTCTGCGACCATGTCCGGCCTGATCCAGATCGCGTCCCTTGCGATCTCGCGTGGGACGCTCGCAAAGGGACTGGTCGCGCGACGGCGCTTGGCGAAAGCGGCCGAGAGCGTCTCCATGCGTTCCTCGTCAAAACCGGTTCCGACGCGTCCGCGATAGATGAGTTCGCCCTTGTCGAAGGTGCCGACGAGAAGCGAGGCAAAGGCGCGTCCTTTCTTTGTCGACGGCGAATAGCCGCCAATGACGAATTCCTGGCGCTTTGTGCATTTGATCTTGAGCCAGCTTCGGGTTCGCTGGTTGCTGTAGGGTGCCTCCGCCTGTTTGGCGATGATGCCCTCTTGGCCGGCCTTGCAGATGGTCGAGAAGACTTCCGGTCCGTTGCCGCGCACATGTTCGCTATATTGAATGGTGCTGGATGGCGGCACGGATCTGAGCAGCCGCTTCAGTGTCTCCTTTCGCTCGATCAGCGGCAGGCGGCGCAGGTCGCGCCCGTCGAGGTGAAGCAGGTCGAAGGCATAGAAGCGTGTCTCGCCGCCGCCCTTCAGGGCTTTCTGCAGGGCGGAGAACGATGACCCCTCCTTGGACACGGCAACGGCCTCGCCGTCGATAAGCGCGGACGTACAGTCGAGTTCCGCCAATGCCTTGGCGATGCTTTGGAATTTCTCGGTCCAGTCGAGTCCGGTGCGCGTGTGGCAGATGGCCTTGCCGCCACCGGTGGCAACCAGCAGGCGATAGCCGTCGAACTTGACCTCGTTCAGCCAGGCGTCGCCCTCTGGTGCCTGCGAAACCAGCGTCGCCAGTTGCGGCTTCTGAAAAGCGGGCGGCTTGCCCTTGGTCGATCTCTTCGGCTGCGCGTCGACCGCGCCCGCCTTCAGATTCGCGGCTGTACTTTTGTTGGATGCCCAGACGTGCTTCCTGCGTTCGCCCTTGCCGGCGGCGATCTCGTCCATGGTCCGGCCGGTGGTGACGCTCGTCTGATGGTCCTCCAGGAGAGTTTCACCATCGTCGGAGGCGGCATCGTCCCCCTCCTTGATGAGCAGCCAGTTCTCGCGCTTCTCGCCGTGGCGTGGCCGCATGCGGACCAGTGCCCAGCCGCCATGCATGCGCTCGCCATGAAGATGAAACGTCAGCTTGCCTTCGCGCAATCCTTCCTCGGGATCGTTTTCCGGCTCCCACCAGCCGGTGTCCCACAACATGACGGTGCCGCCGCCATATTGGTTCTCGGGGATCGTTCCCTCGAAATCGCCATAGGCAAGCGGGTGGTCTTCGGTTCGAACGGCAAGACGTTTGTCCTCCGGATTGAGGCTGGGTCCGCGGGTTACGGCCCAGCTTTTCAGAACGCCGTCCCATTCCAATCGGAAATCGTAGTGAAGGCGTGTGGCATCATGCTTCTGTACCAGGAAGCGCCTTTGGCTCGAACGACTGCGAGCGATCTTGCCCTTTGGCTCGCGGGTCTCGCGGAAATTGCGGCGTTTGTTGTATTCGGCAAGGGGATCGCGGTTGGCAGCCATGCTTTACCTCACGCGGATTTGCGTCGGCGAGACGGCGCCGGTTTGGATTTCGCCGACTTCTTCGTGTCACCTGCTTCAAGGCTCTGCTTCAGCGCCGACATCAGATCGACGACATTGTCGCCGCGGCGTTCGGGACGCTCGTCCTCGTCGACCGAAACGCGGTTCGACTTCCCCTTCATCTTGCGCTTGACGAGCTCGGTGAGCGCCGCAGTGTAATTGTCCTTGAATGCGGCGGCGTCGAAGGGTGCGGTCTTGCGATCGATGAGGGCCGTTGCGACGTCCAACAGGTCTTTTTCCGCTTTCTTGCCGGAGAGCTCGGAAAACATCGGCTCCGCCTTTCTCAATTCATCGGCATATCGGAGCGTCTCAAGCAGCAGGCCGTTGCCGCAGGGCCGGACCGCAACCAGGTATTCGCGGCCGCGCAACGTCAGCTGGCCAAGCCCGATCTTCGACGCGGCTCTCAGAGCATCGCGAACCACGCGGTAGGCATCTTCGGCGAGATCGTCGGCAGGCACGACGTAGTAGGGCTTGTCGAAGTAGATCGGCGAGATGTCGCAGGCGCCGACGAACTGCACGAGTTCGAGGGTCTTTTTTGTCTCGAGCTTGATGGAGTCCACTTCCTCCGGCTCGAGCAGCACGTATTTGCCGGACTCGTACTCGTATCCCTTGACGATATCGTCGGTGTCGACCGGGCCGACGCCGTCGACGACCTTTGCGTAGTGCACCGGCTTGCCGGAGGGCTCATGGATTTGGCGGAAAGCCACCTTTGCGCTGGCGCGGGTGGCGCTGAAGAGCTCGACGGGTATCGACACCAGCGAGAGCCGAAGCTGCCCCTTCCATAGGGCGCGCGCCGCCATCACCGGCCTCCACGCAGGCGCCGAATGTTCGGCGTATCTTCGACTACGGTTGCTCGCGCCCTGTCCTGGGCCAAAGCGCGCTCGATATGGGCGATGTCCTCGCCGGTGACGACCGGGATCGGGTCGGAAATGATCGCCTGCAGGACATCGGTCGACAGCACGCCATGAGCAAGGGCGTCCTCCAATGCGGCCCGCGTCTCCCGCTCGGCTTTGAGCTCGGCATAAAGCGCAAGGATCAACCGGTCCCGCGGATCAAAATGCGGCGAGGAAGATCGTTTGTCGCGCTGTCGTGTCGTCTGCTGGCCCATGCCGAAGAAACGTGCCCGGCCAAGGTAAGTTCCGGCCGCGGGGTGATACCGCAAAGACACAGTATGGTAACGGTTGTTTAACCATAATGGTGTCTTAATCACTGCATCAGGATTTGTGCAGTGCACGTCATCCTTTGACCAAAATTGACGGCAAGAAGGCAACCTAAAGCTAATTAAGGTCGCGATGGTGCGATCTACGGCGGTGCCGGGCATTCTTGCAAACAGGACGTTTGGGCTACCCGGTCACGAGCATGAGCCGCTCTTGCCGGGTGTTTGGATTCGGGGACTGAAGACGATGGAACAGGTTGGATTGGCCGCTGCGACGCACGACGTGACCCTCTGGTCGCTGTTCATGCAGGCGGGCTTTGTCGTGAAGCTGGTCATGCTGGGGCTGATTTCCGCCTCGGTGTGGACCTGGGCGATCGTCGTCGACAAGACGCTGAACTACGGCCGCGTGCGCCGTCAGCTCGACAACTTCGAGCAGGTGTTCTGGTCCGGCCAATCGCTGGAAGAGCTCTACCGGACGCTGGCCGACAGGCAGACTGCCGGCATGGGGGCGATCTTCGTTTCCGCCATGCGCGAATGGAAGAAGAGCTTCGAGCGCGGTGCCCGGTCGCCGATCGGCCTGCAGATGCGTATCGACCGCGCCATGGACGTGACGCTCGCCCGTGAATCGGAATCGCTGGAAGCGCGCCTCGGTTCGCTCGCAACCATCGGTTCGGCCGCACCCTTCATTGGTCTCTTCGGTACGGTCGTCGGTATCATGACCTCGTTCCAGGCGATCGCCGGCTCGAAGTCGACCAACCTCGCGGTCGTGGCGCCCGGTATCGCCGAAGCGCTGCTCGCCACCGCGATCGGCCTGCTCGCCGCTATCCCGGCGGTTATCGCCTACAACAAGTTCTCGGCCGACGCCGGCAAGCTGTCGGCACGCATGGAAGGTTTTGCCGACGAGTTCTCGGCCATCCTGTCGCGGCAGATCGACGAGAAGCTGCAGAGCCCGCGCCAGGCCGCGCAATAATCGCCAGAGATACGGAGACCACGCTGATGGGTATGTCGGTTGGCGGAGCCAAGGGTTCGGGCGGCGGACGTCGCCGCCGCGGCGGCAAGAAAGCCGTGATGAGCGAGATCAACGTCACGCCTTTCGTCGACGTCATGCTCGTGCTGTTGATCATCTTCATGGTGGCAGCGCCGATGATGACAGTCGGTGTGCCGATCGACCTGCCGGAAACGCAGGCGAAGGCGCTCAATTCCGATACGCAGCCGATCACCGTTTCGGTCAATCCTTCCGGCGAGATCTACCTGCAGGAAACCCCGATCGCGATCGATGAGGTCGTGCCGAAGCTCGAGGCGATTGCCACCACCGGCTACAACGAGCGCATCTATGTGCGCGGCGACACCAATGCCGACTACGGCACGGTCATGAAGGTCATGGCCCGCATCTCCGCCGCAGGCTTCAAGAATCTCGGCCTCGTCACGCTGCAAGAACAGGAAAAGTGATCGTCCACGATGAAGGGCAGTCTCGCTACATCTGCTGTCCTCCACGCCATGGTCTTGACCTGGGCGCTGGTGTCGCTTGGCAGCCCGGCTGACTTCCAGGTCGCCGACGTCGAGGCTTTGCCTGTCGACATCGTTCCCTATTCGGAAATGACACAGGTTCAGCAGGGCGACAAGAAGGCGCCGAAGAAGGAGACCTCGTCGCCGGTTCCGACCAAGCGTCCGGAGACGAACCAGCCGGCCGAAAACGTCGGCGACAACGACACCGACCTGAAGACGCCGCCGACCCCGAACGCCAAGCCGTCGAAGAGCGAAGCCACGGCCTCGCCGGAAAAGAACGAAAAGCCCGAGCCGACGCCCGATCCGGTCGAGCAGGAGATCAAGAAGGTCGAAGAGACCAAGCCGGCTTCCGAGCCTGCGACCGAAGTTGCGGCGCTGCCGGAACCGAAGCAGGAAGTGAAGCCGGAGACGAAACCGGATCCGGCGCCGGCCGAAGAAAAGCCGGCCGAGAACCCGGAAGCCGAGGCGTTGCCCGAAAAGGTGCCGACCCCGGCCGCAAGGCCCAAGGTCGAAAAGCCGGCCCAGAGTGCCAAGACGCCTGAACGCAAGAACGAGGCAACGCCGAAGGAACAGAAGAAGGCGGCGTCCACCGAAGAAAGCAAGTTCAACGCCGACGAGATTGCCGCGCTGCTCAACCGGCAGGACCCGTCCGCCGGTGGCGCCAAGCGCTCGACGCAAGAGGCGGCTCTCGGCGGCAAGAAGACGATCGGCGTGGGCCTCAGCGCCAACGAGATCGACGGCGTGAAGGGGCAGATCCAGGGCAACTGGTCGCTGACGCCCGGCCTCACCGGCGTTCAGGAAGTCCGGGTGACGATCAAGGTCCAGCTGGATCCAGCAGGCAACATTGTCGGCACGCCGGAAGTGACGGCAACCGGCGGACCTGAAGGAACGCGTCGCGCTGTCGAAAGCAGCACGCTGCGCGCGCTCCGCCGCTCGTCGCCGCTACAGAACCTGCCACCTGAAAAATATGATGGCGAAAAAGGATGGAATACCCTCGTGCTGAACTTCGACCCCTCGGAATTCGCACTCTGAGCTGCCGGGATTGGAACCCATGCCGGATAGCCAACACACCGCACAAACCCTTCGTATTAAGCTGAAAGGCTTGTCTCAATGATCAAGGTCTCTCTTTTCCGTGCCCTGATGGTGGCCGCGGGCATGTTCGTCGCCTTCGTGGCGGCAACGCCGGCGAACGCCGTCGTCGAAATCAACATCAACAAGGGTAACGTCGAGCCCCTGCCGATCGCGATCACCGACTTCCTTCAGGGCGAGCTCGGTCAGAAGATCTCGGACGTGGTCGCCGCCGACCTGAAGCGGTCGGGCCTGTTCGCGCCGATCAACAAGAGCGCCTTCATCGAAAAGATCAGCAATCCGGATGCGACGCCGCGTTTCGAGGACTGGAAGGTCATCAACGCCCAGGCCATCGTCACCGGCCGCGTGACGCAGGAAGGCGATGGCAGGCTGAAGGCCGAGTTCCGGCTGTGGGACACGTTCGGCGGCACGCAGATGACCGGCCAGCAGTTCTTCACCCAGCCGGAAAACTGGCGCCGCGTCGCCCACATCATCGCCGACGCGATCTATGAGCGCATCACCGGCGAAAAGGGCTACTTCGACACGCGCATCGTCTACGTCGCCGAGAGCGGCCCGAAGACGGCGCGCAAGCGTCAGCTCGCCATCATGGACCAGGACGGCTTCAACGCCCGGGCACTGACCAATTCCAACGACATCGTTCTGACGCCGCGCTTCTCGCCGAACCGCCAGGAAGTCACCTACATGTCGTTCGAAAACCAGCAGCCGCGCGTCTACCTGCTGCAGCTGGAAACCGGACAGCGTGAAGTCGTCGGCAACTTCCCCGGCATGACCTTCTCGCCGCGCTTCTCGCCGGATGGCCAGCGCGTCATCATGAGCCTTCAGCAGGACGGTAACGCCAACATCTACACGATGGACCTGCGCTCGCGCACGACGACGCGCCTCACCAACACCGCCGCGATCGACACGGCACCGTCCTATTCGCCTGATGGCAGCCAGATCGCCTTTGAAAGCGATCGCGGCGGCCGCCAGCAGATCTACATCATGGGCGCCGACGGTTCCGGCCAGCGCCGCATCTCCTTCGGCGACGGCTCCTACTCGACGCCGGTCTGGTCTCCGCGTGGCGACCTCATCGCCTTCACCAAGCAGTCGGGTGGCAAGTTCTCGATCGGCGTGATGAAGACAGACGGTTCGGGCGAACGCATCCTGACCACGGGCTTCCACAACGAAGGCCCGACCTGGGCGCCGAACGGCCGCGTGCTGATGTTCTTCCGACAGAACGCCGGTGCCGGCGGTCCGCAGCTCTATTCGATCGATCTGAGCGGCTACAACGAGCAGGCGATCCCGACGCAGGGCTTCGCATCCGACCCGGCCTGGTCGCCGCTGCTCGAGTAGGCTGATCCAATATGCGGCGGGAAAATGTGGCAGCGATGCCGCTTTCTCGCCGCAAAGTGCTGGTCTAGCAGGCGCCGAGCCGAAATTATCGATTTGTTAACCATAACTGTTGAAAAGCGATTAACCGCTTCCGGTTACAGTCTGGCAACCGTGAATTCAGACACTTCCAAGGAGACCGGCGTATGAGCCGAATTGACACCCCGGCCGCAGGCCGCATGCAGACCATCGCTCGCAACCCGGTCATGATCGCTCTGGTCATGACGCTTGCTATTGCTGGCTGTGCATCGAAGAAGAACCTGCCGAACAACGCCAACGAGCTCGGCCTCGGCGGCGCTGGCGCTGCAACGCCGGGTTCGCAGCAGGACTTCACCGTCAATGTCGGCGACCGCATCTTCTTCGACACCGACTCCACCTCGATCCGTGCCGACGCGCAGCAGACGCTGGCCCGCCAGGCCCAGTGGCTCGCCAAGTATCCGAACTACGCGATCACGATCGAAGGCCATGCCGACGAACGCGGCACGCGCGAATACAACCTTGCACTCGGCGCCCGCCGTGCGGCCTCCACCCGCGACTACCTCATCAGCCAGGGTGTTCCGGCAAACCGTATGAAGACGATTTCCTACGGCAAGGAAAAGCCGGTCGCCGTCTGCGACGACATCTCCTGCTGGTCGCAGAACCGTCGTGCCGTCACCGTTCTCGGTGGCGCCGGCATGTAATTCTCACGGCCGAGCCTGGCTCGGTCGGGTAGCATGACGTATTCCAAGGAATACAAGCGTGTTCCCGAAATCACAGACTGCTAAAATATAAGGGCGGCTCTCGGCCGCCCTTTGCTTTTTTACCACACTTTGGCCGAACTCCGTTGCTTTTTCAGGGCAATTGGAAAACTGTGCGGCAATCACCCAGTTGACTCGGCGAGATGTATTGCGGGCCCCGAATCAAGGGTGGGACAACCGGTATTCGAACAGGACAAATGAAATGAAGAAATTTGTCGTGGCGGGACTGATCGGTCTGACGGCCCTTGTGGGTCTGGGCCAGACGGCGAACGCCATGCCGCTTTCAGGGCTGCTGGCCCGAACGACTGAAACGCAAGCCGGCGCGCAGCCGAAGCTGCCCGTAGTGAAGGTGCAGTCGGCCGAGACCGCACGGATTGGCCAGCTCGAGGAACAGATCCGCTCGCTCAACGGGCGTATCGAAGAAATGAGCTTCCAGCTCCTGCAGATGCAGGAGCAGATCCGGAAGTTCCAGGAGGACAACGAATTCCGCTTCCAGGATCTGGAAAGTGGCAAGGCCTCCCCGAAGAAGAGCGGCGCGTTGCAGACGCCGAAGACCAGCGATCAGGCGTCCGTCACCCCCGGGGTGACGGATAGCCAGGCGACGGCACCGGCCGGCGGGAGCAATGATATTGCTTCCTCCGGGCTCCCGTCGAGTGGTGGCCAGGGTTCCGGCGGCGCGGCGCCGACCACGCTCGGTCAGATCGTCTTCGACCAGAACGGCAATCCGGTTGCGGCCACGACCGATGCTCAACCCGGCTCGAACGCCACACCTCCGGGCGTCCAGGCCGGTGCCGGACTGCCCGCCGACGACGGTGGCCTCAACAGCAACCCGGGCAACCAGCAGACGGCTTCGCTCGACAACCCCGGCGATCTCTACCAGTCGGCTTACGGCCATGTTCTTTCCGGCGACTACAGCACGGCGGAGCAGGAATTCGGCGACTATCTGGCGGCGTTTCCGCAGGGCGACAAGGCGGCCGATGCCAGCTTCTGGCTGGGCGAGGCGCAGTATTCGCAAGGCAAGTACAGCGACGCGGCCAAGACCTTCCTGAACGCGCACCAGGCCCACGGCAAGTCGCCGAAGGCGCCGGAGATGCTGCTGAAGCTCGGGATGTCGCTCGGTGCGCTCGATAACAAGGAAACTGCCTGCGCGACGCTGCGCGAGGTCAACAAGCGCTACCCGAAGGCTTCGCCGGCGGTAAAGGCAAAGGTGACGAGCGAGCAGAGCCGCTTTGGCTGCTGAGGCCCACCCGCCAATGGCCGTTGTCGAAACGGCAAAACGATTTCTTGCTTCCTTCGATAGACCAGCGCGCATCCTCGTGGCCGTCTCCGGCGGGAGCGACTCGAAGGGACTGCTTCTCGCTCTCAAGGAAGCGATCGAGGCAACCAAGCCCACAGAATTTTCCCTGGCCGCCTGCACGGTCGATCACGCGTTGAGGCCGGAATCGGCCGAAGAGGCGCGTGGTGTGGCGGTGTTCTGCGAAAGCCTGGGTGTGCCGCATCTCGTCACCCGATGGGACGGGCCGAAGCCCAGAACCGGCATCCAGGCGGCGGCACGCGAGGCGCGCTATGCATTGCTGGCGGAGGCTGCGCAACGCTTCGAAGCATCCTCGATCGTCGCCGGTCACACGCTCGACGACCAGCGAGAGACGATCCTGATGCGCGCACGGCGGCGGGAAGGACCCGGTGCCGCGGGCATGGCGGAGGCCACGCTCTATGATCGTCGCATCTGGGTGCTTAGACCTTTCCTCACGGTCGAACGCAGCGCTATTCGCACCTTTCTCAAGGCTAGGAATGTTGGCTGGTTCGACGATCCGAGCAATACGAACCCTCGCTTCGAGCGGGTGCGCGCGCGGGCCTCGCTGGCGTCGTCGCCGACGACCGGTGGCAGCTTTTGGGATGCCAGATCCCGGGCGCGATCGTCGGCCACCGCCGCCGCCCTGCTCGAGCGGCACGTACGGGTGCATGCGGGGTTGGTCGCGGAAATCCCTCCCGCGATGGCCGACCAAGGCCGGGATATCGATTGGCAGCGGGCGCTGCTGACGCTGGCGACCGTCCTCGGCGGCCGTGCACATCTGCCGGCGGCAGGGACTGTCGAGCGGCTGGTGAATGCCCTGGAGCAGGGGGCGCCGGGCCGGCTGACCGCGGGACGCGTCGTCTTCGACCGGCGCCCGACGGGACTCTATCTCTATCGGGAGGCGCGCGGCATCGACGACCTGACCTTGCAGGCAGGGCAAACTGCTGTCTGGGATGGCCGCTTCCTGATCCGCAATGGTGGCTACGGTCCCCTGGTGGTGACGGTGGAAGGCGGTCGCGGACCACAACAGCAGAGACTTATTGTCGCAGGTCTGCCACCGGGCGTTGCCGGGCGGGCGTCACTGTCGGCGCCACGCATCGTCCACGACGACGTCAAAAGTGTCGCACCTGTCACAGTCGAGCCGCGGATCGGTCTGTACGACACCTTTTTGCCGGGTTTCGACAGGATCATGGCAAACAGGATCGCCGGATTGTTCGGACGCCAGCCTTACCTGCCGCCACCGGTTCACGGTCTATTGACAGAAATGGAATGGTAGACGGCGGTTTGCCTTGGCAATGCGTCGCCAGAACCCTATGTTAGGGAGCAAGACAGCGACCCGGCGAAATGCGTGGGTCGTGACAGGTTCCGGGGAGTTCGATGAACCCTAATTTTCGTAATCTTGCCCTTTGGGCAATCATAGCGCTTCTGCTGATCGCGTTGTTCAGCATGTTCCAGCAGCCGACGGAGCGCACCGGCTCGCGCGAGATTCCGTTCTCGCAATTCCTCAAGGACGTGGATGCGAGCCGCGTCAAGGAAGTCGTGATCACCGGCCCGAAAGTGATCGGCAGCTATTCCGAAAGCGGCGCTACCTTCCAGACCTACGCGCCATCGGTCGATACGGCGCTGACCGAGCGCCTCGAAGCCAAGGACGTGACGGTCACGGTTCGCCCGGAAACCGACGGCTCGTCCGGCTTCCTGAGCTACATCGGTACGCTCCTCCCGATGCTTCTGATCCTCGGCGTCTGGCTGTTCTTCATGCGCCAGATGCAGGGCGGTTCGCGTGGAGCCATGGGCTTCGGCAAGTCAAAGGCCAAGCTTCTGACGGAAGCGCATGGCCGCGTCACCTTTGACGACGTCGCCGGCGTCGACGAAGCCAAGCAGGACCTCGAAGAAATCGTCGAATTCCTGCGCGACCCGCAGAAGTTCCAGCGCCTTGGCGGCCGCATTCCGCGCGGCGTGCTGCTCGTCGGCCCTCCCGGTACCGGTAAAACGCTGCTTGCACGCTCCGTTGCCGGAGAAGCCAACGTGCCGTTCTTCACCATCTCCGGTTCCGACTTCGTCGAAATGTTCGTCGGCGTTGGTGCCAGCCGTGTGCGCGACATGTTCGAGCAGGCGAAGAAGAATGCGCCCTGCATCATCTTCATCGACGAAATCGACGCCGTCGGCCGCCATCGTGGCGCCGGTCTCGGCGGCGGCAACGACGAGCGCGAACAGACGCTCAACCAGTTGCTCGTTGAGATGGACGGCTTCGAAGCCAATGAGGGCATCATCCTGATCGCGGCGACCAACCGTCCCGACGTTCTCGATCCGGCACTGCTGCGTCCGGGCCGCTTCGACCGGCAGGTCGTCGTACCGAACCCGGATATCAACGGCCGCGAACGCATCCTCAAGGTGCACGTACGCAACGTGCCGCTGGCGCCGAACGTCGACCTCAAGGTGCTCGCACGCGGTACGCCCGGTTTCTCCGGCGCCGATCTCATGAACCTTGTCAACGAGGCGGCGCTGATGGCCGCCCGCCGCAACAAGCGTCTTGTCACCATGCTCGAATTCGAGGATGCCAAGGACAAGATCATGATGGGTGCGGAGCGTCGCTCCTCGGCCATGACCGAAGCCGAGAAGAAGCTGACGGCCTATCACGAAGCCGGTCATGCCATCCTGGCGCTCAATGTTCCCTCGGCCGATCCGCTGCACAAGGCGACGATCATTCCGCGCGGACGGGCGCTTGGCATGGTCATGCAGTTGCCCGAAGGCGACCGCTACTCGATGAGCTACAAGTGGATGGTCTCGCGCCTTGCCATCATGATGGGCGGACGCGTTGCCGAAGAGCTGACCTTCGGCAAGGAGAACATCACCTCGGGCGCATCGTCGGATATCGAGCAGGCAACGAAGCTTGCCCGTGCGATGGTGACGCAATGGGGCTTCTCCGACCAGCTCGGCCAGGTTTCCTACGGCGAGAACCAGCAGGAGGTCTTCCTTGGCCACTCTGTCGCGCAGCAGAAGAACGTTTCCGAAGCGACCGCTCAGAAGATCGACAACGAAATCCGTCGCCTGATCGACGAGGCCTATGAGACGGCGCGCAGGATCCTGACAGAGAAGAACCACGAATTCGTGGCGCTTGCCGAAGGCCTGCTCGAATACGAGACCTTGACGGGTGACGAGATCAAGGCGCTGATCCGCGGCGAAAAGCCGGCACGCGACCTTGGCGACGACACGCCGCCGCATCGTGGCTCGGCCGTTCCTTCGGCAGGTTCCAAGAAGGAAGGCCCGGCGAGCAACAAGGGCGAGGAATCCGAAGGTGGATTCGAGCCGCAGCCGCAATAGCTGCCACGGTCGGCAATGGATCCGAGCCGCCGCTCCTTAAGTGGAACGGCGGCTTTTCGTTGCCTCCTGGCCTCTGGCATTTGGTAACGGGATGTAATGATTTCTGATGTTAGGCTCGCTGCCGCTTGCTGCGCTTTTATGTCAAAGAAGACATGACGTGTTTGCGATGGCTGCCCTTGAACGGAATGCCGATCGCCAAGCAGACGGCATCCAAAAGCATGAATGAGGTCCGGTCAATGAAACCCAGTCGCGCAAAACGCAGACAGGCGGAGCTGGCCAAGCCGGCTCTGACCCGGCAGAACGATGGAGTTCTTATGAAGCGAAAGTATTTCGGCACCGACGGTATCCGCGGCCAGTCCAACATGTTTCCGATGACACCGGATCTGGCGATGCGGGTCGGCATTGCGGTCGGTACGATCTTTCGCAACGGTGCCCACCGTCACCGGGTGGTGATTGGCAAGGACACCCGTCTTTCGGGCTATATGCTCGAAAACGCGATGGTGGCGGGCTTTACGGCTGCGGGTCTCGACGTCTTCCTGCTCGGGCCGATCCCGACGCCGGGCGTTGCCATGCTCACCCGCTCGCTGCGCGCCGATATCGGCGTGATGATCTCCGCCTCGCACAACCCCTTCCAGGACAACGGCATCAAGCTTTTCGGTCCTGACGGCTACAAGCTTTCCGACGATATCGAAGAGAAGATCGAGGCGCTGCTCGACCAGGATCTCTCAGGGCAACTGGCAAAGTCTGAAGACATTGGCCGGGCGAAGCGCGTCGATGGCGACATCTATCGCTATCTGGAACACGCAAAGCGCACGCTGCCGCGTGACGTCACGCTTCAGGGCCTGCGCATCGCCGTCGACTGCGCAAATGGTGCGGCCTACAAGGTGGCGCCGACGGCGCTTTGGGAGCTGGGCGCGGAAGTCGTCACCATTGGGACGGAACCGAATGGTCTCAACATCAATCTCGATTGCGGCTCCACCCACCCAGTGACGCTGTCGAAAAAGGTCCACGAAGTGCGCGCCGACATCGGCATTGCGCTTGATGGCGATGCCGATCGTGTGCTGATCGTCGATGAGAACGGCACGGTGATTGACGGCGATCAGCTGATGGCTGTGATCGCCGACAGCTGGGCCGAAGACGACATGCTGCGTGGCGGCGCCGTTGCCGCGACCGTGATGTCCAATCTTGGCCTCGAGCGCTATCTGAAAGGACGCGGCATCGACCTGCGGCGCACGAAGGTTGGTGACCGTTATGTCGTCGAGCAGATGCGCCAGGATGGCCTGAACGTGGGCGGCGAACAGTCGGGCCACATCGTGCTCTCCGATTTCGGCACGACGGGTGATGGTCTCGTCGCCGCTCTGCAGATCCTTGCGGTCGTCAAGCGCCAGGGCAAGGCGGTGAGCGAGGTGTGCCACCGGTTCGAGCCGGTGCCGCAGGTGCTGAAGAATGTTCGTATTTCTGCGGGCAAGCCGCTCGAAGATGCGGCGGTACGCCAGGCGATCGCTGACGCGGAAGCGGAGCTTGCCAAGTCCGGCCGCCTGCTGATCCGGCCCTCCGGCACCGAGCCGCTGATCCGCGTGATGGCGGAAGGCGACGACCGCGGACAGGTCGAGCGTATTGTCGATGAGCTGGTCAATGTCATCGGCAGCGTCCGCAACGCTGCCTGACGCATCCAGCGACGGATTTCCCTCCAGGGCCGGTGCGATGCATCGGCCTCTTTTTTGTCCTGCTGTCGGGCACCGCCGCCGAAAGCGAAGGCATCTCACGAGGCCATTTCCCCACACTGGAATTCCTACTGCATGTTTCCTTTATTCGTAGCCGATTAAAGGACAAAAACCTGCTGCAACTGAAAGTGCTACAGCGACCTTCGCGCGTCTGATAAGACGCGCGGGGCTGCAGTGGAGAGCGTTCCTGTCTTTCAGGGGCGAGCTAGTACGTTGTCTTGCCGGTTTATTTAGCTCTACCTTAAGGGAACTCGACGGCGGACAATAATGCAGCGTAACAACCGTAAGAATAGGCTGGTTTCTTAACAATCTCGGTAAACGTTTGTAGTTAATCGGAACTTAACCTTTCCTCCTCATTATCCATAACCAACATCGGGATTTGGGCACCGGTTTCATGGTGAACCAAGCAACGGAATGTATTGGAGTGGGCCATGAAGAGAATTTTGAGTGGCGTTGTTGCAATTTTGCTCAGCGGCACGGCAGCTTTTGCTGCGGATGTCTACCAACCGCCTATGGAGCCGGTGCCGGAGCAGCCCGTCGAGGTCATCCAGACCAGCGGCTGGTACCTGCGCGGCGACGTCGGTTACGCCTGGAACCACCTGCGCGGCGCAAATTTCTACCAGGGGGGGCCGAGCGGCTCGATCGCGGATTTCGATTCGGCCGATATCGATGATTCCTGGGTGATTGGCGGCGGTGTCGGTTACCAGTTCAACAATTATTTCCGTGCCGACATCACGGCCGACTACTGGGGCAATGGCGACTTCGCCGGCTCGACCAGCGGCGGCTGCGGGACGGTTGCAGGTCCTTGCGTGTCGCGTGACATAAGCTCGGTTTCCGCCTGGAGCCTGATGGCCAACGCCTATGTCGACATCGGCACCTATGGCGCCTTCACGCCCTACGTCGGTGCCGGTATCGGTGCCACGCGCGTAAGCTGGGATGGATTGCGCAACACCAGCTGCAGTGTCAGTGATCCCACAGCCTGCGACCCGACGACCAATCATGGCGGCAAGGATAGCTGGCGCTTCACCTACGCCCTCATGGCCGGTACCGCGATCGACCTGACCTGCAACCTGAAGGCCGATATCGGCTATCGCTTCCGCCAGGTCGACGACGGCGACATGTTCGGTTACGCCAATGGTGGCGGTCCGGGCTTCGATGACGGCTTCTACATCCACGAGGCGCGCGCCGGCCTGCGCTACTCCTTCGGCAATACCTGCGAAGTTCCTTACGAGCCGCCGCCGATCGTCTACAAATAATCCGACAGTATCCGACAAGCACCAAGGCCACCTGCGGGTGGCCTTTTTCGTTGTCGCCAATCTTTGCCCGTTTCCTAACGAGCATGGTTAACCGCGGGTTAACCAGTCGCTGCAATAGTTAACGCTGAACGAAGCGGCGACGGCATGGCTCCATCCCGCACGGATAGCAGTGGTGAAAGGGCATGGGCATGGATTGGCGAAACGGGTTCTGCGGAGCCGCTTTTGGTGCCGGCCTGCTCCTTTCCGGTTCGGCGCTGGCGGCAGACGAGGATCTCCTGAATGCCCCGGAGATCACCATCGAGAAGGACGCGGCCGGTGCCAGTGCGATCTACCTGCGTGGCGATATCGGCTACGCGCCGTGGCGCGGCGAAGGCGACCCCTATTACCGCACCTTCGATGCGGGAACGCTGACCTATGACAGTGTCTCCTTCGACAATGCCCGTTTTGACAAACCGTTCTCCGGTTCGCTCGGCATCGGCTACCAGTTCACCGATACGTTCCGCGCCGACCTGACGGCCGAATATTTCGAGAGCCGGTTCAGCGGTTCGTCGTCGTCGGCAAGTCCTTGCGCGGGGCAGGGGGCTGGCACGTCCTGTGCGTTATCGACTGGGGCCGATTATTCCGGTCTCGGCCTGATGGCCAACGCCTATGTCGATTTCGGCACGCTTGCGGGCTTCACGCCCTATGTCGGCGGCGGCATCGGCGCGACACGCCTCAACTGGGACACCGCAATCGAACGTGCCACTTGTGTGGCCGGCGGCGGCGCTTGCGTTGGTGCGCCCACTTCGACCGCCTACGAGGGGCGCGACAGTTGGCGTTTCACCTATGCGCTGATGGCCGGCGTCTCCTATGATCTCAGCGAACAGCTGAAGCTCGATGTCGGTTATCGCTATTCGCATATCGCCGATGGTGAGATGTTCGGCTTCGGCGCCGAGGCCCTTGTTGGTGCCAGCGGCGACAAGGGCTTCGACGACGGGCTGTCGCGCCACGAGATCCGGGCAGGCTTGCGCTTCTCCTTCTGATCTCTCGAAACCGGTGCGGATGGCGGCGCAGGAAGGGCGTCGCCTGTTAACGATCGATCGGCTGGCCTTGCTCAGGCTTTTCAGATGTTGCCCGCGACGCCATAAATTTTCTCGATTGCGACAAAGCGCTTGACTTCCGGTCCCGGCCACAATATCGACGACGGCGGGACACCCTTCCCCAACGAAGGGCTATCTATCTGGAAGGATAGCACATGGCAAAGCCTGCACAGCCGGACATCCGTCCGAACAATACCCATTTCTCCTCTGGTCCTTGCTCGAAGCGCCCCGGTTGGACGCTCGACGCTCTCTCCGACGCTCCGCTCGGTCGTTCGCACCGAGCCAAGATCGGCAAGACGAAGCTGAAGCAGGCCATCGATCTTACCCGTGACATTCTCGAAGTGCCGGCCGACTACCGCATCGGTATCGTGCCCGCTTCCGATACCGGCGCCGTCGAAATGGCGCTCTGGTCGCTGCTGGGTCAGCGCGGCGTCGATATGGTTGCCTGGGAAAGCTTCGGCGCCGGCTGGGTGACCGATGTGGTCAAGCAGCTGAAGCTTGCCGACGTTCGCAAATTCGAAGCCGGCTACGGCGAGCTGCCCGATCTTTCCAAGGTCGATTTCGACCGCGACGTGGTCTTCACCTGGAACGGCACGACCTCCGGCGTGCGCGTGCCGAATGCCGAATTCATCCCGGCCGACCGCAAGGGCCTGACGATCTGCGACGCGACCTCTGCCGCCTTCGCGCAGAACCTCGACTTCGCCAAGCTCGACGTCGTCACCTTCTCCTGGCAGAAGGTCCTCGGCGGCGAGGGCGCTCACGGCGTCATCATCCTGTCGCCGCGCGCCGTCGAGCGCCTGCTCACCTACGTTCCGGCCTGGCCGCTGCCGAAGATCTTCCGCATGACCTCGGGCGGCAAGCTGATCGAGGGCATCTTCACCGGCGAGACGATCAACACGCCGTCGATGCTCTGCGTCGAGGACTATATCGATGCGCTGCTCTGGGCTGAGCAGGTCGGCGGGCTCAAGGGCCTGATGGCCCGCGCCGATGCCAATGCGCAGGTGATCTTCGACTTCATCGCCGCCAATGACTGGATCGCCAACCTGGCGGTCAAGGACGAGACCCGCTCCAACACCTCGGTCTGCCTGAAGATCGTCGACAAGGACGTTTTGGCGCTCGACGCCGACGGCCAGGCCGCCTTCGCCAAGGGCGTGGTCGCCCTCCTCGAAAAGGAAGGCGTTGCCTTCGACATCGGCCATTACCGCGATGCCCCGTCCGGCCTTCGCATATGGGCCGGCGCCACCATCGAGGCCGCCGACATGGCAGCGCTGATGCCGTGGCTTACCTGGGCCTTCGAGACCCAGAAGGCGACACTGGCGCAGGCTGCGGCCTGATCCGGAGCGGGGTGAGGAAAATGTACTCTGCCCGCGTCCCGCACAGATGAAAGTGATCCGCTTCGCTCCCGGGGAGGGGCGAGGCTGGCTATCCGCATTCCTATTCAGACCTGATCTCTAAGTAAGGAGGCCTTTCATGGCACCTCGCGTTCTCGTATCCGACGAACTCTCGGAAACCGCCGTCCAGATCTTCCGCGACCGCGGCGTCGAAGTCGATTTCCAGCCGAAGCTCGGCAAGGACAAGGACAAGCTCGCCGAAATCATCGGCAACTATGACGGCCTTGCGATCCGTTCGGCCACCAAGGCGACGGAAAAGCTGATCGCGGCTGCGACCAACCTCAAGGTCATCGGCCGCGCCGGCATCGGTGTCGACAACGTCGATATCCCGGCCGCCTCGCGCCGCGGTATCATCGTGATGAACACGCCTTTCGGGAACTCGATCACGACCGCCGAACATGCGATCGCGCTGCTCTTTGCCGTTGCCCGCCAGCTTCCGGCTGCCGATACCTCGACGCAGGCCGGCAAGTGGGAGAAGTCGCGCTTCATGGGTGTCGAGATCACCGGCAAGACGCTCGGCGTCATCGGCGCCGGCAATATCGGCTCGATCGTCTGCTCGCGCGCCATCGGCCTGAAGATGCATGTTCTCGCCTACGACCCGTTCCTCTCCAAGGAGCGTGCCGAGGAAATGGGCGTCACCAAGGTCGAGCTCGATGAGCTGCTCGCCCAGGCCGATTTCATCACGCTGCACGTGCCGCTGACGGACAAGACGCGCAACATCCTGAACGCCGAAGCGCTCGCCAAGACGAAGCCGGGCGTGCGCATCGTCAACTGCGCCCGTGGCGGCCTGGTCGATGAGAAGGCGCTCGCCGAGGCGATCAAGTCGGGTCATGTCGCCGGCGCCGGCTTCGACGTCTTCGAGGTCGAACCTGCGACGGAAAGCCCACTCTTCGGCCTGCCGAACGTCGTCTGCACGCCGCATCTCGGTGCTTCGACCACGGAAGCGCAGGAGAATGTCGCGCTGCAGGTGGCCGAACAGATGTCGGACTACCTGGTCAAGGGTGCCGTCTCCAACGCCATCAACATGCCGTCGATCACGGCCGAGGAAGCGCCGATCCTGAAGCCGTTCATCCGGCTTGCCGACGTTCTCGGCGCCTTCGTCGGCCAGGTCACCGAAAGCGCGATCAAGGAAATCGAGATCCTCTATGACGGCTCGACCGCCGGCATGAACACCAAGGCGCTGACGAGCGCGGTGCTCGCCGGCCTGATCCGGCCGCAGGTCGCCGACGTCAACATGGTTTCGGCGCCGGTCATGATCAAGGAAAAGGGCATCATCCTTTCCGAGGTCAAGCGCGACAAGACCGGCGTCTTCGACGGCTACATCAAGCTGACGGTGACGACGGCGAACCAGACGCGCTCGGTTGCCGGCACCGTCTTCTCGGACGGCAAGCCGCGCTTCATCCAGATCAAGGGCATCAATCTCGACGCGGATGTCGGCAACCACATGGTCTACATCACCAACACCGACGTTCCCGGCATGATCGGCTTCATCGGCATGACGCTCGGCGATGCCGGCGTCAATATCGCCAACTTCCAGCTCGGCCGTGAGAAGGAAGGCGGCGACGCGATCGCTCTGCTCTATGTCGACGCTGCCGTTTCCGAGGCCGTGCTTGACAAGCTGCGTGCCAACAAGGCAATTCGCCAGGCAAAGCCGCTGGTCTTCAACATCGATTGAAGCCGGCACAGGAAGCGGCAGCACGTTCTGCCGCTTCGCCGACCCGATCACGGGATACATCGAGGACGCACCGGTGACCGTCGGTGCGTTTTCCTGTTTCGAAGGCATGTGACGAGCAATGACCGACATGACGTTCTGCTGGCGCGAGGCAAGCCTGCCCGACCTCGCCTCCGTATCGGAGATCCAGCTCGTGGTTCACCAGGCGTTCCCCGAGGATGACGCCGTGCTTGCCGATCGCATCGCCCTGAGCCCCGCCGGTTGCTTCATGCTGGATGCGCACGGGCAGTCGCGGGGTTACGTGTTGAGCCATCCGTGGCTCAGAGGCGCGCCGCCGTCGCTGAACACCATGCTTGGCGAAATTCCTGACACAGCCGACACCTGGTACATCCACGATCTAGCCCTTCTGCCCGAGATGCGTGGCTCCGGAGCCGGAGGCGGAGTCCTTCCGATGCTGGAGGATGTCGCCAGGACAGAAGGGTTCAGGTCGATGTCGCTCGTCTCCGTCAACGGATCCCGCGGCTTTTGGGAAAGACAGGGGTTTGAGGTGCGCATGGACGAGCGGCTGGCGCTGAAGCTCTCAAGCTACGGCGAGGAAGCGCTCTATATGGAGCGGCTTCTCGCCTGATAAATGAAGATGCCTTGGTCCCAATATGCTGGCGGCGACAGAAACATCCATCTGCTGACCAAGACTTAAGCCGCTTGCCAGGTTCCAGCGATTGCATCGCGCGACTGTTGTCTGACACGCGCGAGGGCTCGTCAGTGCGGGCGACCCCTCTCGGCAATGGCGATGCCGCCAAGCACCAGGAGAAGCGCGACAAGATGGAAAAGGCGGAAGGTCTCGCCGATCAGCAACACGGAAAGAAGCGTTCCGAAAACGGGAATCGCATTGATGAAGAGGCCTGCCCGATTGGCGCCGATCATCTCGACGCCGCGTACATAGAGCACCTGTGACATCAGCGACGGGAAGATCGCGGCATAGAGAACGATGATCCAGCCGGTGGTATCCGGCACGATCGCCGTGCCGCTGCCAATTTCCCAGAAGAGCAGCGGCAGGGCGCTGACGAGTGCGCCGAACGCGGGCGCGGCAATGAAGCTCTGCCAGTGCATGATCGGCTTGTAGCGCAGTGCCACGGTGTAGCCTGCATAGACCACGCAGGCGGCGATCATCAGCGCGTCGCCGAAATTGAATTCGAGTGTTAGCAGGCTCGAAATGTCGCCATGGGCTGCCGTCACCAATACGCCGATCAGGGTAACGCTGAAGCCGATCACCTGGGCGATCGAAGCCTTCGTGCGGAACAGCATGAAATTGAACAGGAAGATCAGCATCGGAATGCCGGCCTGAAGGATGACGGCGTTGATGGCGCTCGTATATTTCAGCGCCGAGTAGAGCAGCGCGTTGAAGGTGGTGAAGCCGATCGCGCCATATGCGAGCAGTTGCAGCCAATGCTTACGGATCTTTTCCCAGTCGCGACGGATCTGTGGCGTCATCAGCACCAGGATGACGACCAGGGCAAAGACCCAGCGCAGGGTGGTCAGCATCATCGGGCTCACGTGCCCGACCGCCATCTTGCCGGCGACCGAATTGCCGCCCCAGAAGAGTGCGGTGACGCAGAGATAGAGATAGGCTCTGGAATTCACGATGCTCGGACCTGTGCGGGGATGGGCGACCTGTTGCCGGGATGGCGGGAGAGACGGAGATATAGGCGCTAAATCCCGCCCTTGTCATGCAAAAAGGGCGGAACGCCCGATATAACGGGGTCGCTTTCCGGATGACAACACAGTATAGATGCGCGGGTTTGAGAACAGCGCAGCCTCGTTTGCGCGCCTGCACAGGAAGAGAATTATGACGAATGTCGTAGTGGTCGGCTCCCAATGGGGTGACGAAGGCAAAGGCAAGATTGTGGATTGGCTCTCCGAACGCGCGGATATCGTCGTGCGCTTTCAGGGCGGTCACAATGCCGGCCATACCCTGGTGATCGACGGCGTCAGCTACAAGCTGTCGCTCCTGCCTTCCGGCGTTGTCCGCCCCGGCAAGCTTGCCGTCATCGGCAACGGCGTCGTCATCGACCCGCATGCGCTGATTGCCGAAATCGAAAAGCTCAGCAAGCAGGGCATTGCAATCACGCCGGACAATCTGCGCATCGCCGACAACGCCACGCTGATCCTGTCGCTGCACCGCGAGCTTGACGGCATCCGCGAAGATGCGGCCTCCAACAGCGGCACCAAGATCGGCACGACGCGCCGCGGCATCGGCCCGGCCTATGAAGACAAGGTCGGCCGCCGCGCGATCCGCGTGATGGACCTCGCCGACCTCGATACGCTGCCGGCAAAGGTCGACCGCCTGTTGACGCACCACAACGCGCTGCGCCGCGGTCTCGGTGAAGCGGAAATCAGCCACGCGGCGATCATGCAGGAGCTTTCCTCTGTCGCCGCCAAGGTGCTGCCGTTCATGGACACCGTCTGGGTCCTGCTCGACAAAGCCCGCCGCAAGGGCGCGCGCATCCTGTTCGAAGGCGCGCAGGGAACGCTGCTCGACATCGACCACGGCACCTATCCGTTCGTCACCTCGTCGAACACCGTTGCCGGCCAGGCCGCGGCAGGCTCGGGCATGGGTCCGGGTTCGCTCGGCTACATCCTCGGCATCACCAAGGCCTACACGACGCGTGTCGGCGAGGGCCCGTTCCCGACCGAACTCACCGATGAAATCGGCCAGTTCCTCGGCGAAAAGGGACATGAATTCGGCACGGTGACGGGGCGCAAGCGTCGCTGCGGCTGGTTCGACGCGGCACTGGTGCGCCAGTCGGTTGCCGCCAATGGCATCACCGGAATCGCGCTCACCAAGCTCGACGTGCTCGATGGTCTCGATGAGCTGAAGATCTGCGTCGGTTATACTCTGGATGGGCAGCAGATCGACCACCTGCCGGCAAGCCAGGCGCAGCAAGCTTCGGCAAAGCCAGTCTATATTACCCTCGAAGGCTGGAAGGAATCGACGGTCGGCGCACGCAGCTGGGCGGATCTTCCGGCGCAAGCGATCAAATACGTTCGTCAGGTGGAAGAACTGATCGGTGCGCCGGTCGCTCTTCTTTCGACCAGCCCCGAACGGGACGACACAATACTTGTGACGGACCCCTTTGAGGACTAGTGTCGGCGAAATGACATTGCGTCGCGATCGCAAAGACATACCTGGGCGTATGAGAAAGTACTAATGGCGGATTTTGTTGCAGTTATTCGCAGGACCGTTGACGGCCTGTCGGAAAACACACCCGAAATGCGGGACAGGGTATACGAGAAGGCGCGCGCGGCCGTGCGCCGCCAGCTCGAAAACATGAACCCGCGTCCGTCGGACGACATGATCAATCGCCAGTTGGCGAAACTCGAAAACGCGATCGCCGAAGTTGACAGCGAATATGCCGAAGCCTTGCCTTCTCTCGAAGAGACGGAGGTGCTGGAGGGTGCGTCCGAGGCCGTAGCCGTCGGGCAGCCGGTTGAGGACGTCGTTCCCGAGCCTGAAGCGCAGCCCGAGCCGGCTCAGAGCGAGCCGGCCGCGGTCGCTGAGGAAGCAGCACCGGAAACGGAAAACGCTGCCGACTATGGTGCTGCGGTTCACGGGGAACCGGCGCAGTATGCCGACCATTCCGCCGAAGCGGCGGAGGTAGCCGCGGCAGAGCCGGCTGCGGAAGAGCCGGTCGTCGAAACGGCTGATACTCCGATCGACGAGCCAAGCGCTCCCGTCGTCGAAGAGCCGCAGGCAGATGCCCCGGTTTACGAGGCCGCGGAGTATGCGGCACCGGCTGCGAGCGAAACGCACGATGTGACTGCCCCCCCGCCGCCGGTGGACGAGCAACCTCGCTCGGTCGAAGAGCCGGTGTGGGATGCTCCGGCGGTGGCCGCCGAGGAAAAGCCGGTCGCCTCGGAGTGGGATCTGCCGGAATGGGAAACCGCCGCTCCAAACGCGACGCCCGCTCCCGCGGACGAGCAGGTCGAGGAGGACGAGCAGGCCCACGGGCCCGAGCTTCTCGGCATGCATCCGGTGGAAGAACTGCAGCAGGATGTGCCGGCGGAGACGCCGAGGGCAGAAGCCGAGCCCCCCAAGGCCGATACCGCGCGTAACTGGTCGTTCGACGATAACGATCCCTTCGCGGCATTCGAGGAACGGCGCACCGAAAAGAGCGCGGAACCGGAAATTGCCGATTGGTCCTGGCCGATCGAGAAGACCGGACAGGCGGCCACGACCGATACCCCCCAGAACCAGCAAGATCGCGCCGGCACGGCCTGGGACCACATCGACGACCTGCTCGGCTTCGAAGGAGCCGCGACCGCAGCGACGGCGGGTGCAGCCGCATCGACCGCTGCGCGCGAGCCGGAACGTGGCGCCGAGGGACCGGCGCCCGCGGCATCGCGACCGGCATCGTACCGGGTTACACCGAAGCCGTCGCGCTTCAGCATCAAACGCCTTGCCATCGCCGCAATCATCTTGCTGGCGCTAGGCGGTGGCGGCTTTGCCTACTGGCAGAACCGGCAAGCGGGCAACGCCTGGCTTTCGAGGATCGTGGCGTCGGTCACTTCGGCCGTTTCAAACATCGGGGGATCGCCGGCAGAAGAGAGCGCTCCGCCGGCAGATGGCCAGGGAGAAACGACGCAGCAGCAACCGGCACAACACGACGATACGGCGGTCCCGGACAACACCTCGACGAAATTCACCCAGCGTCTGCTTAATGACGGCTCCGAAGTCGACAATGGACCCGCCACCGCAAGCGCCGAGGGCACTGGCCAGGAAGGCAAGTCCGTGGCGCAGCAGACCGAGGCGAGCAAGCCTTTGGAAACGGTCAATGCCCAGGGTGGAACGGCCGGTCAAGCGGGCACACCGCCTGCCGGACAGCAGACTGGTGGACAGCCGACGACACCGGAGATTGCCATCGCCAATGGCGAGAAGATGTTCCTCTACGAAGAGCGCCTCGGCCAGTCTTCGCCGACGGCCATTCCGGGAACCGTTGCGTGGTCGGTGAAGGAAGAATCGCCCGGCGGTGACGCCAAGCCCGAACCGGCCGTCCAGGCACAGATCACCATTCCGGACCGGGGCCTCACCGCGTTGATGACGATCAAGCGCAATGCCGACGAGTCGTTGCCGGCAAGTCATGTCATCGAATTCGTCTTCTCGCTGCCGCAGAACTTCGAGGGCGGCGCGATCGACAGCGTGCAGCGCGTTTCGATGAAGCGTACGGAGCAGGATCGGGGGGACGCGTTGATCGCTGTCCCGGCCAAGATCACCGACGACTTCCATATGATCGCGCTCAACGATTCCAAGGACGCGATCGGCAACAACACCGAACTGCTGCGCAGCCGTAGCTGGATCGACATTCCGCTGACCTACAGGAACGGGCGGCGCGCACTGTTGACGCTGGAGAAGGGACCGAGCGGAACGGATGCCTTCAACCAGGCGCTGCGCGCCTGGGCGGCCGCGCCGGCTACGGATGCGGCGACCAACAGCCAGTAGGCCTGAATCCGACAGGACAAAGAAAAACCCGGCAGGAGCGATCCGCCGGGTTTTTCATTTAGCTCACGCTGCTGCCGTGCCACCGTAAGGCACGGCGAGGGGTGTTATGCGGCGCCTTCGACGACCCGCAAGGCGTTGGCGCGCTCGAGAGCGGCCTTGCGCACGGCGTCCTGGACCTTTTCGAAGGCACGCACCTCGATCTGCCGCACGCGCTCGCGGCTGATGTCGAACTCGGCCGAAAGATCCTCGAGCGTTAGCGGCTCCTCGGTCAGGCGGCGCGCCTCGAAAATGCGGCGTTCGCGGTCGTTCAGCACCTTCATCGCATTGGCGAGCAGCGCCCTGCGGCTTTCAAGCTCGTCCTGCTCGATCAGGATTTCTTCCTGGTTGTCGTGGTCGTCGACAAGCCAATCCTGCCACTGGCCGGAATCGCCCTCACTCGCCTTGATCGGCGCGTTGAGCGACGCGTCACCGGAAAGCCGGCGGTTCATCGAAACCACTTCGTCCTCGCTCACCTTGAGCGTGGTGGCGATTTCCTTGACCTGTTCGGGCTTCAGGTCGCCTTCATCCAGGGCCTGGATCTTACCCTTGAGGCGACGCAGGTTGAAGAACAGCCGCTTCTGGTTGGCGGTCGTACCCATTTTCACAAGCGACCACGAGCGCAGGATATATTCCTGGATCGCCGCCTTGATCCACCACATCGCATAGGTTGCGAGGCGGAAGCCGCGATCGGGCTCGAACTTCTTGACGGCCTGCATCAGGCCGACATTGCCCTCGGATACGACTTCGCCGATCGGCAGGCCGTAGCCGCGATAGCCCATCGCGATCTTGGCGACGAGGCGAAGGTGACTGGTCACCAGCTTGTGCGCCGCATTGCGGTCGTCATGTTCCTGGTACCGCTTGGCGAGCATGTACTCTTCCTGCGGTTCCAGCATCGGAAATTTGCGGATTTCGTCGAGATAACGATTGAGGCCACCTTCACCAGCGGCAATGGTCGGCAAATTGTTTCGGGCCATATGAAGCACCCCCCTTTAATCGTCTCCGGCTTCCGGTCGGCAAGCCGGGCATGTGGGTCTTCGTCAAGACCCCACGAGCCTAGAAAATAAGTACGGCGAAAGCATGATTCAAGGACTCCGGTTTCACCAATCTGTGAGACCGGGTGACAGGAATGTCACGAACAGAGACTAACGCTTAGATTGGAATCCTGACAGCGGAATTCAAGAGGGCGATCACACTTCGCCGCGCAAGGCCTCGATCAGTTGCTCCATGTCGGCCGGGACAGGCGCTTCGAAATGCATGGTTTCGCCGGTAGTCGGGTGCTCGAACTGCAGCATGAAGGCGTGCAGGGCCTGGCGGTGGAATTGATTGACGACGGCTTTGGCCGCATCCGGCAGCAAATTCGCCTTGGTGCGGAAGGCGGCGCCATATTCCGGGTCACCGATCAGCGGATGGCCGATATGGGCCATGTGCACGCGGATCTGGTGCGTGCGCCCCGTTTCGAGGTGGCATTCCACGGTTGACGCCAGGCAGGTGCCATCCGGCTTTTCGAGATAGCGCTCGACGACCTCATAGTGGGTGATCGCTTCGCGGGCGTCGTCGCTGTCTTCGCGCTTGACCGCGCGTTTGGTGCGGTCACCGGCGCGCCCGAGCGGCGCGTCGATCGTACCCTTCAACTGCCGCGGACGCCCCCAGACGACGGCGCGATAGGCGCGTTCGAGCGGACCGGTGCGACCGTGGTCGGCAAACTGCTCCGAGAGATGGCGGTGCGCGGCATCGTTCTTGGCGACGACCATGACGCCGCTCGTCTCCTTGTCGAGGCGATGGACGATGCCCGGGCGCTTGACGCCACCGATCCCCGACAGGCTGCTGCCGCAATGGTGGATGAGCGCGTTGACCAGAGTGCCGGTCCAGTTGCCGGCGCCCGGATGCACGACGAGGCCGGCCGGCTTGCAAAGCACGATCAGGTCGTCGTCCTCGTAGAGCACGTCGAGCGGGATGTCTTCGCCCTTCGGCTCCGGATCTTCCGGCTCGGGCAGATCGATCTCGAAGACGTCGCCAGGATGAACCTTCTTCTTCGCTTCCGTCACCGGCTTGCCGTTGATCGACACCGCGCCCTGCTCGATCAGGCTCTTGATCCGGTTGCGGGAGAATTCACCCGAAAGTGCGTCCGTGAGGAAGGAATCAAGGCGCCCCGTGGCATCCTCGCCTGCGGTCAGGACTTTCCTATTGGCCGTCGCTTGTTTAAAGGGGTCGTTCATTCCGTTCCAAATCCGAAAAAAGGCCAGCCATGACCGCAATCGAGCCCGATGACCAGGAAGACAAGCCGCTAGATCCGGCCATGGAAAATGTCCGCCGCAAGATGGTGAAACTTCAGCTTGTCTCGGTCGGTGTCATGTTGGTCATGCTTATGGCCGTCCTTGGGACGATTGTCTACAAGCTGACACGCACGGACGCGAAGGCACCCGTTCAGGCCGCCGCTGCCGTCGTTCCGAGCGAAGCGCCGGTCAATGCGGTCGCAGCGCTTCCCGCCGGTTTCACGGTGACGAACGTGGCGCTCTCCGGCTCCCAGGTGCTCTTCTACGGCAACCTGCCGGGGGCGGAGCCGCGCGCCATCGTGTTCGACATCGGCGCCGGCCGCATCGTTGCCGACGTCACCGTCAGGACGAACTGACGACATGTCGAGTGCCCTTCCGCCCCTCCAGCGCATCGATGACCCCGCCGATCCCCGAATTGCCGGCTTCGTCTCGATCAAGGAGCGCGATCTGACCGGGCGGCAGGGTCGCTTCATCGCCGAAGGCACGGTGGTGCTGCGCATGCTGGCGGCGGCGCACGAAGCCGGGCGTGGCTTTGTCGCCGAGGCGATCCTGCTGCTCGAAAACCGGCTTTCCGGCGTCCAGGATATTCTCGCGCGGTTCCCGCCGTTGGTACCGGTCTATGTGGCGGATGCACAGGTGTTCGATGCAATCGCCGGCTTCAACATGCACCGGGGCGTGCTTGCGCTCGGCCGCCGCGACGGTGAGCCCGGCCGCGATGCATTGATCGCGTCGCTGCCCGCGTCGAGCCTCGTTCTGGCGGCGTGCGGCATCTCCAACCACGACAACATGGGCGCGCTCTTCCGCAACGCCGCGGCCTTCGGGGTCGATGCCGTGCTGATGGATGAGACGTGCTGCGACCCGATGTACCGCAAGGCGATCCGGGTCTCGGTCGGCTCGGTGCTGACGGTGCCTTTTGCGCGCGAAGGTTCGGTCGCCACCATGCTGGAGCGGCTGCAGCAGGCGGGCTTTGCGATCTGGGGGCTCTCGCCCGCCGGTGACACCGAGCTTGGTGCAATCCCGCCGGCGGCGCGCACGGCGCTTCTCATGGGAACCGAAGGGGAGGGGCTGCCGCAATCGGTGCTGGCCTCTGTCCATACGGCGCGTATCCGTCAGCGCCCGGGCCTCGATAGCCTCAATGTCTCCACCGCCGCCGGCATTGCCCTGCATCAGGTGGCACTGGTCAACGGCCGGATCTGACCGCCCGATCTCAGACTTACCAACGATAAAACCTGGTCCGATCCGTGACCGTGGTGGAGCCGAAGCCGGTGTGCCCGCGATCCGCCCGCCCGACAGGCTCTACTCGCGCGGCAGTATGTCTTTCGCCCGCTTCGCCAAACTCTCGCGCTTGGCCGCACCTTGCTCCTGCTCGTCGCCTGCCAACAGGTTGAGGATGGGCGAGGAGGGGCCTTCGTTCGTCGCCGTCAGCGCGACCATGCCGGCGGCAATTGCCGCAACCTCGTCGCGCAGGGCGTCGTCATGGGCGGCGGATTTCGAATTGGTCAGGCGTTCCGAAAGCGCGGTGGCACGGTTGCGCAGATCATCGGCGGCGGCAGAGCCCAGCATCTCGCCGGCGGGCTGATCGGACTGGGAGACGGAACCGTTGGCGGCCCGTTCGGCGGCCGGACGGCGTTCCTTTCTGAGCGGGAAGGCGATGCCGGCGGCACGCAGAGCCTTGGCCGCATCGCGCATTTCCTGGTTGGTATCCTTTACCTTGGCCTTCAGCCGTTCGATTTCCCCTGCGCGCCGTTCGAGCGCACTCTCGCGGTCGGCGCTGGTTGCCATCTCGCGCGCAAGCTTGTCTTCCAGACGGTGTAGCCGCGTTTCGTCGCGCGAGAGACGCAGTTCCATTTCCTTGGCATGGGTCGTTTCGGCCTTGAGATCGCCGCGTAGCGCCTCGCGCTCATCGCGCAGCGTGGCAATCCGGCTTTTCAGATGCTCGACCTCGGTTTCGCGCGCGGCCAGGCTGATCTTGAGATTGTCGATCTCGGCGGCATGCTGAGCGAGCTGGATGCCGAGCTTCTGGATCTCGTCGGACTTTCCGGCGTTGTCGCGCTCGACGCTGTCGAGCGTTGCCTTCATCCGTTCTAGGCGCTGTTCGAACTGTCGGATGGCGGAGCGCATGTCGGCCGCTTCGACGTTCATGTCGGCAAGCTGCGCATGCAGGTCGGCATTCTCGCCGCTGAGGCGCCGTGCCTCCTGCAAACTCTTCTCGTTGGCCAGCATCAGCGACACGCCTTTGTCGCGCTCGCGCTTCAGGGCCTGCTGCGTGCGCGCGTTTTCAGCGGCGTAGGCCGCGCGGGCGGCGTCCTTCTGTGCGCGCACCTCCTGCGGGCTGAGCGGCATGGTGGCCTTCAGTCGGTCTTCGGCAAAGCGCACGATGCGGCGGTGGATCGCCGGAGCGACCAGCAGGCCGATGATGATCGCCGTCAGAAAGCCCAGGGCAAAGAGAAGCGCGAATTGGATCACGAGCTGGCCGTTTCAAATCTGTATCGGAACCGCAGCGCCTGCCGGGCCTCGCGGTCCGGCAGGCGCTGCGTATTTCGCTTCCTTGCACTAAACATGACGTTTCGTGCGCTGCAAGTGTCTGGCGCGGGATTTTGCCCGCGTTAACCCGGCTACAGCGCCGCGCGTCTATTGAGACGCGCAAAGGTCGCTGTCGCACTTTAGATCTGCTGCATAAATTTGTCCTTAAATCGATGCCGATTTAAGGAATTATGCAGTAGGCCTCAGAAGGGGTTCCAGGTGGGGGTTTGGGTCATCTTGAGGTAGCCGACATTGATGCCGAGCCGCGCGCCGATGCCGGTGCGGATCGGAACGACGACGATCTGCTCGTCGGTCAGAACCGTCATGCCGACGCCGGCGACGACATAGGCCGAACCGGAGACGCCGCCGAAGCGCTTGTAGAGCGCTGGCACGCTCGGCAGATTGTAGACGAGCATCATGGCGCGGCTGCCCTGACCGCCCCAGTCGATACCGAGCGAGGGGCCTTGCCAGAAGACGCTGTGCTGGCCGGCGTTCTTGGTATTGAGTTCGCCTTCGCCATAGGTGAGGCCGGCGATGAATGCGCCCGAGCCTTCCTGCCCGAGAATGTAACCGTTCGGCAGGCCGTAGCGCTCAAAGGCGCGCTCGACGACTTTCGCCAAGCCGCCTGACGTTTCGCCGAAGAAGCCGTGACCGGCATCGACGATTTCCTGCATCGTATATTGGCTGTTGTTCGCAGATTGCGCATGCGCCGTCGTCTGGGCAGCAGCGACCAGGAACACCGTGGCCAGGAATACACGGCAGGCCTGCTTGGCTGCCTTCATGATCTGATGCATCGTTTCCTCCGTCAGGCGCGAAAGTTGCTCGCTTGCGGGTTTGCAGTGGCCGCCAGTCAGATCACTGCGCGGCCAGTGAAGGGTCTGGACCATTTCCATGCAATTTGAACCGATGGTCTTAACAATCGGTTTACCAAATGTGGTGTCATTATGTTCCACTGATGAACGGCCGCGCCGGGCAGTCCATGACTTGCGTCTTTTCGCATGAGGCTTTACCGGCGTCACGATGGCGCGTGGCCCGAAGGTGGGCCGGCGGAACCAACAAGGATACACGATGGCAACGAATCCGAACCTGACATTGACGGGACCCGATCTCGCCGCGCTTCTGTGCAGCCGGGTTTGCCATGACATCATTTCGCCGGTCGGCGCCATCAACAACGGCCTGGAACTCCTGGACGAGGGCGGCGCCGACGCCGACGCGATGGACCTGATCCGGACCAGCGCGCTCAACGCGTCGGTTCGCCTGAAGTTCGCCCGTCTCGCTTTCGGTGCGTCCGGTTCGGTCGGCGCCTCGATCGACACTGGCGAAGCGGAAAAGGCCGCCAAGGATTTTGCCGCCGCCGAGAAGAAGACCGAGGTCAACTGGCACGGCCCGCGCGCGATCATCGCCAAGAACAGGGTCAAGCTGCTTCTGAACCTCTTCCTCATCGCCTACGGCGCAATCCCGCGCGGCGGTTCGATCGACGTGACGCTGGAGAACCCGGAATTCGACGCCGTCTTCACCCTGGTCGCGAAAGGCCGCATGATGCGCGTGCCGCCGAAGCTGACGGAACTGCTGTCCGGCACGCCGGAAGAAGCCGTCGACGCGCATTCGATCCAGCCCTACTACACCGTGCTCCTGGGCGAGGAAGCGGGCATGACGATCGAGGTTGCATCGACCGGCGAGGAGATCATCTTCACCACGCGCGTTGCAGCCTGAGGTTTCATTTTCCGGCGACAATCGTTCACTATTCCGACGTACAAATACGGGCGATCCCGTGCTGCGGCGCGGGGTCGCCGCTCTGCGTTCCGTTTGTCGCACTTTACGCCCGTCTCTGGAAAATTTAATCTTTTCAGATGGTTGATGTAGCGAAGAAAGGCAGCGTTAAGCAAACTCCGTAACGAATTCTTTCCCAAATTTGTATAGAGTTGTTTCAAGCCTGCGAGTACGCGTATAGGTAAGTTGCGAAGGGAGTTGGACATGCGGCGCTTGATGATTGCCGACGGCTCGGATGTCGTTCGGAAGGTTGGGAAACGTATCCTGTCCGGCATGGGCTTCATGGTCTACGAAGCGTCGAACAGCCTCGAGGCGCTCGTCCGCTGCGAGGCGGAGCTCCCAAACATCCTGATCATCGATGCCGGCTTGGAAGGCGCGCTCGAACTCATTGGCAACATCCGGCGGCTTCCGAATGGCCCGTCGGTCCGGATCTATTATTGCGTCGTCGAGGCGGATCTGAAGAAGATGATGGCCGGCAAGCGGGCCGGCGCCGACGACTTCCTGCTGAAGCCTTTCGACCGCAAGATCCTGACCAGCGTCTTCGCCAGCCAGTCGATGGCGGCCTGAACCGTCCCGCTCACAACTATCTATCAGATTGAAGCCGTGGTCCGCGCCGCGGCTTTTCGTGGTTGCCGTCGGCCGTCATTCCCATATGACCGATCCGGGCTTCGATGCCGCTGACGGCGACGGCATACAAAGCATCGCGATCTCCGAGATTCGCTGCTTGCGCTTCAAGCTTGTGATTTTTCGTGTGTCGTTATCGCAAGACCGCTGGGCAGCGTGGGCCTACTCTAGAAACAACAAAACCCGCGCGCGGCGGGTTTTGTGAACTTCCGGGCCCGCATCATGCGGGTCGTGCAGGCCCTTTACGGGTATCAGGCAGTTTCGGCGTATTCAGCACCATCCGGCTCGCGCAGCACGTAGCCGCGGCCCCAGACGGTTTCGATGTAGTTGGCGCCGCCGGCGGCGTTTGCGAGCTTCTTGCGCAGCTTGCAGATGAAGACGTCGATGATCTTCAGTTCCGGCTCGTCCATGCCACCATAAAGGTGGTTCAGGAACATTTCCTTGGTCAGCGTCGTGCCCTTGCGCAGCGAAAGCAGCTCGAGCATCTGGTATTCCTTGCCGGTCAGGTGGACGCGCTGTCCGCCGACTTCGACCGTCTTGGCATCCAGGTTGACGATCAGCTCGCCCGTGGAAATGACCGACTGGGCATGACCCTTGGAGCGGCGGACGATGGCGTGAATACGGGCGACCAGCTCATCCTTGTGGAAGGGCTTGGTCATGTAGTCATCAGCGCCGAAGCCCAGGCCGCGGACCTTGTCCTCGATGCCGGCCATGCCCGAGAGAATCAGGATCGGGGTCTTCACCTTGGAAAGACGCAGCGTTCTCAAGACTTCATAGCCGGACATATCCGGCAGGTTGAGGTCGAGAAGGATGATGTCATAGTCATAAAGTTTGCCGAGATCGACGCCTTCTTCACCGAGGTCGGTGGTGTAGACGTTGAAACTCTCGGACTTGAGCATCAGCTCAATGCTCTGAGCCGTTGCGCTATCGTCTTCGATTAGTAGAACCCGCATATTCTTCCCCTTTTCCGCCGCCCAAGGTCGTCGTGGCACCCTTACGCGATACGGATCCAGTCGTTGCCTGATTTGGAGGCTGCCACCAAATGGTTAACAAATTCTGATTCCCTCTGGCAAGGTGTATCGAGATTGTTAAATATTTTTAGCAGTCTCCTGATTTCAAACGTGAATCCAGAACGGCCAATCTCATGTGAAACATGAAGAAATGCCGCTATCTGACTCTTCCGACTCGTTAATGCCAGGGCGGTCACATTTCGTGCCTCAGCATTTACGGAGCCTTAAATCATCACGCCTATGATTAACGATGCCCGTAAACGAAAGGTTACCAGCGGTAGGCTTTTGTTAATATCGCTGAAGATTTTTCGTTACCGGCCCCGTTCGGGCCGGTTTGCGGGCAAATCAGTAACCGGGGTCTCGTTATCCACGGGAGTATTGCGTATGAAAGCACGTGAGAGCCTTGTCCGCCTGAAGGAGTTTCAGGTCCGCGAGAAGCAGCGTCAGCTGAACCAGCTTCAGATGATGATGGCTGAGTTCGAGCGGATGACCAAGGATCTGGAAAATCAGATTATTTTCGAGGAAAAGAAGTCGGGTATCTCCGATCCCCAGCACTTCGCCTATCCCACCTTCGCCAAGGCCGCACGTCAGAGAGCCGACAATCTTCAGGTTTCCATTCGCGAACTGAAGGCGCAGCAGGATGCTGCCGAGCTCGCGCTCGAAGAAGTGCAGGCTGAATACGCGAAGGCGGCGGCCCTCGAAGAGCGGGACACATCGACCCGCCTGCGGGCATAAGCTGCGGCTCTTGCGCCTCGATCGGGCGCAGCCAAGCCGCAAGGCCTTGATCTAACGGACGATTTGATCCCAGGTCGGTTCCGGTCCGGGGGATTCCGTGCGCCGCTCAGGCCGGTAACCCGTTTCGGGTCAGATTCTTCCAGCCTTACTCGGATCATGCCTTTGCATGACCCGATCCGGCACGATCGTGACAAGACGAAGAGGCCCGCCCGGCGCTTTGGCATTCGGGCGGGTCTTCTCATTTTGAGATCGGGATGGGCTGCCGGCCCTTAGATCACGATGATTTTGGGTCGGTCGACCCAAAATCATCGTGATCGATTCTCATAAGTTAGAGCGAGATGCTGGCGGAAAACCGCACACACTTTTCCTCATCCCGCTCTAGCGGCGTCTCATGCCTGGATGACATCCTGCCATTCGGGGTGCCGCATGGCCTGCGCCTTCATGAAGGGGCAGAGCGGGATGATCTTCCAGCCACCCTTGCGCGCTTCGTCGATCGCGTATTTGGCCAGCGCCTGGCCGACACCTTTGCCGCGCAGCGCATCCGGAACGAGGGTGTGATCGACGATGATCAATTGCGGCGAGGTGCGCGAATAGGTCATTTCCCCGGTATGCCCCTCGACAACGGTCGAATAGCGGCCGTGCGATCCAGTTTCCTCGTGTACGATTTCCATGACAGACTTCCTTGATGAAGTTTCCTTGTGCGGAAGCTAACGCAGAAATCCGGAAATCGGAATCCGTCAAACCACTATCGCCGATACACACACTGTTCGCGAAACGGCACCAGTCCGCCTTTTGCCTACCTTAAATTGACCTCGACTTAAGGACGGAGACATGCAGAAAATCGAAGTTCTACAGCGGTCTTTGCGTATCTGATAAGACGCGCGGCGCTGTAGAGGCCGAAACGACGGCGGCGGCTCCGGGGAACCCGAAGCCGCCGCTCGACCTATGGCCCTGCAATGGGCGAACTAGTGGCGATACTGCTGGATGCGAGTGGTGCGCAGGCCGGCAAGACCATGATCGTTGATCGAGGACTGCCAGGACAGGAATTCTTCGACCGTGAGGGTATAGCGTTCGCACGCCTCCTCAAGGCTCAACAGGCCACCGCGCACGGCGGCAACGACCTCTGCCTTGCGGCGGATCACCCAGCGCCGGGTATTGGCCGGCGGCAGATCCGCAATCGTCAGAGGGCTGCCATCGGGGCCGATGACATATTTTACGCGTGGTCGCATCATTTCGGTCATGGGACTCTCTACACAAACTCAAGACCATATGACCGAAACCTTAGCCTGCCACATTTAACATTTACCTAAGCAGCAAGTAACAATTTGCTCATAATTTGAGACACTTCGGCGGGGCATCCCATCGCCGATATACCCCATTCCATTCATGGGGCCTTGCGCGCTGTCCTTGTGAATTGCTTTGAGAAGAGCCTGGATTATCCCGGAATTGTCATGGGAGCCATGCAATTACCACATTTCACTTTAACTAAAATTTTTGGTAACGAGGCGCCGAAATAAGGATGAGCGACCTATGTGCGCTCCCGCAAACATTCTTGGTGCATCGTCATAATTTTCACAACCGGACGCGTTGCTTGCGCGGTCAGGCCGGTGGCGGCGGCTGTATTTTGTTCGTCGGGTGAAGTTCATGCTTCAGGTGATCTGAGGCGTTTTTGTATTCTCTCGACCGGGCGCGGTGGCGCCTGGGGATGTGGTGATCGCAGATGAAGGAATTGAATGAACCGGCCTTGCTGCGCGAGGCGGAAGCGGCGGACATTTTTTCGGACGTCGATACGGCTGCCGTCCGCACCGAATACGAACTTCTGCATCTCATGCGACGGCTGATCGCCCGCTATGGTTTTGGCCATTTCATGATCGCGCGCATGCCGCTGGCCGAGCAGCAGCGCTTTTCCGAGCGGCTGGTGCTGAGCAACTGGCCGTCGGAGCTCGTTCGCCAGTACGACGCCTGCGAAACCTTCCAGTCGAGCGCGCTGGTCGAGCGGCTGCGCTTTACGAAGCTGCCGGTGACCGGCGGGCCGGAGCTCCTCGATATCGCCGCAAAGCCGGTGGACGAGGCCATAGTGCACCGGCTGCTCGCCCATCCGGAGATGGCCCGCCACTTCGCCGTGCTCCTGCATACGAGCAACGGCGATCCCTTCATTGCAATGCTCTCCGGGCGCCGCGAGGCACCGGTCGGCGTCGAGTGCGCCACGCTCTATCTGACGCTGGTCCAGCTTTTCGAATGCCTGGAGCGCACCTTCGACACCGGCAATTCGGCGCGCGAGAAGCTGTCGAGCCGCGAGGTGGAATGCCTGCGTTGGGCGGCCGCCGGCAAGAGCAGCGACGAGATTGCCATTATCCTGGGCATATCGACCTATACGGTCAGCAGCTACTTCAAGAGCGCGACCCGTAAGCTCGACGCCGTCAACCGCATGCAGGCGATCGCCCGCGCCATGCGGCTGAAGCTGATTTGACGCCGAAGCGACGCGTCTTAAGGACGCGCGGCATCGCCGGTCTGGCGGTCGGCCTTGCCGCCGGACGGACAAGTTTCTATATGTCGCGGAATTGAAAGTGCTGCGGCGACCTTTGCGCGTCTCTTCGGACGCGCGGCGCCGACTGCATGTTTCCTTTGATCGTAGCCGGTTAAAGGACAAAAACATGCAGTAACTCAAAGTGCTACAGCGACCTTAGCGCGTCTGATCAGACGCGCGGCGCTGTAGAAGCCGAGCGTGCCGCAAGCCGAGAGTTCCTCGGCCAAGCATCGCATGAAGCGTGAAACAGGGCAGGCGAAGGATTGCCGCCCGAAGGCCGGATTGGATCCCGTGAACAGTCTCGATTTTGACCGCAAGCCCGAAGATACGCGTGTTGTCGTCGCCATGTCCGGCGGCGTCGACAGTTCCGTGGTCGCCGGCCTGCTCAAACGTGAGGGCTACGACGTCTTGGGCATCACGCTGCAGCTCTATGATCATGGCGCTGCCGTGCATCGTGCCGGCTCCTGCTGCGCCGGCCAGGATATCGACGACGCGCGCCGCGTCTGCGAAACGCTCGGCATCCCGCACTACGTACTCGATTACGAGGCGCGCTTCCGCGAAACGGTGATCAATCCCTTCGCCGAGAGCTACATTGCCGGCGAGACGCCGATCCCTTGCGTTGCCTGCAACCAGACGGTCAAGTTTGCCGATCTGCTTGCCACCGCCAAGGAGCTCGGTGCCGACGCGCTCGCGACCGGCCACTATATCCGCTCGCGCCCGAGCCCGAACCCGCGCTACGCCGGCCAGCGGGCGCTCTATCGGCCGACGGACGCCGACCGCGACCAGAGCTATTTCCTCTTCGCGACGACGCAGGAGCAGATCGACTATCTGCGCTTCCCCTTGGGGCATCTCTCCAAGGCCGAGACGCGCAAGCTCGCCGAGGAGATGGGCCTTGTCGTCGCCCAGAAGGCCGACAGCCAGGACATCTGTTTCGTGCCGCAGGGCAAGTACAGCGACATCGTCTCGAAGCTGAAGCCGAACGCGGCGCTTTCCGGCGAGATCGTGCATCTCGACGGCCGCGTGCTCGGCACCCATGAGGGCATCCTGCACTATACGATCGGCCAGCGCCGCGGCATCGGCATTGCGACCGGCGAGCCGCTCTATGTCGTCTATCTCGACGCCCGCTCGCGCCGCGTCATCGTCGGCCCCAAGGAAGCGCTGGAGACGCGCCGCGTCTACCTGCGCGACGTCAACTGGCTGGGCGACGAGGAGCTCGCAGCGGCTGCTGCCCGCGGCTTCGACTGTTTCGCCAAGGTGCGCTCCACCCGCCAGCCGGCACCGGCTGTCCTGGCGATGGATGACGAGGGCATCTATGTCGAGCTCGCCGAAGGCGAAGCCGGCATCGCGCCCGGCCAGGCCTGTGCGCTCTATTCCGGCGTCGGCGAGGATGCGCGTGTCTATGGCGGCGGATTCATTCGCAAATCAGAGCGCGAAGCAGGCGCGGAGGCGGCCTTGAAGGCGCTGCTTTCGGCGCCGGCGGCCGCCTGAAGCCCTTGATTTCCGGCTATTGTGAAAACTTCACATTTTCCCGGAGACTTGGCTTGACACTGGCCGGAACGGCGCCTTATAAGCCGCCCGTCCAGTCAAGACGGCTTCCCCTTCGAAGCCCTGACGCGGTACCCGGCGGAGTAGCTCAGTAGGTTAGAGCAGAGGAATCATAATCCTTGTGTCGGGGGTTCGAATCCCTCCTCCGCTACCATTTATTCCTTTTCAGTCCGAAAACATCGATCAAGAAAAATCCGCTGTAGCTCGCCGCGATTTTCCGGAATTTTGACAGCCAAAACCGGAAAAACTGCAATTCCGGTTCGCGTGTCAAAAAGACCCTTTGAGGCATCTTTGAAGGCCGTTTGAGGGGCCGAGGGTTTAAGGATCGTCAGTCTGCTTATTCCAAGCCGCATCCGACGATCATCGCTGGCACTTTCTCAATTCTACCCTGCACCTCGAACGTCCGTTCCAGACCAACTCCTCGGGGCAGGTCGAGGTTCACCGTGATCCGGTCCTTGGCGTGTTGAATGGCTGTGAGCAATTTCACGTCGCTGTCGCCTGACGCCGTCAGAGAATTGTTAGCCAGAACCACTTTCACGGTAACGTCGACAGTCGGCCCGTCATCTGTCTTGATACGCAGCTTCGGTTCTAAGGCTTCGAGAGCTTTATCGTCCCAGAAACTGTAGTACTTGAGTTTGCTGATGTTCACGAAAATCAGGCCGACCTTTTTCCCCTCGCACCACAAGGAGAGGCTAGAATCGTGTCCTTTAAATCCAGCGACGTGCATCTGGCCAGCTCCTGCGCCGCTCGGCGCTACTGCGAGTAAGGCCACCAAGAGGGTGCATATCCTTCGCATCAGCACTTGTCTCCGCTGAC
This sequence comes from Ensifer sp. 38_S197, assembly GCF_056924495.1. Taxonomy (NCBI): domain Bacteria; kingdom Pseudomonadati; phylum Pseudomonadota; class Alphaproteobacteria; order Hyphomicrobiales; family Rhizobiaceae; genus Ensifer; species Ensifer sp. 38_S197. Next base: position 146,069 of record NZ_JBXOVZ010000002.1, on the reverse strand, counting down.
CATCATCATCTTATCGCTCACCCATCCTCGGCCGAGATCCGTTTTTACCTCCCATCTCCCATGGGATTTGCGGACGACGATCGCGCTGGTGTGGTCTGAGACATTGCGGCATTGGGTCTGGTCTCGATCGCAAATCGCGGCACCCGCCTTGATCCAGCAGTCGGCCTGGCGCGTCGACACGCAGAGCTTTCTCACGCAGGCATCATAGGAAGCATCGGCCGTCGCCGGCATGGGGGCCAGCAGCGCTGCGGCAACAGCAGCGAAAGCAATCGACCTGCAGCCTGTTCGAATCGGAAAGTTCCCCATCTGCCACTCCTCTCGGTTGTCTTCGAGGTTGGTAGCGCGCCACATCGGTGTTGGAAACCCCAATTCTAAGGAGCGAAATAGACCCGCCGCGAGGGCGCGCGGCGGGGCATTCCTTTGACTTATCCGGTGATGATCAGTTCACGTGCCTTCGTGGCCTTTCCGGCGCTCACCGTGTAAGTCAGCTCGGCCTCGTCGAAGCTGAAACCTGCGAACGTTTCTCTGATCGCCGGCACGTCATTTATGGACAGTATGAAGCGGCCTCGAAGCCGTCTCAAACGCTCTGCAAGGGCGGCGAACTGGTCGCGGCCGAAGAGCGCTTTGCCATAGTCGTCCTCGCCGCCGAAATATGGCGGATCGAGGTAGAACAGCGTGCCTGGTCGGTCGTAGCGATCGAGGAACTCCGACCAGTCGAGGTTCTCCAGGATCACGCCGGCCAAGCGCTCGTGTGCGTCTTCAAGCATCGGTGCCAGGCGTGTCAGGTTAAAGCGAGCCGATCGGTCGAGACTGATACCGAAATGCTGGCCGTTGACCTTCCCGCCGAAGGCAAGCTTCTGCAGATAGAGGAAACGGGCCGCCCGTTCCAAGTCGGTCAGCGTTGCCGGATCGCACGCCTTCAGGCGCTCGAACTCGCGACGGCTGGTGATCTGGAATTTGAGCGTATCCATGAACTGCGGATAGTGCCGTTGCAGGATGCGGAAGAGGTTCACGACCTCGCCGTTTCGATCGTTGATGACCTCGCTCTTCGGCGCGGCCGTGCGCCGGAAAAAGACACCGCCCATGCCGACGAATGGCTCGGCATAGGTGGTGTGCTTTACGGTCGAGATTATCCCGACCAGGCGGCTCGCCAGTTGCCTCTTGCCGCCGATCCAGGCAGCCGGAGGAAGCGTAGGCGAAACCGCCCTCATTTCTTCATTAAATACCATTTCAAAAAGCTCACGACTCAGTCACAGAGAGCCCGCCCTGCAGGGTACGGGTGTGACAGTTGTCGAACGCGGCTGTCGGACGGGTTTCTAACGCCAATCAGTGGCCCGTCGCTTGGTGCGTACTGCCGTTCGCACCAGCCGCCCGTTTTTAGTTTGCGGGCGTCATTGCTGACGTATCCGGTTCAGCGGCCGGCTGCGCGTCCGGCACCAGAAACTTCTTCACGAATTCCGGCTCGTGCTCGGCGAGCTTGTTGAGCGCTGTAACGAGGCTCTGCTTCAGGTTATCGACCTGCGTGGCCATCTCCTCGACCTGTACGGAGAGGAGCTGGTTTTGCTGCTTCAGGATGTTGACGACTGCGGACATGTCTGGGTTCCTTTGAGGGTAAGTAAGATGAGAGGCTGAGGACATCAGCCGGTTGCGAATGGTCATGCCGGCGCGCCGTTCGACGGCCAGGTGTAGGCGTCGATCGCGGCCGTGTCGGTGATCGTCTGCGCGGCGATCGCGGCCAGCACTGCCGCCTCGGCCGCAAAGCACGCCTGGACGTGAGCGCCGACCGCGTTGGCCATCGTGACCACGTTGCCGGCCGAGAGTGTCACGAAGCCATCACCCGATTTGAAGGAGATGGTTTCGGTCGGGTTGTGTTGAACGTAGACGTAGGCGCCAGCGATCATCGCCTGGCTAGCGCGATCGGTGAGGATCCGCACGCCGTCGACCACTATGCCACCGACCTCCACGGCGTAGCGCTTCGAGGCCGTGTAGGCAGCAAGGTCGACGGGGATCGGTGCCGGCGACCAGCTGGCAAGCAGCGCGGTAATCTGGCTCGGAACCTCGGGCCAATCGCCTGCAGTGTCGACGAGCTGGTCTTCCTGCTTGCTCAACTGGGCGACGATCGCCGCCTGTTCCTCGGCCGGCAGGAGGGTGGTGATTTTCGCGGCCAGCGCCAGCCAGTAATCGCCCGATGCGTAGACTTGCTGCCGGCCGAGCCAGAAGGCGGCGGATGCCATCCAGCGTTCGGCGCGGCCAGCGTTGACGCCCTGCATCAATGCGTCGGTCATGGCTTCGTACATCGTGTCTATGCGGTACATGCGTGCTCCTATCGATAAAGGGTCATGATGCGGATGGTGCGGTTGTTGGAGAAGACGTTCGTGCCCGAGACGACGCGAACGTCGAAGCGGAACTGAGTGGCCGTGCGCCCGGCCGGTGGCGAGAAGTTGAACTCGTGCGCGAACTGCGTCTCGGACCTGAAGGTCAGGGGGATCGCGGCGGTGTAGGCGTTATTGAGGTCATCCCAGATCGACACCACGACGGCGATGTAGCCGGTGGTCGCGTCGTTGACGCCATAGATGTTGAACGAGCTGTGGACGATGACCGCTTGCGTGCCGGTGCCGTGGTTGGCGGTCAGGCCAGTGACAGCGGTGTTTGACGTTGCGATGCCTGCCACGCCGGTTGGAGCTGCATAGTCGACGCGCGAGATCGCGCCACCAATGATGTTGCTTCGACCAACTTGCAGCGTACCGATCGTGGCCGAGCTGATATTGACCGACCCCAGCGTGGCGGAGATGGCGGACAGGTCGCTGACGCTGATCTTGGCGGCAGTAACAGCATTGGCCGCGAGGTGGGTCGTCTGGACCGAATTCGCTGCCAGATGGTCAGCCGTGATGCCGCCGTCGACAATCAGTTCGGCCGCCTTTGCACGACGCAGGATCAGGCGATCGAACAGCAGGTTTGCGGTCGTCGTCTGGGTCGAGTGGTTGTAGAGCTGGATGCGGGCATAGCGGGCGCCAGCGGGAACCGTAATCTTGCGGGAATACCGGGTCCAGCTGTTCGGGATCGCCACGTTGGAAATGATATCCAGATAGCTAAGGTAGGACTTCGAGCCGTCATAGAAGAGAACGCGATAGTACGCCCCGGCGCTGGTTGCCGTGCCGTTGGTGCTGATCGAGGTTTCCCCGTAGAGGACCTCGCCGGCCGTGACCGCGATATCGTACTCGGGCAGCATGGTGACGTTGATGCTGCCGCTAAATGCTCCCGCATCTTTCTGCAGGTTTGCAGAGTAGGCACCCGTCTGGACGATAGCAGCGGTGGCGTAGAAGTTGCCGCTACCGGAAACGCTGCCCCAAGCCGAAACCGCGCCTTCGTTGAAGTAGCCGTTCGGAACGAGGTTCTCGAAGTCGGTCAGGACGAGCTGCTTGGCCGTGATCGAATTTGCCGCGATGTGGTTGGCGCCGATCGCATCGGCCGCGACCTTGGCGGCCGTGACCGAATTGGCCGCAAGCTTGTCCGTGGTCACCGCACCAGTCGCGATCGTGGTGGCCGTCACGGCGCCGGCATCAATCTTTCCAGCCGTGACCGCGTTGGTCGCGAGTTTGTCGGAGATGACAGCGCCGGTGACGATCTGGCCGGCATCGACCAGCGTTGTGCCTGAGGGCGACCAGGGCGAAGGTTCGTTCTGGTTCGGGCCGGCCTCGCCAAAGTAGGCGTTGCGGAACCAGACGTAGCTGTCGGTCGTGCCCGACGAGGTGCCGCGGTGGCGAACAAAGACATGGGCTTTGACCGTACCGGCCGGAGCCGTCGCGAAGAGCGTGCTGCGGGTATAGTTTGAAAGCTGGGACTGAGGGTCGCCACCTTCAAACGCGATCGCTGCGGTCGCCGCGTAAGTCACGGTACCGGCAGCATCCACCCAGCCAATGTAGAGCTGCCGCTCAGCGCGGTGGGCGAAGCCATAGACCGAGAACTCGTAACGCTTGCCTGCCTCGACCGGATAATTCTTGCCAGTGCCGGTTCCGAGGTCGAGCGGCCAGAGGTCATAGACCTCGCCGGCAACAGCGCGCAGGTGGCGGATCTGGATAGCAGCCCCGCCGGCAGCGTAGTTGTCGGTTCGCATGGAAACGGCAAACTGCGCCAGGGCGTTGCTGTAGCGCACGCCCCAGGTGGACAGCCCGGCATAGAGGTCGGAGTTTTCGATGTAGTTGGCGCCTCGGCCCACGGCGAGCTTGTCGGCCGAGATCGCTGCCGCAGCGATCTTGACAGCCGTGACAGCGCCGGCAGCGAGTTGGTCGGTTGATACCGCGCCGACTGCGATCTTGCCTGCAACAACGGAGTTTGCCGCGAGCTTGTCGGTAGTCACCGAATCGGAAGCGAGATGATTGGCGAGGATCGAGCCGTCGACGACCAGCTCGGCGGCATCCTTGCGCTGGCAGGACACAAAGCCCACCCGATAGGAGCCGGCGGTGATGTTCACGGCCGGGACGAAATCGAGCCAGGCGTAAACGGCGCCCGCCGGTGCGGTGACCTGGCCTGTCTTCCCGACATAGGCAGCGTCGGTGGCAACGAAGGTGAGCGCAGAGGTCGCCGATACCAACGTGTTCTTGTCGGCCTGCATGAAGCGAAGGCGGACATTGAGGTAGGTGTTTGGCGTGCCGACAGCGCGGCCTACGGCGTAGACCCGATAGACCTCACCCGGAACGACCGGGAAGATGTTGGCGTTTCGGGTAACGCCCGACGCCATGCCGGTCGGGAAGTCCAGATAGTAGCTGCCGGTGTAGGCATTGGCCGCGTTGTTGACGATCGCAGCACCTGGGCTCTTCACCCAACCCACGTCACCTTCGCCGAAGTTCGGGTTCTCAACGCGGTTGTTGAAGTCCGCCATGATCAGTTTGGTGACTGAGATGACGTTGGCGGCGATGTGATCGCCGACGACGGCGTTGGCGACGATCTTGGGTGTGGTGATCGCGCCATCGGCGATCTTGGTTTCGGTGACGGCGTTCGCGGCAAGCTTCGTGGCGTCGACGGCGAGCGCCGCCAGCTTTGCATTGGTGACCGAGCCGTTTCCAAGCTGGCTGGCGACGATCTGCCCGACGAGGTCTCCGGCCGCGACCTCGGCCGTCCAGGCGCCGCTCTTGTAGCGGTAAACCTTGCCATCGGTCGTGTTGTAGACCTGCCGGCCTTCGACGTTGCCCGTCGTCGGCAGCGAGGATTTCACCTCAACGGGTTTGATGTCCGAGGCGAACTTCGTCGCGGTCACGGCCTCATTGGCGAGCTTCTGAGCCGTCACGGCCGCGTCGGCGAGCTTGTCTGATACTACCGCGCCGATGGCGATCGCCGCCGCCGTCACGGCTGCGACCGCAAGCTTGGCAGAGGTGACGGCGCCGGCTGCCAGCTTCAGACTGTTGACCGCCTCGTCCATGAGCTTGTCGGCCGTGACGGCCGCATCGGCGATCTTCTGGGCAGTGATCGAACCGTCGAGAATGTCGCCGCTGGCAATCAGCACATTCGGCGTCGTGACCGAGAGCCACGCCGACCAGGTCGTCTCGCGGTTCGTGTAAGGGACATACTTGCCACGGACTTCATACTCGGTCGCGGGCAAGCACCAGGCGCCGGAAATCAACCACGAAAACGGCTCGGCATAAGCCGTGCTGTCGCTGTCGAAGACGACCACGCCGGTCGCCTTCACCCGCACCTGAACCCAAACGTTCTTCACGTCGTCGAGGTCGGCAGCGCAAGACACCTTGATGGCCGGCCGGCGATCGACGCCGCCAGCGTCCTTGACGGTCGCCGGTTCCACCGCCCAGCCCGTCATCGGCTGCGGCGGAGCGGCGATCGGGCCGATCCAGCCGGTGCTCGGCGGCAGGATCACTGCCGGCGGATCGTAGTCGTCCGGATCAACTTCCTTGAGCACGACGCGCTGGAAGCTGCCGCGCAAGCGGGTGATGCGAACGATCAGAAAGAGCTTGTTGCTGTAGTTATTGTGCAAGCTCGACCAGGCCACGCAGTCGAGCGGCTCAAGCAGGCGCGCGGACGGTGGCATGGTCAGTTCATGGACGATGAACCGCCGGCCGTCTTCCTCCATCGTCTTCTGCAGGTGCTGCACCTGCACGTAGACAGAGACACCGTTGCCGAGGGGCGCGGCCTGTGCCGCGACCAGTTCGAATAGGTCGTTGCTTGGGTCGGTCGACCATCCGGCGAGGGCGCCTTCGATCGAGCCTTTCAGGGTGTCGAAGTCTGCGACACGTTTGCCGCCTTTCGCGTCGTCGTGCCGGCGGATGACGAAGGCCACGAGGATTTGCACCAGGACGCGCTGGCGGAAGATGGCGCTTGAGTGTTCGTTCGGCTCGGCCTGCTCGCGGTAGGGGATGACAAAGGCCGTGCCGTGTTTAGGCGCGGTCCCCTTGGAAAGCGCGTCTAGCTCCTCCGCCGGCAGAACGTCGGCGAGTTCGACCGCATTCGATTTCAGCCGCGCAATGACCTCGTTGATCAAAGCCAGCCCTCCAAGTTCTCGCGGCTGAACACTGGGTCGGGGCCGTCGACGCCGATCGCAATGTCGTTGCCGGTTTCGGGCTTTACGCCGTTGTCGGCCGCGAGCTTGATCACGCCGCGCGCCACATCCTTCAGGGCGGCAATCGCGAAGTTGTAATCGCGGACAACGTAGTCCGGAGGCCGAACTGGGCGGTCCAGCCGAAGGTTGGGGTCGCAGCCAGGCTGTCAGCCAGAGGCGCCTTGTGGAACAGCGTGCAATGGTTGCCCCAAGCGCGCTGGCGCTGGACAGCCTGGCCGGGTTTCGCAGTGTTGATCCAGCCTTCGCCGACGAGGATGTCGTCCAGTTCCAGAAGATCGGCGACAGCGCGTTTGTTGGCATAGCCGTCTGCAGCACCGGACGGGGTGAGCGCACGCAGGACACTCGGGTTGGTGCGCAGTGCCGTCCAAACGCCGCGCCCCATGACCGCGTGGTTCGGACGCATAATCATGCTGTCGGCCGCCTCGGCGATCTGTTTGATCGGGGTGCTGTCGACGTGGCTCCACTGCGAGGTGCCGGCGAGCACTTCCTTGTTGTCCGCGCCATAGGTGTTGGCGTTGAACACCTTGCCGGCAACACGAACCTCTCGGTCAAGCAGGACCAGGTCGATCAACTTCTGCGCTGCGAAGGCGCGAGGATCATAGCCGGTCGGCGCGTTCGCCATATCGGCATTGGGCACGACGTCGTCGAGACCGTAGTCATTGGTCTTGTCTTCGACCTCCTCGGCGTTGAACTCGACCGTGTTCGGCTCGGACTTGCGACCGACCTTCGTGTCGGCAATCGTGATGAACTGGCTGAAGTCGAACTTCCACCACGTGAACTTCTCGGCCGGCAGAAGCGGGTTCAGGCGCGGAAGCACGAGGTCTGCGATAAGCGCAGTGTTGGAGTAGGCTGCGACGATCGCGACCAACACCGGATCGACGGGAAAAGGCGTACCACTCATAAGGGGCTCCTAAAGGGGGTTGGCGGGGCGCGTTATGCGCCCTGCATCATTCCGGGATTGATGAAGGCGCGGGCGAAATCGCCGTTGGCGCCGCCGACCAGCAGCCGGCCGGCGAGGACTGCGTTGGCGCCGGCAGCAGGCGCTGCCGCCACGGCCTTGCCTGCCGCACCAGCGGTGATAAAGCCGCCAGCCGAGATGGCACCGCCGCACATGACCTCAGCTGGACCGAAGAGCACCGCGTCGAAACGCTCTCCGTCTGCAGCGCCGCCAGGGCAATCAGCGACACCGGCAATCAGGTCTGCCGGCGATGTTGCGACGGCGAGAACGCCATCGGTCGCGGTGAACTTGAGCAGCGCCCGGTGCGCGATGGCGCCGGAAGCTACGAAACTTTTGATAAGCGAGTTCATGGCTCTTCCTTGTGAAGCGGCTTGTTGCTGCGGTTAGCGTCGGGCCTGGAGCCGCATGGCAGCGGCTGCTGGCGAGAGGGTCTCGCCCTTGGCCTTGGCCTCGCGGATCTCGGTTTCGATAGCGACCCGGACGTGAGCCGGGTCGGAGAAGTCGGGGCCGTCGCCAGTTGCGTGCTCGCCGGTCGATACCGGGACCGGGAGCTTCTGCAGCAGGTCGCGGAACGCCTCGCGCGGCGTGGTGTTGGTCGTCTGGTCGCCTTCCGAGAAGGTCAGCGTCTCGCCGTCCAGTTCGGAGAAGAGCGCCGTTGCGGTCGCCTGCAGGCCGATCGGCAGGCGACCTTCCTTGACGATCGACGAAACGAACGTCGCGTCTTCGTCCTGGCGGGTCTTGCGAGCGCTTTCCGCGAATTCGATCTCGCGCTTCTTCATGTCGTCTTCACGGGTCTGCAGCTCGGCGAGGCGGCGATCGATATCGGCCTGCGAGGCTGCGGCCTGGGCGGCAGTCGTCATGTCAGTTTCCTTCGGTGCTGTTTCGGAAAAGAACGGGCGCGCCTCTTCGCTGCGCAGCTCGGCGCGCATGTCGGCCGCGCTCTGGGTGAGCTGGTCGACCTCCCACTGCGGCACGATGCGATCGGCCGTTTCGAGGTCGGCGCTTTCGATGAAGTAGTCACGGATGCCTCGGAAGAGCTTGGCAACGCTCTCGATCGTCCAAACCGTCCGCCACTCGGCGAATTCGATCTCGGCAAAGGTGAGGTATTCGCCTTCGGCAGCGAACTCGATCGGCTTCAGACCTTTGACGGCCGGCGGCTCAGCGCCGAGAAACCCGACGTGACGCAGGTGGTACTTGCCGGGCGTCGGATTGCCGACCTGATCCGGAGCGTAAAGGGCGGCTGAAACCTTCTTGAAGCGGCCTTTGGTGACCAGTTCGGAAAAGGCGCCATCGATCTGTTCGGGCTCGGCGACCAGGCGTCCGTCACGAACGGCGAGCGACTTGACCCAGCCGTAAGCCGGGGCATCCTGTTTCGGATGTCCGACGACGATCGGCGCCTGGTGGTTGGCCGCGTCGTAGGATTGAGCGATGTCGGCAAGGTCAGCATCCGAGAACGAGAGCGTCGTGCCCTTGTTCGAAGTGTGCGTGCCTGTCTTGAAAATCTCGAACGGTTTCATGTTCCGGACCATGCCGGACCACCCACTGCACAAACAGTCGCAACGGTTTGTGGGTGTCTGCCGTTATTTCAGGTGATTTTTAGGAGGGGGGTCCGCGCCTTGCTTCGTTTTCGAGGCCATTTTGAAGGCCGTGGGCGCGTTTTCTAGGTCGGAAGCTAACACCGGAGCCCCCAAAGCGCCAGAGCGCGTTTCTGGGGCCTTCCTATCGGTTAGTCGTTTTGCTCGATCACGTCGAGGAAATGATCCTCCACGATCTCCAAAATGCGGGTCTCGGAGGTGGCGTTGAAACGAAGAAACTCACGTTTCGGTATCGTGACTTTCTGGACCTTGAAGGTCTGACCGCCCATCGAGAAAACGAGTGCTGCCGCATTCTTGGGACGGATGACGCCGCCCTCATTGTGGATCCGCGCTTGCACTTCGTTCGAGCCGATCACGACGCCGCCGTCCGCCAGCTGCCAAATGATCTGGCTGAGTGTACGGGTCTCGCCGCGAAGAATGCCTGGTCCCTTCTTCGTCTTGGCATAGAGCGGATTGAGCGCGACCCATGGCTTGCCATCGGGATCCACGGCATCGATAAACCGGCGGCGGGTCACGCCAGCCTCAAACTCACCGATGTTCTTCAGAGCGGGCGTCACGTCGCCGGCAGCGGCCACGATGCGGGCTAACGCTTCGTTGACGTCCTGGTTGTCGAGTGTAATCGCTGCGCCCGCCATTTAGCGTGCTCCTTGAAACGTCGCCCGATGCGACGTATCTTCCTGGCATGCCAAGCGTGGTGAGCGGCCGATCCGCATCCTGAAGCCACGCGGGTAAGCGTCGCGGATCGGAGCGGCGCTTTCGTTATTTCCGGGCATAGAGCAAAGCCCCTTTCCGGTAGTTCGAGACATACTTGTGCGAGGTGTCGAAGCCCGTCACCGCGATCCAGCCGTGGCGCGTCCACTCGAAGCGCAGGAAAATCGCCTTCTTGTTCGGAAGGATGAAGGTCTTGAGATAGGCGCGACGCAGGACAAGGCCGCTGGTGACCTGTGCCCAATCCACCCAGATCTCGTCCGGGTTGATGATCGTATCGGCCATCAGGCCGACGTAGCGACCGCGATCGAATTTGTCGCTTTTCAGGCCGATCAATTTGCCCGCCGCGTCGCGCTCCTGGAACATGCGCTCCGAAAGCGAGACGATGCCACCGGACGCGTCGCGGAAATACCCGCTCTCGCCTGACTTCAGACCGAACGCCTGCATGAAATGGTCGACGTAGTCTTGGGCCGGGAGGTTCGCCCCCAGCAGTTGGTTGGCACTTGCCGTGGTTGGCGCCGGCATTGCGGGCAGGTTCGCGGGTACGCTCGCGGCCGGGTCGAACGCTGGCAGCGGTTGGCGGAGCTGCTGGGGCACGAGACCATGGAGCCAATCGTCGCCGACGTTGTATTCCCAGCCGCGATCAATGCCGGGATATCGGATCTCGGTCTCACCGGTGCGCGGGTCCGTGCCTTCGTAGGTGTCGAAGACGGGCGCCTGGTCGGGACCTGATTTGCCGAGGCGGGCAAGGTCTCGCTTCGACAGCGCCTCAACATCACAGCCGCAGCCCCAGCCGTTCGGCGGATACATCACCTTCCATGCCGGGTCCGTCGCCTCCAGGACGAGGCCGTGCCAAGAGAGGTGTAGCTTGCGCGGATGCTCGGCGCCGGAATGGATGTACCGCCAATAGGGCCGATACTTGAGGACGTCGGGCTCGGTCAGCTGCGCGTAGCGGCCGGCCATGTAGCTGGTGCGCATGTTCGTTGTGTAGATGATGCGGGCGCGCCAGGCGCGGCGCTCCTCCTCGGTCGAGCCACGCGCATTGAACTTCCAGCCGGTGCGGTCGACGATCGCATCGAACTCCTTGCGGAACTCATTGAAACCGGTGCCCTCCGAGCGAGCCTTTTCGACTGCGCGGCGGAAGTCGGCAAGCATATCCTCGCGGGTGACGCCCGCGACCGAGAAGGCGCGGACATGGGCGGCGTGGCGCAAGTCATCCCATCGCTGGGTCGGCAGGTTGACCTTTCCCTGCAGGAAGTCGATCGCTTCCTGAAATGGCAGTTCACCGGCCATTCTCGGCGTTCTCCCCTTCGAGGCGAGCGAGGGTGATCGCCTGTTCCATCACCGATGCCAGATCGTCGACACCCATCTCGCCAGCAAGTCGAGCAAGACGCAGCGACAGATCTTCATAGTCGCGCGCCTCCGTGAACTCCTGCCGGATGGCGTCAATCATGGCGTCGATCGACGGGGCCGCGATGGTCGCCAGTTGGTCGGCAAGTTCTTCGATGATGGCATTGCCATCGGTCACGTCGGGATCGGCGAACTCTAAACCGGCGATCGGACTGGCCGGCGTTGGCTGATCCGTGGAGGTTTCGTCGGGCTGAGCTTTCGTGTCGACCCATTCGCCGCCATAGGTATCGTCGATGTATTGCGGGTCCTTCGGGCGATAGCCCATCTCGGTCAGCGTCTTGTCACGCTTGACCTTCGCATCGAGATCCTCGGCTTCCGAGAAGTCGCGCCAGACGTCGGGGATGCCTGCGCCGGGGAAATTAAGCTCCACGATCCAGCGCACGAGCTGGTCACGGACTGAAGTGCAGATGAGATCGGCATCGGCCTTGGCGATCGCGATCCGGACCTGGTTGTGGACCTCGCCAAGCGATCGAGCGCCGCGCTCGCCGGAGTTGGTCGAGAGTGTTTCGCCAAGTACGGCCTCGCTTATCAGTTCGTCGAGATAGCGGTTGATCGCCCCATGGTCGACGCTGCCGCCCCCGCGCTGCGCCTCCAACAAGCTGAGTTCGACGGTGGCAGGCACGGCGACGCCGGTATCGTTCGCCATCCTGCGAATGGCCCCGAGGAGCTGGCCCTCGGTCTTTTTGTCGTAGTCCCCTTCGTACTGGGCAACCGTCGTGGGGGTGGCGTGCTTTTCGTTGCTGCGCAGCCAATGAGAGAGAGCCTGGCGCTTGAACCAAGCCGGCCAGAACAGGACATTGCCGAGGCCGACGCCATAGGGATCGTCGTCATCGTCCTCAATTGAATGACGATGGACGATGAACTTGCGCGGCGGTACCGGCTCGCCGTCGAGCGAGTTGCGTCGCGTCAGCATTCTGAGTTCGCCGTCCATAGTGAACCGGAAACGGCGCTGTTTCTTCACCTTCACGGCCGTCGCGGTCCAGGTGCCGTCGACGTTCGCCCAGATGATCTCGGCGACTGCGTAGCCCTTGAGCACCGCGCCCAACAGGCCGCGCGTTAACTGGTCGAAGTTAATGGCCTTGAGCTGACGCTTGACCTCCTCGGCCGCTTTCTTGTCGAGACGGCGATCCGATGCCTCGAACACGTTCCACTCGCGCGAGACGACTTCGAGCTTGCGCTTCTGCAGGACGGCGAAGGCATGGGGGTCGCGGCGGATCTCGTCATAGAGCGCAAGGCCCTTGGCGCCGCCGCGCTTTGCCAGGACGTCGTCGGTCGGCTGCATGACGGTTTGGAACTGTGGGACGAAGGGGTCCGAATGGACTGTTGCGATTTCGGGCAGGATCGGGTCCGCCATGTTCACATCCTCATGTAGTCGGAGAGGTCCACGCGGTCCTCAATCGCACCGAAGCCGGCGCCGTAATCTTCCATCGCCGAGGCGACCGGTCGTTCTTCGCCTGCCGTGCCGGCGCCGGCCTCGCCGCTCTTCTGCTCGCTGGCGAACTTGGCGAGTGCACCGGCGATCGCCGTGTCGCCGTGGCGTGGATATCCATCGGCGCCGTCGCTCCTGGCATTGTCCGGAACCTTGGCGACGCCCTTGGTCATCTGGACCGCGCGGTAGTCGTTCATGATGTCGTCATCGAGCGGAAGCTCGAATGAACGGTCCTCAAAGCCCGCTTTAAGCTTCGGCATGTTGACCAGATACCAGTCCGTCGAGAGCTTGATTTCGCTGACCTTGGCAGTGCCGAATTCTTGCCTGCAAGCTTCGGCCAGGAATGCGCCGTTGCCGGTGGCATCGAGCGCGGCATGAAAGAACCGCGGAAGTCGGCGGATGATGTAGTAGGCGATCTGCTTTTGCGATTCGAACGGGACGTCGCGCAGCTCCAGTACGAAGGGCGTTGCCGTGGTCAGGTTTGCCCGCACCTGTAGTGGATGAAACACGGACAGGTCGCCCGTTCGGCCGAAGTCGACACCGAGGCAAGAACGCAGGTGCGGGTCGAGCTTGTCCAGGAGCGGCTTGAGGTTCTCTTTACACCAGCGCGCGACTTCGACCTTGCGCAACAGCTTGGGCCAATCGACGAAGCCGGGCGGCGACTTCCAACGGACGACCGGAATGCTTTCGTGCATGCGGAACGCCAGCGTGCTCGTGGCTGGCCGGTAGAGCTTTCGCCACTGGGCCCAGGCAATCTTGTAGCCGTCCGCTCGGTCGTAATTTGCGAGCGCGTCGACATTCGACCAGACGACGCCGCCTTCGCGGGCCATCCAGCCCTTTAGCGCCTCGATCGCTTTTGCCGCATCGTCGGGAAATCTTACGAAGCGGACGTGATCAATATCGGTCTGACGCTTGACGAAGGCGATCAGTGCCGCGTCGTCGCGGTTCTCGACAATGCCGAGATTGTAACAGGCGATCCAAAGCGCCTGCAGTTTACCGGCAAAGCGTCCGGTGAGCTTGGCGCGACCATTTGGCCGAGGTGCGCTCGGCGCCGGCTGGAAGCCCTCGTTTCGGAACACAGTGAGCACTTGTTGGCGCTCAACTTCGGTCATGTCCTTCGTGGATGTCTTGCCGGTGATGCGCTTCAGCTTTGCCTGGTAGGTATCATCGTCCAGGCCGAACTGCTTCTTTGCTACGTGGATGGCTGCGGTGGAGTTCATGGCTGCGCTCCTTCAATAATCGCCGGTACGGCTGAGTTGACCAAGGAACTCGACGCCCTGGCGGATTGCGTCGATGTGCCTTTCCGCGTCCTCTTCGGAGTAGGCCTCGATTTTGAACGAGAACATTCGATCATCGACTTTGTACGCGACACCGAAGATGCCCATGGGACGGCCCCACTGGTCTCTGAGAAGGCAATCGGCGTCAGGCCCTTCTCGCTGGTCCTTGACCTGTTGGAGATCAATGATCGTCATTTGAGGCTCCTTCCTCGTCGTAGTAGGGGAGTTGCAGAAGCGGACTTGGAAGAGCGAGCGGCCGGGCAGCCTTGGCAGCGGCCGGCTTGCGCTGCGACCTTTCTTTCGCCTTTTGCTCTGCTTCGATCTCTGCCAGTTCGCGCAAGAGGAAGCCGAGATCGCGATGATCGGCGACATCGATCTCGATCTTGACGATCGATTTCGCGCCCCTAGTTGCGGCCGAGTAGGATTTCAGGCGGCATGTGTCGGTGAAGTAGATCACGCTCATGACAGCTTCCTCCGGATAGCCTCGGCAAGTCGCGTGAGATTGATTTCGGTCATAATGTCTTCGCCGTGCTCGGTCGTGTGGACGATCCGGATGAAGGACATGCCGTCGTGCTGGTGGATTTGGTAGCCGTCGCGGCGGAACTCGTCCGCCAGCGACTGCTCAAGTTGAAAGAGGGTTGGGGCTTCCTTCATGGCCGAACTCCGGCCATGTCGGGGTCGCAAACTACTGCCGGCGAGCGGTCGTGCTCGATTGCCAGATTGGGATCGGTGTTCCTCCAGTCGGGCCAGCGACGTGTCCGGTTCTCGGCGTCCTTTCCGCGAATAGCTCCGATGATTTCGGTCGGAGACCGTCCCTGACGGACCAGGCCGTTGAGGCCGAGCAGCACGATGTCTACCCACTCCTTCGCGTCGTCGGGGTCCGCCTCGATCTCGCGCAGCTCCTTCTTGATATGGTCGATCGTTCCAGCTGTGCGCTTGCCTGGACCGAAGGTGGCGAGGTTCCATGCCGCAAAACTGGCCAACCAGTTCTCGTCCAGGACGAGTGCGGGATGTTTGCGAGGGGCGATATCGCGGCGTGCCTCGCGGTCCAGAGCGGCTGCAGCGACTTGAGAAGAGCCGGGGCACGGGACGTCCGCGACGATCGGCAGGCCGCCATCGCAGGCGAAGATGGCGCCGCAGTCGAAATATACGGTCAGCCGTTCTTCGAGTGAGGCCGAACCGTTCCGCTTGCTACCGCAGGCAGGGCACCGCATCTCGGCATTGAGCCGAGCGAGGCGGGCATGTTGGACGGCGAACGCGCTCATTGACCACCTGCCTTGGCCTTCGCCAGATCGATGGTCACCGGCTGCCACGCATCTGTGATCTTGGCTCGCTGGTAGAAGCGGACGTATTCCTTCGAGCCGGTCACGCGCATGGCGTCGCGGATTGCCTTCATCGCATCCTTCCACCGCTCGTCCTCGATATCGAGCCGCAGCAGCGTGTAAATCTCCGAACGGTTGATCTGGCCTTCTTTGTCGGTGTTGAAGGCGCGGGTGATGATGGCGCGGATCTCTGGCCGGCTGTCGGCGGACCATTCGTTCAAGACCTCGTCAAGCTTAGCTTTGGCGATCTGCAGCTCGGGGCCGAAATCGGTGAAATCCGATACCTGCACCTTCACCATCATCAGCCCGTCAAATGTCTGATAGGTCCGATTGCCCTTCGCGCCGCCGATCTTGGCATTGTATTCCTGGGCGAGGAGCGCGTCGAATTCGCCAAGATCGGTCATGGTGTGACCGAGGAAGCGTGCGACCTGGTCGCTCAGTTCCATGGCGAAGCCCATGATCTTGCGGACCACTTCGTCCTGCAGCTTGTCGGCGGCCTTGATCAGTTCGACGGGGACGAGGTTGCCCTTGGCGTCGGGCATGTAGTCGCGGCCGCTGACCTTGACGATGCCGTTCGGGGTTTCTTCGAGAATGACTGCTTGCATTGGGAAAGTTCCTGTTTTCGGGGATGGTTACGCGGCGCCGCCGCCCGGCTTGAAACCGGGCGGGGGCTGCTTCAGCGGAACGACGTTGCTGTTGGGGTCGAGGAGGATGACGGTGGCGGGGCCGTTAAGGCGGCTTTCCATGTTCCGCCATTCGGTTGCGAGATAGGCGAGCATCAACAGCAAGACACGGACGTGTTCAGGCTGCAGAAAAACACCGCTTCCCTCGTACGGCTGATAGGCTTTCCGCATGTCGTCGATGATCTCGGGAACCATCAGTTCCTCCCGCCGAAATCGAGGTGGAGGACGTTGCCGTCCTTCTCCCGCACCGGCTCGGCGAGGATCTCGCCGGCCTCGGTCTCGATTACGCTGACAGCAGCGCGGCTCTGTTCGCCCAGGCGATGGACGGCGAGTTCCTGCTCCATCAGGTAAACGAGTGAGCCGATTGTGCGCAGCCGATTGGCGACCAGGCGCATTTGGGCGACGGAGAGGTCGACGCCTGTCATGGCCTGGTGTTGCACCTCGTCGAGGAGCGATTGGATCTCGGAGCTGGCCGTTGTGTCGAGGATGCTGGTCACTGCATGTCCTCCACGTCACGGTTCTCCCAGGCAGCCTTGATGTGCTTGAGCGACAGCTCCTCTTCGGAACCAATCGCGAGCATGTGGGCGAGCTTGAGGGTCTTATCGACCTGGCCGAGGGCGCCGCCTTTCTTGCCGACGCCCGTTAGGAACTGGACGCAGTCCTCGGCGGATACGCCCCAAGCGGCGATAAATGCATGGATGTCCTCGACGTAGGGGGTCGCGCGCTTCAGCCGCTTGCCGATCCGGCGCTTGAGCTGCGCATAGCTAGGCCCGCCATTGGACTTGTTGAAGCGGGTGTAAACCTCTTCGTTGCCCACCAGAGCGATGCCGCACTGGTAGATGTCCATGAAATGGCGGAGCTGGTTGATGGCATCATCAACGAGGTTCTGCGCCTCGTCGATGATGAGCAGTGTGCCGCCGCCGGTTCGGGCGAGCCTGGCGCCGATCGCGCGGGTCAGCTTAGCCGGGTTCACCTCGCGCACGCCGAGTTCTTCGGCCAGCTCGACGAGCATGCCATGCACAGTCTTGGTGTGCGGGCTGATCGTGGCATGGAAGACGTGCGGCCTGGTCGAGGCATAGCGGCGGCAAGTCGCCGTCTTGCCCATGCCGGCGCCGATGGTGACAAACACCATGTCCGCCGTCATCTGCGCCCACTGCAGGGTTTCGAAGATCTCTCGGCTGATCCGGGTCGGGATATATTCCGGAGAGTTCGGAATGGTGGCGACCAGGCTGACGCTTTCCTCGAAAGCTTCGAGCCAGTTGGCGGCCTGACGGGTGAAGGGTTCGAGACGCCCGAGGTAGCTACCGCCGATCCATTGGGCGAAGGTGCCGTCCTTCATCCCGATGCGCCGCTGGGTCTCGGCCTTGGTGAAGCCGTTTGCCCCCGCGACCTCGCGGATGCGATCGGTTACCCGCTCCCATTCCGCAACATCCTCAGCCGAATGCTTGGCCAAAAACTCCCGCGTTGGCGTCGGCCGGTCCCAGAGGGCAGCGGCTGCGGGGCTTGTGGTCACATGTTTGTTCATCTAAAAGGTTCCTTGTTCAGATGCCCTGAGGGGCCGTTTGTTGGGCGGGACTTGCACTCCCGCCCTGTTTTTTTCGGAACCGCACTCAATACATTTCGGTTCATGCTGACGGCCGAGACGCCTTACTTTTCGGCCGTATTCCCTTTCGAGAATGGGAGGATCGAAGCCCCGCCCGACATTCGGGACATGGCCTTCGAGAAACTGTCGGAAAACTCGTCCTCGCTGATCGCCTCGATAGGCGCCGTCGCGAGGTTGCCGGTGACGATGCGGGTGACAGCCGGCCGGATAGGCTCGGGTCGCTCCTCGGCCTTGCGGCCCTTTTCCAAGATTTGGCCGAGTTCCATCGGCGAAAGCTTGCGGTGCGCCTTCGCCAAGGCATCATTTGCCTTCTTGAACTCTGCCCGGCCACGGGCATGGGTGCGGGCATCGTCCTGGCTCTCGTAGCCGGTATTGGCGATGCATTCGGCATCGCAGATGAACCGGTTTTCGAGGTCGTAGACTTTGACGGGCTTTGCGAGGTGATCCGGATCGAAGCGGATCGTCACCTGCTTGCCCATGTACTGGTTCAGCGCGCGGTCCCAGTAGCGGTTGCCCATGAAGTGGATTTCGCCGCTGCCTTTGTGGGTGCGGATCGCCTCCGATGCCAGAAGCCAAAGGAAGCGCTGCGCATCGGTTGCGCGTCGAACAATCGTCGTCGGCAGGCGCATGCTTTCGGCGAAGGTTTCGTCAAAGCTACGACCCTTCGCGGTCTCGGCGCGTCGACCCTTGCGAGCGTTATGCTCGGTCACCAGTTCCGCCACGAGGCGAGAGAGCGCGTCGAGTTCGATCGCGCGGGTGCCGTAGTCTTCGGGCTTCTCATTGGGGTTCTTGCCTGTGTAAGCACCGGCGCAGATCGGATGCTTCGAGACGTTCTCGGCGAAGTCGCCCCAGGCGCGTTCGATCGGCTTCGACTGGCCCGAATACGGCAGCACGAAATGCGTCTCGATCTGCAGCGCCGTCAACAGGCCCTGCGGATCCTCCGGGCGGACCTTGAAGCGGTAGCGAGTGCGCGTGCCACCGGAGATCTTCTTCGAAGCAAAGGCGCGTCCGTTGTCGAGGTAGATGCGATCGGGGATGCCATGCTCTTCGACCATGTCGCCGATGACCAGGCGCACGACCTCCCACGTCTCGGCTTCTGACAGGCGCCAGGCGAGGATCTTGCCGGAATAGAGATCCTGAATACCGACCAGATACAAGCGGGTCGGCTTGTCGCGGCCGGGAAGCCGAACGAAGATGTCCAGCTTGTGACCGTCCATGTTGACGGCTTCCATGGCATGCAGGTGCGAGCGCGTTCGGCGCTGGGCTGGGTAGAGCGTCTTCGCGCGCTCCGAGCCTTGGCGTGTCGCCACCTGGATCGCCTTCGGCACTTCTGCATCCATCCGGCGCCGCAGCGACCGTTCGGCAGGGATAGGCGACCAGCCGTGAGACGTGGCCGCAGTCATCATCCGCCGATAGCAGGCGGAAAACTTGGGTTCACCTGGGCGCAGGAAGTCGGATTTCAGGAAGTCCCATGCGTCCGGATGGCACTCGGCAACTTGCGAAACGACGCCGTCAGCCGATGGGCTGCTCGGCGCGAGCGCGGCCAGCCAATCTTCGGGGTCGAGGCCCTCGGTAGCCTTGCGCCACTCGTAATAGGCGGACTTTTGAATTCCGGCATCGAGCGTCGCGACCGCGATCGCGGCGGTTCGGTTCAGGCCACCATCACGCACGAGCTGCTCGACGCGATTGAGGACCTTCAAGCGCTCCTCACATACCCTTTTCTTCGCTTTCGAAAGGGAGTTGAAGCGAGACCAAAGCAGGTTCCTTCTGGCCCGGGCTTCGTCCCATCCGGCCGCGTCCGGAGCATGCCGAAGCCGAACCTGGGCGGCTGCCGGCAAAAGGGAGATGTGATACTCGAAGCCGCCGCCGCGACCCACACGAGGCCGCGCCTGCTCTGTCGAGCGCCAGCCGGATTGGGCGATCATCAACTCGATGCCCTGGCGGGTCTGCGGCAGGTCGGGCAGCCGTGCTGCCGCGATTTCGGTGGACGTCAGCCACTCCTTCATGTGCGTGTCCTCCGGATCGTGACGGGGCGGGATTTGTGCATCCGCAACTGCTGGCGGATGGTCTCCTGTTCCTGCTGTAGGCGGGCGATTTCGGCGAGGCGGGCTTCGTCGCCGACGAGAAGGGTCGCGCCTTGTTCGGAAACGGCCTCGTCCCAAAGCCACATGGCGCCGGTCGCATGCACGAAGGCGGCAAAGCGTGGGAGGGTGATGTCGTGCCCGTCCTTGCTCTCGGCCGTGTAGGCGTCGAGCATGGCTTTGCTGATCGACGGCAGCCCGAGATATTGGGCCATGCGAGCGGCGACGGTCGGGCGATCATACGGGCACTCGCGAATGGCGCGAGCCATGGCGCGTTTCATCTTCGAGCGGTAGCGGTCGATATCGATCCGCGCGACGGGCACGCGAACCGGGAAAAGCGGCTCTAGAAAGAGGTCGAATTGGGCGGGGTCGCGCTTCATTCCGCTTCCCTCGCAGCAAGCGCCTTCATCACGTCATCGACGAGGGCCTTCGGCACTCCGAGATCGAGGAGGAAAAAGCGATGCGAGTGCTCGTCCGCCTTCTTCCAGATCGTGAGCAATTCCGCCTGCAGAGCGCGCTGGCGATCTATCTCCGACAGCTCCTCTTTAGGCTTGGTTTCGCCCATGCGGTCGGCGACATGTTGCGAGAAGCCGCCGGCCTCGGCCTCTGTCTCAAACAATTGCGACAGGTTGGCGCTATTTCCCGGCCGACCGGGTTCAATCTTCCCGTGCTTTTGCTCCCAAACGTCGCGGTAGGTCTGCACGAAGACAGCCCGATCAATGACGGACAGCTCATTACGAAAGAGGTTTTCGGTGATCTCGACCAGCTGGGCCTCGGCCTTGTCGCCCTCGACGATCATCGCATCAATGTCGATGTCGTCATTGAGGACACAGGCCCGAAGGCGATGGGCTCCCGCGACGAGGGTGAATTTTCCGCCCTTCGCAGCGGGCGTCGATCGAACCGTGATCGGGTTGATCTGACCGTGCTCCACCATGCTCTGCGCGATTGCGATCGCGTGTTCTTCTTCGACAGCGCGCAGTCGTTCGGGAACGACGATCTCGGAGATTTTGATACGCTTGAACTCGGCCATTACGCTGCCGCCTTTCTCAACTGTTGCATGAAGAGGTCCTTCGCCCTGGCGGCCATACGGCTGTAGGCCTTGGCAAAAACCGGGCAGCCGAGCCGCTCGTCGATCTTGCTGATGGCGAAGGAAATGGACGTGCGCTGCCGCGCCTGCATCTTGACGATGCGTCGGCGCGGCACGTCGAACTCGATGTGAAGAATGTAGATCGCCATCTGGCGCGCGAGCGCAGCGTCGAAAAGGTCGTGCGGCGGCGAGATGATGTCGCGCACGGCGATGTGTGAGAAGTGAGACTGCACGGCTTTGAAGCAGCATGCGAGCATCAATTCCAGGCGCTGGTGTTCGTCGTAAGGGTTCACCATAGCTGCCTGCCGACGACGATTGCTGCGGCGATGAGGCCGCACAGCGCTACGCTAAACAAAAGCGCTGTTTGGGCCGCATTGCAGAAGCGGGAACGAGACGGGATGAAGGGGTTTTCCATGTCTAAGCGCCCGCCTTTTTTTGGCGTTGCCGCATGGTCGGCGGGCGCTCATAGTTCTCACGCGGCTGAGGGGATCGCCGCTGACCGGAGGGCTGGTAACGGCTCGGCCACAACAAGTGCGCCTTTGTACCGAGAGCAGCGGCGATTGCCTGTTCCCCTGCCATGTTGGGTTCGCGGAGCGTCGTTCCGGCGGTCCCGCGTGGCAGGTAATAGCTACGATCGATGTCGTAGGTTGTGAAGCCAGCAAGAAGGAGCTTGGTCTTAACAGAAGCAAGTTCCTCCAGCTTGTTGGCGGAGGGGTCGCGTGGCTTGTCCGTCCTTTGGGGGCGGTGCATAGTCAATCCTCGTTGTGAAAAGGGAGGCCCTGGCCGGTCTCCCTTTTCATGGGTGATTTGTTCCGTGTTCATGGAAAGGATTATCGCAAAATATTGCGATCATCAACTGGTCGTCGCAGAAAATTGCGATACTAAGCGTAAGTGATTGAATTCTCTTATGACGCGATCATAGAGCGTATTCTCAGCAAGAACCGCTGGGGAAACGAAGGCGCATTGGCGACGGAGTTGGGGATCGCTCCCAACACCTGGACCGCATACAAGAAGGGTGTGCGGTCATTTGGACTGCATGAGGTCGCAAAAATTTGCGATATCCTCGGCGTTAGTCCCCATTGGTTGCTATTCGGAACCGAGGGCGCTCAGACCGACCTTCGTGAACGAGTGGAAATGATTGTCACCGAGCTGCATGCCAATGCGGGGCTTTTGCTGCCGCTAAAGTCGGTGGAGCTTACAGTCGACCGCTACTATGCAGGGCTCCTCACGCAGCTCGTCGACACGGACGATCAGGAGGAGATCGATCTGCGCTTGCGTCTACTGCGCAAGCAGATTGCCAAGGATATCGCGGAGGCCCGAGCTGCCCCTGGATTAGGCAAACGCTCGGCCTGATGATCATCAAGCCAAGCTTGGATCAGCAGAAATCACAGACAAGAAATCTCGCGCCCGGTTTTGCCAGGATGTTCGAACGGTTCGGCTATGTGTTTGAACCAGTCGACGCGCCTGGAGGCGGCGCGGACGGAAGAGTGACCTGACGGACACCCGGAACACTCAAATACGCATAATTTCCTCAGCACCCTAAAATTGCAGGGCTAAGCTAGGTCGCGCCCAATTTGCGCGCAAGGGGAGAATCTGCGACTTATGAGAGCGGTTTAGCTGAAGGTCAGCCATGTTCGAACGCCCCCCATTCAAGGATTGTGATAGCTGCGGTGGACAAGCCACGACTGGCATCCTCTGGATATCGCCGTCGTCCTTCACACGGCGGTGCAGACATTGCAAAGTCAGCACGCAGTACCCGCTGCCATCTGTAGAAAAAAAGGTCCTGTACCTGGACCAATTTGCAATTAGTGAGATCTACAAAACGAAAGGTGGCATTCGGGCACCCAAGGCCCACCACGCTGCATTTTGGTCTGAGGCGACCAGGTTGCTAGATCGCGCCTTATTGCGTCAGCAAGTGATATGTCCCGCGTCTGACATTCACCGGGACGAAACGATGGTTTATCGGGACGCAAACGGTCTCGGTCTCGCTCACGAGATGTTAGGCGGAGATACGTCATTCGAAAGCACCACGGAGATCCAGCAACAGCAGTTGTTCAGTTACCTCGACGACTACTTTGAGGGCCGAGATCCAGCCCCACCGAGCCTCGATGTCGACGACATTCTGCACGGTCATCGAAACGCTTGGCTCCAAGACCTTCATATAACAGTTGAGACAGATTGGTCCTCATTCGTAGACGACACGAAGCGAGCACGAGACAAGGCTGCGAATGACCTTGTGCCACTGTATGAGCGCTGGTCGAGCGAACGACCTACATTTGATGAGGCACTGAAGAAGGAACTTGGTGCGCTCGCACCTGGGTACATAGGGGCATATTTCGACAGTATGTCGAAGGTGGCGGCGTCGTTGCAGTCTGAGGACCCTAGAGACCTAATGAACGGGGCCCTCTCGCCCGTCGTTCTGCTGATTCACGAGATAAACCGTTTGTTTGTGAAGCGAGGCGTGCCAGCCGATGCGGCTCTTAGGGAGACTGCAAAGTTCCTGAGTTGGCAGAAGCTCCAGTCGTTACCTTCGCACTGGGTCGCCTCGCACCTTTATGCAGCCATTGCCGATCGTCTCGCCCGTGGTCAAAAGCGCCTTCCTGGGCGCGGGATGATGAACGATGTCAGAGCAATTTCGGTTTACGGCCCCTATGTGGACGCCATGTTTCTGGACAACGAGTGTGTAGACCTACTCGAACAGAAGTCGGTCAGCGAAGGCGTGAAACTGAAGGCGCGAGTGTTCTGCCTCAAACGCTCGGATCAATTCCTTGAATATTTGCACGACCTTGGTGACGCGGCGAGCGAGGAAGTGATCGCGGCCGCCCGCGAACTGTACGGTGATGCCGGTTGATGTGGCGAAATCCGGCTGTATCTGCAACATGCAAACAGTCTCGTTTTGGAGACGCCAGCTTGCATGTTGGAGAGCGGTCTCGATCGGCCGGAAACCGCTGATTTTGTTGGAGTTGGCCCGCTTTGTGGCTCAACCTGCAAGTCTCTTGCATGTTCAATTTGCCACGGCTTGGCGTTTTGCGCTTAAACATAGGCCGATCTCGGCAAACGGGCGGCAGTCCTCATTCCATGTTTTCTGGGGGTTTGAGGACGGTTTGAGGAGTTCTCACACGGATTTTGAGAGCAGCTCGAAGGATCGGCGCTTGCCAGTTGATAGTGCCTCTGCAGGGCTGTTTTCGGGCGGCGCGGCTGTCAAAAACGAAGAGCTCGGTTTTTCTGGCCCGTCGCTCGCAAGGCCTTGATTTCTAGGTGGTTGCCGCCAATTCCCGGATATTCCCGGTTGATCCCACTATTTCCGGGTACCTCTGTCAGACAACATCCGCAACAGCGGATGATGCGATCTCCCTGTCTTCCCAATCTCGGACCGCGAGGCGACGGCAACGGGCCTATCGCCTTCACGCCGGCAGGTTTCGTGCGCAGGCAGTTCCGGTCTCGCTCTCCCTCAGTGCTTGGTCGCCTTCAGCGGCAAGGTCAGCGCCGGCCCGCTCTTGACCCCAAACTGCCTTCTGAACTGCCGTGACGCGCTACCGTCAAAGAGCGATTGCGGCAGTGGCGCGCCGATGGCCCATTTGTATTTTGCGGCCGGATCATTGCTCAGGTCCTGGTGTGTCACCGCGCTCAAGGGCAGAACATATTCCGGCTTGCGCAGGCCTCTCTCGGAATTGCCCAGCCACGTCAGGACGACCAGGATTTCGCCGCCGAGTTCGAGGGCATCCAGTGCCAGCTGTTTGCCGCCGACCGAAGCGCGGACCGCCTGTTCGTGGAGCTTGAACGCACTGAGCTTCAGTTCGTTTTGCGGATCCGTCATTTCCGGGACCTTTCTAAAAAGCATTGTCTGGTTCGAGCGGAGAGGCTCGGCAGGCGTTCCCTATCACAATGCAAGCGGCCACCGAAATGGAAGGATTTCTGTCAGTGTCGGCGCAACTCGGCACGCGGAAGCGGGCAAGGGCTGTCGATCAGATCAAGGTTAACGTCGCCAGCGCTGCCAAGGCCATCAAGACACTCGAGGCTCGCGTGTTGCGTAAGGCGATCGATGCCGGAAACGGCGCGTCTGCCTTCCTGCGTGATTGCGCTGAGCAGTTCGGGCCGAAGTCCTTCGCCGCGTGCGGCGGCGATTGCGTGGAGGCTGAGGAGAGGCATCATGGCTGGACTCCATCGTTTGATGGAGCATTCTCATCCTGGGGCGTTCGACGAACCACCCGATTTCCGCCGATCCCGTTGCAGCCAGCCCGATCCCGGGCGTGGCTTCAAACGAGGGGAATACGCCTCAGCGGTGGATCGACGAGGTGATCGTCGAGTAGTCGGGGAGGGTGATATCGGCGATTTCGGCTGTGCGATATTGCGACAGGGCGAAGTGCATGATGGCGATCACGGTGATCGAGAAGACCAGTACGGTGACGTTGACGCCGAAAGCGGTTTTGATCATGTCCGTTGTCCTCCGAGCCCTGCGTTTGTTGATGTGTGTCGGTAGAAACCGTGCCATGGAGACTATCGTGTGGCGGCAACTTGGCTGTTCCCCGGGGAACATGGGATATGGTTACCGAAACCTTAACCGGCGTTGCATGAAAGGCGCACTTGGCCAAACGGCTTGCGATCGGCGCGCCCTCGAGTAGGGTGTGCGCCTCGTGCCGGACCGGATTCGCGCCCGGACATCTTCGCCACTTGGCGCCTCGCGTACTGCTTCGGCTCGAGCCGGAAGCTATGCAAGCCCATCGGCGCCTCGTTTTTTAAAGTGATTGTTTCATGACCATTTCCATTCGACCGTCCCGTCCTGACGATTTTCCACGCACCTTCGAGATCTGGCGTAGCGCCGTGGTCGCCACGCATGATTTCCTGACGCAGGAAGACTTTGCCGCTATCGAAACGATGGTCCGAGACCAGTATCTGCCGGTTGCCGAGTTCTGGATTGCGGCTGATGAAAACGATGAGGCGCTCGGCTTCATGGGCATGAGCGGGGCACAGATCGACTCGCTCTTCGTCCACGCCGATGCGCGCGGCCGCGGCGTCGGCCGGCGGCTCATCGAACACGCTATGGCGCTGCATCCGGTGCTGACGGTCGACGTCAATGAGCAGAATGCATCGGGTGCCGGGTTCTATCAGCGCCTGGGTTTCGAGACGGTCGGACGCTCCCCCGTCGATGATGCGGGGCGGCCCTATCCTTTGCTGCATCTCAGCCGAGGCTGATCCAGCCGGGGCCTGATCACGCCGCCGGTTTGTCGATGGTGACCACGAACACGACGGCAGAGGCCACAGGCTCGATCGTGATAGCGGCGGATCCTTCAAGGATCGCCGTGTCTCCCGCTGCGAGATCGGCTTGTTCCTCTGCCGCGGCCAGGCGCACCGCGCCGCCGTGGCAAAGGACGAGGGTTGTTTCCGCCGTGCCATCCACGGTCCGCGGATGCTCGATCGCCAAGCGCCGAACCGTATGGGCGAGCCTGCCGCGCCGGGTCATGACGTTGAGATCGACGATCGGACCGTTCACCAGCGTCGCCGAGGTCGCGACATCGGCCGGGAAGGGGAGCGGTGCCGTCTCCGCGGTCATCACGATAGGCTCACGCCCGTCAATCGTGAGCCGCATGCCCTTGCCCTGAAGGATGGAGAGCGTGCGGTCGATCCCGGGGAAGCTCGAAGAAAGGACCGTCGCTGGCGACGGTCGCCATGCTCACGCGCCAGTCGAAATCCGAAAGCGAGGCCTTTTCCGGGAAAACGGCGATCTCCACCGTCTCGCCGCCGCCGTTCTTCCACGGCATGCGCTTGTAGGTGCTGGCGCGCAGGATCTTCATGGCATGGTCTCTTCGATGAGTGCGCGCATGCGCGCGAAGTCGCCGTTCAGCGGCCGGTCGTCGGCATAGGTCGGGATCTTCGCGCGGATGCGCCGGTAGAGGCCGTCGGTGCGTGCGGCGCGGCCGCGCGGCTGCAGGTCATAGGCTTGGGCTGCCGAGAGCAGTTCGATCGCCAGGATGGTTTCGAGATTGTCGGCGATCGACAGCGCCTTAGAGGCGGCCGGCGTCGCATGGGTGAGGATGTCCTCCTGTAGTGCCGAAGTGATGCCGCCGTCGAGGCTTGCGGGGGCGGCCAGCCGCCGGTTTTCGGCGGCAAGCGACGCTGCCGTATATTGCGCGATCATGAAGCCGGAGGAGACGCCGCTGTCGCCGGCGAGAAAGGCCGGCAGGCCGCTCACCAGCGGGTTGACGAGCCGGTCGATGCGGCGCTCGGAAATGGCTGCGACTTCTGCGACGGCGACCGCCAGGCTGTCCATGGCAAGGCCAAGGGCGGCACCCACTGCATGCGCCTGCGAATGCACTTCAGGCGCCTCGGGAGTGCCTGATACGGCCGGGTTGTCGGTGAGGCTCGCGAGCTCCCGGTCGACGACTTCGGCGACCTGGACCAGCGCATCGCGGGCCGCGCCGTGGATATGCGGCACGGCGCGCAGGCTTAGGGGATCCTGTGTTCGTGTGCCGGCGGTCTCGGCCAGCATCGGGCTATCGGCGAGATAGGCGCGGAGCGATGCCCCGACCTCTTCGAGCCCCTTGGAGCGGCGAAGCGCCAGGGGGACGGCGGCAAAGGCGTTGGCCTGGCTGCCGAGGTTTTCATAGGTCATGGCGGCGGCGGCATCCGCCCAGTCGAACAGACGAGAGGCGCGAGAAAGCGCCAGTGCCGCGAGACCGGTGGCACAGGGCGTACCGTTGACGAGGCTGAGACCTTCCTTGGCTTCGAGCCGCAGCGGCTCCAGACCAAGCCGAGACAGCGCCTCGGCGCCGCCGATCTTGGCCTTGCCGTCATCGACGGTTCCGTGGCCGATCAGCACGAGGCCGATCGCGGCCGCATGGGTCAGATAGCCGACCGAGCCGCGTGACGGGATGTCCGGAACGAGATCCGCATTGAGGAGCGCAAGCAACGCCTCGACCGTTTCGATGCGCACACCGGAATAGCCGTGGGCGAAGTTGGCGATTTGCGCCGCCATGACGGCGCGGGCCTCGGCGCGGGCAAGCGGCTCGCCGACGCCGCAGGCGTGGCTGAGGATGATGTTGCGCGACAGTGCCTGCTGGTTTTCGCGGTCGATGACGACGTCGCAGAGCGCGCCGACGCCGGTGTTGATGCCGTAGCCGCGGATGCCGCGCTCGACCAGCGCGTCGACAATCCTGCGGGCATGGACGATGCGCTGCCGTGCGGCATCGGAAAGATCGAGCCGGGCGCCATTGGCGACCGCCGCGATTTCCTTCCAGGTCAATGGCGCATCGAGGATTATGCTCTCAGTCATGGGCTTCCGGTCGTCCCTGTCGGCGCTGCACGAAGCGGGCAACATAATCGTTCGCCGGCCGCTCCAGAATATCGTCCGGCGTGCCGACCT
Source organism: Ensifer sp. 38_S197 (assembly GCF_056924495.1). Classification (NCBI taxonomy): domain Bacteria; kingdom Pseudomonadati; phylum Pseudomonadota; class Alphaproteobacteria; order Hyphomicrobiales; family Rhizobiaceae; genus Ensifer; species Ensifer sp. 38_S197. The sequence goes on along the minus strand of NZ_JBXOVZ010000002.1, from coordinate 117,991 downwards.
GCACCACCTGACCGTCCTTGAGGATGGCGATTTCCGAGCCGATCCGCAGCGCCTCGTCGAGATCATGGGTGATGAAGACGATGGTTTTCGCGAGATTCTGCTGCAGTTGCAGCAACTGGTCCTGCATGTCGGCGCGGATCAGTGGGTCGAGCGCCGAAAAGGCCTCGTCCATCAGGATCACGTCGGTATCGGCAGCAAGCGCACGGGCAAGACCGACGCGCTGCTTCATGCCGCCGGAAAGCTGGTGCGGGAACTTGGCATCGTAGCCGGCAAGGCCGACGGTCTCGATCCACTTCATGCCGATCTCGCGGGATTCGGCCTTGGGCAGGCCGCGCACACGCTGGCCGTAGACGACGTTCTGCAGAACGGTCCGGTGCGGCATCAAGGCAAAGCTCTGGAACACCATGCTGACGCGGTGCATGCGGAAGGTGCGCAGCGCCTTGGCGTCGAGGTCCAGGATGTTGTTGCCGTCGAACGCTACCTCGCCGCTGGTCGGCTCGATCAGCCGGTTGATGTGGCGCACCAGCGTCGACTTGCCGGAGCCGGAAAGCCCCATGATCACGAAGATCTTGCCGGCGCCGATCGTCAGGCTGACATTGTTGAGGCCGACGCTGCAGCCGGAGCGGGCGAGGATTTCGGACTTGTTGAGCCCTTCCTTGGCCATGGCGAGCGCGGCCTTGGAGTCCTGTCCGAAGATCTTGTAGACGTTGCGGATCTCGATATCAGCCATTGCGCGGATCCTCCGTCTGGCTCTTGCCGAAGCCTTGTGTGATGCGGTCGAGAACGATCGCGAGAATGACGATGCCGATGCCGGCTTCCAGTCCCTTGCCGACGTCGAGCGTCTGGATGCCGTTCAGCACCTGCTCGCCGAGGCCGCGGGCACCGATCATCGAGGCGACGACCACCATCGACAGCGCCATCATGATCGTCTGGTTGAGGCCGGCCATGATCGTCGGCGTGGCGAGCGGCAGTTCGACGCCGAAGAGGATCTGGTTGGGGCTGCCGCCGAAGGCGGTCGCCGCTTCCACCACCTCGTGGTCGACCTGGCGGATGCCGAGATCGGTGAGGCGGATCAGGGGCGGCACCGCGTAGATGATGGTCGCCAGGATCGCCGGGACCTTGCCGAGGCCGAAGAGCATCAGCGCCGGGATCAGATAGACGAAGCTCGGCATCGTCTGCATCACGTCGAGCACCGGCAGGGTGATGTTGCGCACCACCCGGCTCTTGGCGACGAGAATGCCCATGGGCACGCCGATGACGACCGAGACGATCGTCGCCATCAGCATCAGCGCCAGCGTCTGCATCGTCAGGTCCCAGAGGCCGAGTACGCCGACGAAGAACAGGAGAACACCGACGACGACCGTCAGGCCCCAGCGCTTGGAGCTCTGCCAGGCAAGCGCCATGAAGATGAGGATGACGACCCACCAGGGCAGGCCGCGCAGGATCCATTCGATGAACAGAACGGCTTTCAGGATGACGCCGCTGATCGCCTTGAAGACCCAGCCATAGCCGCTGACCAGCGCCTGGATGAAATCGTTCACCGGCCCGCGAATGGAGAGATTGAGAGTATCCGGAAACATCGGATGGTTCCTTGCTCGGACCGACGGGCGCAGAAAGGCGGCCGACGGCGCTTGCCTCGGGTATGTGGCCAGTCGCCAGCCCGGGCTCACGTCGCGTTGAAAGCGGCGAGGGAGCCGAACCGGCGATGAGGCGCGATTACTTCAGGCTGGCTTCGATCTTGCCGCGGGCTTCATCGGAAACCCACTTGCCCCAGACGTCGGCCTTGGTCTTCAGGAACTCGGCGGCTGCCGCCGTCGCGTCGACCTTGTTGTCAGCCATGTAGGCGAGGCTGCCGTTAACGGCTTCAAGCGGGAAGGTCGCCTTTTCGAGTATCGCGACGATCTCGGGGGCTTCCTCGGCGAAGGTGCTGTTGACGCCGTAGGAAACGTCCACCGACGGGAAGGCGCAGCCCTGGTCACGCTTGCCGTTGGCGCTCGAAAGCTCCTTCCAGCAGGCTTCGTTGTAGGCCGGCTCTTCGAGTTGGACGAGCTTGAACTTGCCCATGATCGCGGTCGGCGACCAGTAGTAGAAGAGGATCGGCTCGCCCTGGAGATAGGCCGAGGTGATGGCGGAATCGAGCGCGGTGCCTGTGCCCGGGCGGAAGTTCACATAGGTCTCGCCGAGCTTGTAGGCTTCGAGCTTGGCGGAGCTCACGCCCTCGCAGGTCCAACCCGACGGGCAATTGAGGAAGCGGCCCTTGGACGGTTCTTCCGGATCGGCGAAAAGCTCGACGATCTTGGCATCGGAAAGCTGCGACACGCTCTTCAGGTCCGGAGCCTTGGCTTCGAGGTTGCGGGAGGCATCACCCTTGATCACGTATTCCGGCACGAACCAGCCTTCGCTGGCGCCGACGAAGGTCTTGCCGACGGCAACGACCTTCTTTTCCTCGACGGCCTTGTTCCAGACGTCCGAGCGGCCGAGCCATTCCTCGGCGAAAATCTGCACATCGTTGTTGGCCGTCGCCTGCTCCAGCGTCACGGAGTTGCCGGGGATCGCGTCCACCTGGCAGTCGTAGCCCTTGGAAAGGATGGTCTTCATCACTTCGGTGATGAAGGCGCCGCTCTCCCAATCGATGCCGGCGAAGGTGACGGTCTTGCCGTCGCCGCAATAGGAGGCGCTGGCGCTGCCGGCGGAGGCCGCAAGCACGAGGCCGGTGGCGGCAAGCGTGAGTTTCAGTTTGTTGATCGACATTAAGCTGTTCCCTTTTTTGGTTTTGGCTTCGATGACTATTTCAGTTTCATCAGCACCCGTGCGAAGGCCCGGTCGATATCGTCTTCCCGGTCGTGGCGTCCGTTCCGGATCTTCCACTCGCCTGCGACCATGACGTCGCGGACGCTCTCGCCGCCAAGCGCAAAGAGCCAGCGGTCGAGGATCTGGTTGTCGCTGGCGGCGGCGATATAGGGGTTGCTGCCGTCGAGCACGACGAAATCGGCGCGGGCGCCGACGGCGATGCCTGCCGTCTTCTGGCCGGCAGCCTGGGCGCCGCCTTTGAGCGCGGCGTCGAAGATGGTCCGGCCGATCGAGGCGCCGGGGCCGGTCGCGAGCCGGTTGCGGCGACGATCGCGCAGGCGCTGGCCATATTCGAGCAGGCGCAGTTCCTCGGCGACGCTGGTCGCCACATGGCTGTCGGTGCCGACGCCGAAGATGCCGCCTTCGGCCATGAAGTCGACCGCCGGAAAGATGCCGTCGCCGAGATTGGCTTCGGTGGCGGGGCAGAGGCCGGCAACGGCGCCGGAACGCGCCAGACGCTGCCGCTCGGTTTCCGTCAGGTGCGTCGCGTGGATGGCGCACCAGCGCCCGTCGACCGGCATCTCATCGAGCAGCCATTCGACCGGACGGCGGCCACTCCAGGCGAGGCTATCGTCGACTTCCTTGATCTGCTCGGCGACATGGATATGGATTGGACCGGAAACCGGTGCCGCATCGAGGATGGTGCGCATTTCCTCCGGCGTCGCCGCGCGCAGCGAATGAATGGCGTAGCCGAGCGTATTGCCGCCTTCGCGGCAGAGCGGTTCGAGACGCTCAAGCAGCGCGAGAAAACGATCCGGGTCATGCAGGAACGGTCGCTGACCGGGGTTCGGCGCGACCCCGCCGAAATTGGCGTGGGCGTAGAAGACCGGCAGATGCGTGAGCCCGATGCCGGTGGTGCGGGCGGCGGCGAGAATGCGCAGCGACATTTCCGCCGGATCGGCATAAGGAGTGCCATCGGCCTGATGGTGCAGGTAATGGAATTCGGCAACATGGCCGAAACCGCCCTTCAGCATCTCCATGTAGAGCTTGGCGGCGATCGCCTCGACATCATCGGGATTTACCAGTCCGACGGTGCGATACATTTCCTCGCGCCAGGTCCAGAAGCTGTCGTCGCCGCTGCCGGCAACCTCGGCAAGGCCGGCCATGGCACGCTGGAAGGCGTGGGAATGAAGGTTGGCGATTGCCGGGATCAGCGGTCCGGCCGCACGCTCGTCGCCATTGGCGGCGGCGCTGCCGGTTTCGACCGCTGCAATGTGACCCGAAGCGTCGAGCGAGATCGCGACGTTTTGGGCCCAGCCGCCGGGCAGGAGCGCCCGTTCTGCAAAGATCCGGTTGACGGGAAAACTAGCCATGTGCATTTTCCTGTACGTAGTTGTATATGGAACTATAGATATTTTACGCTGGCGCGCAAGCGTGAAATGAACGAAAAGATTCGTGAGCGAATGCGCATGATTTGTTCGGCATTCCGGAAAGATGGGGCGTGAGTTGATGACGGCACTCAAAAAACGGAACGATATGGCCGCCTTCGAAGACGGCCCGGTGCCGCGCTACGAGGCGGTCAAGCAGTTCATCCGCAGCCGTATCGAGAGCGGCGAGTGGCCGGCGCATCACCGCATTCCCTCGGAAAACGAGATCGTCGCCGACCTCGGCGTCAGCCGCATGACCGCCAACCGGGCGCTGAGGGAACTCGCAACCGAAGGCGCGATCACGCGGGTGCAGGGCGTCGGCTCCTTCGTCGCCGCGCACAAGGGCAGCACCGCGCTTCTGGAAGTCCGCAACATCGCCGACGAGATCAGTGAACGCGGCCATACCCACACGTCGCTGATGACGCTCCTGCAGGAAGAGGTGGCGACGCCCGAGATCGGTTACGCGCTCGGCCTCGCGACCGGCGCCCGTGTCTTCCATTCGATCATGGTGCATTCGGAAAACGGCCTGCCGATCCAGATCGAGGACCGTTTCGTCAATCCGGCGGTCTGCCCGCGCTATCTGGAGCAGGATTTCCAGGCGATGACGCCGAATGCCTATCTCACTACGGTGGCGCCGATCACCCGCACCGAACAGATCGTCGAGGCGGTGTCGCCGCAGCCGTGGGAATGCAAGCTGCTCGGCATCGACCGCAACGAACCCTGCCTGATGATCCGGCGCCGCACCTGGTCGGAGACGGCCAATGTGACGACCGCGCGCCTGCTCTATCCCGGCACCCGCTATCGGCTCGAAGGCATGTCGCAATAGGTCGGGATCGCTGCGCCGGCAGAAAACCGCACATCTTTTCCTCATCCCGCTCTAATCTCGACAATATTCCGGTCGATTCGGAGGATCGACCGCCGAACGGGAGGATGACGACATATGGTTGAGGACGCGCTGAAGCTTCGCACCGAGCTGCCGAGGCCCGATGTCAACGCCGAGGAGGCGCAGGCGCTGCTGGCCGAGCACTACGGTCTGTCAGGCACAATCAGCGAACTCGGCAGCCAGCAGGACCGCAACTATCGCATCGATACCGGCGACCGGCGCTATGTCTTGAAAATCTGCCGTGCAGAATATGGAGCGCTCGAACTCGAGGCCCAGAATGCGGCCTTGCAGCACTTGTCCCAGCGGTTGACTTCGGCGCGGGTTGCGGAAGTGGTGCCTTCGCTCAAGGGCGAGGCGATCGAGAGCGTTACCGTTCGCGACCAGGCCTATCGCATCCGCCTGCTGAATTTTCTCGATGGCGAGCCGCTGACCAAACGCAAGCATCTCTCGCGTGAAGCCGTTTCCGCGCTCGGCGACTTGGCCGGGCGGCTGGCCGCCGCGCTGCACGACTTCGAGCATCCCGGGCTTGAACGCGAGCTGCAATGGGACCTGCGCCGTGCCGGTCCCGTCGTGCTGCACCTTCTCGCCGACATGCCGGATCAGCAGCGCAAGAAGCGGATCGCCGAAATTATGGTCGGCGCGATGCGGCGTCTGCAGCCGCTTACGGCGGAACTGCGTGTCCAGGCGATCCATCACGATGTCACCGACGACAATGTGGTGAGCCAGCCGGATGCGGCCGGCCGGCCGATCCCGGATGGCGTCATCGATTTTGGCGATATCCTGAAGGGGTGGCTCGTTGCCGAACTTGCGGTCACCTGCGCGTCGCTGCTGCATCACGCCGATGGCGACCCCTGGTTCATCCTGCCGGCGGTCAAGGCGTTTCATGCGGCATGCCCGCTGACCGAAGCGGAACTGAAGGCGCTCTGGCCGCTGATCGTCGCCCGCGCTGCGGTGCTCATAGCGAGCTCCGAGCACCAGCTCTCCCGCGAGCCCGACAACGCCTATGTCGAGGGCAATGCCGCGCATGAGCGGGAGATCTTCGATGTTGCGACCTCGGTTCCGCCGGCGGTGATGGAACACGCCATCCTGACGGCGGCAGGGCTCCCTTCCGCGTTGACGCCTGTCACGGGAGAAAACCTGATCCAGGGGCTCGGGCCGACCGACGTGCGCCAGATCGACCTGTCGATCCTGAGCCCGCTGTTGCCGGAGGAACGCTGGCAGCACCAGGGGCTGCCGATCTCGCTATTGCAGCACGCCGCCCACGCGATCGGGGTCGCGACCACCCGCTACGGCGAGTACCGGATGACCGAAACGCAACTCAGATCGCCGAAGCCCGACCCGACGCTGGCGCTGCATGTCGACATCTACCTGGAAGCGGGCCGCGAGATCGTTGCCCCGTTTGCGGGGCGCATGATCCGGCAGGACGGGCTGCTGGTTCTGGACGGAGCCGAGGCGAGCCTGTTCCTTGAAGGCGTGGAAGTCGGCAGCGATCTCGAGGAGACCGTCGCCGCCGGTGCCGTGCTCGGCGTCGTCTCGGGCGAGCAGCAGACCTATGGCCTGATCCGGGTGCAGCTTTGCCGCGAGCACGGCCTCGTTCCGCCGCTCTTCGTGATGCCGCATCAGGCGGAAGCCTGGAAGGCCCTGTGTCCGTCGCCGGCCGCCGTCCTCGGCTTTGACTGCGATGCGCCGGAACTGCACAGCGAAGCGCTGCTAACCCGTCGCCAGCAGCACTTCGCCAAGCCGCAGAAGAACTACTACCAGCACCCGCCACAGATCGAGCGCGGCTGGAAGGAATACCTCTTCGACGTCGAGGGCCGCAGCTATCTCGACATGGTCAACAACGTGACGATCCTTGGCCATGGGCATCCGCGGCTGGCGTCCGCGGTCGGGCGGCAATGGTCGCTGCTCAACACCAATTCGCGCTTCCACTATGCCTCCGTCGCCGAATTCTCGACGCGGCTGGCGGCGCTTGCACCAGACGGGCTCGACACGGTGTTCCTGGTCAACAGCGGCTCGGAGGCGAACGATCTGGCGCTCCGGCTTGCCTGGGCCTATTCCGGCGCCCGCAACGTCGTCAGCCTGCTCGAGGCCTATCACGGCTGGACCGTCGCCAGCGATGCGGTGTCGACCTCGATCGCCGACAATCCGCAGGCACTCGAGACCCGTCCGGCCTGGGTGCATCCGGTGCCGGCGCCCAACACCTATCGCGGCGAGTTCCGTGGCGCCGATACGACCGATAGCTACGTCCGCTCCGTCGTCACGAAGCTTACCGAACTCGACGCCGCCGGCGAGAAGCTTGCCGGCTTCATCTGCGAACCCGTGTATGGCAATGCCGGCGGCATTCCCTTGCCGAAGGGTTATCTCGACGCAGTTTATGCCATGGTGCGGGCACGCGGCGGAGTGTGCATCGCCGATGAGGTGCAGGTCGGTTATGGTCGCCTCGGCGACTATTTCTGGGGCTTTGAAGAGCAGGGCGTCGTGCCCGATATCATCACCGTCGCGAAGGGCATGGGCAACGGCCATCCGCTGGGCGCCGTCATCACCCGGCGCGAGATTGCCGAAGCGCTGGAGAAGGAGGGGTATTTCTTCTCGTCCGCCGGCGGCAGCCCCGTCAGTTCCGTCGTCGGCCAGACCGTGCTCGACATCCTCACGGAAGAGCGGCTTCCGGAGAATGCCCGTGTCGTCGGCGGCCATCTGAAGGCACGGCTCGAAGCGCTGGGACAGCGTTTTCCTCTGATCGGCGCCGTGCACGGCATGGGGCTCTATCTCGGCGTCGAATTCGTGCGCGACCGGGAGACGCTGTTGCCGGCGACAGAGGAGACGGCGGCGATCTGCAATCGCCTGCTCGACCTCGGTGTCATCATGCAGCCGACCGGCGACCATTTGAACGTGCTGAAGATCAAGCCGCCGCTCTGCCTCAGCCGGGAGAGCGCCGACTTCTTCGCCGACATGCTGGCGCGGGTGCTGGAGGAAGGCTGGTAAAGTCATCGGCGGCAGCGCTGCCGCCGAGCCAGGCTACCAGCCGGCGAAGTCCGTGAGCACGGCGTCCGGGACGCGGCCAGCGCCCACCTCGTCGAAGGCGCGATCGAGGATATCGAGCGCAGCGTCGATGTCCTGATCGGTGATCGTCAGCGGTGGCGTCATCTCCAGCACGTTCGAGTTCATTCCGACATAGTAGACGACGAGGCCGAGTTCATAGGCGCGGAAGACGAGCTTTGCCGTCTCGCGCGAGTCCGGCGTTCGGCTCTGATGGTCGGTGACGAGCTCGACGCCGCAGGCAAGCCCGCGTCCGCGAACGTCGCCGATCAGGCGATGGCGTTCGGCCAGGCGCTGCAGACCCTGACGCAGCCGTTTACCCTTGCGCTCCGCCTCCCGCGCAAGCTCTTCGCGTTCGATGGTTTCGAGGACCGCCAGGCCCGCGGCAGCGGAGATCGGGTTGCCGTGCAGCGTCTGCATGGCGAAGGCGCTGGCGCAATCCAATATGCGCGCCGGGCCGATCGCGGCGGAGAGCGGCAGCCCGCCGCCCAGGCCCTTGCCGATCGTCAGGATGTCGGGGACGAAATCCTCGTGCTCGAAGCAATGCAGCCGGCCGCTGCGACCGAGGCCGACTTTCACCTCGTCGCAGACGACGAGCACGCCGTATCCACGGCAGATCTCGGCAAATGCCCGGAAGAAGCCGGCCGGCGGAACGATCAGGCCGCCATCGGACTGGATCGGCTCGATGAAGGCGGCCGCGAACTGCTCCGGCGCGGCTTCGAGGCGCTGGCGCAATTCGGCGAGGATCGCGCCGCCCGTCGGGTCGTCGCGATAGGGTCGGTAGGGATCGGGGTAGGGGAGCAGCAGCAGGCCGTCGGCCTTGGCCGCGCCCGCCTGGACGCTGTGGCCGGAGAACGCCATCGAGCCCGTGGTGCAACCGTGATAGGCGCCGACGAAAGCGATGACGCCCGTGCGGCCCGTAGCCCTGGTGACGGCGCGGAAGACGGCCTCGTTGGCATCGGAGCCGGAATGGCCGAACCAGACCTTGTTGTCGCCCGAGCCTGGAAAGGCAGCGAGCAGTTTTTCCGCAAGCGCCGTTGCCGGTCCGTTGGCGGCAGAGAGAACACTGGCACCGGCGGGATTTGCCGCAGCACCGGAGATCGCCTCGACAAGCGCCGGGTGGCCATAGCCGAGGCTTGCCGCACCCCAGGCGCCGGAGAGATCGATCAGTTCACGGCCATTCTCCTCCATGAGCCTGGCACCCCTGCCGCCGGTCACGGCGAGCGGGAAGAAGCGCAGTTTCTGCAGGGTGGCGATCGCCGCCTTGTCTCTTTCATAGAGCGCGGTCACCGAACTTCCCCGATGCTCACCTTCAGACAGCGGGTGAGCCGCTCGCCCCAGGCGGCGACGCCGGCATCCGTGTCGATCAGATCGTGGCGCACCTCAACCAGAACACCGGGCAGTCCGCGCGCATCGGCGTGAACCGGCACGGTGTAATCCTCGTCGGGATGGATGTTGTAGGGTTCGTTGTCGCCGATCGTCAGTTGGGGCTCGCTTGCGAGCTCGCGGATCAGCGAGCCGGCGAAATCGACCGCGTCGCGGTAGAGGATGCCGGCCTGCCAGGGGCGTGGCTTGCCGAAATAGACGGGCGTGAAGCTATGGATGCCGACGACGAAGGGCCGCTTGCCTTCGGCTGCCAGCCGGTCGAGGCGGCGGCTGACGGCGTCAGCGAAAGGCGTAAACAGCGTATCGATCCGCTGCTGCCGTTCTTCCTCGCTCAAGCCTCGGTTGGCCGGAATCTCCGTCGTCTCGCTGATTTCGGGGATCATCGAGGGTGCGGAAAGCGGGCGGTTGCAGTCGATCACCAGCCTTGAGTAGTTGGTGAAGAACAGCGGCGCGTCGAGGCTGAGGCTCAGGTGCTGCGCCAGGGCCATGGCGCCGATGTCCCAGGCGATGTGGCGCTGACGCTCGTGCAGCGGCAGCCCCATGTCGCCGAGCGCGCGCGGCATCCGGTTGGAGGCGTGCTCGCACAGCAGCAGGATCGGCGACGCACCGTCCGGATTGAAGACCGCATAGGGCGGCAGTTCGTCGATCGCCAGCAGCGGCGCGCGCGGGTCGTGTCGCGCGCCGTGTTCGAGGCTCTTGATGGCCGGTGTCGAGGTCATGATGTGCCCGTCCGTCAATCAGTAGACCGCCGCATAGCGGGCGCACAGTTCTTCGGGGGAGAGGCCGTCGACGATCTCGATCTCCTTGCGTTTCATCGCCATGTAGCAATCGAGGAAATCCCTGGAGAACCAACCGATGACGACGGGATCGGCAGCCAGCGTGTCGAGCGCTTCCGGCAGGCTGGACGGCAGGCGACGGATGCCGAGCTTCTTCTGGTCTTCGTCAGAGAAATCGGAAGGGTCGGAGTTGATCAGGGGCGGCTGTTCAAGCCCGGCTCTGATCCCTTCGAGGCCGGCCTTCAAAAGCACCGCCAGCGACAGATGCGGGCTGGCGCAGGCATCGGCGGCGCGATACTCCATGTTGAACTGCTTGGCTGGATTGCTGCCGGGCAGGTCCAGCGTCGGGCAGATGCGGAGCGTCGCTTCGCGGTTCTTTTCACCGAGGCAGGTATAAGCTGCGCTCCAATGGTGCGGCACGAGCCGCATGTAGGAGAGCACCGACGGGGCGGTAAATGCGGTCAGCGCCGGCAAATGCTTGACGACGCCGGCGGCGAAGGAGCCGGCAACTTTCGAGAGCCGACCCGGGCGTGACGCATCGAAAGTCACCGGGTTGCCCTCGAGATCAGTGAAGCTCGCATGCAGATGCACGCCGTTGCCGACGCCGTTGGACGCCGTCTTCGGGGCGAAGCTCGCATTCCAGCCGAAGAGGGCGGCGACTTCCTTGGTGATCGCGCGGATGGTGGCGCCGCGGTCGGCAGCCGTCAGCGCATCGGCCGGACGGCAGGTGATTTCGAACTGGTCCTTGCCGTATTCCGGCAGGAACATCTCCGGTTCGGCGCCGGCTTCCTGCAGCGCCGTCATCAGCAGCGAGCCGAAGGGCTCGGCGCGGCGCTGAGCGCGCAGGCCGAAGGAGGGCGCGTCCGGCCAGTCGACGCCAAGAAGCTGGAACTCCTGCTCGACGGCCGAAATCACTTTGAGGCCGACCTGTTCATATTCCTTCAATGTCCGTTTCAGGAAGCTGCGCACGCAGCAGTCCCAGGCATTGCCCTGAAGGTCGGTGATATCGGAGTGGTAGAAATGCAGCGGCGTTTCGTCGGGCAGGCAGGTGACGCGGGCCTTGCTGGTGGGGTCGGCCATCAGTCGGAGGTCGCCGGCCGAGCCCCAGGGATTGTTCTCGGCGATCAGGTCGAAAGGTGTCAGCGCCAGATTGGCCGGCACCCAGCCGACGCCCTTGCGCAGGTAGTCGTCGATCTGTGCGGCGGCGAAGCTGCGGCCACGGGTGATGCCGGCGATGTCGGTGGTGACGAAGGTGGCGAGTTCCGTCAGTTCGGCGGCCGCCTTGCCATTGTTCGTTTCGGTCATGGAGTTCCCCTCTTGTCTCTGCTTTTCTGGCGGCGGTTTTAGGCCTGGCGCAGGCCGTTCAGGCGGCTGACGACGGTGTCGGTGTCGGTCGTCCAGCAATAGCCCGAGTAGGCGCGAAGTGCTGCGTCGTGGCGCTCATCGCTGTAGGTTGCGCAGGCATCGTTGACGACGGTGACGAGATAACCGCGGTCGGCGGCGTCACGCACGGCCATATCGACGCACTGGTCGGTGATGACGCCGGCGATGATCAGGTAGCGGGTGTTGAGGTTGCGCAGGATGTAGTCGATGTTGGTCGAGTTGAAGACGCCGGACGATGTCTTCGGCAACACGATTTCGTTGTCGACTGGCGCAAGCTCCGGAATGACCTGCCCCTCGGGCGCGCCCTTCGGCACATGCATGTCGGAGAGCTTGTGGTCGAGCGAGCGGTCGCGGCCGTCGAGCGTCAGGCTTTCGATGATCGTGTGCAGCACTTCGCAGCCGGCCTTTCGCGCCGCCTCCAGAATACGCACCTGGTTGGGGATGACGGTCTGGCGCAGGCGCTTGTGGTAATAGCTGTCGGCATCTTGCGGATGGGTCGGGTCGAGGTTCGGCTCGCACCAGATGCGTTGCATGTCGACGAACAGCAGCGAGGTGCGCCCAGCCTCATAGGCGCTGTCGCGCCTCAAGAGATCGTCCCCAACCTTTACAGTGACTGCACTCATTCGAATTCTCCTCGGTTTGTCTGGTTCGCCATGACGGCGGAAAGGCTCAGCGGTCGTCCTCGACCTGCGGATTGAAGGCGTCCTCGGTGATCGCGTAGCCGCGGCGCAGCTCCTCCATGCGCTCGATGCGACCGCGCGACTGGGTGGCAAGGCGGGCGGTCAGCGCCGCGATCAGCGCCTCGGTCTGGGCGATCGCCGGCACCATGGTGTCGTAGGGCGAGACCGTGTCGACCGGCGCCATCAGCGTCACGGTGGCGAAATCGGCGATCGGCGAGACCCAGCGGTCGGTGAAGAGCACGATGCGCGCGCCTTGCGCCGCCGCCTGGCGTGCGAAGCGGATCGTGTCGTTCTGGTACCGGCGGTAGTCGTAGACGAAGAGCACGTCGCGCTTGCCGAGATCGACGAGCTGGTCGACCTGATCGGCCTGGCTGCCGTTGATCCAGCGCGTATCGCCGCGCAGCTGCTTCATGTGCGACCAGAGGAGGCCGGCAAGAAAGCCGCTGAAACGGCCGCCGAGGCAATGGATGCGGGCGCTCATGTCGGCTGCGGCATCGACCGCGGCCTCGAAATCTTCCGAGGGCAGCATCTGCATCGAGGATTCCAGCGCATGGATGCTCGCGCGCAGGAAATACTGGTAGAAATTCTCCTGCTCCAGCGACGGGCGCCGCTCGTCGAGCATCGAGAGCGGCGAGCTCATGCGCTCCTGCACTTCGCTGAGAAGCGCCTTCTGGAACTCCGGATAACCCTCGAAGCCGAGCTTGTTGGCAAAGCGCACAACGGTCGGATTGCTGACGCCAGCGGTCGCAGCGAGATGCGCGACCGTGTTCAGGCCTGCTGCCGGATAGTTCGACAGCAACTGCCTCACGATCTTCAGTTCCGAGCGCGTGAAGGTGATCGCGCCGTCTGTCAGTCGGTCCCGGATTGCCACGATTTCTGCCTCCCAAAAATGATGGCGTGAACCCCAATTTCTACTTTTTGTTACAGAATTGCTAGCAGATAATGTTTTTTGAAACAAGATTGACATTTGGTCGATCTGCGATAACGTTCATTTCGGGAACGGGCCCGAGCCAAAAACATGAGGCGGGCCGAAAATTTGGGGGAATGCGGATGGTGCGCGTCAGGCGAGAAACCGTCTTTGGTATCCTTGTAACGTCGCTGCCGCTTCTGGCCGCCGCCGTGGTCGCCTCGCTGTTCTTTCCGGGCAGCGGCGAGCGCCTGGTGACGCTCTACATGATCAACGTCATCGCCGTGCTCGGCATCGGCATCTATGCCGGCAATTCCGGCATCGTTTCCTTCGGCCACGTCGGCTTCATGGCGATCGGCGCCTATGCGTCGGGCCTGTTGACGCTCAACCCGATCATCCAGAAGACGGCGCTGCCGCATCTGCCGGAATGGCTGGCGGGCATCGGCATGCCCTTCCTGCCGGCGCTTGTGCTTGCGCTTGTCGTGGTCGCCTTGGTCGCGGTGCTGATCGGTATTCCGGTTGCGCGCCTTGGCGGCTCATCGGCCTCGATCGCCACCCTCGGCTTCCTCGTCATCGTGCATGTCGTGCTCGTCGCCTCGACCGACTTCACCCGCGGCAGCCAGACCTTTTTCGGTATCCCGCGCGCCGTCAATCTCTGGGTGGCGCTGCCCTTTGCCATCGCCGCCATCGCGGTCGCGCGCCTCTACCGGGATTCAAGTGCTGGCCTGAAGCTCCGGGCCTCGCGCGAGGACGAGATCGCCTCGACCGCCGTCGGCGTCAACGTCAAGCTGCACCGGTTCTTCGCCTGGGTTCTGGGTGCCCTGCTTGCCGGCGCCGCCGGCGCACTGCTTGCGCATTTCCTCGGCGCCTTCTCGCCCAAGGACTTCTATTTCAACCTGACCTTCATGCTGCTGGCGATGCTGATCCTTGGCGGCATCACCACGGTCTCGGGCGCCGTCGGCGGCGCCGCGGTGATCATGCTGATCGTCGAGCTGTTGCGGAAGCTCGAAGGCGGCGTCGATCTCGGCCTTCTGAAGCTGCCGACGGTGTTCGGCCTTACCGACATCGGCATCGGCGTCGCGATCCTCGTGGTGATGTATCGCCTGCAGGACGGCCTCTTCGGCGTGCGCGAGCTCGACGAGCGTTTCGGCTGGTTCAAGCGCTTCGCTTCAAAAAGCGCCGCCAGCTCTGCGCCGGCAGCGGCTACCCCTTCAGCCGGTCAGGGTGTGCTTCAAGTTGAAAACCTTGGCAAGAGGTTTGCCGGGCTGGTGGCGTTGGAGAACGCCAATTTCGAGATCAGGCCCGGCCTCGTCACCGGCCTCATCGGCCCGAACGGTGCCGGCAAGTCGACCTTGATCAACAGCGTTTCCGGCGTCGTTCCGCCATCGACAGGCCGCGTCTTGATCGATGGGCAGGATGTCGCCTCGCTCGCGGTCCATGCCGTTCCGGTCGCGGGTCTTGCGCGCACCTTCCAGAACATCCGCCTGTTCAAGAACCTGACCGTGCTCGAAAACGTCACCGTCGCGGCAAGTGCCCTGACGTCGGGTGAGGATCCGGCGGCGCGCGCCCTGATGGTACTGGCAGAGGTCGGGCTCGAGGACTTTGCCGACAGGCTGGCCGGCACGCTTTCCTATGGCGCCCAGCGTCGGCTCGAGATCGCCCGCGCGCTGGCGCTGAAACCCCGCTACCTGCTGCTCGACGAGCCGGCCGCGGGCATGAACCCGGCCGAGACCGACGAGCTGATGCATGTGCTCGACCGCATCCGCACGAAGTATCGCCTCGGGCTGCTCGTCGTCGAGCACGACCTGAAGCTGATCATGCGGCTCTGCGACGTTGTCGTGGTGCTCAACAAAGGCCAGCAGATCGCCATCGGCACGCCGGCGGAGATCCAGGCCAATCCTGAAGTCATCGAGGCCTATATCGGTCGCCGCCGCTCATCGGCGCAGGCGCGAAGCGAGCAGGGGGAAGTCTCCGGGCTCCCGTCCAGTGCGCCGGGTCTGCGCAATCCTGCATAATCAAGAGAGGGAACTTTTCAAATGAAAAAGAACGTTCAGGCCCTGTGCCTCACCACCATGCTCGGCGGTTTCGTGCTGTCGCCGCTGCCGGCCCTTGCGGAAGACCTGGTCATCGGCCTTGCGACCGCGCAGACCGGCGGCCTCGCGCCCTATGACCAGCCTTCTCTGAAGGGCCTGGAAATGGCCGTCGAGGAGATCAACGCCGCTGGCGGCGCGGCCGGCAAGTTCCCGATCAAGCTCGTCGCCAAGGACACGCGTTCGGATGCGGCACAGACGGCGCTGGTGGCGCAGGAACTGGTCGACCAGGGCGTCAAGATCATGATCACGCCCTGCGACGCCGATCCGTCGATTGCCGCCGGCCAGGTGACCCAGGCCGCTCAAATCCCGGCCTTCTCCTTCTGCGCGACGACACCGACCATGCCGCTTGCCGTCGGCGACTACATGTTCGGCAACTATCCGGCCGACAACGTCCAGGCCTCGGTGCTCGCGACCTACGCCACCGAGAAGGGCTACAAGAAGGCCTATATCCTGAAATCGCCGGACAGCGCCTATACGCTGAAGCTGCCTGAGTATTTCGCCGCGGCCTTCACTGCCAAGGGCGGCGAGCTCTTGGGCGAGGGCACTTTCAGCATGGGCCAGCAGGATTTCGGCGCCGAGGTCACCAAGATCAAGGCGATGAATCCGGCGCCCGACGTCATCATGACGGCGGCCTATGAGCCTGATTTCCCGGCCTTCATCCGCCAGTTGCGCGGCGCCGGTGTGACGATCCCGATTCTCGGCAGCGACGGCATCGACTCGCCGACCACCTTCGGCCTTGGCGCGACCGTCGACGGCGTCGTCTTCACCACCGCCGGCTTTGCCAGCGAAGGCAGCCCGCTCGCCGACTTCAACGTGAAGTACAAGGAGAAGTTCGGCCAGGTGCCGGACACCGTCTACATCGCCAACGGCTATGACCTCGGCAAGGTGATCGATGCGGCGGTGACGGAAGCCAACAGCACTGATCCGGTTGCCATCCGCAACGCGATCGCCTCGCTCGAAAACGTCCAGGGCGTGACCGGCCCGATCAGCTATGCCGGCACGCAGGGCATGCCGCTGCGCTCGGTCTCGCTGGTGCGTATCGAAGGCGGCAACCGCGAACTGATCAGCCAGGGCGTCCCGGCCGCTGCCGACATTCCGGCTCCCTGATCCGCTTTCATCCGGCGATCCCCGTTTTGCCGGGGATCGCTCCCGCTGCCTGCGTCGCCTCGCAATTCATGGCAAGGACTTTGCCCCGATGATGATGAGTGAAATTCCCGTCCCGAAGCCGCTTCTGGAAGTGAGCGGTCTCAAGGTCGCCTATGGCGCCGTCGAGGCGCTGAAGGGCGTCGACCTCAGCGTCGGCAAGGGGCAGATCGTCACGCTGCTCGGCGCCAATGGCGCCGGCAAGAGCTCGACCCTAAACGCGCTCGTCGGTTTGGCTGCGAAGAAGGCCGGACGCGTGTCGTTCAACGGCCGGGATATTTCCAATCTCGCGCCGGAACAGATCGTCCGACTCGGCATGACGCTAACGCCGGAGGGGCGGCGGGTCTTTCCGAGCCTGACGGTCGACGAACATCTGCTGCTCGGCGGCGCCATGCACAAGGCGCGCGGCGCGATATCGGAGGTGCGGGAAGACATGCTGTCGCGCTTCCCGATCCTGAAAGAACGGCTCGCCCAGAAAGCCGGTTCGCTCTCCGGCGGCGAACAGCAGATGCTGGCGATCGCCCGCTCGATGATGTCGTCGCCGGATCTGCTTTTGCTCGACGAACCCTCACTCGGTCTTGCGCCGCAGGTGGTCGACCTCATCTTCGATCTGATCGCAGGGCTGAGGCAAAAGGGCCTGACGATCCTGCTCGTCGAGCAGAACGTCTCGCTGTCGCTCGAGATCGCCGATAGGGGCTATGTCATGGCCAATGGCCGGATCGTGCTGTCGGGTACGGCCGCCGAACTCCGCAATTCAACAGAAATCCAGGGCGCCTATCTCGGCGCCTGAGCCGAGTGCGTGGAGGGTCAAAACCATGGACATGTTCCTGCAGCAGCTCGTCAATGCGCTCAGCCTCGGCGGCACCTATGCGCTTCTCGCCCTCGGGCTCGCAGTCGTCTTCTCGATCATGGGGCTCATCAACTTCGCCCATGGCGAGCTGATGACGGCTGCCGGCTACGGGCTCTGTTTTGCGCTATTGCTGGGCCTGCCGTTTCCGCTCGCCGTCTGCGTGGCGCTGATGATCGCGATCGTGCTGGCCATGCTGATGGAGCGCATCGCCTTTCGGCCGGTGCGCGGCGCCAGCGGCACGACGCTGCTTCTGACGAGCTTTGCCGTCAGCGCCATCCTGCGCGTTCTCTTCCAGAACTTCATTTCCGCCCGGCCGAAGCCGGTGCCGATGCCCGAGAGCTTTTCCGGCACGATCGAGATCGGCGGCCTGCATCTCGGCCTCATCCAGGGCACCTCGATCCTCGTCACCATCATTATGCTTGCCGGCCTCAACCTCTTCCTGCGCACGACCGTGCTCGGCCGCGCCATGCGCGCGGCTTCCGAAGATTTCGCCATCGTGCGGCTGATGGGCATCCGCGCCAATGCGGTCGTCGCCACCGCCTTTGCGATCTCTGGCCTGCTCGCCGGCGTCGCCGGCATCCTTTGGGTGGCGCAGCGTGGCAGCGTCGATCCGCTGATGGGTTTCCTGCCGGTGCTGAAAGCCTTCATCGCCGCGATCATCGGCGGGCTCGGCAGCCTCTCGGGTGCCGTTGCCGGCGGCTTTCTGCTCGGCTTCATCGAGGTGTTCCTGCAGGCCTACCTGCCGGAAGGGCTGCTCAGCTACCGCGACGCCTTCACCATTCTGCTCGTCATCGGCGTGCTTCTCTTCGCACCGCAGGGCCTGCTTGCGCGGAAAACGATCGTCAAGCTCTAAACACACGGCGGCCGGTGATCGGCCGCTTTAATGCTGAACCGCAAAACGCCGCGATGGAAATCCGTCGCGGCGTTTGTCTTTGTGTAATTGATGCGGGAACCAATTGGGCCAGTTGTTCCGATCATCGGGCAGTCGTGCGAAGCACGTGCTTGCTTCCAGGGTGACCCAAAACGAAAACGCCGCGGGGAGGGCCGCGGCGTCTCGTTGGCGCTTTTCCCAATCGAGCAATTCCGAACGGAGACCCCCTCCGGAATTGCTATGGGATCAGCGTGCCGGCGGGGCGTACATCAGGCCGCCCTGGCTCCAGAGTTTGTTGAGGCCGCGCTCGATCTTGAGCGGGCTGTCCTTGCCGAGGTGACGCTCGAAGATTTCGCCATAGTTTCCGACGGCGGATACCACCTGGTAGGCCCACTTCGGGTCGAGGCCGAGCGACTTGCCGGCCTCGTTCTCGATGCCGAGGAAGCGCTTCTGGGTGGTCGTCCCGCTTTCGAGCAGCTTGGCGGCATTGTCCTTGGTGATGCCGAGTTCTTCGGCTTCGACCAGCGCGAACAGCGTCCAGCGCACGACCTTGAACCACTGGTCGTCGCCCTGGCGGACGGCCGGGCCGAGCGGTTCCTTGGAGATCACCTCCGGCAGTACAACGAAGCGGTCGGGGTCGTTCAGCGTCAGGCGCTGGGCGTAGAGCGCCGAAGCGTCGGTCGAATAGACGTCGCAACGGGCGGTATTGAAGGCCTGGATCGTCTGGTCGGCCTTTTCGAAGGCGACCACCTGGTACTGGATATTGTTGGCGCCGAAGTAGTCGGCCATGTTCTGCTCGGTCGTCGTGTCGGTCTCGGTGCAGACGGAGGCGCCCGAAAGTTCCTTGACGCTCTTCACGCCAAGGTCGTTGCGCACCATGAAGGCCTGGCCGTCATAGTAGTTGACGCCGACGAAGCTCATGCCGAGGTCGGTGTCGCGCGACAGCGTCCAGGTGGTCTGGCGCGACAGAAGGTCGGCCTCGCCCGATTGCAGCGCGGTGAAGCGCTCCTTGGTCGATAGCGGCACGTATTTCACCTTGTCGGCATTGCCGAGCGCTGCGGCGGCTACCGCGCGGCAGAAGTCGATGTCGAAGCCGCCCCATTCGCCCTTGTCGTTGGGCGCGGAAAAGCCGAGCACGCCCTGGCTGACGCCGCAGCGAAGCTCGCCGCGTTCCTTGATGACGTCGAGCATGCCGGCGTTGGCGGCGGTGCCGGCGAGGAACGCCGCGCTCGCCAGTGCCAGAACTCCAAGTTTCACTCCAAGTTTCATTGTCCTGTTCTCCTCTTTTTCATGTTTTAAGGCATGCGCCTTCGCTGCCGGGATGCGTCCACATCCCGGCCAATCTGTTTTGTTGTGCTGCTGTTGGCCCGGCCCTAGCCGAGCGTTTTCGATACGTCCGCGAAGGTCTCTTCAAGCACCGCGATCAGATGATCGGCATCGCGTCTCGAAGAAGATCATCGGTGGGCGCATTTTCAGAATGTTGTCATGCGGGCCTTCCGTGCCCATCAGCACGCCGCGGCGGCGCGCACCGTTGGAGACGGCCCGGGCGAACTCGGTCGCCGGCGCCTTCGTCTTGCGATCGGCGACGAGTTCGATGCCGAGGAACAGACCCATGCCGCGCACGTCGCCGATCACGTCGTAGCGGGCCTGCATGGCGCGGAAGGCATCCATCAGATAGTTCCCGATCGTCAGCGCGTTGCCGCGCAGATCCTGTCCCTCGATCACGTCGAGCACGGCAAGACCGACGGCGCAGGAGACCGGGTTGCCGCCGAAGGTGTTGAAATACTCCATGCCGTTGTTGAAACTGTCGGTCACTTCCCGGGTCGTGACGACGGCTGCCAGCGGATGGCCGTCGCCGATCGGCTTGCCCATGGTGACGATGTCGGGCACGACCCCTTGCGTCTCGAAGGCCCACCAATGGCTGCCGACGCGGCCGAAGCCGACCTGCACTTCGTCGGCGATGCAGACGCCGCCTGCCTCGCGCACCAGCCGATAGACTTCCTTCAGGTAACCTTCCGGCAGGAAAACCTGGCCGGCGACACTCGGGATCGATTCCGCGATGAAGAAGCCAGGGCCCTCACCCTTGGCCTTCATCGCCGCGATCAGTTCGGCAACGCTTTCGGCGAAGCGCTTGCCGTGTTCCTCGACCGGCCAGTCCGCCGGTGCATGATAGCTGTCCGGAATGGTTGCCACATGGATGTGCGGCTTCTGTCCCTTGCCGCCCTTGCGGCGGAACTTGTAGGGGCTGATGTCGATCAGTTCCTGGGTCGTGCCGTGATAGGACCAGTCGAGCGTGATCGCATTCTCGCGGCCGGTATGGGCGCGCATCAGCCGTAGCGCCAGGCTATTGGCTTCCGACCCGCTGTTGACGAAGCCGGCGACGGTCAATTCCTTCGGCAGCGTTGCCGTCAGCCGTTCGGCATAGGCGACGATGTTGTCGTGCAGGTAGCGGGTGTTGGTGTTGAGGATGGCTGCCTGCTTCGCCATCGCCTCGACCACCGCCGGATGGGCGTGGCCGATGTGGCAGACATTGTTGAAGCAATCGAGATAGGCGCGGCCGCTGTCGTCGATCAGCCAGACGCCTTCGCCGCGCACGAACTTGATCGGCTTGTCGTAGGAGATCGAGAGGTTCGGCAGCAGCAGTTCCTTGCGCCGCTTGACGATCTCCTCGTGCGAGCGGCCTTTCTTCTCGTAGAATTCTTCGGCGATGCCGGCAAAGGTACGCGCATCCGGGAACAGCTCGGCCCAGACGTCGAGAAACTGCGGCTCGCCGACGCCGAGGATTTCGGTCGCGGTCAGGCTGGTGTCGACCGAAAGCTGCAGGTGCAGATGCGGCGCCCAGCCGCCGTTTTCCTTCGGTGCTCCCATTTCGCCGACGAGTGCGCCGGCCTCCAGCCTGTCGCCGGCCTTGATGCGTCCCGTGGCCTCATGCGCCATGTGGCCCCAGAGCGTGACGAAGGGCGGGCAGCCCTCCGGCTCGTGGCGCAGCGCGATCAGGCAGCCATAGCCGAGCGGGTCTTTCTCGATCTCGACGCTGACGACCGTTGCAGCAAGCGGGGTGTAGAGCTTGGTGCCGGCGGCCATGAACAGGTCGAGGCCGAGATGGCGGGTGCGGCGGGTGTGGTCGATGAAGCGCGAGACGAACATCTCGCCCGCATAGACGGTGCGCTCTTCGCCGAAGGGGCCGATGCCGAGCTCGACGCCATGCGCGCGGCAATAATCCTCCCAGATCGCCTGGGCCTCATCCGGCTGTTCGCCGGATGATTTCACCGTCATCGGATGCGTCGGGTCGCCATAGGGAACCAGGGCTGCGGGATAAGTCGCAGCCGGCCGTTCGAGCAGCGGCTTCAGTGTCTTGCGGTTCTCGCGGATCCAGGACGCGACTGCACGCGCACCGGGGACGGCCTCGAAGCCGCAGGCCTTGCGCAGGATAGCGGTGGCGAAGCGCGGGTTCATCCGGTCGAGTTTGCGCAGCAGCGTCCAGGCCGGCCGTTCGCTGATCGCGAGGTAGGGATTGTCGTCGGTGTGGGTCCGGCGCGAGGCCGAGATGGTCACGGAGGTCACGAGGCGCATGGCGATGAGATCGAACAGCAGGTCGATCTCTTCTTCCATCAGTGGATATTCCGCATGGAAGCCACGGGCGATCGCGGCGGCAGCGCCGATCGGATCGGGATGGTCGAGCCCGGCATAGGCGGCAGCGATCGCCACTTCGGCGATGACGGGCGCGTGCAGCGCATCACCGAAATCGATCAGGCCGGAGATGGTGTCATGGTCGGCCTTGTCGACGAGCACGTTCCAGTCGTTGGCGTCATTGTGGATGACGGCGGCGCGAAGGGTGGCGAGCCGCGGTGCGACGGATTTTTCGAGGCGGGCAAGGAAGCGCTCGAGCAAGGCGCGGTCCTCGGCGACGGTGACGTGATGCCGCCGATCCGCCGAGCGGCCGGCATGGCGGATATCCCAATCGAGATCGCGCAGCGCGCCCGGATGCATGAAGCCCTTGAGCGAAGCATCGAAGCGACCGAGCATCTGCCCGAGCGATTGCAGCGCCGCGTCGCTGCGGCCGGTTTCGGCGAGCGGCAGGCCTTCGACCCAGCTCACCAGCCGCACGCGATGTGTGACACCACGCGCGCTCATGGTCGAAGCGAGGTTCGAGCCCGACAAGGTCGGGCGGATATGCGGCACCGGCAGATCGGTGGCGTGCGCGCCGACGTGCTTCAGCAGCGCCGTCTGGAAGTCGCTTTCGACTTCGGGTTCGGCACCGTTGATGATTTTCAGGATATAGGTGCCGTCACCTTCGGCCTCGACCTTGAAGTTCTGGTCGCGTTCGCTGGCAAGCAACGACAGCGCGCCGGTCAGGCCATAGTGCTCCTTCAGCAGCGCCGCTGCGGCTTCGGTCGAAAAGTCAGGCGTCGTCTTCAGCATATCGTTCATGGGGACCTCATCTGTTGGCGAGATTTACACGAGCGGCCCAGCGATGCATCCGGCAATGTGCCGGTTGCACCGGCACTATGTTTATAATAACCGTCATCTTGTCGGCGGGTCCCGGAGGAGCAGACATGCAGGACATAGACGCGATCGACCGCACGATCCTCAGCATTCTGTCGCAGGAGGCGCGCATCCCGATGAAGTCGCTGGCCGGCCGGATCGGTCTCTCCCGAAGTGCGACGACCGAGCGGGTCAGCCGGCTCGAAAAGGCCGGCGTCATCCGCGGCTATCGCGCCGATATCGGGCAATTGGAGGAGGGCACGATCCAGGCCTTCCTGCTGGTGACCTTGGAGCGCACGCCGTCGATCGGCGTGCTCGACCGGCTGGCCGGCTTTTCCGCCGTCCGCAAGGTCTCCTCCGTCAGCGGCCAGCTCGATCTCGTCGTCGAGGTGGAGGTCGGGTCGATCAACGCCCTCAACGAGTTGCGCAACGAAGTGGCGACGATGGACAATGTCGAGGATCTGACGACCTCGATCGTGCTCCGGCGGGATATCGAGCGGAGCTGATACCTGGGGGGGTATCGGGCGGACCTGATACCCCGGGATATCGAACGAAGCTGATACGCCAGGGGGTACCGGAGACGCCCGATACCCCGGGGATATCCAAAAACCTTAGCCTTCGCTCAGCATTTCCGCTTCGCCGCCCAGGCGTTCGAGCAGCGAACGGCGCACGCGGCCGATGTCGCGCATCGGCGGTTCGCCGAAATGGCGGGCATATTCGCGACTGAACTGGGACTGGCTTTCATAGCCGACCTGATGGCCGGCATCGCCCGCGTCGAGGCTCTCCTCCAGCATCAGCCGCCGCGCTTCCTGCAGCCGGAGCTGCTTCTGGTATTGCAGCGGGCTCATGGCCGTAATCGCCTTGAAATGATGGTGCAGCGACGAGACGCTCATCGACACGCGGTTGGCGAGGTCGTCGATCCTGAGCGGGCGCGAATAATGCTCCTTGAGCCAGGCGACGGCGCGACCCACCTGATGCGGCTGGCTGTCGGTCGTCGCCATCTGCCGCAGGCGGTGGCCGTGCGGACCGGTCAAGAGGCGATAGAGGATTTCCTGCTCGATCAGCGGCAGCAGCGCCGGTCTGTCTTCCGGTCGCTCAAGCAGGCGCAACAGTCGGAGGGCCGCATCTTCGAGATCGGCGATGATCTTGCTCACCGTCATGCCGCGGGCCGAGGCGGCGGGCTGCGGCAGTTGCGGCAAGGAGGCGAGCAGCGCCTGGATCCTGCCGGGATCGAGCGCGAAGGCCATGCTGAGATAAGGTTCCTCCGCCGAAGCCTGGCAGACCTGGGAGAGAACGGGCAGATCGATCGAGGTCAACAGATAGTCCGAGGCACCGTAGATCAATGTCTCTTCACCAAGCACCACGCGCTTCGCGCCTTGCACGATGATCGCCAGGCTTGGCCGATAGGCGGAGCAATTGACCGGAGCGTCGCCGCCATGGCGATGAAGGGTCAGTCCGGAAATCTCGGTCATGTGGTCGCCGTCTCGCTCGGCGAACCGGGCAATGACATCGATCATCTGGTGGCGGGTGGTCTGTCGCGTGACTGTCATAATCTATGGCCTTTCCAGATGCTTAGCATTGTCTGAGATGCTGCTCAGATAAGGCTGCCGTGCGACATCTCCAGCAGCCTTATCGAAAACTCGGAGGATCGTGCAAAAACTTTGCAGGATCGCTCTAACGCCCTTGCCGTCAGCGCGCCCATATTCAGCGGTGCGTCAGGCCGGGCTCCCTCCGGACCTGCACCCTTTCCCAAAATGAAGGACAGACTGATGGCCATTGCAAGAGGATATGCGGCGACGGATGCGTCGAAGCCGCTTACGCCCTTCACCTTCGAGCGCCGCGAACCGCGCGACGACGACGTGGTGATCGAGATCAAATATTGCGGCGTCTGCCATTCCGACATCCACCAGGCCCGCAACGAATGGGGCAATTCGGTATTCCCGATGGTCCCGGGCCACGAGATCGTCGGCATCGTGACGGCGGTCGGTTCCAAGGTCACCAAGTTCAGGGTCGGCGACCGCGCCGGTGTCGGCTGCTTCGTCGATTCCTGCACCACCTGCGCCACGCGCGACGTGGATCTGGAGCATTACATGCCGGGTTTGATCGTCACCTATAACGGTGTCGAAGCCGACGGCAAGACGCCGACCCAGGGCGGCTATTCCGACAGCATCGTCGTCAAGGAAGGCTATGTGCTGTCGATCCCTGAGAACTTGCCGCTCGATGCCGCAGCACCCTTGCTCTGCGCCGGCATCACGCTTTACTCGCCGCTGCGTCACTGGAAGGCCGGCCCGGGCAAGAAGGTCGCCATCGTCGGAATGGGCGGCCTCGGCCACATGGGCGTCAAGCTGGCGCACGCGATGGGCGCGGATGTGACCGTTCTCAGCCAGACCCTTTCCAAGAAGGAAGACGGGCTGAAGCTCGGGGCGGATCACTACTACGCCACCAACGACCCCGAGACCTTCAAGGCGCTGCAAGGCACCTTCGACCTGATCATCTGCACCGTCGCTGCCGAGATCGACTGGAACGCCTATGTCAATCTCCTGAAGGTCGACGGCGATTTCGTGCTGGTCGGCATTCCGGAAAATGCGGTGCCGGTGCATGCCTTCTCGCTGGTGCCGGCGCGCCGCAGCATTTCCGGTTCGATGATCGGTTCGATCAAGGAAACCCAGGAGATGCTCGACTTCTGCGGCGAGCATGGCATCGTCTCGGAAATCGAAACGATCCGGATCCAGGAGATCAACGAAGCCTATGAGCGGGTCATCAAGAGCGACGTGCGCTATCGCTTCGTGATCGACATGGCGTCGCTGGCGGCGTGATAAGGCGATGGCGCGGTAAATCTCCTAGGCGTGCCGCGCCATTCGGGACGATGGTGGGGCGGCATACCCCCTCTGTCCTGCCGAGCAGAGGGGATAACCTCCGAAGCAGGCGACCCGCCGCCATCGCAGCGCCCTAACTCACACCAGCGGCAGCGGCCCGTCGTTCTTGATCTCTTCCATCACCGCATAAGTGCGCGTTTCCTTGACGCCCGGCAGCGTCCAGAGCACCTGGCCGAGAAAGTTGCGATAGGCGGCCATATCCTCGAATCTCGTCTTCACCAGATAATCGAAGCCGCCCGCTACCATGTGACATTCGAGCACGGCCGGCGCCTGTTTGATGGCGGCGGCGAACTGGTCGAAGACATCGGGCGTCGTCTTGTCGAGCATGACCTCGATGAAGACGAGGAGCCCGAAGCCAAGCTTTTGCGGGTCGAGCCTTGCGCCGAAGCCCGAGACGTAACCCTCCTTCAAGAGCCGGCGCAGGCGTTCGCTGGTTGCCGTCGGCGACAGGCCGATGCGATCGGCAAGTTCCAGGTTGGTGATGCGGCCATCGGCCTGGAGGATGTTCAGAATTCTACGGTCAATCTTATCGATCTGATGCATGGTGCCTCCCGCCCGTGCCTCAGGCGGCAAGTCGCGTTTCCGCGAGCTTCACCCAGTAGGAGATGCCGTGCGGGATCGCCTCGTCATTGAAGTCGTAGGCGGGGTGATGCAGCCCGGCGGTCTCGCCGTTGCCCATGAAGACGAAGGCGCCGGGGCGGGCGAGCAGCATGTAGGAGAAATCCTCGCCACCCATCATCGGGTCGAGCGAAGGCTTCACGTTGCCTTCGCCGGCGATCTCGGCCGCGGCCTTCAAGGCGTAGCCGGTCTCTTCCGCATGGTTCACGGTCACCGGATAGTTGCGGTTGTACTGTACGGCGACGGTCGCGCCGTAGAGGCCGGCGACACCCTCGGCGATCGTGCGGATGCGGCTCTCGCCGATGTCGCGCACCTCGGGCACGAGCGTGCGTACCGTGCCGCCGAGCACGGCCTCTTCCGGGATGACGTTGTGGGCAAAGCCGGCATTGAACTTCGTGACCGAGACGACGACCGAGGCGAGGGGATCGACGGTGCGCGATGCGATCGTCTGCAGCGCCGTGACGATCTGCGTGCCGACCACGATCGGGTCGATCGTCTTGTGCGGCTGGGCGGCGTGGCCGCCGCGGCCCTTGATGGTGATGGTGAACTCGTCGGTCGAAGCCATGATCGGCCCGACACGGCTGCCGAAATGACCGATCGGCATGCCCGGCATGTTGTGCATGCCGTAGACTTCCTCGATCGCGAAGCGCTCCATCATGCCGTCCTTGACCATCTCGTTGCCGCCGCCGCCGCCTTCTTCGGCGGGCTGGAAGATGACGGCGACATTGCCGGCGAAGTTGCGGGTCTCGGCGAGATACTTGGCCGCTCCGAGAAGCATGGCCGTATGGCCGTCGTGGCCGCAGGCATGCATCTTGCCTGAAGTCTGCGATGCCCAGGCCTTGCCGCTCGTCTCGGTGATCGGCAGCGCATCCATGTCGGCGCGAAGCCCGATGGTGCGGCCCGCGCCGAGACTGCCGCGGATAAGACCGACGACACCGGTGCGGCCGAGCCCCGTCACGACTTCGTCAACGCCGAATTCCCTCAGTTTCATTTCGACGAAGGATGCCGTATTTTCGACCGCAAACAGGAGCTCCGGGTTCCTGTGCAGGTGGCGCCGCCATTCGGTGACTTCGTTCTGGAGCTCGGCGGCACGGTTGAGTATCGGCATCGGTTCGTCCTGTCGGTCTGTTCGATCACTATGTATCTGCGGTGGATTGGCAGGGGTGCCCGTGAATGGGCTTTGCCATCTCCTCGCCATATAGGCTAAATAGCCGGACGAGACGAGGCAACAGCGGAATTTCGAGGTTCTATCGTGGTGACAGCAGGATTTTTCATGCGTGGCAAGATGAAGGCGCTGGGAGTGACGGTGGCGACCTGCGCGACGCTTCTTGCGGCGCTGCCGGCTGCGGCCAATCCGAGGCTCGTCGTCGACGTCAATTCGCTGAAGGTCTACGAGCACCAGGACATCTTCCAGAAATGGTATCCGGCGTCGCTGACCAAGCTGATGACGGCCTATACGACCTTCCGCGCGATCAAGTCGGGACAGCTTACGCTCGAAAGTCCTGTTGTCATGACCAAGAACGCGGCGTCCGAGCCGCCGAGCAAGATGTTCTACAAGCCCGGCCAGGCGATGACGCTCGACAGCGCGCTGAAGATGATGCTGGTCAAATCCGCAAACGACATCGCCGTGGCAATCGCCGAGACGGTCGGCGGTTCGGAACCCGCCTTCATCGAGCGGATGAATGCCGAAGCGCGCCGCATCGGCATGACCTCTTCGAACTTCATCAACGCCAACGGTTTGCCCGGCCCCGGCCAGTACACGACGGCGCGTGACCTTGCCGTGCTGGCGATCACGCTCAAGCGCGAGTTCCCGCAATACGCCTCCTATTTCTCGCTGGAAGGTTTCACCACCGGCAAGAAGGATTATCCGAACTACAACATGCTGATCGGCCGCTTCGAAGGTGCTGATGGCATGAAGACCGGCTTCATCTGCGCGTCCGGCTTCAACCAGGTTTCGTCTGCCACCCGCGACGGGCGCAGCGTCGTTTCGGTCGTGCTCGGCGAGAGCAGCCTCGGCGCGCGCGCCGACGAATCCGCGCGGCTCATGCAGATGGCGCTGACGACGAGCGGCAACGGCAAGCCATCGCTGGTGCAGATCGCGCCCTATGGCGAGACGCGCGACACGGTGGCCGATGTCAGCAAGCAGATCTGCTCGAAGGCAGCGGCCAAGGTCCGCAGCGAAGGCCGCGACGAGGCCGGCCGCCAGAAGCTGCTCTCGCCCTATATCCACGAAATCAACCGGCCGCTGAAGCTCGCCTTCGCCGGCCTTATCGCCGGCAGCGGCGAAAAGGCACCGAAGGTTGCCGGCGATCCGGTCGGCCAGGGCGACGTCGCCAATGTGCCGATCCCCGTGCCGCGGCCGACCTTCTGATCGGAGTTCATGATGGTTAGTCCTTTGCCGGCGGTGCCGGTCTCGATCCTCACCGGCTTTCTCGGTGCGGGCAAGACGACGTTGCTCAACCGGCTGCTGAAAGATCCCGATCTCTCGGACACGGCCGTCATCATCAACGAGTTCGGCGACGTCTCGATTGACCACCTATTGGTGGAAGCCTCCAGCGACGGCGTCATCGAGCTTTCCGACGGCTGCCTCTGCTGCACCGTGCGCGGCGAACTGGTCGACACGCTCGCCGATCTCATGGACCGCATGCAGACCGGGAAGATCAAGCCGCTGAAGCGCGTCGTCATCGAAACGACCGGGCTTGCCGATCCGGCGCCGGTGCTGCAGTCGGTGATCGGCAATCCCATCATCGCACAGAGTTTCCGCCTGGACGGCGTGGTCACTGTCGTTGACGCCGTCAACGGCCTGCAGACGATCGCCAATCACGAGGAAGCCCTGAAACAGGTCGCAGTCGCAGACCGCATCGTCATCAGCAAGACCGGTCTCGCCGATGCGTCTGAGCGCGACGCGCTGACGGCCCGGGTCCGGGCGCTCAACCCGCGTGCGCCACTGATCGACGGCGATAGCGATGAGGCGGGACGCTCGGCGCTATTCGCCTGTGGCCTCTATGACCCGTCCTCCAAGATTGCCGATGTCGGCCGCTGGCTGCAGGACGAGGCGCACAACGGTGACGGCCACCACCATCATCACCACGATCACGGTGACCACCATCATGACCACGATCACAATCACGACCACGACCACGAACATCACCACCATCATCATGATGTGAACCGGCATGGCGGCGACATCCGTTCGTTCAGCATCGTGCATGACCGGCCGATCGAGCCGATGGCGCTCGACATGTTCATCGACCTGCTGCGCTCGGCGCATGGCGAGAAGCTGCTGAGAATGAAGGCGATCGTGGCGGTCGCCGACCGGCCTGACCGGCCGCTGGTGCTGCACGGCGTGCAGAACGTCTTCCACGCGCCGGAACGCCTGGCCGCCTGGCCGGACCCAAACGACCGGCGCACGCGCATGGTGCTGATCACCAAGGGCCTGACGGAAGACTTCGTGCGCGACCTGTTCGATGCCTTTACCGGCAAGCCGCGCATCGACCGGCCGGACGCCCAGGCGCTCTCCGACAATCCGCTCGCCGTTCCCGGCATGCGGTTCTAACCAACGGATCTGAACGGATGCGGCGTCTCAGGCGCCCTTGCGGATGAGGAACCGGTGGCCGCCTTCGGCGGGCGCCGCCTCTTCGAGCTTGTGCCCGTCTTCCTTGCAGAAGTGCGGGATATCGATCACCGCCAGAGGATCTGTCGTCTCGATCTCCAGAAGCGCGCCCGGGGCGAGCGCGGCCATGCGCTTGCGCGTCTTCAAAACGGGAAGGGGGCATTTAAGCCCCCTGAGGTCGTAGATGATCTTGGTTTCGTTCGGCATCAATTGCCCCAGATCTTCCAGAAGGGGCGCTTCTTCGGCGGCTCTTCGGTGAGGACGGGCGTTTGCGCCGCCGCATCGGGGGCGGGTGCCGTGGCAACGGCTGCCGTCTGCTGCTCGGTCGCCGCCGGCGCCGCCGCGCGTGCCTGCTTGGCCGTCTTTGCCGGCTCCTGCGCCTGCGGCGCGACGGCCGCCTGCTGTTCGGGGGTCTGGACCACCGGAGCGGGCGCTTCCGCTTCCGGTTCGCTCTTCGAGAACAGGCTCCAGAAGGATTTTTTCACGGGCTGCTCGACGGCCGCCTGCATCACCGGCTGCGGAATGGGGTTGGCGGCCGGAACGGGCACGTGCTTGCCGCCGTCGGTCGCCTTTTCGAGTTCCTTCTTCTGGATCTCGACGGCCTGCTTCGTCTCTTCCGCTTCCTTCTGTTCGGCGAGCTTCTTCTTCGAGATCGCTCGCCTTCATCAGCTTGCCGGCATCGAAGGAGTTGCCGGTCGGCGCGTAGGCGAGCTCGCGGCCGACGCGCTGCTTGGCGACGATCGCCTTGCGCTCGGCTTCGCTCGGCTCATACCAGACCATGCCGTCATACTTCTTGAGGGCCTTGTCGTAGTCGGTCTGGTAGGTCTTCTCGAAGCTCGCCATCGCCACCTGCAGCGCCGGCGGGGTCGACATGGCCGGGCACTGGCCGCTCGGATTGAACGGGCCGGAGGCTTGCTGGTTGAAGACGTACTTCTTCTCGCAGACGTTGACTTCCGGCGGGCGCTTGGTGATCTCGAACTGGTCGTAACCGACCTTCAGCATCTTCCAGAACTCGATGTTCGGATTGTTGCGATGGCGCGCCATGTTTTCCGCCGTCATGCGGAAGGGGAAGGCCTGGAGTTGAACGCTTTCCTGGCCGCCCTTGAACGAGTCCCGGGCGAGCGCGAAGATCTCGATCATCTGTTCGTCGGTCATCGAGTAGCAGCCCGACGACGAACAGGCGCCATGGATCATCAGGTGCGTGCCCTGGCGGCCGTTCGCCTTGTCGAAGGCGTTGGGATAGCCGGTGTTGATCGCCAGATAATAGTTCGAATTGGGGTTCATCTGCTGCGGGAAGAGCGGATAGAAGCCTTCCGGCGCCTGCCGGTCGCCTTCCTTCACCTTCGGCCCCAATTTGCCGGACCAGGCGCAAATCTTATAGGTCTTCAGCAGTTGGAAGCGGTTGGCCGTGTTGGCCTTCCAGACCTCGAGCGTGCCTTCTTCCTTGAAGATGCGCAGCGCGATCGGGGCCTGCTTCTGCATCCCGAGTTCGCTCATCTTTTTGAGCAGCGGTCCGGAGACCTGGTACTCGGTCTTGTTCTTGACGGACTTGAGGTCGACCGATGTCGTCGTGTCCAGCGTTTCATTGGTGCAGCCGGCAAGCGCGGCGACAATGGCGGCGGAGGCTACAAGGTTTCTGAAACGCATCAGCGGAGGCCCATTTAAACCCAAACTCGACTACAGCGCCGCGCGTTTTTGACGCGCTAAGGACGCTGTACCACTTTAGATAGCTGCATAATTTTGTCCTTAAATCGATGCCGATTTAAGGAATTATGCAGGAGAACCCAAGTCCGCGAGGGTGGGCTCTTTAGAGAATCACTAAGCGATTATACTTCACGAATTCTTAACCCTGCAGGGGGCGCCTGCCGATGCGCTGTTCATGACCTCATGAATATGGCCAAGATTTGGCCACACTCCGCTTTGCGGTTGCGAAATTCGCTCCAACAATCGCGAACCATCGGGACGAGATGGGTGGGGCGTGGGATTTCCGCCTGCATCCCGCTCCAGCTTAGAGGTTGCGGCCGATATTGAGATACTTCTGTCGGCGATCCGTGCGCAACTGGTCGCCATTGCGTCCGGAAAGCTCCTTCAGCGCGTCGGCGATCACGGTTCCCGTGCGGCTGATGACCGCGTTCGGGTCGCGGTGTGCGCCGCCGACCGGTTCCGGAATGATGCCGTCGATGACGCCGAGCGCTTTCAGGTCCTCGGAGGTGATCTTCATGTTGCTGGCGGCTTCCTTGGCGCGGGTCGAATCGCGCCAGAGGATCGAGGCAGCACCTTCCGGTGAGATGACGCTGTAGATCGCATGCTCCAGCATGTAGACGCGGTTGCCGGTGGCGATCGCGATGGCGCCGCCGGAGCCGCCTTCGCCGATGACGACGGTGACGATCGGCACGCGAACGTTGAGGCACATCTCGGTGGAGCGGGCGATGGCTTCCGCCTGGCCGCGTTCCTCGGCGCCGACGCCGGGATAGGCGCCTGCGGTGTCGACCAGCGTGATCAGCGGCAGGCTGAAGCGATCGGCCATTTCCATGACGCGGATCGCCTTGCGATAGCCTTCAGGACGGGGGCTGCCGAAATTGTGCTTGATGCGCGACTTCGTGTCGTTGCCCTTCTCCTGGCCGAGAACGGCCACCGGCATGCCGCGAAAGCGCGCAAGGCCGGCCTGGATGGCGTCGTCGTTGGCGAAGTTGCGGTCGCCGGCAAGCGGCGTGAACTCGGTGAAGAGCTCGGCGGCATAATCCAGGAAGTGCGGGCGCTGGGGGTGGCGGGCGACCTGGGTCTTCTGCCACGGCGTCAGCTTGGAATAGATCTCGACCATCGCGTCGCGGACGCGCGTCTCCAGCCGTTCGATCTCATCCGAAGTGTTCACGCTCTCGTCTTCGCCGGCGAGCTTCTTCAATTCGAGAATCTTGCCTTCGAGGTCCGAGATGGGCTTTTCGAAATCGAGATAGTTGTGCATGAGATGCGTTTCCGATCATTTTGCGACAAGGATATGCGGGCCGAAACCAGCTTCCCGGCGGTCCTAATCCTGTTTTTTCGCCTGTTTGGCAAGGGGGTGATGGTTTTGCACGAGGTTGTGCAGCCGTTCTTCCAGCACATGCGTATAGATTTGTGTCGTTGAAATGTCCGAATGTCCGAGCAGTTCCTGCACGGCGCGAAGATCCGCGCCATTGGCGAGCAGGTGGCTGGCGAAGGCATGCCGCAGCACATGCGGCGAGATCGTCGCGACCCTTATGCCGGCGCGGGCGGCAAGCGATTTCAGATCGCGCGCGAAGACCTGGCGCGGCAGGAAGCCTTGCTTGCCGGAGGAGGGGAAGAGCCAGGGGCTTTCGCGGCCGCCCGCGTCCCCCTTCGCCGTCTCCTCGGCGAGCGCCTCGCCATAGGCCCGCATCGCCCGGATCGCGGCCTGCGAAAGCGGCACGAGACGCTCCTTGTTGCCCTTGCCGCGGATGACCAGGAAGCGGCCGTTCTGCGCCAGCACGCTTGCCGGCAGCGAGACCAGTTCGCTGACACGCATGCCGGTGGCGTAGAGCAGCTCGATCAGCGCATGCATGCGCAACCGCGCAAGCCGATCGGGCCCGCCTGCCGCGGCTTCCATTTCGGCTTGCCCAATCAGCCGCGAGACGTCGTCGACGCTCAGCGTCTTTGGCAGGCTGCGCCCCTTCTTAGGGGCGTCGAGAATTCCGGTCGGATCGTCGCCGCGCATACCTTCGGCGTAGAGGAACTTGTAGAATTGCCGGAGCGCCGAGAGACGTCGTGCCTGCGACGAGGGCTTGAAGCCCTGGCCGGCAAGATGGGCGAGATAGGCGCGAAGATCGTCCGGTGTTGCCCCTGTCAGCCCGGTTCCGAGCGTGCGCAGATGCGAGGAGGCGTCCTCCAGGTCGCGCTCATAGGATTGCAGCGTGTTGACCGCGGCGCCGCGCTCGGCGCTCATCATTTCGAGGAAGGCCTCGACATGGGCTGCGGAGAGATCGCTCATTGGGGCTTGTTCACCCGCTCGGACGGTATTTTCACGGTCACGTCCCGCTCCACCGGCTCGACGAAGGTGACGAGGGAGACCATCGTGCCGTAGACTATTCCGGCGATAACGGCGCAGAAGAACAGGAACCGGAATAGGGTCGGCATTTCAATCTCCTCTGCATGTACCCTTCGATGAAGCGGACGCAAGGATACGCATGCAGGCGTTCAAACGGCCAATGCGGTTCACGCGTTCCGAAGGAACACGCGGCGCCATGGCGGGTGCCTGACCTATATGAACGCCGCTTCGGCCGAGTTCAAGAACCGTGAGCGGACGCGCGCGACGACTTGACGCTACACCCCGTTTTGTCGATACCGAAAGGGAATGGGGAATAAGAAGTCCAATGAACGACGTGATCGAACCGGTTTCCGCAACGCTTGCCGAGCGGGCGAAGCTTGTACTCGGTAAACGCAATCTCGTGTTCATCGGCCTGATGGGTGCCGGCAAGTCGGCAATCGGACGGTTGACCGCCCAGGCACTTGGCATTCCCTTCGTTGATTCCGACCACGAGATCGAGCGCGTCTCGCGCATGACGATCAGCGATCTCTTCGCCCGCTACGGCGAGGAGGAGTTCCGCGCGCTGGAAACGCGGGTGTTGAAGCGCCTGCTGAGGAGTGGACCGCGCGTCGTTTCCACCGGCGGCGGCGCCTATATCAACGAGCGCTCACGCCGACAGATCAAGAAGGGCGGCCTAACGGTCTGGCTCAATGCCGAACTCGACGTACTGTGGGAACGGGTCAACAAGCGCGATACCCGGCCGCTCCTAAAGACGGAAAATCCGAAGCAGACGCTCGAAAACCTGATGAACGCGCGCTACCCGATCTACGCCGAAGCCGACCTGACCGTGTTGTCGCGCGATGTGAAGAAAGAGACGATGGTGGAAGACGTTCTCGCTGCCGTCATCGAACACCAGGACAAGAAAAGTCATGAATAGCCATGCGATGCCCGCTGCCGAATGCCAGGTCCGCGTCGACCTCGGCGATCGTTCCTACGATATCCTGATCGGCCCTGGGCTGATTGCGGCCGCCGGCGAGCAGATCGCAGCCCGCCTCAAGGGGCGCAAGATGGCCGTCATCACCGACGAGAACGTCGCGCCTCGCTATCTCGAGCCGCTGATGGCGAGCTTGAAGGGGCGTGACATCGATGCGGTGTCGCTCGTGCTGCCCGCCGGCGAGAAGACCAAGAGTTTCGAGCACCTGATCCCGGTTTGCGAAACCGTGCTCGGCGCCCGGATCGAGCGCAACGATGCGGTGATCGCGCTCGGCGGCGGCGTCATCGGCGATCTCACCGGCTTTGCCGCCGGCATCGTGCGCCGCGGTTCGCGTTTCATCCAGATCCCGACTTCGCTCTTGGCACAGGTCGATTCCTCTGTCGGCGGCAAGACCGGCATCAATTCTCCGCACGGCAAGAACCTGATCGGTGTCTTCCATCAGCCGGACCTGGTGCTTGCCGATACGGACGTGCTCGACACGCTGAGCCCGCGCGAGTTCCGCGCCGGCTATGCCGAGGTCGCAAAGTATGGACTGATCGACAAGCCGGACTTCTTCGCCTGGCTCGAAAAGAACTGGCAGGCGGTCTTTGCCGGCGGCGCGGCGCGCATCGAGGCGATCGCGGTGAGCTGCCAGGCCAAGGCCGATGTCGTCGCGGCGGACGAGCGCGAGAACGGCTTGCGCGCACTGCTCAATCTCGGCCACACCTTCGGCCACGCGCTTGAGGCGGCGACCGAGTATGACAGCGCGCGGCTCGTGCACGGCGAAGGCGTTTCGATCGGCATGGTGCTGGCGCATCAGTTCTCGGCACGCATGAACCTTGCGAGCCCCGACGACGCGACGCGCGTGGAGGCACACCTGAAAACCGTGGGTCTGCCGACCCGCATGTCGGAAATCCCCGGTACGCTGCCGCCGGCCGAGCGGCTGATGGACGCGATCGCCCAGGACAAGAAGGTCAAGGGCGGCAAGCTCACCTTCATTCTGACGCGCGGCATCGGTCAATCCTTTGTCGCCGATGACGTTCCGGCATCGGAAGTCCTGGGCTTCCTGAGGGAAAAACATCCGCAATGAGCGGCGAAGCCTTTATAGCTTTTCTGACGGAATACTGGCTGTCGATCCTCTCGGTCTTCTGCCTGCTCGTGCTCTCGGCGTTCTTCTCCGGCTCGGAGACAGCGCTGACGGCCGCCTCGCGCTCGCGCATGCATACGCTGGAGAACAATGGCGAAGAGCGGGCCGGCATCGTCAACCGGCTGATCGAACGGCGCGACAGGTTGATTGGCACGCTGCTGATCGGCAACAGTCTGGTCAACATTCTGGCTTCGTCGCTGACGACGAGCCTGCTGATCGGCCTTTTCGGCGATTCCGGCGTGGCGATCGCGACACTCGCCATGACCGTGCTGCTCGTCATCTTCTCGGAAGTGCTGCCGAAGAGCTGGGCGATCGCCTCTCCTGATCGCTTCGCGCTGGCAGTCGCGCCGCTCGTCCGTCCCTTCGTCGCGATCGTCGGGCCGGTCTCCAGCGTGGTCAACGGCATCGTCCGGCGCCTGCTCAACATCTTCGGCGTCAACCTCTCCGCCGACATGTCGATGCTCTCGGCGCATGAGGAGTTGCGGGGCGCGGTGGACTTGCTCCACCGCGAAGGCTCGGTGATCAAGGCGGACCGTGACCGGTTGGGCGGTGTGCTCGATCTCGGCGAGCTCGAAATCTCCGACATCATGATCCACCGCACCAGCATGCGGGCGATCAACGCCGACGAGCCGCCGGAAGCCTGCGTCCGCGACATTCTCGAAAGCCCGTTCACGCGGCTGCCGCTCTGGCGCGGCTCGACCGACAACATCATCGGCGTCGTGCATTCCAAGGACCTGCTGCGGGCGCTCGCGGAGCCGAACGTCGAGCCGGAAAACCTCGATATCGTCAAGATCGCGCAGAAGCCCTGGTTCGTGCCCGACACGACCAACCTCAAGGACCAGCTCAACGCCTTCCTGCGTCGCAAGCTGCATCTTGCGATCGTCGTCGATGAGTATGGCCAGGTTCAGGGCCTGGTGACGCTGGAAGACATTCTGGAGGAGATTGTCGGCGACATTGCCGATGAGCACGACCTCGATATCCAGGGCGTCCGACAGGAGGCCGATGGCTCGATCGTCGTCGACGGATCGGTGCCGATCCGCGATCTCAACCGCGCGCTCGACTGGTCATTGCCGGATGAGGAAGCGACGACGGTTGCCGGCCTGGTGATCCACGAGTCGAAGAGCATTCCGGAAGAGCGCCAGGCGTTCACCTTCCACGGCAAGCGCTTCATCGTGATGAAGCGCGTGAGGAACCGGATCACCAAGCTGCGCATCCGGCCGGCGGAAGACGGTGCCGCTCCGACGGTCTGAATGATACCCGATCGCTACCAGCGGGTCGTTTCGCCGGGTGCCGCCGGCTCGACCGCGAGGGCATGCAGGCCGGCATCGAGTTCCGGCTTCAGAAGGTCGTTGATCGCGCGGTGGCGGGCGACGCGGCTCATGCCAGTAAAGGCGCTCGAAACGATACGCACCCGCAGGTGGGTTTCGCCGCCGCCATTGAAACCGGGCTGATGGCCGGCATGCATATGGCTCTCGTTGATGACCGCCAGTCTCTCGGGGTGGAAGGCCTCGATCAGCTTCTTTTCGATCGTGTCGGTGAGTGACATTCTTCCGTCCCATTTCCTTGATTGTTTGACGCCCCCTCGCGGGTCTGTCGAACCCGGCAGTCGCAGGCTTGGCGGCGCAAAATGCCCGCACAAAGCCAGCAACATTCTGCTTTGTCAATTCTTGTTGTGGCCCCGGCCAAACCCCATAATGAGCGCCATGAGACTCGATTCAAAATACTTCGATCGTATCCGCACCCGGCGCAAGGTCGAGCCGCGGGCGGAGCCTGCTGCGCCCGTCTGCCAGTGGGACGGCTGTGATCAGAAGGGCGTGCATCGGGCGCCCGTCGGCCGCAACGCCGAGGGGCAATACTTCATGTTCTGCTTCGAGCATGTGAAGGAGTACAACAAGGGGTACAATTACTTCTCCGGCCTGTCCGACAGCGAGGTTGCGCGCTACCAGAAGGAGGCGGTGACCGGTCACCGGCCGACCTGGACTGTCGGTGTCAATAAGAACGCCAGGAACGGTCCGACTCAATCGCAGACGCGATCCGGCACCGCGGGCGCCCAGGCGCGCATGCGCGATCCCTTCGGTTTCGTCAGCGAGGCGCGGGCGCGTTCCGGCCGCCCGGAGCCGCGCCAGCGCAAGTTGAAGACGCTCGAGGCGAAAGCCTTCGAAACGCTCGGTCTCGGTGCGTCGGCGACCGCTGCGGATATCAAGGCTGCCTACAAGGATCTCGTCAAAAAGCATCACCCTGATGCCAATGGCGGAGATAGGGGATCGGAAGAGCGTTTTCGCGCCGTTATTCAAGCCTACCAATTGTTAAAACAGGCTGGCTTCTGCTAACAACGCGGATTATTACAGAATTACTTTTGCAGGCGAATGCGCGGGTGCCGTCCGGTGGCCGCTCTGGAGACATGATGAGCAAGATTGACCTCGATATTTCCAACCTCCCCGACACGACGATCTCTGTCCGGGAGGTTTTCGGCATTGATACGGATTTGCGCGTTCCTGCCTATTCGAAGGGCGACGCTTATGTGCCGGACCTCGATCCGGACTACCTCTTCGATCGCGAAACGACGCTCGCCATTCTCGCAGGCTTCGCCCACAACCGACGCGTGATGGTGTCGGGCTATCACGGTACCGGCAAGTCCACCCATATCGAACAGGTCGCCGCCCGCCTCAACTGGCCGTGCGTGCGTGTCAACCTCGACAGCCATGTCAGCCGTATCGACCTCGTCGGCAAGGACGCGATCGTCGTCAAGGACGGCCTGCAGGTCACCGAGTTCAAGGACGGCATCCTGCCCTGGGCCTACCAGCACAATGTCGCGCTGGTCTTCGACGAATACGATGCCGGCCGCCCGGACGTGATGTTCGTTATCCAGCGCGTTCTGGAATCCTCCGGCCGCCTGACGCTGCTCGACCAGAGCCGCGTCATCCGCCCGCACCCGGCCTTCCGCCTGTTCGCGACCGCCAACACGGTCGGTCTCGGCGACACGACCGGCCTCTACCACGGCACGCAGCAGATCAACCAGGCGCAGATGGACCGCTGGTCGATCGTGACGACGCTGAACTACCTGCCGCATGACAAGGAAGTCGACATCGTCGCCGCCAAGGTGAAGGGCTTCACCGCCGACAAGGGCCGTGAAACCGTTTCCAAGATGGTCCGCGTTGCCGACCTCACGCGCGCTGCCTTCATCAATGGCGATCTTTCGACCGTCATGAGCCCGCGTACGGTCATCACCTGGGCGGAGAACGCCCATATCTTCGGCGATATCGCCTTTGCCTTCCGCGTAACCTTCCTCAACAAGTGCGACGAGTTGGAACGGGCGCTGGTCGCCGAGCACTATCAACGCGCCTTCGGCATCGAGCTGAAGGAAAGCGCTGCGAACATCGTGCTCGAAGCCACTGCCTGATCCGTGGTCTGCCTTCCCCATTGGGGAGGGCGGACTTTGACGCTGTGGCAAACTCGATGATGCCCGACAGCGCCGCGCGTCTTGTCAGACGCGCAATGATCGCGGTAGCAGTTTGAATTGCTGCATGTTTTGTCCTTTGATTGGCAACGATCAAAGGAACCATGCAGTAGCGGGGCATCATCGCCGCTGGCTGAAAAAGGAACTGTCGTGAGCTCGAACTCGAAGGCAAAGCCAACCACGCGCGAGAACGCTGCGGAACCGTTCAAGCGGGCGCTTTCCGGCTGCATCCGATCGATCGCGGGCGATGCCGAGGTGGAAGTCGCCTTCGCCAACGAGCGGCCCGGCATGACCGGCGAGCGCATTCGCCTGCCGGAACTTTCCAAGCGCCCGACGCTTCAGGAGCTTTCCGTGACCCGCGGCCTCGGTGACAGCATGGCGCTGCGCAAGGCCTGTCACGATGCGCGCATCCACGCGACGATGTCGCCGCAGGGGGCGGACGCCCGCGCGATCTTCGACGCGGTGGAACAGGCTCGCGTCGAGGCGATCGGTGCGCTGCGCATGGCGGGTGTCGCCAAGAACCTGAACGTCATGCTCGAGGAGAAATACGCCAAGGCGAATTTCGCCACGATCGAGCGGCAGGCCGACGCGCCGCTCGGTGAAGCCGTGGCGCTGCTGGTGCGCGAAAAGCTGACCGGCGAGAAGCCGCCGGCATCCGCCGGAAAGGTGCTCGACCTCTGGCGGGAGTTCATCGAGGACAAGGCTGCCGGCGACATCAAGAACCTGTCGTCGACGATCAACGACCAACAGGCCTTTGCCCGGGTCGTGCGCGATATGCTGACCTCGATGGAGGTCGCCGAAAAATATGGCGACGATGACATCGA
Source organism: Ensifer sp. 38_S197 (assembly GCF_056924495.1). Lineage (NCBI taxonomy): Bacteria > Pseudomonadati > Pseudomonadota > Alphaproteobacteria > Hyphomicrobiales > Rhizobiaceae > Ensifer > Ensifer sp. 38_S197. The sequence goes on along the minus strand of NZ_JBXOVZ010000002.1, from coordinate 77,755 downwards.
GCCGGACGAGCAGGAGAGCGAGACCGACGAAGACCAGCCGCGCAGCCAGGAGCAGGACGAGAACGCCAGCGACGAGGAAGCCGGCGACGATGCTGCCCCCGCCGACGAAAACCAGGCTGCCGAAGAGCAGATGGAAGAAGGCGAGATGGACGGCGCGGAGATCTCCGACGACGATCTCCAGGACGAAGGCGACGAGGACAGTGAGACGCCGGGCGAGGTCAAGCGCCCGAACCAGCCCTTTGCCGACTTCAACGAAAAGGTCGATTACGCCGTCTTCACCCGCGAGTTCGACGAGACGATCGCCTCGGAAGAGCTGTGCGACGAGGCCGAGCTCGACCGGCTGCGCGCCTTCCTCGACAAGCAGCTCGCCCATCTCCAGGGCGCGGTCGGGCGCCTTGCCAACCGCCTGCAGCGCCGGCTGATGGCGCAGCAGAACCGTTCCTGGGAGTTCGACCTCGAAGAGGGCTATCTCGACACGGCGCGGCTGCAGCGCATCATCATCGACCCGATGCAGCCGCTTTCCTTCAAGCGCGAGAAGGACACCAACTTCCGCGATACGGTGGTGACGCTGCTGATCGACAATTCCGGCTCGATGCGTGGCCGTCCGATCACGGTTGCGGCCACCTGTGCCGACATCCTGGCACGCACACTGGAACGTTGCGGCGTCAAGGTCGAGATCCTCGGCTTTACCACCAAAGCGTGGAAGGGCGGACAGTCGCGCGAGAAGTGGCTGGCCGGAGGCAAGCCGCAATCGCCGGGCCGGCTGAACGACCTGCGCCACATCATCTACAAGTCCGCCGATGCGCCTTGGCGCCGTGCACGCCGCAACCTCGGCCTGATGATGCGCGAGGGCTTGCTCAAGGAAAACATCGACGGCGAAGCGCTGATGTGGGCGCATGAGCGATTGATGGCGCGTCGCGAACAGCGCCGCATCCTGATGATGATCTCCGACGGCGCGCCGGTCGACGACTCGACCCTTTCAGTCAATCCCGGAAACTACCTCGAGCGGCACCTGCGCGCGGTGATCGAGCAGATCGAAACCCGCTCGCCGGTAGAACTGCTGGCGATCGGCATCGGTCACGACGTCACGCGCTACTATCGCCGCGCCGTGACGATCGTCGACGCCGACGAACTCGCCGGCGCCATGACCGAACAGCTGGCCGCACTCTTCGAGGACGAAAGCCAGCGCCGCGGCTCATCGCGCCATCGCCGCGCGGGATGATCCTATCGTTCGGAGGTGGCTTTGCCACTTCCGAACGCCACTCGGCCGCAGCACGTTACGGCTCTCAGCCGAAGTCAATTTACGGACAAAGTTTTACGGTCTACCAAGCTGCTGAATGATCTCAGTGCGCCGTGGCGGGTGTACCTCGTGGTCGTGCTCCGTTTCATTCCCGATGCTTTCCCCTGAAGGTACTCTTCCCATGCTTGGTCGCGGACTTCTAGCCCTCCTGCTTCTGGCGTCGACCGGCTCGGCATGGGCCGCCTCGAACAGCGAAACTTTGCCGATCCGCAGCCGCCAGATCACGAGCTTTGCGGTCGGATCGAGCGACACCCGGTTCGGCGCTCTGGAGTTCGTCGGCGGGCTGGAAATGACATCGCCCAATTCCCTGTTCGGCGCCGTGTCGGCGATCCGTTTTCGACCTGATGGTACCTCGTTCATCGCGATCATGGACACCGGCCATTGGCTAGAGGGCGCCGTGACCCGCGATGCGGACGGCCGGCTTTCCGGTCTCACGGATCTCATCGCCACGCCGATGGCCGACCGAAACGGTGACGTCGGCCTGGCCAAGTGGAAGGTGGATTCCGAAGGATTGGCGTTCCGGTCGGGGCAGGTGGTCGTCAGCTACGAACAGGCACATCGCATCGACATCTACCCGGACCCGGGTTTTGCGGCTTCGACGCCGATCGGCAGCCTGGCGTTGCCGTTCCCGATCAAGGAGCTGCGCAACAATGGCGGCATCGAGACCATCGCGGTCGCGCCAAAAAACAGCCCGCTGGCCGGTGCGACGATCGCTGTTGCCGAGCGCAGCGTCGACAAGGCGGACAATCTGCTGGCGGGCATTCTCGACGGGCCAAAGCGTGGCGCCTTTAGCGTCGTGCGCAAGGATCCCTACGCTGTGACGGATGGGGCGTTCCTGCCGAACGGCGACCTGTTGCTCCTGGAGCGGCGCTTCTCTTTCGGTTCGGGTCTCGGAATGCAGATCCGGCGGATCGCCGGGGATACGATCAAGCCCGGCGCCGTGGTCGATGGCGAGGTCATCTTCGAAGCCGACATGCGCTACCAGATCGACAATATGGAGGGGCTCGACGTCGTCGCCCGACCGGACGGCGAAATCCGGGTGATCGTCGTTTCCGATGACAACCATTCGATCCTCGAGCGCAACCTGATGCTCGAGTTCCGCCTGACGTCGCCTCTGACGCAATAGAGCAATCCCAGGAAGAGTGCGGGGCGGGTTTCCGTCGGGCCATAGCTGGCCGCGGAAATGGAAAAGCCGCTGGCATCGGTTCATGCAACCGGCGTCAGCGGCTGGAGCCTTATTGTCGGATCGTGCCTAGATCATTTCACTGTTGAAATTACGCAATTCCGGAAGGAAAACCGTTTCACACTTTTTCTGGAATTGCTCTAGGCGGTGGCCTTTTCGGCCACCGGCATCGGCTTGATGACGCTCATCAGTGCGCCATAGGGCAGCAGCATGACGAGGCCGCAGAGGATCTTGACGCTCAGGTCGCCGATCGCCCAGGAGATCCAGCGCGGTGCCTCGGCGGCGAGCACCCCGAGCAGGGGCGCGGTTTCCAGCGCGAAGCTGTCGTTCGGGCCGAAGAACACGAAGAATGGCGCAAAGGCGAAGGAGAAGAACATGGCGGTGTCGAGCGCCGAGCCGATCAGCGAGCCGGCCAGCGGCGCATGCCACCAGCTCTGGCGGCGCAGGCGGTTGAACACCGAGATGTCGAGAAGCTGACCGAACAGGAAGGCGGAGCCCGAGGCAATCGCGATCCGCGGCGTGGCGGCGACGAAGGAGAGCAGGATGGCGACGATGAAACCGGCGACCACCACGCGGCGCGCGAGGCGCGGCCCGAACTGCCGGTTTGTGAGGTCCGTCACCAGGAAAGCGAAGGGATAGCTGAAAGCGCCCCAGGTGAGGAGATCGCCCAGCTGCATGCCGGCAATCGAACCCGGCAGCGGAAACTGAACGAGGATATTCGAGGCGACGACCACGAGAGTCATCAGCGCGACATAGAGGAAGAACGTACGGTTGATCAGCATTTTTTTATCCTGGGAGATGCCACCAGCTAGAGGAGCGAAAGCCGGGCAAGATACCCGGCCGATGTGGCAAGCGATGCGCACGAGAAAAAGGCTTGCCGGATGAACCCGCAAGCCTTTTAAACGCGTGTCAAAGACAGTGCGCTGGCGCCGATCAGGCGGCTTCAGCAACCTTCTTGACGATCTGGCGACGCAGCAGGCGAGCACGCATGCTCAGCTCGTTCTCGTCCGACTTCAGCAGGAAGGCGTCGAGGCCGCCACGGTGTTCGACCGAGCGGAGAGCTGCAGCGGAAACGCGCAGACGGTAGCGCTGGCCGAGAGCATCGGAAATCAGCGTGACGTTGCACAGGTTCGGCAGGAACCGGCGCTTGGTCTTGTTGTTGGCGTGGCTTACATTGTTGCCCGACTGGACGCCCTTGCCGGTCAATTCGCAACTACGGGACATGGTACACCTATTCTCTTTATCGCCGCCGGACAATGCGGTAGCGGGCCCAGAGCCCAGGCCGCGTTCCTAGGCCATTATTGGAAAGTCGCGGTTCTATAGTCAGAGACGGCCCGCCCGTCAAGCCAAACCTCTTGCATTCTCGGAAAACCCGCGGTTTTTCCCCGCCGCTCGTCGGATGTGAGGTCTGATCCGCATAGGAATAATGCCTTGCAGGACCCATTCCAAGCGGCTTTGCTATGCGCTACTTCTGGCATGCGGACGTGGGGCTACCGCGGGGCCGGCCCCACGACCGGCTGCAGCGCGCTGGGCGTAGAAAAGCCGTAAAGAGCCTGCATTTCAGGGTATTGCGGCGAAATTCAAGTGATGGATTTTTCAGGGCATGAAGTTGCGAAATGGCTTTCGCGTGGCGGCGCTACTGTCCGCGGTCTCGTTTTCCACAGCATCATCGGCCGCCGATGTCGAACATCTGACGGATTACAGCATCTCGCTCGCCGGTTTGCCGGTTGCGCGCGCCTCCTTCCACACCGAACTTCAGAAGAATCGCTACACGATATCGGGAACGCTGAGGTCCGCGGGGCTGCTCGATATCCTCAGCCGGACCTCGGGCCAGACCCAGGTTTCGGGCGTTGTCGACAAGGATCACCTGCGGGCCTCGCAATATTCGATGTCCTATCGCAGCGGGTCGAAGGGCCGGGCGATCAGCGTCACCTATCGCAACGGCAATGTCGTGCATGCGAGCATGACGCCAAAGCGCACGCCCTTGCCGAAGAACTGGGTGCCCGTCACTTCGCGCGACATGCGCAACGTGCTCGATCCGCTTTCCGGTCTGATCATTCCCGCCGACGCGCGTGTCTGTCCGAACACGCTGCCGATCTTCGACGGCGAGTCGCGGCTCGACATCAAGCTTTCACCGAAGGGAACCAAGCCTTTCAAGACGAAGGGTTTTGAAGGCGAGGTGATCGTCTGCGGCATCCGCTTTGTGCCGAAGGCCGGCTACAAGAAGGGACGCGAGGATGTCGAGTATCTGCGTCGCCTGCAGACGATGGAGATCTGGTTCGCCAAGGCGCAAGCCGTAAACGTCTATGCTCCCGTCTATGTCCGAATCCCCACGAAGCTTGGGCCGGTCACGGTCTCGGCGACGCGATTTGGTGGTTGACGCGCGGTCGCGTGCAACTAAAAGGTTAAACACCACGAAACACCGTGATTTTATCGGCGCAGGTTTCCGTGAGAGAAGCCGCGCGAGGGGACGACTATGAAATTCAAGGCAACGCTGATCGGCTTTTCCGCCATTCTGATGTGGTCGCTGCTCGCGCTGTTCACGGCAGCATCCGGCAAGATGCCGCCGTTCCAGCTTTCTGCGATCTGCTTTCTGATCGGCAGTCTGCCCGGCCTGGTGGTGCTGACGTTGAGGCCGGAGCGCATGGCGCTGCTCAAGCAGCCGGCCAAAGTCTGGATCACCGGCATTGCCGGCCTGTTCGGCTATCACTTTCTCTATTTCACGGCGCTTCGCAACGCGCCGGCGGTGGAGGCGGGGCTGATCGCCTATCTCTGGCCGCTGCTGATCGTCGTCGGCTCGGCCCTTTTGCCGGGGGAGCGTTTGCGCTGGTATCATCTCGCCGGCGCGCTCGCCGGTCTCGCGGGAACGATCCTGATCGTCGCGCGCAATGGTGTCGCCTTCGACTACGCCTATCTCATCGGCTACGGCGCCGCCTTTCTCTGCGCCTTTACCTGGTCGGGTTACTCCTTGATCACGCGTCGTTTCGAGGCGGTCTCGACCGACGTCGTCACTGGCTTTTGTCTTGCCACCTCCATCCTCTCCTTCGTCTGCCATCTGGCGCTTGAAACGACCGTCTGGCCAGCGACCACGTTCGAATGGTTGGCAGTCGCCGGTCTGGGGCTGCTGCCGGTCGGGGCGGCCTTCTACGCCTGGGACTTCGGTGTGAAGAACGGCAACATCCAGCTTCTCGGCGTTGCAAGTTATGCAGCGCCGGTACTTTCGACGCTGATCCTGATCCTGTTCGGCTTTGCCGAGCCGTCCTGGCGCATTGGGCTCGCCTGCCTGTTCGTGACCGGCGGCGCGGTGCTTGCGGCGAAGGATATGATCTTCCGCAAGCGTGCCATGGTGGCGCAGCCGGCGGAATAACCGGGACCGTTATCGTTTGGGCGGCTGCCAATCGGGAGCCGCCATTTCGAAGGCGGCGAAATCAAATGCCGGCGCGACCGTGCAGCCCACCAGCGTCCAGTCACCCAGGGAAGCAGCGGATTGCCACCAATCGGCGGGAACCACGCCCTGCGGGCGCTCACCGTTCAGGATGTCGGACCCGAGCCGCAGCGTCTCGGCAGGCTTTCCGTCCTCGGCGATGCTCAGTTGGAGCGGCGCACCCGCGTGATAGTGCCAGATCTCGACGGCGTCGCGGACGCGATGCCAGTGCGAGCGTTCACCACGTTGCAGCAGATAATAGATCGCCGTCGAGTGACCGCGTGGGCCACCTGCGGCGTCGCGGAAGGTCTCGATGTACCAGCCGCCCTCCGGGTGACGCACCAGACCGAGCGCCTCGATGATCTCCGCCGCCGATTGTGCCCCGGCCACTAGAAGTTATCCTTCCGCTTGCGGATTTCGGCGAAGACTGCGGCATCGCTGGCGTTCTGCATGCCGAGATGGGCGCGGATGCCGGGGTCAGCGGCGCGCAGGAACGGGTTCGTGCGTTTCTCAAGGCCAATCGTCGTCGGCGCCGTGAAGCCGCCATCACAGCGCGTTTCCTCGATCTCGGCCGCGCGCGCCTTGAGCTCGGAATTTGCTGGGTCGATCGTGACCGCGAAATGGGCATTGGAAAGCGTGTATTCGTGGCCGAAGTAAACCGTCGTGTCGTCGGGCAATGCGGCGAGCCGGCCGAGAGACTGCCACATGGTTTCCGGCGTTCCCTCGAAAAGGCGTCCGCAGCCGAGCGCAAACAGCGTGTCGGCGGCAAAGAGCAGTTTATCCTCGGTGAAATGGAAGCAGATATGGCCGGCCGTGTGGCCGGGCGTCTCGATCACCTCGACGGAGCGGCCAGCAAAATCGAAATGCTCGCCATGGCGCACGGCCTTGTCGAGCCCTGGGATTTTCGTGGCTTCATTGAGCGGACCGATGATCGTGACGCCGAAGCGCTTCTTCAGCGCATCATTGGCCGCGACGTGGTCGCCATGGTGATGTGTCGTCAGGATATGCGTGAGCTTCCAGCCGCGCCGCTCCAGCGCATCCAGGATGGGCTGCTCTTCCGGCGCGTCGATCGAGGCGGTCATGCCGCTTTCAGGATCATGGACGAGCACACCGAAATTGTCGGTGCGGCAGAGGAAGAGGTCGAGTTCGAGCGCGGCCATGGCACGTCCTCCGGTCAGGAGAGAGGGAATGCTGCCGAATGTAGCGAGGCTTGCCTTGAAGTCTACCGCTTCGCAGCTAACATGTTGCGAATGCACACCGATATCGTCGACCTGCGCGAATTCTATCACTCCGAGCTCGGCCGAATGGCGGAGCAGTCCGTCACCATGGCGCTTTCGTCCGTCTGGGCGCGCCTGCCGGACGAGCGGCTGGTCGGCCTCGGCTATGCCGTTCCCTATCTCGAACGGTTCCGCAAGGATACCGAGCGCACCTTTGCCTTCATGCCGGCGGGGCAGGGGGCGGTGAACTGGCCGGTTGCCGAGCTCTCCTCGACGGCGCTGGTGTTCGATGAGGAATTGCCGCTGCCCGACGCCTCGATCGACCGGGTGCTAATGGTGCATTCGCTGGAATTTGCCGAGAGCCCGCGAGAGACGATGAAGGAGATCTGGCGGGTACTGGCGCCCGGCGGCCGACTGGTCATCGTCGTACCCAACCGGCGCGGCGTCTGGGCGCGCATGGAGCATACGCCCTTCGGCTCCGGCCGGCCCTATTCGCGCGGGCAGTTGACGGCGCTGCTGCGCGAGACCAACTTCACGCCCGGTGCCACGGCGGACGCGTTGTTCTTCCCGCCGTCGAAGCTCAGGGCGATCCTGCGGCTGCGCCGGGGTTTCGAGCGGCTCGGCCGCGCGCTCTGGCCGGTCTTCTCCGGCGTCATCGTCGTTGAGGCGCAGAAGCGGCTTTACCAGGGGTTACCGGTCGCCGCACGCGCATCGCGCCGGGTCTTCGTACCTGTCCTGGCGCCGCAGGGCGTACCGAGCACGCGCGAGCGGCCGCATCCCACCCGCTAACCTGCGCGGGAACCGCGGCGGACCCTCGACAAAAGGCGCTTGCGCCGCTAATGCCTTGACCTCTTTTCCTGCCTGCAGCGCCGCGCGCCTCCCAAGGCGCGCATCGGTCGCTGCGGCACTTTGACGGCAATAGAAAGCTGACCCAATGAGCCTTGCTTCGAAGAGCCCCGAGCCGCGTTCCGGCATCCTGGATATTGCCGCCTATGTGCCGGGCAAGGAGCATGCGCCGGGTGTCGCCAAGGTGCACAAGCTCTCGTCGAACGAGACGCCGCTCGGCGCCAGCCCCAGGGCGATCGAAGCCTTCCAGGCGGCGGCCTTCAACCTGGAACGTTATCCGGACGGCCAGGCGCGGGCGCTGCGAGAGGCGATCGGCGCCGTGCACGGCCTCAACCCGGCAAACATCATGTGCGGCAACGGTTCGGACGAACTGCTCGGGCTTCTCTGCCACACCTATCTCGGGCCCGGCGACGAAGGCATCATCACCGAGCATGGCTTCCTCGTCTACAAGATCCAGATCCTGGCGGCGGGGGCGACGCCCGTTACCGTCAAGGAGAGGGATGCGCGCGTCGACGTCGACGCGATCCTTTCGGCGGTGACGGAGCGGACCAAGGTCGTCTTTCTCGCCAATCCCGCCAACCCGACCGGAACCTACATTCCCGTCGACGAAGTCCGCCGGCTGCACGCGGGCCTGCCCGAGGGCGTGCTCCTGGTGCTCGATGCGGCCTATGCCGAATATGTGCGCCGCAACGACTATGCCGCCGGCCTGGAGCTCGTCTCGGCCAGCCGCAATGTGGTGATGACCCGCACCTTCTCGAAGATCTACGGTCTCGCGGGCTTGCGCATCGGCTGGATGTATGCGCCGCCGGAAGTGATCGATGCGGTCGACCGCGTTCGCGGGCCCTTCAACCTCAGTGCCCCGGCAATTGCGGCGGGTGCTGCGGCTATCCGTGATCAGGCTTTCGTGGCAACGGCGGTCGATCATAATCTCACCTGGCTGGCGCGTGTCAGCGAAGCGCTCGAGGCGATCGGCTTGCGCGTCACGCCTTCGGTCACGAATTTCGTGCTGATCCACTTTCCGGAAGAAGCCGGCAAGCGGGCCGAGGAAGCCGATGATTTCCTGACCGGCCGCGGCTATATCCTGCGGGCGGTCCGCAGCTACGGTTTCCCCAATGCGCTGCGCATGACCATCGGCTCGCAAGAAGCCAACGAAGGCGTCATCGCGGCGCTGACCGAATTCATGGGACGGAAGTAATGGCTCAGCAGTTTGAAACGATCGCCCTCATCGGGATTGGCCTCATCGGTTCGTCGATCGCGCGTGAAATCCGCGAGAAGCAGCTCGCCGGCACCCTCGTCGTTTCCACGCGCAGCGAGGCGACGCTGAAGCGTACGCAGGAGCTCGGGCTCGGCGATCGCTATACGCTGTCGGCGGCCGACGCCGTTCGCGATGCCGACCTCGTCATCGTCTCGGTCCCGGTCGGTGCGTCTGGTGCCGTTGCCGCCGAGATCGCGGCGCATCTGAAACCCGGCGCGATCGTCACCGATGTCGGCTCGACCAAGGGCTCGGTGATCGCGCAGATGGCGCCGCATCTGCCGGAAACCGTTCATTTCGTGCCGGGGCACCCGATCGCCGGTACCGAGCATTCCGGCCCGGACGCCGGCTTCGTCGGCCTCTTCCGCGGCCGCTGGTGCATCCTGACGCCGCCGGAAGGCGCCGATGGGGAAGCAGTCGCGCGGCTCCGGCGTTTCTGGGAAACGCTCGGCTCGATGGTCGAGGAGATGGATGCCGAGCATCACGACAAGGTGCTGGCGATCGTTTCGCACCTGCCGCACATCATCGCCTACAACATCGTCGGTACGGCCGATGACCTGGAGACGGTAACCGAATCCGAAGTCATCAAGTATTCCGCCTCGGGGTTCCGCGATTTCACCCGTCTCGCGGCATCCGATCCCACCATGTGGCGTGACGTCTGCCTGCACAACAAAGATGCAATCCTGGAGATGCTGGCGCGGTTTTCGGAGGATCTCGCCTACCTGCAGCGGGCGATCCGCTGGGGCGACGGTGAGAAGCTCTTCGATCTCTTCACCCGCACCCGCGCGATCCGCCGCTCGATCATCCAGGCGGGCCAGGATACGGCGATGCCGGACTTCGGCCGGCATGCCATGGACCAGAAATAGTTGCGATTTGGGGATGCGGCCGCGCCGCCGCATGATCCCTTGATCAGGAACGCCACTTCCGACAGTCTCAGGTTCCAGTTTCAAGACTGAGGGGGCGACATGGAGGCCAATTGGTGCAGCGGTCTGAGCGCTTTTGGGGCCGCAGTGAATTCTGTGGCGTGGCTCGAATGGGCGAAGGTGTTCTTTGATCTTCTGAAAGGTATTTCCTGGCCACTGGCCGCATTCTTTTTAGCGTGGCTCTTTCGACATCAGATCCGCGAACGCATCAAAGATCTGATATCTGCGGGACCTTCAGGGGTAGTGCTTCAGGTAAGCCAGCAAGTGCAGACTACTCAGAACGCACTCAGTCCGACCACACACCCCATGCCGACGGTCACCGCTCGCATGGAGGTAATTGAGACAGAGTTGATCACTATTCAAGAGGCCTCGAAGATCCCTATCTTGGTTCGGAGCCTTGCCGAAGCGCAGGTCGCACGTCATTTCGAGTTCGTTTTCGCCAGCATCTTCGGTAGCCAGATAGCGGGACTACGCCGCCTCAAAGCAGATAAAGAGATCACCATTGAAGACGCGAGGCAGTTTTTTGAGACTGTCGTTAAGCCGACGGACAAAAATCTCTATGAGGTTTTCAATTTCGAAGAATGGTCCAGCTTCCTCCTGCGAATGGAACTTGCGCGCGTCGATGGTGAGCAAGTAATCGCGACGGATTTCGGTAACGACTTTCTCTACTTCGTCGACAGGATCAAGCCAGGCGTATTTCGTCCGCACTGACTGCTTATCAAGCGCAGGTTGTTGAGCGTCGTTCGAAATCACGCATGATGACGCTGCTGCCAAGTTCAAAGCGTCGGCAGGACGCCGATCGGGATGAAGGCGAGAAACGCGGTGCCGTCGCGCACGTTGAGTTTCACCGTCGCTTCGTCCTTGCCGTTGGCGAGCGCCTTCAGCATGTTGGCGGTATTGTCGACGAGGTTGGCGTCGTCCGGGATCAGCTTGACCAGATTGGCCCGCCAGGCCTCGATGTTCGTCATCGTCAGCGAGAACTCGCCGGAGATCAGTCCCTGGTCGTTGACCGAGAAGGGACCGGAAAGCTTGGCGTTCATGCCGGAGCCGAGATCGAGGGTGAGCTGCCTGAGTTCACCCTTGCTGCCGCGAAACATTTCCGGCGTCGGCGTGGCCGTCATCCATGCCGCCTTGTCGGTGAAAGTAAGATCCGCGGCGACGGTGGCCGGTGGCGCGTAGCTTGGGCCTTCCTCAGGGCGAAGATCGAGCTTGTCGACGCTCAGGGCAGCATCGAGATCCGCGCCGTTCTGGCGCAGGTGCAGTTCGCCGTGGCTGGCGCCGAAGCCAAGTCCATCGCCCGAGAGCGGCAGGCGCACCCGGCCGGTGAGATTGTCGTAGGTGAGCGAGGTGCGGTCGACGCCGGACAAGGTCGCGCGCACGCTTGCATGCAGCAGGGTCCAGTCGGCGGAGACGTTGAGGCCGGGCGAGGCCCGGATTTCGGCCGGGCCGTCAAGCTCGATCACGGCATGGCCGGGCTGATAGACCTGGGCGGCCGTCCGCAGCGCTCCGAAGGAGGCCGACGTGCCGTGGCGGGTATCGTCGAGATGGACCTTGTCGCAGAAGAGGCCGATGCGGAACGGAAAGCCGCGCACGTCCATGTTCGTGCATTCGCCGCCGAGGCCGGCTGCCTGCCCATCGGCGAGACGGGCCGTGAGACGCTTCTCGATCTGATCGGCGGCGAAGAACCAGCCGGCCGAATAGATGCCGGCGACAAGCACGATGCCTGCCGTCAGCCAGCGAAACTTCCGGCTGACCGGCGAGGGATTGGAAACTGCGGTTGCCGACATGGGCGCGGATACCTCACTTTAGACCATGATGATCTTGGGTCGGCTCGACCCAAGATCACAAACGGATCGCTTCTAACAAGTTAGAGCGGGATGTGGGCGGAAAACCGCAACACCTTTCCTCACCCCACTCTAAACCGGATTGCGGCTGCCTTTCGGGTGGCGCCGTCGATCCGCAAAACTATTCTTTCGTTCGGGTGCACGAGGACGAGCTTGTCTCTTTCGTGCCGAGATGCTGTGCCGTAGAAACCGACATGGCTGACCATTCCGACGGGCCGATCATGATTCGGTGGCGAGAGCAGACAGCGCGGGTTGAATGACAGTGGATATGGACGAATTTTGGGTCTTTGGCTACGGGTCGCTGATGTGGAACCCGGGTTTTGCCTTCGAGGAGAAGCTGACGGCGCGCGCCTTCGGCTATCGCCGCTCGCTCTGCGTGCATTCCTGGGTTCATCGGGGCACGGAACAGCGGCCGGGACTGGTACTCGGACTGGACCGTGGCGGTTCCTGCATCGGCACGGCATTCCGCGTCGGGCGCGGACAGCAGGCTGACGTCGTCGATTATCTGCGCGAGCGGGAACTGGTGACGCATGTCTACAAGGAGCGCACGATGCCGGTCCTGCTCGCCGATGGGCGACGCGTGCCGGCGCTCGCCTACGTCATCGACCGCGACCACGTTCAATATGCGGGCACGCTCACCTCCTCGGAGGCGGCCGATATCGTCGCCGTTTCGACGGGAAAATCCGGTCCGAATAGCGAGTATGTGTTCAACACGCTCGCCCATTTGAAAGAAATGGGCATCCGCGATCACTGGTTGGAAGAGGTGGTCGAATTGCTCCAGCAGACGCCACGGCGCGCTCGCGCCTGATGCCTCAGGCGCGGCCTGCCGCCTTCAGTTCCTTCAGCCGTTGTTCGGCTGTCGGCGGCAGCGGCAAATGCGGATTGTTCTTCACCGTTTCGACGAGCAGTTCGTCGCTCGCCTTCTCCGTGACTTCCACCAGCTTGGCAAGGAATTCATCCGGATCCATGCCGGCCTCGACCGGCGGCAGGATGCGGACCTTGAAATGCCCGGGAAAGCGCAGGAACTTGCGGCGCGGCCAGAAGAGGCCGGGATGCATGGCGACCGGCACGACCGGTACGTTCAGGTCGCGGTAGAGGCGGGCGATACCGTATTTGTACTGCGGCGGCGCGCCTGGCGGGCGGCGCGTGCCTTCCGGGTAGATGATGAGTTCGCGGCCGGTCGCCATTTCCTGCTTGGTGCGATCCATGACGCCGGTCATGGCCCTGCCGCGGGCGGCCCGGTTTACCGGAACCATGCGCTGCTTGAGGATGTACCAGCCGAACAGCGGGATCCAGGTGAGCTCGCGCTTCAGGATGTAAAAGGGGTCGTCGAGCCAGGGAAGCAGCGCATAGGCGTCCCAGAAGGACTGGTGCTTGGGGGCGAAGATGTAGGGGACATCAGGGATGTTCTCCAGGCCTTCGATCTCGAAGGTCGTCCCGACCATCTTCTCGAGCAGCCAGTGATTGCTGCGCACCCAGTTCTTGGGAACGAACCAGGCCTTCTTGCGCGGCAGCAGGAAATAGATCGGCGTCAGCACGATCATCTGCACGATCAGATTGGCGTAGAACACCATGTTGAAAAGGATCGAACGCAAGACGATCATCAGGCACGCTCTCGTAGGCGAGGTCTCAAAGGCTCGGCGTCGGGCCGATTGATCGCTGCCTACACGAATACGTGGCGAAGGAAAACTGTCCTTCCTCACTTTAGGCCGGCGACGTCCCCGATGGCCTCTATTCTTCGGCCGGCGTGGCACGGGAGGGATCGGTGCGCAGACCGCTCGTCGGCCGGGCGCCGGCGAAATCGCGAATCGATGCGATCGTATATTTCCCGAATTCCAGGAGGATCGATTTCAACACCATCGGGTTGCGCAGCCAGTTCGTCGTCTTGAGATCCGAGTTGATGACCGGGTAGGGGATGAACTCCGTCTCCGGGCGGGTGCGCCGGAGTTCCAGCAGGCTGCGCGGCATATGGTAATTGTTGGTGACGACAAGCACGCTCGTATAGCCGCGATCACGGATCCACTGCGCCGTCTCCGTAGCGTTGCCGATCGTATCGATCGCCTCATGACCGATATCGACGCAGCATTTGAAAAGATCGGCGGAACTCTGGGTGTTGCGCCGGATCTGGCTGCCGGTGGTCGTCGGGTGAACACCGGAGATCAGCAGGCGCCTGCCGGCGCCACCCTTCAGGAGATCGACCGCCTGATCGATGCGCTGGAAGCCACCGGTCAGGACGACGATCGCATCCGCCTTGGGATGTACGGGCGGCTGCAGCGATGCGACGGTGTCGGCAAAATTCAGGAAGGCGGCAATCAGGAGTGCGAGCGGCAGCAGCAGGACGAAGAAGGTTCGCCGGAGAATTTTGCGCAAGAGGCTGCGGGGCCGCCGGCGGTCGTCGGCTCTCCCCTGCCATTTGCCTCCTCCGGTCATCCCGTTTCCGCGTAATTCTCGCGCCATCATGATTCTCTTTCACATAGCCGCAGATTACGGCAAGGAATAGATCGAGGCATAGCGAAACATCAGGCGGATCAGCTCTGGTAGAGGTCCGTGCGGCCGGGGTCCGAACGGATGAGATCGATCTCGTAGATCGTGCGCATGACGGTCAAGCGCGCGGTCACGGTCGTCAGGATGGCGATGACGACGATGATGGCGGCGATACCGAGGTAGCCGCCATAGCCGATGGTGAATGTGCCGAAGAGTGCGGTTGCCTGGTCGGTCTGCGGTGTCGCCAATGTCTGCGACTGCCAGAAGCCGGCAAGCGCGAAGGACAGCGCGGCCAAGAGGCCGCCGGTGCCGGCGCCCTTGAGACTGATCCTCAAGAAATGCTTCTGGAACTCGGAGGCGACGAAACCGGCCTCTGCACCGACGAAATGCAGCACCTCTACGATGTGGCGGTTGCCGGACAGTGCGCCGCGGGTGGCGAAGATCACGGTCAGCACCATGGCCGAGAAGACGAGCGCCAGCACGCCGGTGCCGATCATCGCCGTGGTGTTGGCCATGGCGACGAGCCGGTCGACCCAGGTGCGGTGGTCGTCGAGGAAGGCCTGCGGAATCGTCTCCGTCAGCGCCTTGCGCATGGCGGCGAAATCGGGCGGATTGTTTTCGTCGATGGTGATGATGATGAGCCGCGGCACCGGCAGCTCGTCGAGATCGAGGCCTTCGCCGAGCCAGGGCTCCAGGAGGCGGGCCGTGGCGGCGCGATCGACGATCTTGCCATCCGTCGTACCGCTGAAGGTCAGCGCCAGGTCGCGGGCGTCGGCAAGCGCCTTTTCCATGTCCAGGCTGTCGTCCGGCTTGATCTGGATGGTGATCTCGCGGGAAATCTGCGACTGCCAGCTCTGGGCCGTTGCCCGGACCATGCTGACGCCGCCGAGCGTCAGGCAGGCGAGGAACGACATGATGGCGATGACGCACATCAGCGCATGGCCGGAGACATTGGTCGAGGGCACGATCGGCCCGGTCGGCCGCACGCGCATTTCCGTCCGGCGGGGCTGCTGTTCCGGCGGCTGCTCGGCTGCGCTGCTCTGGCGTTTCGTGCGGCTGTCACTCATAGATGTCGAGCCGCCCCTGCGAAAGGATCATGCGCCGCGCCTCCACCTGATCCATCAGCGACAGATCGTGGGTGGCGATCACCACCGCGGTGCCGAGCCGGTTCAGTTCGAGGAAGAGATTGAGGAGGCGCCTGGCCATTGGCGGATCGACGTTGCCGGTCGGCTCGTCGGCAAGCAGGATCTCCGGCCGGTCGATCAGCGCCCGGGCGATCGCCGCGCGCTGCTTCTCGCCGCCTGAAAGGACCGGCGGCAGGACATTGATGCGCTCGCCGAGACCGACCCATTTCAAGAGTTCCAGCACGTCGGCGCGGTAGCTCGATTCCTCCTTGCCGCGGACGCGCAGCGGCAGAGCGACATTCTCATAGGTGGTGAGGTGATCGAGCAGGCGAAAATCCTGGAACACGATGCCGACGCGCCGGCGCAGCATCGGGAATTCCTCGCGCGGGATCGACGAGATGTTGCGGTCGAACATCCGGATCAGGCCGCGCGTCGGCTGCAGCGAGAGGAAGAGCAGTTTCAAAAGGGTGGTCTTGCCGGCGCCCGACGGGCCGGTCAGGAACTGGAACGACCGGCGCGGAATATCGAAGGTCAGGTCCCGGAGGATTTCCGGTCCCATGCCATAACGCAGTCCGACGTTCTCAAAGTGAATCAAGCGGCAGCCCAGTCTCTCTCACGGCCCGGCAACCGATGGCCGGTTCCGGTCCTCCGCGCATAGGACGACCAGCCTCGAAAGGCAAAACCGCCAGCGGAATCATGGTTAAGCAGCGGTTAATTTTTCATGAAAAGGCGCCGCTTTCGCGACGTCTTTCCGAAACATTAACCATTCCGGTTTACGTGTCGGAAAGATTTGATGCAATGCCTAGATTCTTGCAGGCCAAGGGTCAGCATTGCCCGATGGTTTCGCAGCCGAGGTGGTCGGTCGATTGGCCATATCGTCTCCCTGTGGGACAGGAGGAGCTGGTCATGCATGCTTTCCGGACCAAAACCGCCGGCGCCCCGGCGGACTTCCTGCCGCCCGAACGGGGCGGACGTGAGGGAGCCGCAATGCCGCGACGCGTCGACTATGTCGATGCCGAGTTCGAGGTGATTGCTGCCTCCTCGCGCCGAGCGCCTTATCCGGTGTTCAATGACAAGGCCAGGATCGGAAATCAGAAACGGCCGAGCTTGACGGTTGTGGCGGCCGAAACGTCGCCTGCCGGCCGACTGCTGAGCCTCGTCGAAGCGCGGCTTCGCGACATGCCAACGCGCCGCTTCGCCGGCTTGGTCGCCGGTTTCGCGGTTGCATCCTTTCTGATGATCGTCGGTTTCGCGGGTGACGGGCAGGCCGATGTCCAGCCGCTGACGATATCAGTGGTGACGAGCTCACTGGATTATTCCGGCGGCATGCGTGTGCTTTCCGTCTACGGCTCCATCGACAACCGCTCGGATGCCGAACAGCGCTTGCCGCTCGTCGTGGTGGGGGTGGCAGCCAACGGCCGCCAGGTTACGACGACACGGGTGATGCCCGAAGGTGCGGCGATCGCAGCCGGCGAGAGCCGCCATTTCATGACGAGGCTGCCCTATGCAGGTGGAAAAATGCCCGATGTGACCGTTTCCTTCGCTGAAAACGGTGTTTCAGCCCGCTGATTGTGCTAAGCGGCGCGGATGGGAAGGCTTCGGTCTTCCGGATGAAACGCTGGAGAAGCCTTGATGCCCGTTGTTCGCGGTAAGAATATCGAACCTCTCTACACGGCCGAAACGATTGCAGCGCGCAACAGCGAGCTGGCCGGGATGATCGTCAACGGTCCGCACAAGGATCTGCTGGTGATCGCGGTGCTCAAGGGATCGTTCATCTTCGCCGCCGATCTGATCCGCGCCATGCATTCGGCCGGTCTTGCGCCGGAAGTCGAGTTCATCACTCTGTCGAGCTACGGCACCGGCACGGTTTCGCAGGGCGTCAAGATCACCAAGGATATCGACAGCGACGTGCATGGGCGCGACGTGCTCTTGATCGACGACATTCTCGAATCCGGCCGGACGCTGCGTTTCGCCAAGGAGCTGATGTACGAGCGCGGCGCGCGCAACGTGACGATCGCCGTGCTGCTCGACAAGCGGGTCAAGCGCAAGGTCGAGCTCGAAGCCGATTATGTCGGTTTCGAGTGCCCCGATCACTTCGTTGTCGGCTATGGCATGGATGTCGCCTATGCCTTCCGCGAGCTGCCTTTTGTCGGCGTCGTCACCGGCGACGCCGAGTAGGCTGTGTCAAAACGGCACGCCTATCCTGAAATCCGGCCGCTCAGCGTTTACCGAACACAAACGAAAAACTGATTGGTTGGGGATGCGCCGCGTGGTGATTCCCTATCGGATTCGCGGTGCTGCAGCGCCGTCAGGTCCTGTCGATGACCGACGCCCGCTGTAACCTTTTGGATCAGGTGCGGGCGCCGGCGTGAGAGCCGCGCCTCGGAAACGCGGAGGCCATGATGGCGAAGATCCTGATTACCGAGGACGAGGATGCGTTGCGTTCCTTCGTCGCGCGGGCATTGAAGCTCGACGGCCATGAGACGGTCGAGGCGGGCGACGGTGCCGACGGCCTTGCCTGCCTCCAGACCGAGGCTTTCGATCTCCTGCTTTCCGATATCCGCATGCCCGTCATGGACGGCATCGAACTGACGCACCAGGCGTCGGCCGCCTTTCCGGCAATGAAGATCCTGCTGATGACCGGCTATGCCGAGCAACGCGAGCGGGCCGACGATCTCGCCGACAAGATCGTCGACGTCATCTCCAAACCCTTTTCCCTTCCCGATATCCGCAAGGCCGTTGCGCTTGCACTGGCCGCCTGACGAAGCCCAATCCGGCGAT
This sequence comes from Ensifer sp. 38_S197, assembly GCF_056924495.1. Classification (NCBI taxonomy): domain Bacteria; kingdom Pseudomonadati; phylum Pseudomonadota; class Alphaproteobacteria; order Hyphomicrobiales; family Rhizobiaceae; genus Ensifer; species Ensifer sp. 38_S197. Next base: position 59,377 of record NZ_JBXOVZ010000002.1, on the reverse strand, counting down.
TGAGTTCTATCCCGCTTGCGGGCCTCACTGCATGTCGAGCAGTCGCTCGAGATATTGGCGTTCCACTTCCGGCGACAGGTTATCCCCGAGCCGGCGGCGGATTTCTTCGAGGATCTGACGGGCGCGTTGCGTGTCGAATTCCTCGGGCACCTTCACGTGGTCGCCAAATTCCGGACCCCGGTTGTTCTGGGGTCGGCCGAGCGGATCGCGTCCGTTCTGGCCGAATTGCGGAACGCCCATGCCGGGGCCCTGACCCTGGCTCTGCATCTGGTTCATCATGTCCTGGGCGCCCTGGCGTAGGGCCTGCAGCGCGCGCCCCTGGTTGCCAACCGCCTGTTCGCCCTGGCCCTTGCCGAGCGCGCCGGAAGCGCCGTCCATTTCCCGCTGGGCTTCGCCGAAGCCTTTGCCCGGCTTGATGCCCATGCTTTCAAGGCCCTTGTTGAGTTCGCCGAGCTGCTTGCCGAGCTCATCCTGCTGCTGCTTCAACTGCTTCAGTGCATCCTTCAACTGTTCGGCCGTCATGTCGTCGAGCGGGTTGGGCTGGCCGTTCGGATCGCTGCGCTGTCCCGGGTCCTGCGGCATCTCCTGGCCGAAGAGTTCGTTGTCCTCGCCCTGCAAGGGATCGCCGCGTTGCATGCGGTCGCGCTGCGCCTGGTCGAGCTTGAACGTCTCATCCATAAGCTGCTGCTGCTGCTGCATCAGTTTGCCGAGCTTGTCCATCTGCTGGCGCATGGCGTCGTTCTGCTCGCCCATCTGCTGCTGGCCGCGGCCGGCCTGCAGGTTGTTCATCATGCGCTGCAGTTCCGACAGCATCTGGCGTGCCTGATCGCGTGCGCCGGAGCGCGCCAGGTTCTCGATCTGGTTCATCATCTTTTCGAGATCCTGTTGGCGCAGGATGTTGTTCGGGTTCATTTTTCCGGCCATGCGCGGGTCTTTCGCCGCCTGCTGGGCGAGGGCCTGCATGTATTCCTGCATGGCCTGGCGCAACTCCTGCATCAGCTTGGCGATTTCCTGGTCGGAGGCGTTGCGCTCCAGGGCGTCCGAGAGCGCCTGCTGCGCGTCACGCAGGCGCCGTTCGGCAAGCGACAGGTCGCCGTCTTCGATACCGAGCGCAATCTCCCAGAGGTATCCGGCGGCGTCACGCAGCATGTCGTCGTTGTACGCAAGCGCCATGCGTGTCCGCGCCGACTTCAACAGCAGGAAATGCGTGAGGTTCGGGATCCAGTCCTCGGCAAGGGAGGCCACGGCGTCGTTGAGGTCGATGGCGCGTGGCAGGTCGTTGGCATCGAGCGCGAAGACCTGGCGCTGTTCCGCCACGGCGCCAGCGAGCGGCTGGGTGAACTGGCGGGCAGGCAGGATCATGTCCTGCGGCGGGCTGCGGCCCTCCTGGCCCGCGGCGTCGCGGGCGACGAGGGTGACCCGCACGCGCTTGCCCGCAAGCGGGTGTTCGCTGAGGTTTCGGCTGGTCGTGCCCTTGGCCTCACGCGCGTTGCGGCGCGGCAGGTCGAGGCGGTATTCGGGCAGCGGATAGAGCGGACGGGCCCCCTCTGAGGCCTCGTCGAGCGGCTTGATCTCGGCCCAGGCCTGGGCGATGCCGTAGTCATCTGTCGCCGCGAAGGTGATTTCCAGCGCTGCATTGACGGTGGCGCGCGGAATGCCGTCGAAGGAGATCTGCGGCACGCCGTCCGGGATGATCTTGAAAGCCCAGCGCCGATCCCCGACGACAAGCTCGCCGTCCTTGACGACCTTGTAGACATGGTTGCGCACGGCATTCGGGTTGCGGACAGGCTCCGGCGCAGCCATTTCGGCGACCTTCGTTCCGGCTTCGCCGACCTTCGGCTTGGGCTTCGTCTCCTCGGCCTTCTCGCCGGCTGCCGGAATGGCGATTGCCTTGGCCGCGCCACTTTCGGCAAAGCGGACGACCTGGTCCGGTCCTGCCCCCGTGACCCGGACGGTGAGGTCGCTGAATTGCGGGATGGTGATGGCTCCGCCGACCTCCGCCACAGATGCCGTCTCCGGCTTGCCGGTGAGGAAGATCGGGGCGCGGCCGGTATAGGCCGGCGGCGTCACCCAGGCATCGATGCGGATGTCAGCCGTTTCGACCGACGCCTGCGGCAGGCGCAGCGCGTCGCTGAGCAGGCCGGCGCGGTTGGAATAGGAGTAGGCAAAGGCGATACAGGCGAGAAGAACCGGCACGGCACGCAGGGCAAAGGGGTCGTGGCGGGCGATATCAGGACGCGGAAGCCCCGTATCGAGCGCGCCGATCATCCGTGCCATGCGGGCCTGGTGCTCGCGCCAAAGCGCTTCGCCCAGGGGATTGTCGGTTGCCGGACGGTCGTCCTGGACGCGGATTGCCTGATGGGGCAGGGCGTTGCGCTCTTCCAGCATGCGGTCGGCATCGACATTTCCGGGCAAGCGGATCCGCGCCAGCGGCACCAGGGATGCGAGGAAGCCGATGGCGAAGACGAAGAGCGTCACGGCATGCAGCCAGAACGGCGCCACGCGGAAGAAGCCGAGCCATGCGAAGGCGAGAAACAGAAGAACGATGGAACCGGGCAGGAGGATGCGCGGCAGAAGCTGTTCGGCGACCAGCACCGAGCGCGCCAGCCATCTCTTCAGTGCCAGGGTTCTCGAAAACGGCTTCGGTTGTGGCGTTTCATCCTGCCGGAATTGCGTCATCCGCCCAAGTTTCCTTTCGGTCGCCCATCAATGCTCGTGGCTGACCCAATATAGTAACGCGAGATGCGGCTGGAAACGGCACGCAGCTTCGCTTAGCCCGCTGGCGTTCAGGATACCATCGTTTGTGGCGAAGACGAGGGCGCAAACAGAATCGTGATCGCCCGAGTGGCGACCACAGATTGTCGTCGTTGGTGCGGAGTGCCTCAGGCGAGCCAGTCCGGAACCGAATCGAGGCCGATCAGGGCATCGTAATCCTGGCGCGGGCGAACCACGTGGAAGCGGTCGCCCTTGACCAGAACTTCGGGGATCAGCAGACGGGAATTGTAGGTGCTGGCCTGGACGGCGCCGTAGGCACCCGCCGAGCTGATCGCGAAGAGATCGCCGGGCTTCGGCATCGCCATCTCGCGATCGAGCGCCAGATAATCGCCGGTTTCGCAGACCGGCCCGACGACGTCGGCCCGGATGCGCGGGGCATTGGCGGCAGAGATGCGAACAGGGCGAATCTCGTGATAGGCCTCGTAAAGCGTCGGGCGGATGAGGTCGTTCATCGCGCCGTCGACGATGACGAAAGTCTTGTCGCCGCCATCCTTCACGTAGATCACTTCGGTCACGAGGATACCGGCATTGCCGACGATCAGCCGGCCCGGTTCGGTGACGATCTTGCAGCCGAGCGATTGCAATTGGCTCTTGACGATTTCGGCATAGGCGTCCGGCAGCGGCGGCGGGTTGTTGTCGTCCTTGTAGGGAATGCCCAAGCCCCCGCCGATGTCGACATGGTCGATCGAATGGCCGTCGGAGCGCAGCGTATCGACCAGTTCACGCAGGAGCTTGAAGGCGTCGTCGAAGGGCTGCAGCTCGGTGATCTGGCTGCCGATATGCATGTCGATACCGGTCACCTCAATGCCGGGCAGGGTGGCGGCGTGGGCATAGACGGCGCGCGCACGCTCCCAGGAAATGCCGAACTTGTTTTCCTTCTTGCCCGTGGAAATCTTGGCGTGGGTCTTGGCGTCGACGTCCGGATTGATGCGGAAGGAAACGTGGGCGCGCTTGCCGGCGCGCACGGCACGCTGGTTCAGCACCTCGAGTTCCGGCTCGGATTCGACGTTGAAGCAATAGATGCCGGCGTCCAGCGCCAGATCCATCTCCTGCGGCGTCTTGCCGACGCCGGAGAACATGATCCGGCTTGCGGGAATGCCGGCGGCAAGCGCGCGGCGCAATTCGCCGCCGGAGACGACGTCGACGCCGGCGCCGAGGCGACCGAGCGTCTTCAGCACTGCCTGGTTCGAGTTCGCCTTCATGGCATAGCAGACCATCGCGTCCACATCGGCGAAGGCCTTTGAAAAGACCGTGTAGTGGCGCTCGAGCGTGGCGGTCGAATAGCAATAGAAGGGTGTGCCGACGGCGCGCGCGATGTCGGTGACCGGCACGTCTTCTGCGTAGAGGATTCCGTCGCGATACTGGAAGTGGTTCACGGGCTGCAGCTCGGCTTTGAGCAATTCCGGGAAAATGTGAAGCGGTTTTCCATCTGGAATTGCGTAATTTCAACTAGAGGAGGGGATCGAGCAGGAAAGGGCGATCGTCCGGCTTTTCCTTCTGCTCCACGGTTCCGGCGGGCGCCTTGGTGTTGATCGGCGCCGTCGAACCGGGGCGGTCGAGATCACCCTTGCGTCCGCAACCGACAAGAACCAGCCCGGGGATCGCCAGCAGGAGCGCAAGCCGGGCCGCCTTCGTGAATGTCATCGTGATTTTCCTTCGCGGGACTGATGCTGGTGCGATGTCTTATCGATTTTTCCGGCGCTTGTGCACCCTGAATTTGCGGGCGGAAACCGCCCGCAGCTTCGTCCGTCCCTCAGTTGCGGGCGCGCCACCAGGCGATCTGCTTGCGAACCTCGTTGGGGGCCGTGCCGCCGAAAGAGGTACGGCTGGCAACCGAGGCCTCGACGGTCAGCACGTCGAAGACCTTCTCGGTGATATCGGCATGGATCGACTGCAGGTCGGCAAGCGAAAGATCCGCCAGATCGCAGGCCTTCTGTTCAGCAAGCGCGACGGCGCGGCCGGTGACGTGGTGAGCGTCACGGAAGGGCAATCCCGCCTCACGCACCAGCCAGTCGGCAAGATCGGTCGCGGTCGAATAGCCGGAGCCGGCGGCCGCCTTCATGCGGTCGGTGCGAACAGTCATGTCGCGCACCATGCCGGTCATGGCGGCAATCGCCAGTTCGAGGCTTTCGGCGGCGTCGAAGACCTGTTCCTTGTCTTCCTGCATGTCCTTGGAATAGGCGAGCGGCAGGCCCTTCATGACCGTCAGCAGCGCGATCAGCGAACCGTTGATGCGGCCGGTTTTGGCGCGCACCAGTTCCGCGGCGTCGGGGTTCTTCTTCTGCGGCATGATCGACGAGCCGGTCGAAAACGCATCCGACAGGCGGATGAAGCCGAATTGCGGCGTCGACCAGATGACGATCTCTTCGGCGAGGCGCGACAGGTGCGTGGCGGCGATCGATGCCATCGACAGGAATTCGAGCGCGAAGTCGCGGTCGGAGACGGTATCGATCGAGTTGCGCGTCGGGCCGGCGAAGCCGAGCGCCTTGGCGGTCATGTGCCGGTCGATCGGGAAGCCGGTGCCGGCCAGTGCCGCGGCACCGATCGGGCTTTCGTCCATATGCTCGATAGCGTGGCGCACGCGCGAGCGGTCGCGGCCGAACATTTCGACATAGGCCATGCAATGGTGGCCGAAGGTGACGGGCTGCGCCGTCTGCAGATGGGTGAAGCCGGGCATGACGGTGTCGGCATGTTCCTCGGCGCGGTCGAGGAAGGCGGCGATCAGCGCGGTCAGTGCCTTCTCGGTCTTCTGCAGCTCCTCCTTGACCCAGAGGCGGAAGTCGAGCGCTACCTGGTCGTTGCGCGAGCGGGCGGTGTGCAGGCGGCCGGCCGAGGGGCCAATCAGCGTCGCGAGCCGCGCTTCGATGTTCATATGGATGTCTTCGAGGCGGCGCGAGAACTCGAACTGGCCGCTTTCGATTTCTGACAGGATCGTGTTGAGACCGTGAACGATCTTGTCTTTGTCTTCAGCCGAAATGATGCCTTGATGCGCCAGCATGGTCGCATGCGCTATTGAGCCGCGGATGTCCTGGGCATAGAGCTTCTTGTCGAAGCCGATCGAGGCATTTATCTCCTCCATGATCGCGTCCGGACCCGAGGCAAAGCGACCGCCCCACATCTGGTTGGAGGATTTCGTCTCGGAATTGCCGTCAGTCATGAAGAATGCCCGCCTTGGAGAATGAAATGCCCGACCAGAAGAAATCCCCCCCGGCCGTGAAACTGTTCGCGCTCGCCGCCCTGTTCGGCGTGATCATCGGTGCGGCAGCGGTATACGTGAAGGAGACCGGGTCTGGCAATGGCGAGGAGACCGAAACGGCCAGCGCCGGCTGCCCGCTGACATCGGCCAAGGTCGCATCGCTGACGCCATTCATGAAGGGGCAGGTGGCCGCCATGGCGCCGGCGTCGTCACCGCGGCCGATCGCGCTCGACTTCAACGGTCCCGACGGCAAGCCGACGACTGTCTCGGCCTTTGCTGGCAAGACCCTGCTCGTCAATCTCTGGGCCACCTGGTGCGTACCCTGCCGCGAGGAAATGCCGGCGCTGAATGCGCTGCAGAAATCGCTCGGCAGCGACAAGTTCGAAGTGGTGGCGATCAATATCGACGTCGGCGACGACGAGAAGCCGAAGGCGTTTCTCGACGAGACCGCCGTGCACGAGCTTGGCTATTATCGCGATGCGTCTATGGGCGTGTTCAACAACATGAAGAAGGAAGGTCTCGCCTTCGGCCTGCCGGCAACGCTGCTGCTAGACGACAAGGGCTGCCTCATCGGCTCGATGAATGGCCCGGCTGCCTGGGACAGCGACGACGCCAAGGCGCTGATCACGGCAGCCATTGGGGGGTAGGGTCAACCTCTGTCGGATACGCCCCGATTGTCACGCAACAGGTACCACTGAACCTTGCGGGGTGTGAAATGCGCTGCCGCTGCACGATTCCATAGTGGCGTGGTATGGTCGCCGACGATGAAGATATCGGTCGGCGGCAAGGCCGGGTCCTTGGCGATCGTTGCGACGCTGTCAAAGACGTCGGCCCACAACTCGGTCAACTCGCAGACTTGCGTGCTCGCTATCGCGGCTGCATCGCTGCCGCACTTTAGTTCGCCTTCCTGCTTACGTACGTAAGGTATGTGAGAATTCAGCGTCAGCCAGTACAAGAATTTCCGCTCGGCCGGTTGTTCCGTCAGCCGGTCGCGGATGGCGTCCGCGACATCCTTGTCGCACAGGCCCGCAAACACGCTGCCGCAGCGCCGGCGAAACCTACCATCGGTGCTCGTCAGACTCTTCGAGGAAGTGCAATTCCTGAAAACCAATTCGTGGATACCACGTCTCCCGTTCGAACATCCGTTGAGAAAAGCCGTGATAGGAGATGGTGCGGTAGCCGCGATCAGCCAGTGCGGCCGGGAGGCAGTCATAGGCGGTCTGGTCAAGATAATCCGTATGATCACCCCATTGCCCACAGAGTTCGCGGGATTCAGCCCCGGTCGTCGAACCCTCGAAATTGCTGAGACCGCTCGAAAGCTTGTAGCGCCCGGTATCGAGCGCCGGCTGCAGGCGATGCGAGAGAATTGCAGCATGCGCGGGGTTAGAGAACGCACCAAGCCCCTCCACCATGACGAACAGCACATTGCGACCACCGTCCGCTATGGCTGCGGCGTCGAAGTTGTTGATCGAGAACGCGCTTTCGAATGATTGAGCGGGCTGCTTGAGGAAAGGGCGGTTGATATGGTGCTCAAACGACGCCACGCCGATTGCAACCAGAACCGCTGGCAGCACCATTGCGCCCTGCAAGGCCTGCCGATTGCGGTTCACGAGGCAGGCGATTGCAACGCCGTTGGCGACAAAGAAGCCGAGCACCACGAGGTAGAAGACCGATGAGGTGAGATCCAGAGACGCCATGTAGCGCATGGACTGGATCGCAGTACCGAACGGCAGATGGAACGCCGCCATGGCCACGAGGCTCAAATCGGCGACGGCAATGAGTGGGAATAGAAGGTAGGACAGTGCAGGTCCGGCGCGCAGCGCAAGTGGGCCTGCAAATACGTAGAGGAGTGGTGAAAGCGGTCGCGCGGCTACGTAGAACGGCAAGACCAGAAGCATTGCCAGATTGGGCGCCACACCGAGGATCAATGCGAATCGCCACGCCCTCGCATTCAACAATGAGGGCACCGACCGCGCTGCTATCGCGGATATGGTTTGCGTACCCATTCTCTCTCTCCCGCTTGGTTGGGAGAGGGTAACGGCACCTTCTTTAGATTATACTACCATCGCTGCGGGCATTTTCTTCGGAAGATGTATTCAGAGTCGAGTTAGTCCCAAGCAGAGCTGGCATTCCCCATTGAAATGCCTCCTGGGTACAGGACTTACCGGGTCGGAACCGGGACTTCGCCGCGGTAATCGTAGAAGCCGCGGCCAGACTTGCGGCCGAGCCAGCCGGCTTCGACATATTTCACCAGAAGCGGGCAGGGGCGATACTTCGAATCCGCCAGGCCGTCATAGAGCACCTGCATGATCGACAGGCAGGTATCGAGACCGATGAAGTCGGCAAGCTGCAGCGGGCCCATCGGATGGTTGGCGCCAAGCTTCATGGCTGTGTCGATGGCCTCGACGCTGCCGACGCCTTCGTAAAGCGTATAGATCGCCTCGTTGATCATCGGCAGCAGGATGCGGTTGACGATGAAGGCCGGGAAATCTTCGGCGACCGTCACGGTCTTGTCGAGCGTCGCGACGAATTCCTTGGCGGTCTTGAAGGTCTGCTCGTCAGTGGCGATGCCGCGCACGAGCTCCACGAGCTTCATGACCGGAACCGGGTTCATGAAGTGGATGCCCATGAAATGCTCGGGGCGATCGGTGGCCGAGGCCAGGCGGGTGATCGACAGAGAAGAGGTGTTGGTCGCCAGAATTGCCTCCGGCTTGAGGATCGGACATACCTGGCCGTAGATCTTGCGCTTGATCGTTTCGTCTTCGGTGACGGCTTCGATCACCAGGTCGGCCTGCGACAGGTCGTTGATGTCGGAGGAGCCCTTGATCAACGCAAGCGCCGCCTTGCGCGCCTCGTCTGTCATCTTGCCCGAGGATACCTGGCGGGCGAGGTTGCCGTTGATGGTGGCAAGGCCCGCTTCGATCCGTTCAGCGGCAAGATCGTAGATCTGCACCTTGTATCCGGCCATTGCCGAAACATGCGCAATGCCGCAGCCCATTTGCCCGGCACCAATAACTCCGACCGTCTTGATCATTGCGGCGAACATCCATCTTCAAGAGTGGGCGGCAAGGCCGCCTCAGACACGCAAACCGGGCCGGTTTGGCCGGCCCGGTAGATTGTTAATGCCAAGTCCGCGCTTTTGCCAGCCCTTTTCATGGGCGGCGGCGGGCGGATCTTGCCGTGGGCTACAGGGCCTTCTGCAACTCCGGCAGGGCGTCGAAGAGATCGGCGACGAGGCCGTAGTCGGCGACCTGGAAGATCGGCGCCTCCTCGTCCTTGTTGATCGCGACGATGACCTTCGAGTCCTTCATGCCGGCAAGGTGCTGGATCGCTCCGGAGATGCCGCAGGCGATGTAGAGATCGGGTGCGACCACCTTGCCGGTCTGGCCGACCTGCCAGTCGTTCGGGGCATAACCGGCATCGACCGCGGCACGCGATGCGCCGACGGCGGCGCCGAGCTTGTCGGCGACCGGCAGGATCACTTCCTGGAACTTCTCCGAGGAACCGAGGGCGCGGCCGCCGGAGATGATGATCTTTGCCGAGGTCAGCTCCGGGCGGTCGGACGACGACAGCGCGTCGGCGACGAAGGAGGAAACGCCCGGGTTGGCCGCCGCCGAAACAGTTTCGATCGCCGCCGAACCGCCTTCGGCAGCGGAAGCGAAGGCGGCGGTGCGCACGGTGATGACGCGCTTGGCTTCCGTCGTCTGCACCGTCTGGATGGCGTTGCCGGCATAGATCGGCCGCTTGAAGGTGTCGGCGGAGACGACCTCGATGATTTCCGAGACCTGAGAGACGTCGAGCAGGGCGGCGACGCGCGGCATGACGTTCTTGCCGACCGAGGTCGCGGCCGCAACGATCGTGTCGTAGCTGCCGGCGAGCGAGACGATCAGCGCCGCCAGCGGCTCGGCGAGGTTGTTGGCAAGCGAGGCGTCGTCGGCGACGAGCACCTTGGCGACGCCGGCGAGCTTGGCGGCCTGTTCGGCGGCCGCCTTGGCGCCGCTGCCGGCGACCAGCACATGCACGTCGCCGCCAATCTTGGCGGCAGCGGTCAGCGCCTTGGCGGTCTGGTCGGAAAGGTGGTTGCTGTCGTGGTCAGCCAGAAGAAGAATGGCCATGATTTAATCTCCCTTTGGTTTGAGCTCAACGGTCCGTTCCGGACCGGAGCTCCAGGATTGTCGCGTGGTTCATGCGTTTGTCCGGAAACCGGTTCCCACTTTCCGGACGCATGAAACTCAGAGCACGCCGGCTTCGGTCTTAAGCTTTTCGACGAGCTCGGCGACCGACTTGACCTTGATGCCGGCCTTGCGGCCCGACGGTTCCTCGGTCTTCAGCACCTTGAGGCGGGCTGAAGTGTCGACGCCGAAGTCGGCCGGCGACTTCTTGTCGAGCGGCTTCTTCTTCGCCTTCATGATGTTCGGCAGCGAGGCGTAGCGCGGCTCGTTGAGGCGCAGGTCGGTGGTGACCACCGCCGGCAGCTTGATGTCGATCGTCTGCAGGCCGCCGTCGACTTCACGGGTGACGGTTGCCTTGCCGTCGCCGATCTCGACCTTGGAGGCGAACGTCCCCTGCGCCCAGCCCAAGAGGGCCGACAGCATCTGGCCGGTTTGGTTCGAGTCGTCGTCGATTGCCTGCTTGCCGACGATGATCAGGCCCGGCTGTTCGGCCTCGGCGACACCCTTGACGATCTTGGCGACGGCGAGCGGCTCGACCTGGTCTTCGGTCTCGACGAGGATGGCGCGGTCGGCGCCCATGGCGAGCGCGGTCCTGAGCGTCTCTTCGGCCTTGGCCGGACCGACGGAAACGACGACGACTTCACTCGCCTTGCCGGCTTCCTTCAATCGCAGCGCCTCTTCGACCGAGATCTCGTCGAACGGGTTCATCGACATCTTCACGTTCGCAAGCTCGACGCCCGAACCGTCTGCCTTCACGCGGATCTTGACGTTGTAGTCAACCACCCGCTTCACCGTCACAAGTATTTTCATGGATTTTTCCCTCCAAGAGCTTTCGCAGGAAAATGCGCCTTAACGGAGCCGCCTGATTGTCGGTTGGCGACATCGATACGCGTTTTTTCTCCAATTACAATCGCTGTGCATGGCGCTAAATCGATATAACCCCGAGAATTGGAATTACGTTTACGTACACGTAAGATAAGCGGATGGCAAGCGGCTTCCGGGGCCGGTCGCCTGCGGGTCGTCAAGGCAGGGTCAATGTCAGGCAAGTCCTTGAAATGGCGCCCGATCCGCGCCGAACGAGTGGGAGCGGCGAGGGCGGACTCAGGTCTGGCGCCCCCAGGGCATCGGCGGTTTTGTCGCATCCGCAGGCGGCTGTCGTCCGGCCGTAATGGGTTCAGCCTTGTGCCGGACGGCGCGTGGCGTGACGAGGGTGCGGTCGAAAAGCGGCACATCGCGGCGTCGCAAAATGACCACCAGGACGAGGCCGGCGATTATGCCGCCGACATGGGCGCTCCAGGAAACGCCGCTGCCGGGATCGACGACCAGCATGAAGAACTGCTGGCCGATCCAGAAGGCCAGCGGAATGGCGGCTGGCAGGGGCAGCGGGATGCGGAAGAACACCAGAACCCAGACCCGCACCTTCGGATGCAGCAGGAAATAGGCGGCAACCACGCCCGAGATCGCGCCGGATGCGCCGATCAGCGGTGCTTCGGAGGCCGGGTCGAAAAGCCCATGGGCAAGCGCTCCTGCGGCGGCGCAGAGGAGATAGAAGACGAGGTAGCGAAAATGCCCGAGCGCGTCCTCGACATTGTCGCCGAACACCCACAGAAACAGCATGTTCATCGCGAGATGCATGAAGTCGCCATGCAGGAAGGAATAGGTGACGAAGGTGAAGCCGTCGGGAACGATGACCAGCGAAGGGTCGAGTTGGGCATAGTCGAAGATGAGCGCCGGGATATAGCCGAAGCCGAGGATGGCCGCGTTGGCGAACTCCTCCGAGGCGATCGGGCCGGTGACCAGCCAGACGGCGATGTTGACGGCGATCAGGCTGATCGTGACGTACTGGACCTTGATGTGCTTCAGGGTGTTCGTATCGTGAAGCGGTATGAACATGCGGTCTCCCGAAGCGCGGATCATGCCACGGTTCCCATCCTGGTCGGGGGAACGATGTCGAAGCGGACGTTATCTGTTTTTTCCGGGAATCCAAAGGACGTCGGCTTGACCTTTGTCATTTGCCGAGCGCGCCGCGACGAACAGGAAATCGGAGAGCCGGTTGATATAGGCGATCGCTTCGGCACTGACGATCTCGCCTTCGACATTGGCGAGCGCCACCATCTGCCGCTCGGCCCGCCGCGCGACGGTGCGGGCGACATGCAGCGCGGCGGAAGCGGGGCTGCCGGCCGGAAGCACGAAGGAACGCAAGGGTTCGAGTTCGGCATTCAGCCGGTCGATTTCCGTCTCGAGCCAGGTCACCTGCGCCGCCACGATGCGGAGCGGCTCATATTGCGGCGGCTCGCCCGTATCCGGCGTCGCGAGATCGGCACCGAGATCGAAGAGGTCGTTCTGGATCCGCATCAGCGCGTCGTCGAGTGCGGAGATATCGGCCGTGTGCTGTCGCGCCAGGCCGACGAAGGCATTGGTCTCATCGACCGCGCCATAGGCGTCGACCCTGAGGTCGCTCTTGAGGCGGCGCGGGCCGGCGACGAGCCCGGTGGTGCCATTGTCACCCGTCCGGGTGTAGATCTTGTTGAGCTTCACCATCTATCGTCACGATCCTCTAGAGCAATTCCAGGAAAGGTGTGGAACGGCTTTCCGTCCGGAATTGCGTCACCCAGGTCGGGCAATTCCAGGAAAGGTGTGGAACGGCTTTCCGTCCGGAATTGCGTCATTTAGGTCGGTCGACCGCCGCCGGTGAGCCACAGCGTCACCATGATCAGGACGATCGCGATCGCCTGCAACAGCACGCGTGCCTGCATCAGCTTGTTGGAGGTGTTGCCGCTGCCGCCCTTCGCCATGTTCACGAGACCACGGATCAGGACGATCACGACCAAGCCCATGATGAACAGGGTCAGGCCGGTAAAGAAGCTGGACATCGAACTCTTCCTTGCAATTCTACTTCAGCCAAGTCGGCCGATGATGCGATAAAACAATGCAGCCGGCAGGAGTTTTTTCAGAAGCGCGCCCTGCCTGGCGGGCCTTGTTACAATATAGTGCGGTTTGGGTTTCTTTGCTGTCAGCGCGTGCTTCAAAACCGCATAAACCGCATCGGGGCCGAGCTTGCCGGAGGCGGGTTTGCTCTCGCCCCTGAGGCGCCGCATCTGTCGTTCGTATTCGACGCGGTGCACCGAATTCTTGAGATCGATAAAGCGCTCGATATAGGCGATCGCATTGGTCGTGAACTTGGAGGCGATCGGCCCGGGCTCGATGAGGCTCACCTCGATGCCGCTGCCGGCAAGTTCCATCTTGAGGGTGAGCGACAGCCCCTCGATCGCAAACTTGGAGGCGTTGTAGGCGCCACGCCAGCGATAGGGCACGATGCCGAGGATGGAGGAGCACTGCACGATGCGGCCGCTGCCGCGCGCCCGCATGGCCGGGATCACCCGCCGCGTCAGGTCGTGCCAGCCGATGACGTTGGTTTCGAGTTGGAGCCGAAGCGCTTCGGTCGGCAGGTCCTCGACGGCACCCGCCTGGCCATAGGCGCCGTTGTTGAACAGCGCGTCGATCCGTCCGCTGGAAAGCGCGAGCACCGTGTCGGCCAGGGCGGCAATGGTTTCCGGCTTGGTATAGTCCATCAGGAAGGTTTCGATGCCTTCGGCCTCAAGGGACTGGCGGTCTTCTTCCCGACGCACGGTGGCAAAGACCCGCCAGCCATCGGCATGGAGCGCGCGCGCGCAATAGGCGCCGATCCCGGATGAACATCCGGTGACAATGATTGTGGGGCGATCAGTCATCCGATCGATTCCTGTAGAAATCCTGCCTCCGTTTCCCATATTCATCGGCGGGATACAATTGAATTGCGCAAGCCGGAACCCGCCAGCGTTGTCGCCATTGCGATCGTGTCAAGCCAAGGAAACGGTACCGGGACGGCGGCGCGGGAATGTGCGGTCTCGGGGCCCTTTAGGATTGGAGTGGATGCCAGCATTCATACGCATCACCTGGAAAGTCGTATTCGATGCGCTCTGGCATTTCAGCCTCGATGACGGTTGGGCGATGGCAAGCCATGTGGCTCTGTCGTCGCTGCTTGCCGTCTTTCCCTTTCTGATCTTCGGTACCGCGCTTGGTAGCTTTCTCGGCGCCGATCAGTTCGCCGAAACGGCCGTGCACCTCATATTCGACGCCTGGCCGGAATCGATCGCCAAGCCTGTCGCCGACGAGATCGTGCGGGTGCTGACGATCCCGCGCGGTGGGCTTTTGACCGTTTCCGTTCTTGCCGCGGCCTATTTCGCCTCCAACGGCGTGGAGGCGCTGCGCGTCTCGCTGAACCGCGCCTATCGTGTCAGCGAGAGCCGCTACTGGTACGTGACCCGGCTTGCGAGCCTTGGCTTCGTGCTCGCCGGCGTGCTGATCCTGGCGGCGCTCAGCATCCTCTTGGTCGCGGTGCCGCTGGCGGTGCGTTACGCCGGCGAATGGTGGCCATGGTTCGGCGGCGTGCTGGCAACCGTCGACAACTGGAGCCTGCCGCTCGCCCTGGTCGTTTTGACTGGTGGACTTCTGGTGTCGCATCTCTGGCTGCCCGATGGCCACCGCAAGGTGGTCGACGTGCTCCCCGGCATCGTGCTGACGCTCGTCTGCTGGACGATCGGCGCCTACGCCTTCGCTTCCTATCTCGCGACCTTCGCCACCTATGTCTCGACCTATGCGGGCCTGGCGTCGATCATGATCGTGCTCGTGTTCCTCTACATGATCGCGGCCATCTTCATCATCGGCGCCGAGATCAATGCCGCGATCCTGAAATACAGGGTCAAGCGTATGGTGCGGCGGAGCTTTCAGTTCCGCAATGGAAACGAGGCCGTTCGCGAAGAACAGGATCTAGACGATTAATGCCCGGACCTCTTCGGGAGTGCGGCCGGCGGCGCGGAATGCCGCTATGCCGGTATCCTGGTTGCTCTTGGACAGCTTGCGGCCATCCGGTCCGAGGATCAGACGGTGGTGGTGATAAAGCGGCTGCGGCAGGTCCAGAAGCCGCTGCAGCAGCCGGTGCACGGAGGTAGCGTGATAGAGATCGCGGCCGCGCACGACATGGGTGACGCCCTGAAGCGCATCATCGACGACGACGGACAGATGGTAGCTCGACGGTGCATCGGAGCGCGACAGGATGACGTCGCCCCAGGCGGCAGGGTTGGCCAGAATGACGCCGGCTTCGCCCATTGGGCCGGCGCCGCTCTCGTCCCAGGTGAGGGGGGTGCCTCCGAGGAGGCTGATCGCCTTCTGCATGTCGAGCCGCCAGGCATAGGCTCTGCCGCTTGCGAGCGAGTCTGCTCGCTCGCTCGCCGAACAGATGCGTTCGCGACCGGGATAGAGCGGGCTGCCGTCCGGATCGCGCGGCCAGGTCCGGCCGTCCGCCTCGACCTCGGCGACGGCCGCCTTGATCTCGCCGCGGGTCATGACCGAGGGATAGACCACGCCGAGCTCGTTCAGCCGTTCGAGCGCTGACGCATAGGCATCGAGGTGGTCCGACTGGCGGCGCACGGGGCGCTCCCAGTCCAGGCCGAGCCAGGCGAGATCCCTGGAGATCGCGGCCTCGAATTCCGGACGGCAACGGGTCTGGTCGATATCCTCGATGCGCAGCAGGAAGCGGCCGTTCGTGGCCTTCGCCATGTCGTGGTTCAGCACCGCGGAGAGCGCATGGCCGAGGTGAAGCAGGCCGTTCGGGCTGGGGGCAAAGCGGAAGACGGGTGGCGTGTCTGGCATCCTTTCCCTTTGCCATGGAAGCGGTATAAAAATCATCCGCTTTGTGGAGGCATCATGCGGATCATCCGGACACATGAGGATATCGAGGCCGGGCTTTCCGGTCTGGTGATGCTGGATGCGCGTCTGGAGCACGTGGTCGCCAAGGCCGGGCCGGTGCCGCTCCGGCGAACCGATCCGGGCTATCGCGGCCTTGCCAGCATCATCGTGTCGCAGATGGTCTCGAAGGCGAGTGCCGCGGCGATCTGGCGACGGATGGAGGAGAGGCTCGGCGAGGTCACGGCATCCGGGGTGATTTCGCTCAGCGATGAGGACTGCCGCGCAATCGGGCTTTCACGCGCCAAGGCGGATGCGCTGCGTCGCGTCGCCGACGTGGTGGTCGGAGGCGAGATCGATCTCGATGCGATCTGCGACGCCGAAGCGACCGAGGCGATCCGGGATCTGACCGCGATCAAGGGCGTGGGACGCTGGACGGCGGAGGTCTATCTCTTGTTTTGCGCCGGCCATCCGGACGTCTTCCCCTCCGGCGACGTGGCGCTCCAGAACGCGATCGGCCACGGACTGGGCCTCGAATTGCGCCCGACCGCACGCGAAATTGATTCGCTCGCCGCCTCCTGGTCGCCCTGGCGTAGCGTCGCTGCGCGGCTCTTCTGGGCCTATTACGCACAGGAAATGCGCCGCGATGCTGTTCCTGTGACACCTTGAAGGAAAAAGCGAATCCAGCGAGCGCATTTTTCTTTCCGGCTTCACAATCCTGTTGCAACGGGCCTAATATAGAAGGTGCAGATGCCGAATCGATCAGGAGAATACGCTTGACGATTGCAGTCTCACCACAGGCCTTACCAGCGCTCGTCTTGAACGCTGACTATCGGCCGCTGAGTTACTACCCCTTGTCGCTTTGGTCCTGGCAGGACGCGATCAAGGCCGTCTTCCTTGACCGCGTAAACATCCTTGCCGAGTACGAACATTCGGTGTCGTCTCCGAGCTTCTCGATGCGACTGCCGAGCGTTGTTTGCCTCAAGAGCTACGTGCAGCCCTCGCGCCACCCGGCCTTCACCCGGTTCAACGTGTTCCTGCGCGATAAATTCGAATGCCAGTATTGCGGTTCGCCCGACGATCTCACCTTCGATCACGTGGTGCCCCGCGCTCACGGCGGCCAGACGACATGGGACAACGTCGTCGCAGCCTGCTCTCCCTGCAATCTGCGCAAGGGCAGCAAGCTGCCGAAGCAGGCCGGCATGTTCCCGCACCAGAGGCCCTACCAGCCGACGGTACAGGACCTGCACAACAACGGCCGGCTCTTTCCGCCGAACCATCTGCATGAAAGCTGGATGGACTATCTCTACTGGGACGTCGAACTGCAGCCCTGACGCTGTTCGTGCCTTCTTGCCGGATCAAGCCCCGGAGCGGGATCAGGGCAGGTGCGTGCGTTCGCCAACCCCTCGTCGGGTTGTCACGTCGTGTCCGTTTTTCCTGGAGCGACCCGGGATCAGCGCGCCCTTGCAGCGCCGCGAAGCGCGATCGCTGCGAGGATCAGGCTGGCGATCACGTTCCACCCGGCGAAGGAAAGGCCGAGCACCCGCAATGCGGCTTCCGTGCAGGACGGGCCATGCTTCGAATCGAGGTCGCCGAGCAGGTCGCCGACATTGGACGACACGCCCTGCGCCGTCGTGGCGCAGGTGGACGGGCCTTCCCAGAAGTGCCATTCCGCGCCCGCGTGATAGACGCCCATGCCGGCGCCGACGAGCATCAGGATGCCGACGATGGCAAGCAGCGTGCGCGTCAGCCACACGGGCAGTTTCAGCGCGCTGGTGATGATGGCGAGGATGCCGACCGGAATGCCCCAGTAGTAGGGATCGCGCTGCAGCAGGCAGAGCGCGCAGGGGATATAGCCGCCAATATGCTCGAAGCCGAGCGCCCCGCCGACGGTTGCCGCCATGCCGAGGGTCACGACAATGGCGATCAGCAGATGCTGGCGGGATTGGGTGGCGGCGTCGATCATCTATACCTCGCGGGCGGCAGGCCTATGGAAACCGGCACTTGCCGCAGTGCAAACTGGATGGCGTCTTCTTAGGCAGGATCGCGCGCGCTGTAAATCGCGGTGGCCGCGACAGGTCCGCACGCTTTCGTGATTGTCCGCGTCGCATATTGAAAATGATGGTTGACCATCGCGAAATCCTTCGTGTAAATCCGAGCCGCTGATATCGCATTTCCCTGAGCCCCATTGGCGGAATTGGTAGACGCGCTCGACTCAAAATCGAGTTCCGAAAGGAGTGCTGGTTCGACCCCGGCATGGGGCACCACCACAATACACTTTCTTCACATCCATCGTCGGTCCGACATGCCGGGACGCCGCAGCGGTCATTGAACAGCCGCGCGCGAAAGTGTTAGGTGCGCTGCAGCACAAATCTGTCATGGCAGCGTCATGTTACCGAAAATCGAGACCTACGACGAACTCTACCGCGCCTTTCGCTGGCAGATCCCGGACAAGTTCAATATCGGCGTGGCGGTCAGCGACGCTTGGGCCGCACGGGAGCCGGAGCGCGTCTGTCTTGAGCATTTCGACCCCGATGGCGCCCATCGGGTGCTGACCTATGGCGAATTCGCCGGGCAATCCTCCGCCTTCGCGCAAGGGCTCTCAGGCGAGGGCATTGCGCCCGGCGAGCGCGTCGCGATCCTGCTGCCGCAAGGGTTCGAGGCGGCAATCGCCCATGCAGGGATCTACAAGCTCGGCGCCATCGCGCTGCCGCTGGCGCTGCTCTTCGGTGTCGAGGCGCTCGAATACCGGCTGCGTGACGCCGGTGTTTCGGCTGTTGTCACCAACAACTTTGGCTTCGAGCGCGTGGCCGCAATCCGGGATCGGTTGCCGGAGCTGCGTCTGGTGGTGCTGGCGGAAGATCAGCCGCAGCCAGGTACGATCGCCCTTTCTTCGCTTGCCTCGCGTGATCCCGTTGGCTTCGTGCCGGCGGATACCGGTCCGGACGATCCGGCTTTGATGATCTACACCTCGGGCACCACGGGCCCGCCGAAGGGCGCGCTGCATGGACACCGTGTGCTGCTCGGCCATCTTCCGGGCTTCGAGTTCCATCATCACTTCCTGCCGCAGCCTGGCGACCGGATGTGGACGCCGGCGGACTGGGCCTGGGCGGGAGGGCTGCTCAATGCGCTTTTGCCGTCGCTGCTGCATGGCGTGCCCGTCGTGTCGTCGCCGGCGCAGAAGTTCGATCCGCATACGGCGTTTCGGATCTTGGAAGAGATGGACGTGCGCAACGCCTTCATTCCGCCGACGGCGCTCCGGCTGATGAAGGCGGTGGAGAAGCCGCGCGAGTGCTACCGCCTCAATCTCCGGACCATCGGTTCGGCCGGGGAATCTCTCGGCCGCGAAACCTATGAATGGGCGAAGGCAGCGCTCGGCCTCGAAGTGAGCGAGTTCTACGGCCAGACCGAGTGCAACATCGTCATCTCCTCGGCAGCCGATCTCGGCGTCGTCAAACCTGGATCGATGGGCAAGGCGGCACCCGGCCACCGGGTGGCGATCATCGACGGCGAGGGGCACGAACTGCCGCCCGGCAGTGTCGGCCAGGTGGCGGTGAAGCGGCCGGATCCGGTGATGTTCCTCGGCTATTGGGGCAACGAGGCGGCGACCGAGAAGAAGTTCATCGGCGACTGGATGACGACGGGCGACCAGGGCGTGATGGACGAGGAAGGGTATTTCACCTTCTTCGGCCGCGATGATGACGTCATCACCTCGTCGGGTTACCGCATCGGCCCCGGCGAAATCGAGGATTGCCTTGCCGGTCACCCGGATGTGCAACTGGCCGCTGCCGTTGGCAAACCCGATCCGGTTCGCACGGAGATCGTCAAGGCCTATGTCGTCCTGCGGCCGGGCGTGGACGGTGACGAGCGGGTTGCGACCTCCATTCGCGAGTGGGTGAAGACCCGGCTGTCGATGCATGAGTATCCGCGCGAAATCGCCTTCGTCGACAGCCTGCCGCTGACGACCTCGGGCAAGGTTATCAGACGGTTCCTGCGTGAACGGGCGGCAGCAGAGGCCCGCGGCGGCTGAGGCCGCGAGCGGTCGCGCGGCTCGGCCGGAACGGCTCTCAATTTAGCGCCCGGCCAGTGCCTTGATCTTGTCGCGCAGCATGCGCGCCATGTTGCGGGTGTTGCGGTAGAGATGAAGCTGGGCTGCGACCTGGCGCACTTCGCGGTCACGGGTCTGCTGCAGCCCGATGACCAGCGTGCCCATCTCCTCGCGCTCCTGCCAGAAACGGCTCATGACCGGGTGATCCGGCACGGCGCAGGAATCGGAGCGGGCGATGTTGGCATCGTCGAGGTGCCATTCCGTCAGCTCGGCCAGCAGCAGCTTACCCGGGGAGAACTTGGCATAGCGTTCATCATAGGCCGTCTTCCAGGTATAGGCCTCGCCCGACATCAGGAACACCACCATGGATGCGATCGCCCGGCCATCGAGGTCGAGCGTGTGGATGCGAACGCTGTCGCCGTCGGCAAGATTGGTGATCGCCTCGCGGGCAAAGGCCGCACGGAACCGGTCGAGCACCATGGCGCTGCGACCCTTTCCTTTCCATCCGGACGCTTCGAGCGCCAGGAATTCCTCCATGCGCAGGCGGATCTCGGCGGGTTGGCGGGCGACGGAATAGTTCAGCGCGCCCTGTTTTTCCAGGTTGTTCCACTGCCGCCGCAGCTCGCGGAAATGCGCCGGGCTGATGGCGTTGCGCAGATAGGTCGGCCCGTCGAGCAGGCTTTCGAGCATGGGGCGGCTGTAGGTGTCCGTTACCGTCAGCGGCAGGTTGCGGCCGATGGCGACGGCGCGCGTGAGGCGGGCCACCTTGCCGTTGAGGCGCATATCGGGAAGAACGAGCACCGAGGGCAGGCCGGTCGACGGAGCAGCGAAGGCTTCGAACAGGTTGTCGATGGTTTCGGCCGCATCCTCTGCGTCAAGCAGCGGGACGCCGAGCGGACCGAAAGGGTTCGACCAGGCGCGAATGATTGGCGCGCCGATCGAGAAGCCTGGCTTTTCGATCGAGAACGGCATCAGAAACCGCAGCCGGCTGCGGCGTTCATCGTTGTCACGCATGATCGCGAGGCGGATCACCCGGTCTTCGAGACGGGGCATCGCGGGAGCAAGAAAGCGCCCGGTGAAGAAAACGTTCGGTTCCAGGGCCCGGTTCGACAGGAAGTCGAGCTCGCGCTGCAAATCGTAGCCGGCCTTCGCCGGGTAGATGGCGAGATGGCGTCCAGGGCGGCCGACCTCGATCATATGTTCCGCGGTCGGGCCTGCATCGCCAGATTGCGCCAGCCCGCCAAGGACTCGGGCGGCCCGGCTGTTTGCATCGCTCGGAAGATTGGTATTGCCGATCATGGATGGACAGTCCCGTTGTTATCATTGCCGGCCCGCACGCTCGCGAAGGCGAAGAGCGCGAAGCCGAAGGTAAGCCGGACGGCGATATGCAGCAACGTCGCCTCGACGAACATTGCACCTGCGGTTGCAAGAGCGGCGCCGGTCAGTCCGAGGAGAGGAATGAGGCTGAGGTTGAGTGCGATGTTGGCGACCAGCGCGCCGGCGTAGAGGATCACGCAGAGCGTCTGCTGGCCCGCCATGGTCAGAAGCGTTTCCGCCGGCCCGACGAAGGCCTTGGCGAGAATGCCGCCGAAGAGGATCATCATCAAGGGCATGCCGGTGACGAAGGCCGGCCCGAAGAGCGAGAGCAGGAACGGGCCCGCGAGCAGGACCAGCACGCCGACCAGCAGCGACGGCCAGAAGGCCCAACGCGCGCTTTCGATCGCGATACCCGCGAGTTGCCTGCGGTCACGGGCCATGGCGTTCGAAACGCGGGGGCCTGCCGCCGCCTTGACGGCGAACATGACGAAGTGCACCAGCGCCATGGTCTTGGCGGCGGCGAAATAGATCGCGACATCATCGGGATCGAGATAGAGGCCGACGATCACGACGTCGGAATTGGTCAGCAGAAAACCGAAACCATCGACCAGGAAAATGGGGATCGAAACCCGGAGCCAGCGCCCAAGCTCGATCCGCCGCGGCCCTACCACGTAGCGCGAGCGGAGACGATAGGTCAGCACGAGGAACTGCGACACGGTGGTGACATAGGCGGCGGCCATGGCCGCGACCATGGCCGTTTGCGCCGTGTGCGGCGCGCCCGCCGAGACCGCGGCCACCATGAAGGCGAGGACCAGCAGCGGGCGAATGATGAAGGTGGGGCTCATGGCGGAGAACGCCCAGCCATGGGCCCGCGACGTTCCGTCCATGACGTCGCCAAGGGCGATCATCGGCAGGGTGAAGAGGCCGAGATGGAGCGGCACGAGATAATAGGCCTCGATGCGCTCTGAAAAGAGCCAGATGCCGAGCAAGCCGACGACCGCGACCGCGGTGGCGGAGGTGAGGGCGAAAACACGCACTGCCGTCGTCACGCCACGGATTTCGTCGAGCGCAGCAGTCGCCTGATACTCCGGCAGGAAGCGGATCACGACGGAATGGAAGCCGACGCAGGAGAGGCTGCCGAAGAGGATCACCAGGACCCAGACGAAGACGAAGATGCCGTATTCGAACTCGCCCATCATCCGGGCCAGGATGATCTGCGACAGGAAAGCGATGGCTGCGCTGAGGATGCGAACCGTGAAGGCGACGAGCGCCATGCGGCGAGCCGTGTTCTTCATGTCGGAGCCGGTCAAGATGGCAGCAACTGCACCGATCATCGCGGACAGGCGGTGCCTCATCGCCGACGGCAGCATTCGTCCGGCCGTTTGACATACCGCCATGAACACGAGAACACCCTGAGATTACGCAATACAGGGTTTCACTACTGCCAGAACAGCGTTAACAAACGGTTCAGCACGGTTGTGTTGGCGAGACGAGGCCATGCCGATAAGCGATGGTGAGCGTGAGCGGATGATGCGAGCGAAATCGATCGGCCCGCGCATGATCGGCTATCTCGAGGAGATCGGCATCGAGCGGCTTTCTGATCTGAAAACGGCCGATGCCGAGGAGCTCGCCTTCCGCATCAACGCCACGCTCGGTCGCCGCCACATCAATAGCACAGGCATTGACGCGCTCGAAAACCTGATCGCCTACGCCAAGTCGTTCGATCGTTAAGGGCGTCGCTGTCCTTCAGATCAACTGCTTGCGCTTTGAGTTTCGATAGACTGCTGCGCACTTCCGCGCCTTGAAAAGCGAGTAAGCGGAAACGAAAATGCCGCCCGAAGGCGGCATTTCTGCAAAAGGGCATGGGCGCGGGCGGAAACCCCCAAGCTATCCCTTCGTCTCGCTTATGCCTCGTAGACGCCGTGGCAGTGCTTGTACTTCTTGCCGGACCCACAGGGGCAGAGCTCGTTGCGCGAGACCTTGCCCCAAGTCGACGGATCGTTCGCATCGCGTTGCACGGGTGCGGGGGCCAGAAGTGTTCCAGCGCCGCCACCGAAATCGTCTTCGCCGGTCAGCGGGTCGATATGGTGGCCGTGCATGACCGGCGGTGCCGGCTGCGGCGCTTCGGCTGCTTCGCGCACCAGTTCGACGCGCATGAGTTGTGCGGTTACTGCCTGGCGCAGGTTGCCGAGCAGAGCCTGGAACAGTTCGAAGGCCTCGGACTTGTATTCCTGCAACGGATCGCGCTGTGCATAGCCGCGGAAGCCGATGACCGAGCGCAGGTGGTCGAGATTGACGATATGCTCGCGCCAGAGATGGTCGAGCGTCTGCAGCACGACCGAGCGTTCGACATATTGCATGATCTCGAGGCCGAAGCGTTCGGCGCGATCTGCCGCTTCCTTCTCGGCAGCGGCGGTGACGCGCTCGAGAATATCGGCCTCGTCAATGCCCTCCTCGGCAGCCCATTCGACGACCGGCAGGTCGAGATTGAGGTATTGCTGCACATCGGCCTTCAGACCCTCGACGTCCCACTGCTCGGCATAGGCGCGCTCCGGGATGCGCTTGCTGACCATGTCCTCGATGACTTCGGTGCGCATGTCGGTCACGGTTTCCGTGACGTTTTCGGCATCCATCAGCTCAATGCGCTGCTCGAAGATCACCTTGCGCTGATCGTTGAGAACGTCGTCGTATTTCAGGAGGTTCTTGCGGATGTCGAAGTTGCGTGCTTCGACCTTCTTCTGGGCGCGCTCGAGCGCCTTGTTGATCCAGGGATGGACGATCGCCTCGCCTTCCTTGAGGCCCAGCTTCTGCAGCATGCTGTCCATGCGGTCAGAGCCGAAGATGCGCATCAGGTCGTCCTGGAGCGAAAGGTAGAACTTCGAACGGCCCGGGTCGCCCTGACGGCCGGAACGGCCGCGAAGCTGGTTGTCGATGCGGCGGCTCTCGTGACGCTCGGTCGCGAGGACATAGAGGCCGCCGGCAGCAAGCGCCTGCTCCTTCAGCTTCTGCACTTCGGCGCGGATCGCTTCGATGCGCTGGTCGCGCTCCGGACCGGGCTCGACGTCGGCAAGCTCCTGCTGGATGCGCATGTCGACGTTGCCGCCGAGCTGAATGTCGGTACCACGACCGGCCATGTTGGTGGCGATCGTGACCGCACCCGGCACGCCGGCCTGGGCGACGATGAAGGCTTCCTGCTCGTGATAGCGGGCGTTCAGGACCTGGAACTTACCGAATCCGGACTTCTTGAGGAGATCCGCAAGCTGTTCTGACTTTTCGATCGAGGTCGTACCGACCAGCATCGGCTGGCCGCGCTCATGCGCCGACTTGATCTCGTCGATGATGGCTTTCAGCTTTTCGCCCTGCGTACGATAGACCTCGTCGTCCTCGTCGATCCGCTTGATCGGCAGGTTGGTCGGCACTTCGACCACTTCGAGGCCGTAGATGTTGCCGAACTCTTCCGCTTCGGTTGCCGCCGTACCGGTCATGCCGCCGAGCTTGGAATACATGCGGAAGTAGTTCTGGAAGGTGATCGAGGCGAGGGTCTGGTTCTCGGGCTGGATCTGCACCTTTTCCTTGGCTTCGAGCGCCTGATGCTGGCCTTCGGAATAGCGCCGTCCCGGCATCATGCGGCCGGTAAACTCGTCGATGATGACGATCTCGCCGTTGCGGACGATGTAGTCCTTGTCGCGGGTGAAGAGCTTGTGGGCTTTCAATGCGTTGTTGACGTGATGGACGATCGCGACGTTTTCGATGTCGTAGAGCGATTCACCCTTCAAGAGACCCGCCTGACGCAGCAGGTTCTCGAGCTTCTCCGTGCCATCTTCCGAGAAGTTGGCGGAGCGCTGCTTCTCGTCGATTTCGTAGTCCTCGGGCGAAAGCAGCGGGATGAAATCGTTGATCGTGTTGTAGAGATCGGAGCGGTCGTCGAGCGGACCGGAGATGATCAGCGGCGTGCGCGCTTCGTCGACCAGGATCGAGTCCACTTCGTCGACGATGGCGAAGAAGTGACCGCGCTGGACCATCTGTCCGCGTTCGTACTTCATGTTGTCGCGCAGATAGTCGAAGCCGAGCTCGTTGTTGGTCGCGTAGGTGATGTCGCAGGCGTAGGCGTCACGGCGTTGCTCGTCGGTCAGACCGTGGACGATGACGCCGGTCGTCATGCCGAGGAAGCTGTAAACGCGGCCCATGGTGCCGGCGTCGCGCTGGGCGAGGTAGTCGTTGACGGTAACGACGTGCACGCCCTTGCCGGCAAGTGCATTGAGGTAGACGGGGAGGGTCGCGACGAGGGTCTTGCCTTCACCGGTCTTCATTTCGGCGATAGCACGTTCGTGGAGGATCATGCCGCCGATGAGCTGGACGTCAAATGGACGCAGACCGAGGACGCGGCGAGCAGCTTCGCGCACGACGGCGAAGGCCGGAACCAGGAGGTCATCGAGCGTCTTGCCCTCTTCCAGCTGCCTGCGGAATTCCACCGTCTTGGCTGCTAGCGCCTCATCCGACATGGCCTTCATTTCGGCTTCAAGAGCGTTGATGGCATCCACCCGACCCGTGTAGCCGCGCACGCGGCGATCATTGGCGGAACCAAACAACTTGCGGGCTATGCCGCCGAGACTGACCATATGAATGGTCCTTTCTTTTTTGTTGCCTGGGGTCCCGTGGCCGCGCCGCAAAAACCGCGCAATGCCGCGAAACGCCCGGAAACTGTTCTGGACGCGAGGTTGCGTGACAGATAAGAGGGGGGTCGAATTATGTCAACGCACTTGCACTGCCGGACGGCTACAGAACCGCCACATTCTGGTGGTGTGCAGCCGCTACAAGCCGGACGCAATCGCGCTGAAGGCCAATTGAAAGGTAAGTGAGCATGTCCAAGTTGAAAACCCTGGCCGGCGCGGCATTGGTTGCGGCGATGGTCGTTCATGGTGGCGCGCGGGCGGAAGACGCCGATCCGGTGATCGCCAAGGTTGGCGGCGAGGAAGTGCGTCAGTCCGAACTCAACCTGGCGCTGGGCGGTCTTGACCCGCAGCTTCAGCAGATGCCGGACGAACAGAAGCGTGCCGCCGCCCTTTCGGCGATCATCGACGTCAAGCTCCTGTCGAAGACGGCCGAAAAGGAAGGCCTGCAGGAGGATGCGACCTTCAAGCAGCGCGTCGCCTACCTGACCGCGCGCGAACTGCACAACGCCTACTTCAAGAAGCACGTGGTCGACGCAATCACCAAGGAAGAGGTGAAGGCGCGCTACGACAAGGAGATCGCGGCGATCCCGGCGCAGGAAGAGGTGAAGGCTCGCCATATCCTGGTCAAGACCGAGGATGAGGCCAAGGAAATCATCAAGGAACTCGACGCTGGCAAGAGCTTCGTCGAACTGGCCAAGGCGAAGTCTTCCGATCCGAACAAGGACGATGGCGGCGATCTCGGCTACTTCACCAAGGGCCGCATGGTGCCGGAATTCGAAGCGGCTGCCTTCGCTCTCGAAAAGGGCGCCTACACCAAGACCCCGGTCAAGACGCAGTTCGGCTTCCACGTGATCCTGGTCGAAGACAAGCGCCCGCAGGCTCCGCCGACGCTGGAGCAGGTCGAACCGCAGGTTCGTCAGCTTGTCATGCGTGACAAATATGTTGAGCTGCTTGCTGCCGCCAAGAAGGATGCAAGCGTCGAGATTTCCGATCCGGCTCTGAAGAAGGCCTATGACGAGGCCAACAAGGCGCAGGGAACTCAGGAAGCCAAGTAATTCGATCGGCAGGTCCTGCCATTGGCGGGGGCCTGCCATCACCGCTTTTCGCTGATGCCCGGCGGTGAAAACCGTTCGGGCATTTGTCGCAAGATAGATCGGGAGCGGGTTCGGTTGTAAACCGCTCCAGATTTTTGTTCTTACGCATTTCCTGACGGAAAGCCGCTACGCAGTTTTCCTGGAAATGCTTTGGCCCCAACACGTCACAGCAGGTTTCCCATGTCCGGCTCAGTCTCCCCGCTCGCTCCGAAAACCTTCGCCGAAATGCCGTCCGTACGCGGTGTCCGCATGGCGACCGCTGCCGCCGGCATCAAGTACAAGAACCGCACCGACGTGCTGATGATGGTGTTCGACAAGCCGGCCGCCGCCGCCGGCGTTTTCACCCGCTCCAAATGCCCCTCCGCTCCGGTCGATTTCTGCCGCCAGAACCTGGCCGGCGGCGTCGCGCGCGCCGTCGTCGTCAACTCCGGCAACGCCAATGCCTTCACCGGCAAGAAGGGACGCGAGGCGACGGCGCTGACCGCGAAGTCGGCGGCGAAGGCGGTCGGCTGCGCTGAGAGCGAAGTTTTCCTCGCTTCCACCGGCGTCATCGGCGAGCCGCTTGATGCAACCAAGTTCGCCGGCGTCCTCGACGATCTGGCGGCGGCCGGCAAGGAAGATTTCTGGTTCGAAGCCGCCAAGGCGATCATGACGACGGACACCTATCCGAAGGTCGCCACCCGCACGGCCGAGATCGGCGGCGTCAAGGTCACGATCAACGGCATTGCCAAGGGCGCCGGCATGATCGCGCCCGACATGGCGACGATGCTCTCCTTCGTGGTCACCGACGCAGACATTGCCCCGGCAGCGCTGCAGGCCCTGCTTTCGGCCGGCGTCGGCCCGACCTTCAACTCGGTCACCGTCGATAGCGACACGTCGACCTCCGACACGCTGATGCTCTTTGCGACGGGGGCTGCAGCAGCAGACGGACAGCCGACGATCTCCGACGCGGCTGACGCGCGCCTCGATGCCTTCCGTGTGACGCTGAATGATCTGCTGCGCGACCTGGCGCTCCAGGTCGTGCGTGACGGCGAAGGCGCGCGCAAGATGGTCGAAGTCACGGTCGAAGGTGCTGAAAACGACGCGGCGGCCAAGCGCATCGCGCTCTCCATCGCCAACTCGCCGCTCGTCAAGACTGCCGTCGCCGGCGAGGACGCCAACTGGGGCCGCGTGGTCATGGCTGTCGGCAAGTCCGGTGAGATGGCCGAACGCGATCGTCTGGCGATCTGGTTCGGCGATGTGCGCGTGGCCGTCGACGGCGAGCGTGATGCCACCTATTCGGAAGCGGCAGCCACTGCCGTCATGAAGGCCGAGGACATCACGATCCGCGTCGACATCGGCCTCGGATCCGGCCGCGCTACGGTCTATACCTGCGACCTGACGAAGGAATATGTCGAGATCAACGGCGACTACCGGAGCTGAGGTTCCGGTCCAGGCTGGCTACAGCGCCGCGCGTCTCATCAGACGCGCAAAGGTCGCTGTAGAACTTTGATTTTCTGCATGTCTTCGTCCTTAAATCGAGGCCGATTTGAGGAGACATGCAGTAGGGGCAACAAGATGACATCGAGTGATACTCGGCCGGCGGGCGACGTCGCGGCCGAAGGTGGGGAAGTGGTAATGGTTGATCTCCCGAGCGTGCGCCGTCTCGAGGCCGTGGGCTTCCGGGCCTGGCCGGCAGCGTCGGTGCAATATGACGGAAGCTGGCTGATCCGGCTCAATGCAGGGCATGATTCCAAGCGTCTCAACTCCGTCAACCCACTCGATCCATCCGACTATCGCGACATCCCGGTGCGCCTTGAAAAGGCGGCCCGGCGTTTTGCCGACTACGGCCGACCCCTGACCGTGCGCCAGACGCCGCTGACGCCGCCGCAACTCGTTGCCCATATGGATGCGGAAGGCTGGACGGCCTTCAGTCGCAGTCTGGTGATGACGACCGATCTTGCCGAGCGTGAATTCGGCGAGGGCATCGACCATTTGCCGATCAAGGACACCGGCCGCTTCGTCGATGCCTGCATCGGTATCGCCAAGGGCGATCCGAAGAGAAAGGCCGCGCTCGCCGAGATCATCAATGCGATCAAGCCGGAAAGCGGCCTCTTCCTGTTTGAAGATGCCGAGACCGGGCCTACCGCCGTGGCTCTCGTCGTTCAGGACAACGATCTCGCCGGCATCATGCAGTTTGCCGTGGACGCACGGGTCCGCGGGCGCGGCGTCGGCAAGGCGATGCTCGACGTCTGCCTGCGTTGGGCACGTCTGCGCGGCGCCAGGAAAGCCTGGCTGCAGGTCGAGGCGGAGAACAGCGCGGCGCTGGCGCTTTATCGTGGCGCCGGTTTCTCCGAGGTCTACAGCTACATCTACAGAACGCCTGGGGCTTGAGGTCATGGACGTCAACGGAAAGAAGATCGTGCTCGTTGCGGCCTGTGCTCTGGTCGATGCCGACGGCCGTATCCTGCTGGCGCAGCGGCCGGAAGGAAAATCGCTGGCCGGTCTCTGGGAGTTTCCGGGCGGCAAGGTCGAAGCCGGCGAGACGCCCGAGGAAACCCTGATCCGTGAATTGGACGAGGAACTCGGCATCCGCACCAAGGTCGCCTGCCTGGCGCCCCTGACCTTCGCCAGTCACACCTATGAGGACTTCCATCTGCTGATGCCGCTCTATGTCTGCCGGCGCTACGAAGGGGTGGCGACGGGGCGGGAAGGCCAGGCGATCAAATGGGTGCGGCCGAAGGCCTTGCGCGACTATCCGATGCCGCCGGCGGACGAGCCGTTGATCCCGTTTCTTATGGATTTGCTCTGAACCTACCTGAAATCTGATTGATTATTAATCGATCGTTTATCTCCCTCGCGCAAAGATAGCTCAATTCATTTTCGGTACGCATTGTTGGTGAACGGCGTATTGATTTCAGGCAGTACGGTGGAACCAAGCTTGGGAAGGGCGCTTGCGTTCGCCGTGCTTTGTGCATTTGTGAGGCTGGGATGGTGGACGACGATTTCTGGAGCACGGTTCAGGAAAAGGATCTGATGAACAATCAGTCCCGCCGGACGGGTGTGCTCAATCTGTCCCTGCTGTTTGGAACGGCAGTGATCGCGCTGACGCTGATCCTGACGCCGATGCTGTCTTCGAAGAACGACAGGCGCATCATGGCGAACACACCCGTCGACTACGACAATATTTCCACAGGCTCCATCCCTTCGAGCGGGACGACCAAGCGCTATACGGTCCGGCGCAGCGTGCTGCAGGAAATGCCTGGGGCGGTCTGCATCATCGATGCAGACGGCCGTAAGAGCGGATGCTGAACTAACGCCATCCGGTTTTCCGGTGCGTTTCGGAACACGAACCAGACTGGGGACGCATGGGAAAGCTGAGACGCCTCTTTCGCGACGCAAGCGCTGCCACCGCGGTCGAGTATGGCCTCATCGCTGCCATCATCTCCGTCAGCCTGCTTCTTGGTCTCGAACAGGTCCGCGACGCGCTCACGACCGTCCTCAACGTACTGGCGACGACATTCCAGAACGCACAGGTCTGAAGACCTCGCCGGAACGAACGCTGCCGTCGTCCGTCAGAGCGGCTGCTCCTTCGTGCCGAGTGCAGTCGACAGCCGCTGCTTCGCGGAGCCCGGTTTCAGCGGCTTCTGCTGGCTCTCATGCGGAGCCCATCCGGACAGGTATATGACCGAGAATGTCGCGCGAACGCGCCCGTCCGGATCGGAGAAGCGTTCGGCATAGATTTCCGCGGCCCGCAGAAAGAAGCGCCGCGAGACGGGCACGCGGCTTCGTGCTGTCAGCGGGCTGGTCATGCCCATGGCGCGCAAGTCGCGGATCAGGGCAAACAGCGAATCGTAGCGCACCGTGTAGGTTTCGGTGTCGGCGACCGGCAGCGCGAAGCCGGCGCGTTGCAGCAGGGCGCCGATATCGCGGACGTCGGCGAAGGGAATGACGCGCGGACTGGCGCCGCCCGTCAGCTCCGCCTCGGCGGCCAGAAGCGCCTCGCGCAGTTCCTGCAGCGTGCCGCTGCCGGGGATGGCGGCGAGGAAGAGCCCATCCGGTTTCAGCACCCGACGAACCTGGATGAAGGCGCCCGGCGTATCATTGGTCAGGTGCAGGGAGAGCGGCGAAACCACCAGGTTGAAGCTCTCCGCTTCGCCTGGAACCTCTTCGAGCGGGGCGATCGTTACCGATGCCTGGTCGGAGCCGAAACGCGCATCCGTTTCCACGCGCTCGACGGCACCGACCTTGCCGGTTGCCATGAGGTCCCGCGCCGTCTGCCCGGTATAGCCGTGCAGTTCCAGCGCGCGATCGAAGTGACGTTCGACCACGCTGACGCGTTCGGCGAGTTCCTGTGCGACGATATCGAGAAGGAAGCCGGCTTTCGGATCAGCGTTTCTGAGCGCTCTTGCCCGATGCGCCTCGACGAGGCTCTGGTCAAAGATTTTTTCCACGATACTGTCTCCGCAAGCTGGCCAGCAAAGAGACCTTCGGAGGTTCAAAGTCAACAGCATGGCATGGGAGAGACCGCTGTTTCCGGAGGAGGGGTGGGGGCGCTTGCTGCGGGGGCTCGTCTCAGGGGTCGTCGATATCGTCTATCCCCCAGTCTGCTGCGGCTGCGGCCGGATGGTTGGCGATCATCGCGCGGTTTGCGCTCTTTGCTGGTCGACCCTGCCGCTGATCGAGCGCCCCTATTGCGATATTCTTGGGACACCGTTTTCGGTCGATCATGGGCCGGCCTCTGTTTCGCCCGAAGCCATTGCCAATCCGCCCGCTTTCGATCGTCTGCGGTCGGTCGCAATCCATGAGGGCATCGCCCGCGATCTGGTGCATGGGCTGAAGTATCGCGACCGCACCGATCTCGCGCCGATGATGGCGGAGTGGATGATCCGAGCGAGCGACGGTGCGGTGGCCTCGGCCGACGCGATCATTCCGGTGCCATTGCATGCTTTCCGGCTCTGGAGGCGCCGGTTCAATCAATCGGCGGAACTGGCGCGGGCGGTGGCGCGACTCTCCGGCAGGCCCTACCAAGCCGATGTCCTCATGCGTATCCGACGCACGAGCCGGCAGGTGGGCCTTGCCCGGCAGGCCCGTGAAGACAATGTGCGCGGTGCCTTCGCGGTCTCGGAAAGCGGCAAAGCGGGTCTCCGTGGGAAAAGCGTCATTCTCGTTGACGATGTATATACGACCGGTGCAACCGTCTCGGCAGCGACCCGCGCGCTGAAACGGGCGGGTGCCGGGCCGGTCACGGTTTTGACCTTTGCAAGAGCCATATCCGGTCCTATATGACAATCAGTTGTCCGGCACGGTTGCCGGCGAAGGAGCGAACCAGGATCATGGCTTCAGTGGTCATTTATACGCGTCAGTTCTGCGGTTATTGTTCGGCCGCCAAGAAACTACTGGAAACCAAGGGCGTGTCCTTCCTCGAACACGACGCTACCTATGATCCGACGGTTCGGCAGGTGATGATCGAGAAGGCGCACGGCGGCACGACGTTCCCGCAGATCTTCATCAACGACATCCATGTCGGCGGCTGTGACGACCTGCACGCGCTGGAACGGGCCGGCAAGCTCGACGCGATGCTTGCCGCCTGAAGCGCCTGACGACCCGATGTTTTGCAAGTCGCTAGAGCGAGAGAGGCTGCTCGCTCTGCAGCGGCGCGCGCCAGGAGTTAAAGCAAGATGACCTTCAAGGCCGCAGCCATTCAGATGTGTTCCGGCGTCGATCCGCGCAAGAATGCGGAGACGATGCTGCGACTGGTGCGTGAGGCGGCTGCCCAGGGCGCGACCTATGTCCAGACGCCGGAAATGACCGGCGCGCTCCAGCGAGACCGGGCGGCTCTGCGCGCAATCCTGAAGGACGAAGCAAACGACATCATTGCCGGCGAAGCGGCGAAGCTTGCCGGTGAACTCGGCATCTATCTCCATGTCGGCTCGACGCCGATCGCGCTTGCCGACGGCAAGATCGCCAATCGCGGCCTGCTGTTCGGGCCGGACGGCAGGAAGATCTGCGACTACGACAAGATCCACATGTTCGACGTCGACCTCGACAACGGCGAAAGCTGGCGGGAAAGCGCCGCCTATCAGCCCGGCAGCACGGCACGCATCGCCGATCTCGATTTCGGCAAGCTTGGTTTCACCATCTGCTACGATGTGCGCTTCCCGGAGCTTTTCCGGCAGCAGGCGGTGGCCGGCGCCGAGATCATGTCGGTGCCCGCCGCCTTCACACGCCAGACCGGCGAGGCACACTGGGAAATCCTGCTTCGTGCCCGTGCGATCGAGAACGGCCTCTTCGTCATTGCTGCTGCGCAAGGGGGCACGCATGAGGACGGGCGTGAGACCTTCGGCCACTCGATGATCATCGATCCCTGGGGCAGGGTGCTTGCTTCGGCCGGCCCGACCGGTGAGGCGATCGTGCTTGCCGAAATCGATGTCGCCTCCGTGCATTCGGCACGCGCCAAGATTCCGAATTTGAAGAACGCCCGCAGCTTCGTGCTCAACGAAGTGGCGCCAACCGGGAAAGGAGGCGTCGCCGCTTGATCCGCTATACGCTTTCCTGTGACAATGGCCATTCCTTCGAGGGGTGGTTCTCGTCGAGTGACGATTTCGACCGCCAGGTCGACCGCAAGCTGGTTTCCTGTCCCTCTTGCAGTTCAACATCCGTTGCCAAGCAACTGATGGCGCCGTCGGTCGCGACCGCGCGCAAGAAGGAGGCAACGCGGGCGGTGATCATGGACCAGGCGCAGAAGGAAACGATCGCCAAGATCCGCGAATTGGTAAAGACCGTGCGCGAGAACGCCGAGGATGTCGGCGAGCGCTTCCCCGAGGAGGCGCGCAAGATCCATTATGGCGAAGCGGAAGAACGCGGCCTGATCGGCAAGGCGACGGCGGAAGAGGCCGTAGCGCTTCTCGAAGAAGGAATTGCGGTCGCGCCGCTGCCGATCTTGCCGGACGAGGCCAACTGACGCGCGGCCCAACGCCTGTCCGATGCTGCAAACTTTGCCGACGGCTCTTTAAAAACAACGTCTTGCTTCCCATGTCGCGGCTTCGCAATGGGAGATTTTCAGCCAATGACATTGTCCGAGCTACGCATATCCACCGATCGCCTCGTCATCAGGCCATTCGCGCCCGACGATTTTCCTGCCTTCTTCGCCTATCATCGGCTGCCGGAAGTCTATCGCTATCTCTATGCCGTACCTCTGGACGAAGTGGCGGCGCGGGCGAAGTTCGTCAAGGCATCAAAGCCGCGTCTCGATGAAGACGGAGATGTCGCAGTCTTTGCCGTCGAGCGGCAGGAGGATGGCGCCCTGATCGGCGA
This sequence comes from Ensifer sp. 38_S197, assembly GCF_056924495.1. Lineage (NCBI taxonomy): Bacteria > Pseudomonadati > Pseudomonadota > Alphaproteobacteria > Hyphomicrobiales > Rhizobiaceae > Ensifer > Ensifer sp. 38_S197. The sequence goes on along the minus strand of NZ_JBXOVZ010000002.1, from coordinate 25,082 downwards.
GGTGTTGCTGAAGCTCGCAAGCAGGGCGGCGCAACAGGCGGAAACCGGCTACATCTTCAATCCCGCCTTTGCCGGCAAGGGCTATGCGACCGAGGCGATGCGGGCCGTGCTCGATTTCGGTTTTTCGACGCTGCGCTTTCACCGGATCTTCGCCCGGCTGGATGCGCTCAACAAGGGTTCGGTGGGCGTCGTCGAGCGTCTCGGCATGCGCCGCGAGGCGCATCTGATCGAGAACGACCGGTTCAACGGTATCTGGGGCGACGAATTCGTCTATGCGCTGCTGAGACGTGAATGGCAGGAGCGTCGGCAGGCCGGCTGAACCTGCCGGCAGCGTTTACAGCGGGCGCTTGGCGACGATCATGTAGTTGACGTCCATGTCCTTGGACAGGTTCCACTGATTGGCGAGCGGATTGAAGAAGACGCCTGTGCGCTCGGTGACTTCGAGCCCGTTGGCCACAAGCGGCTTCTCCAGCTCTTCCGGGCGCACCAGCTTTTCGTACTGATGCGTGCCGCGCGGCAGCCAGCGCAATACGTTCTCGGCCGCGAAAATGGCAAGCGCCGCCGCCTTTATCGTGCGGTTGATGGTGGCGACGAACATCAGTCCGCCGGGGCGAACCATGTGGGCGCAGGTGGTCATGAAGAAATCGACGTCTGCAACGTGCTCGACCACTTCCATGTTGAGCACGATATCGAAGCTCTCGCCGGCTTCGGCGAGCGCTTCGGCGGTCACGGCGCGATAGTCGACCGTCACCCCGCTTCCGGCCGCGTGCGTCTTGGCGATGCCGATGTTCCTCTCCGAGGCATCAGCACCGAGGACGTCGGCGCCCATGCGCGCCATTGGTTCCGACAGAAGACCGCCGCCGCAGCCGATATCGAGCAGCCGCAGACCTTTCAGCGGTTGCGGGCCCCTGGGATCGCGGCCGAAATGCTCGGCCACCTTGTCGCGGATATAGGCGAGGCGAACGGGGTTGAACTTGTGCAGTGGCCTGAACTTGCCCGTCGGATCCCACCATTCCGCCGCCATGGCGGAAAACCGGTCCACCTCGCTCTGGTCGATCGTCGTGCGTGCGGTCTCGCTCATGTCGCCGTCTCCTTGCATCTTCCCTGGTGAAGTCGGACGATCAGGCGGGGAAGTCAAGAGCCGGCGATGGGCCAGATGAGCGCAGACCAGGTGGGAGCGATGCTCTGTCTCCTACAGCGCGTCCGCCTCCGGTTTATAGTGCAGGATGACTACGCCCGATTTCAGCGGGCGCGTGTCGGTCAATTTCAGCTTCGTCCGCTTCAGGCCCGGCTTGAACAGGGGCACACCGCCACCGAGAAGCACGGGATTGATGCCGAGACGATACTCATCGACGAGACCCTTCTCGATCAGGCCCGCTGCGAAATCCGCACTGCCGAATACGAAGATCGTGCCGCCATCGCGTTGCTTCAGTCGCTCGACTACCTTGGCGGCGTCGCCGGTCACGAGCGTTGTCCTGTGCCAATCTGCGGATGTCAGGGTGCGCGAGAAGACGAATTTCTCGACGCCGTTCATGAAGGTAGCGATGTCACCCTCGGCGGATGGCCAGTAGGCAGCCATCATTTCATAGGTCACGCGGCCGAAAAGCAAAGTGTCCGCTTCGAGCTGTGTTTCGCCGATATAGGCGGCGAGTTCGTCCTCGAAGACGAACCAGCTAATGTCGTGTCCCGGCGCTTCGAAGAAGCCGTCGACGCTGACCATGTCCCACATGATGACCTTGCGCATTGTCTTTCTCCCGTTGCGGTGCTGTGTTTGGAGGAGACTCTCAAAACTGATCTAATATTACAAGTGGTTTAATTATTGCATCAGATTAGCTCGCGCCGAAGCACGTCACCGTGCTAGTTTCGTCGAATCTGCGATGCAGGGGAATTCAGATGTTGTTGGACAGGATCGGCTGGGCAGTCGCCGTCGTTGCGCCGCAGCCTTCGGATCAGCTTCTCGAAATCGGCTGCGGCCACGGCGTTGCGATGACGAGGGTTTGCGAGCGGCTTGTCGACGGGGAGATTGCGGCCATCGATCGCTCGGCCGCCATGATCGCGGCGGCGGCGCGGCGAAACGATCGATATGTTGCTGCCGGTCGGGCCACTCTGCAGGTCGCTGACCTTGCGTCACTCGATCTGGGCGGTCGCCGTTTCGACAAGGCATTCGCGATGCGCGTCGGCGTGTTCGCGCGGGGCGATCCCACCCGTGAGTTTGCCGCGCTGGTGCGGCTGTTGAAGCCGGAAGGACGGCTCTTTCTCTTCCATGACGAGCCGTCCACTGATGCCGACGAGGTCGTTGCACGGCTCGAAGCCGCCGCCCTTCGTCATCGATGGATCGTCGAGGCGCGGCTGAAGCATGTCTTCGAAGGTGGCCAGGTTGCTTGCGTGATCTCCCGGCCGCCTTCCTAGGATCCGATCGGTGACGCCCGCCCTTCGCGGGCGTCACCGATGCGATGAGTGCGGGCACACTGACGCCGTCGCTACCCGAGCTCGCTCGCCGCGGCGGACGCGAAGAAGTCCTCCGGGTCGTCGACTTCGACAAGGCGGCGCTTCTCGATCAGCCAGAAGCGATTGCCGACATTGCGCACGAAGCTGCGGTCGTGGGACACTAGAAGGCAGCTTGTCTCATGTTTCAGCAACTCGGCCTCGAGCGCTTCCTGGCCCTCGATGTCCAGATGGTTGGTCGGCTCGTCGAGCAGGTAGAAATTCGGCTCCTTCAAGCGGAGGACCAGCATGGCGAGGCGCGCCTTCTGGCCGCCGGAGAGCCGGCCGATCGCCTTCTCCTGCATGTCGATGCCGACGCCGGCACCGACGAGCAGCGTGCGTGCCCTTTGATCGCCGAGCGAAAAGCGGCGGGAGAGCGCGGCAAGCGGCGTCTCGTCGTCGGACAAGCCCGCAAGCGCCTGGTCGCTATAGCCGAGCACGAGCGAGGGCGTCGCCTTCAGAGTCTCGGGCGCGCGGCCGGGTTCCTCAATCGCAGCGCGGATGAGGTTGACGAGCCGCGTCTTGCCGGCGCCGTTTTCGCCGAGCAGGACGATGCGGTCGCCCTGGCAGATCCAGCGCTTGCCGGTGCGGAAGAGCGGGTTTCCGTCCGGCGTTTCGACGGCCACATCGTCCAGCGTCACCAGGATCTTGGCGTGGGTGCCGCGGCTGGCGAGCCGGATCGCGCCGGCGGAACGTTCCTGATGCGCGGGCTTTGCCGCGTCCTCCAGCCGCTCGGCCCGCTGCTTCAACTGCTTCGTCTTCACGGTCAACAGGTCGCTGCCGGAATTGATGCCGATATTGTTGAGCTTGGCAGCCTGGCGGCGAAGCTGCTGCGCCACCTTCATGTCGCGCTGGTAGCGCCGCTCCTCGGAAGCATCGACCTCGTCGAGCGCTGCGCGGGAGCGTGAGTAGGGAAGCGCGAAGATCGGCGACTGCTCGGGCCTGAGGAACAGCGTGCGGTTGGTGGTCGCATCCAGGAAGGCGCGGTCGTGGCTGGCGACCAACACCGGCACGTCGCGCGGCAGGGCGTTCAGCCAGGCTTCGAGCCGGGCGATCTTGGCCAGATCCAGATGGTTGGTCGGCTCGTCCAGTAGCAGCGCATCCGGATCGGTGACCCAGACGCGGGCAAGAAGCGCCAGCCGCTGCCAGCCGCCGCTCAGTTCCGAGACAGAGCGTCGGCGCAGAGCCTCTGGCACATCGAGGGAGTCGAGCACGATGTCGACGCGCCAGCTTTCGTTCTCCGCCTGATCGGCCGTAAGGGCCGAGAGAACGGCATCGTGGAAGGAGAGAGGTAGCAGGGGAGCAGGCACGTTCTGCTCGACGTGGCCGATGGTCAGGCCCCGCGAACGCGTGATCTCGCCGGCGGTCGGGTCGAAGGTGCCGGCGATCGATTTCAAGAGGGTCGACTTTCCGCGGCCGTTCGCGGCGACGATGCCGATGCGATCACCTGCGGCGACGGAGAGATTGAGGTTGGAAAAAAGCGGTGCACTCAGGCTGACGCCGAGGTTGCGGATATTGATCAAGGCCATGGTCGTTCTCTGGACTGCGCGAGCGACGGTGAGGCATCCGTGGGCGGCAAGCTCATGCCGTGGTTGGCGGATGGTCGAGCCCGCGACAGCAAAGCTGCTGCACTCGGGCCGTCACTCGGTAATAGAAGACGATGCAGGCGTTCAAACCGAAACGGTTCCGCACTGCATCACTCTGGGCAGACCAGGGATAGGTTCGCGAGATTGCGAAGTATGTCCGGTCAGCCCTGCAAACGCATCTGCAGGGCTTGGACGGGGCCACGCTGGCGGTGGTGCCGGAAGAATGTAATCACGCGCAGCCCCCCTTTCTCGAATTCGAGTTGCAAGCCACGTTTAGCATCGGCGCCGGTAATTTTCAACGCGGCATTGCAGGCTCCTGCGGCACGGATATTTCCGTCACGCCATTCCTTTGGCAATATTGTTGCGAAACGTACCTGTCCGAGCCGGCGGCGAGGCCCGAATCTGTGTCCGCTTGCCATTGCGTGCGGCCCCCTGATCCGCTAAGAGACGCCGCGACTTTCCGCTCCCCGAAGCGGTGACTGCCGATGTCCGAGAAGTCTCCCAAGCTTTTTGACCGTCGGGCGCCGGCGGGGGCTTTCCTGTCACGCGCGCCTTGCGCGCGCAAAATTGGGTACCGGTAGAGGCACATGGCACGCATCGTGATGAAATTCGGCGGAACCTCCGTCGCTGATTTGGACCGCATCCACAATGTCGCCCGCCATGTGAAACGCGAGGTCGATGCCGGCCATGAAGTCGCCGTCGTCGTTTCCGCCATGTCCGGCAAGACCAACGAACTGGTTGGCTGGGTGCAGAACATGCCGAAGGCCACCGGCGCCAACTCGCCCTTCTACGACGCGCGCGAATACGACGCGATCGTCGCGTCAGGCGAACAGGTGACCTCGGGTCTTCTTGCAATCGCGCTGCAGTCGATGGGCATCAACGCCCGTTCCTGGCAGGGCTGGCAGATCCCGATCCGCACCGACAACGCCCATGGCGCCGCACGCATTCTCGACATCGAGGGTGCCGAAATCATCCGCCGCATGGGCGAGGGCCAGGTGGCCGTCGTTGCCGGCTTCCAGGGCCTTGGGCCGGACAATCGCGTCGCCACGCTCGGCCGCGGTGGCTCCGATACCTCGGCTGTGGCGATCGCCGCTGCCGTCAAGGCCGATCGCTGCGACATCTATACCGACGTCGACGGCGTCTACACGACCGACCCGCGCATCGAGCCGAAGGCGCGGCGGCTGAAGAAAATCGCGTTCGAGGAAATGCTGGAAATGGCATCGCTCGGCGCCAAGGTGCTGCAGGTGCGCTCGGTCGAGCTCGCCATGGTGCACAAGGTCCGCACCTTCGTGCGTTCGTCTTTCGAGGATCCCGATGCGCCGGGCATGGGTGACCTTCTCAATCCGCCCGGTACGCTGATTTGTGATGAGGATGAGATCGTGGAACAGGAAGTCGTAACCGGCATTGCCTATGCCAAGGATGAAGCCCAGATTTCGCTGCGCCGTCTCGCCGACCGGCCGGGCGTCTCCGCCGCGATCTTCGGACCGCTCGCCGAAGCCCACATCAACGTCGACATGATCGTCCAGAACATTTCCGAGGACGGCTCGAAGACCGACATGACCTTCACCGTTCCGTCGGGCGACGTCGACAAGGCGCTGAAGGTGCTCGGCGACAACAAGGAAAAGATCGGCTACGACGTCGTTCAGTCCGAGGCCGGCCTCGTCAAGGTATCGGTCATCGGCATCGGCATGCGCAGCCACGCCGGTGTCGCTGCTTCGGCCTTCCGCGCACTCGCCGAGAAGGGTATCAACATCAAGGCGATCACCACCTCCGAAATCAAGATTTCGATCCTGATCGACGGTCCCTATGCGGAATTGGCGGTTCGCACTTTGCATTCCGCTTACGGTCTCGATAAGAGTTAATCGACAGGCGACTGATTTGGGATTCGCGGCGGTTTACGCCGCGCGTCCGGCTGCCGCCGTCTACTCTATTTCGGGAGACCCTACGCGATGAGAGACCTTTCCGCAGGTCCGCGCGTTCTCCTCAAGCGGTTGCGCGAGCTTATGGCGGAACCGCTGGAGCCGCAGGAGCGCCTTGACCGTATTGTGCGCCAGATCGCGCAGAACATGGTTGCGGAAGTGTGTTCGGTCTACGTCCTGCGTTCCGACGGCGTGCTCGAACTCTACGCGACGGAAGGTCTGAACAAGGCCGCCGTCCACCTGGCGCAGTTGAAGATGGGGCAGGGCCTCGTCGGCACCATTGCCGCCTCGGCGCGGCCGCTCAATCTGTCCGATGCCCAGTCGCATCCGGCCTTTACCTACCTGCCGGAAACCGGCGAAGAGATCTACCACTCCTTCCTCGGCGTGCCGATCCTGCGCACGGGCCGTGCGCTTGGCGTTCTCGTCGTCCAGAACAAGGCGATGCGCAACTATCGCGAGGACGAGGTCGAGGCGCTCGAGACGACCGCCATGGTTCTCGCCGAGATGGTGGCGACCGGCGAGCTCAAGAAGATCACCAAGCCCGGCCTCGAGCTCGATCTCTCGCGCCCCGTCTCGATCGAGGGCAACAGCTACGGCGAAGGCATCGGCCTCGGTTATGTCGTCCTGCACGAACCGAGGATCGTTGTCACCAACCTCCTCAACGAGGATACCGACCAGGAGCTGCAGCGGCTTGCCGAAGCGTTGGGGTCGCTGCGCATCTCGATCGACGACATGCTGTCGCGCCGCGAGGTCTCGATGGAGGGCGAACACCGGGCGGTGCTCGAAACCTACCGCATGTTCGCGCATGACCGGGGCTGGGTGCGCAAGCTCGAAGAGGCGATCCGCAACGGTCTGACGGCGGAAGCTGCGGTCGAGCGCGTCCAGAGCGAAACCAAGGCGCGCATGATCCGCCTGACGGACCCGTATCTGCGCGAGCGCATGCACGATTTCGACGATCTGGCCAACCGTCTGCTGCGCCAGCTTTCCGGCTACGGCGCCAAGCTCTCGGCCAGCGATTTCCCGAACGATGCGGTGATCGTCGCGCGCGCCATGGGCGCTGCGGAGCTGCTCGACTACCCGCGCGAAAACGTCCGCGGCCTGGTGCTCGAAGAGGGCGCCGTCACCAGCCACGTGGTTATCGTTGCCCGTGCCATGGGCATTCCGGTGATCGGACAGGCGACGGGGGCTGTCGCGCTCGCGGAAAACCGCGATGCGATCATCATCGATGGCGACGATGCCAAAGTGCACTTGCGGCCGCTCGCCGACCTGCAGCGCGCCTATGAGGAAAAGGTTCGCTTCCGGGCGCGGCGCCAGGCGCAGTTCCGGGCGCTGAAGGATGTCGAGCCGCTGACCAAGGACGGCAAGCGCATCACGCTGCAGATGAATGCCGGCCTGCTCGTCGACCTGCCGCATCTGAACGAGGCGGGTGCCGAGGGCATTGGCCTGTTCCGCACTGAACTCCAGTTCATGATCGCCTCGACCATGCCGAAGGCGGAAGAGCAGGAAGCGTTTTACCGCAATGTGCTGAAGCAGACGGGCGGCAAGCCTGTGACCTTCCGCACCCTCGACATTGGCGGCGACAAGGTCGTTCCCTATTTCCGCGCGGCGGAAGAGGAAAACCCGGCGCTTGGCTGGCGGGCGATCCGACTGTCGCTGGACCGGCCGGGTCTTCTGCGGACCCAGCTTCGTGCGATGCTCCGCGCTGCGGCCGGTGCCGAGCTCAAGCTGATGTTGCCGATGGTCACCGAGGTTTCCGAGCTCAGGATTGCGCGAGACCTCTTGCAGAAGGAAATCGAGCGGCAGTCGAAGCTTGGCGAACAATTGCCGCGCAAGCTGCAGTTCGGCGCGATGCTGGAGGTGCCGGCGCTGCTGTGGCAGCTCGACGAGCTGATGACCGAAGTGGATTTCGTCTCGGTCGGCTCGAACGACCTCTTCCAGTTCGCGATGGCGGTCGACCGCGGCAACGCCCGCGTATCCGATCGTTTCGACGTGCTCGGACGACCGTTCCTCAGGATCCTGCGCGACATCGTGCGCGCCGGCGACCGGCACGATACGCCGGTGACGCTCTGCGGCGAGATGGCGAGCAAGCCGCTCTCGGCCATGGCGTTGCTGGGCTTAGGCTTCCGCTCGGTGTCGATGTCGCCGACGGCGGTAGGACCGGTCAAGGCGATGCTCCTGGCACTCGACGCGGGCAAGCTTGCTGCCGCGCTGAACGCGGCGCTGGACGACACGCGCGACCAGACGCCCGTTCGCCAGATGCTGGTGGATTTCGCCGCGGAAAACAGCATTCCGGTTTAGATTGAATTGACGCGTCGTGACCCTCGTCCGGACCCCGATCCGGGCGAGGGGAGACGCATTTGGAGTGAGACTTGGCAAAGCTTCCCGTTGAAAAGATGCGCGAACTGGAACGGCGGTTCGGTGAGATCGAGGCCCGCATGTCTGCCGGCCCGGCTGCGGACGTTTATGTCAAACTCGCCTCGGAGTATTCCGAACTGCAGCCGGTCGTGACGAAGATCCGCGCCTATGAGAAAGCAACGGCCGAGCTTGCCGACATCACCGCCATGCTCGCCGACAAGTCGACCGACCGGGAGATGCGTGATCTCGCCGAAATGGAAAAGCCCGAGGTCGAAGCGACGATCGAGACGCTGGAGCAGGAAATCCAGATCCTGCTTCTGCCGAAGGATGCGGCCGACGAGAAGAGTGCGATCCTCGAAATTCGCGCCGGCACCGGCGGATCGGAAGCGGCGCTCTTTGCCGGCGATCTCTTTCGCATGTACGAGCGTTATGCGGCCGCCAAAGGCTGGCGCGTCGAGGTGCTTTCGGCAAGCGACGGTGAAGCCGGCGGTTACAAGGAAATCATTGCGACGGTTTCCGGGCGCGGCGTGTTCTCGCGGCTGAAATTCGAATCCGGCGTGCACCGGGTGCAGCGCGTGCCGGAGACCGAGGCAAGCGGCCGTATTCATACTTCGGCCGCCACTGTCGCTGTGCTGCCTGAGGCCGAAGACATCGATATCGAGATCCGCCCAGAGGATATCCGCATCGACACGATGCGTTCGTCGGGTGCCGGCGGTCAGCACGTCAATACGACGGACTCGGCCGTGCGCATCACCCACCTTCCGACCGGGCTCGTCGTCACCAGTTCGGAAAAGTCGCAGCACCAGAACCGGGCAAAGGCGATGCAGGTCCTGCGTTCGCGCCTCTACGACCTGGAGCGCCAGCGCGCCGATAGCGAACGTTCGGCCGACCGCAAGAGCCAGGTGGGCTCGGGCGACCGCTCCGAGCGCATCCGCACCTACAACTTCCCGCAGGGCCGCCTGACCGACCATCGCATCAACCTGACGCTCTACAAGCTCGACCGGATGATGATGGGTGAGATCGACGAGGTCGTCGATGCGCTGCTCGCCGATTATCAGGCAAGCCAGCTGGCGCAGCTCGGCGAACAGCGAGGCTGAGCCATGGCCGAAACGCTTGCAAGCCTCGTCGCCGAAAGCCGCGATCGCCTGCAGGCGGGCGGCATCGAGCATGCGGCGCTCGACGCCCGGCATCTGATCTCCGGCCTGCTCGACCTGTCGCTGAGCGCGGTCGTATCGCGGGGCAGGGAGCCTGTGTCGGAGGCGGATGCCGCGAAGATCCGGGCGGCCGTGGCGCGGCGACTGGCACGCGAACCGGTCTACCGCATTCTTGGTGAACGCGAATTTTTCGGCCTGCCGCTGAAGCTGTCGAAGGAAACGCTGGAGCCGCGTCCGGATACCGAGACGCTCGTCGACCGGATGATCCCCTACCTGTGCGAGGTGGTGGCGCGAAAGGGGAGTTGCGCCCTTCTTGATCTCGGCACCGGTACCGGAGCGATTTGTATCGCGCTGCTGTCGCAGGTTCTTGAAGCAAGGGGCACGGCTACCGATATATCGCAGGACGCACTGGCAACGGCGACGGCGAATGCAGCCGCTCTCGGTCTTGCCGATCGATTCCGGCCGCTTCTCAGCAACTGGTACGAAAAGGTGGACGGACGCTACGACGTGATCGTCTCAAATCCGCCGTATATCCGGTCCAGTGTCGTTCATGAGCTTGAGCCGGAGGTGAGACTTCACGACCCGGCCGCAGCGCTTGATGGCGGAGTAGACGGGCTTGATGCCTATCGCGCCATCGCTTCTCAGGCTGGTCATCATCTTGAGACAAATGGCGTGATAGGCTTGGAAATCGGTTTCGACCAGAAAGAGGCGGTGACGGCGCTTTTTAACGCCGAAGATTTCCGTCTGCGTGAAGAGGCGAAGGATCTTGGTGGTAATGACCGCGTCCTGATCTTCGAACGCGACATCAACCGTTGAAAAAATGCTGCACTGACGCATCTTCTTTCTTGCACAGGCAAAGAAAGGGCTTGGAATCCCAGAGGAAGCGGGCTAGTTTGCCCGCGCACTGGGCAGAAGGTCATGGACCTAAGATTCGTTCCGGTATGACCTGGCCACGGGGATTGCTCTCAAGAAAGAGTTGCTAGGGTTCAACAAGTGCCTTGTGCAGGTACCTGTTAATTTGACGTCAGTCGGCGCCGAAGCCGCCGTTGTGCGAGCGCAGCGGTGCGTGTTCTGTCGGGCGTGAACGGATCCGGCCGGAAGACGAAACCACATGATCATCATTATCAAGAGAATTCGGGTGAATGTACTATGAGGCCAGGACAGCAAAACAAGCGCGGCCGCGGGCGGAATAACAACAATAACAACAATGGAAACAACAACAATCACAACCGCAAGGGCTCGAACCCGCTGACGCGGACCTACGACAGCTCCGGCCCGGACGTGAAGATTCGCGGTACCGCCCAGCACATCGCCGAGAAGTACGCAGCGCTTGCGCGCGATGCCCAGAGTTCCGGCGACCGGGTGATAGCAGAAAACTACCTGCAGCACGCCGAACACTACAACCGCATCATTGCTGCCGCACAGGCGCAGATGCAGGACCGGTTCCAGCGCGAGGACCGTCAGGATTTCCGCGGCCACGATGCATCCGAGCAGGACCAGGACGATCTGGATCAGGTCTATGTCGACGACATGCCGGCCCCGGTTGCCGTGCCTGCAGCAGCACCTGCCGCCGAGCCGCAGCCCGTCGTTATCGATGGTACGGGTCCGCAGCCGGTAATCGAAGGCACGCCGGCGGAAGTGGCTATGGAAGAGGAAGCCCCGGCCGCCTCCGGCCGCGCCGCGTCGCGCCGCCGCAATACGCCGCGTCCACGCCGTCCGCGCCGCAGCGCGCAGGAAGGTGCTGCCGACGAGGCCCAGCCTTCGGGCGACGCCTCGGAAGCGCCGGTGCTTGCCGCTTCCGAGTAAGCGGCGGCCTGACAACGACATTGCCCGTTCAGGGGCATGCCAAAAACCCGGCTTCGCATGGCCGGGTTTTTCTTTGCCTACAGCGCCGCGCGTCTTATCAGACGCGCAAAGGTCGCTGTAGCACTTTGATTTGCTGCAAGTCTTCGTCCTTCAATCGAGGTCGATTCAAGGAGACATGCGGTAGCCGTTGGCGATCAATGGTCGACGCTGTCGACGATCAATGCCGCAAGATTGGCACGCGCGGCTGTTTCGTTCGTCCGGCCTCGGATCAGTTCGCGGCCGATCGCCTCCGCAGCTCCCGCGATACCGGTGCAACGCAGACGCAAATCGCCGGCGGAGATCTTCGCGAAGGGGGCGAGTGCCGCCTCGATCATGGCGACGTAGTCGTCGGCCTGTTGCTGCTGCGTCGCGATCATGTCCGCGTTGCCGCGCAGCGCTCCGGAAATCGCCTGCCATTCCTCACCACTGTCGACGGCGCAGTCGATGTAAACCGAACTGATGATGTCGGCGACCGCACCGAGCTGTTTCGGCGCCCCGGCGAGCGCGGCCTGCAGCTTGGTCGCGTGGCGATCTTCGATTTCCTGGGACAGCGCGATCAGCAATCCTTCGCGCGTACCGAAATGTTCATAGGCGATCGGCTTGCTGACGCCGGCACGCTCGGCGAGGTGGCCGAGCGTCAGGGCATCGGCTCCGCATTCGCGCAGGATCGCCTTGGCGGTCTCGATCAATTGGGCACGCCGTTCGGGTTTGGCGAGCTTTCGACTTTTCGTCGGGGCCATCGATCGCAATCCTCCTTTCGCGTCGCCACGTCTCTTGAAAGCGGTGTTCGGCAACTTATCTACTAATGGTAACTTACTAAAAGTAAGTTCGATAACCAATCGGGCACTTTTCGTTTAGGAGATAGGAAGATGTCGAGCAAGTTTCTGCCTGTTTTGATGATCGGCGGTTCAGGGGTTGTCGGATCGCAGGCCGCGAAAATCATCCGTCGGCTACAGCCCACGTTGCCGCTCGCCGTCGGCGGCCGCGATCTCGGCAAGGCAGAGGCCGTCGCGCGGGAGGCGGGAAACGCCGTCGGCGTCAGCGTCGATCTGGAGCGGCCGGATCTCGGCCTTGGCGACGAGCTGCGCTTCAGCGCCGTCGTCATCTTCCTGAAGGACGAGAAGCTGAGCTCCATGCGCTACGCCCAGCACCACGGGATCCCCTATATCAGCCTGTCCAGCGGCACGTTCGAGGTGGGGCCGGAGATGGCGCAATATATCCACGCGCCGGACAAGGCGCCGATCCTGCTCGCCAGCCATTGGCTCGCCGGGGCCGCGGTCTTCCCGATCCTCGAATTTGCGAAAGCCTATGCGGCGATCGACAGGATCCGCATCGGGGTCCTGCTCGACGAACAGGACATGGGCGGCCCGGCTGCGCTCGCCGACTACAACCGCATTACCGGCTTTGCGCCGGCGGCTTTGACGGTCTGGGATGGCAGGTTCCACTGGGTTGGCGGCGAGGATTCCAAGGCACGCTATGTCAGCGTCGACGGCGTCGAACTCGATGCGCTTGCCTATTCGCCCTTCGACGTCATGGCGCTTGCGGCCCGGACGAATGCCGCCAACATCAGGCTGGACCTTGCCTATAGCGAATCCGCGAGCAGGCGTCGCGGCGAACCGTTTTCGACCGAGATCGTCATCGAGATGGCGGGGCGGGGCAGGGACGGCCAGCCACTCGATCATCGCCATGAGATCGTGCAGCCGGAGGGCCAGGCGCCGTTGACCGCCCTCGGCATTGCGCTCGCCGTGGAACGCATGCTCGGCCTTGAGGGGGGTGACGCGCCGGCTCCCGGTCTCTACCTCCCGGAGGTTCTGATCGGCCCCGCCTACTATGTGCGGCGCATGAAGGAGTTCGGCGCGTCATTTACCGAACGGTCGATGATCGCGGCTTAACGAAGCCCGCGGAGGTTCTCGCCTCCTCGACGGCAAATGCGACCGCGGGGCAAACCGTCAGGCGGCCGCATTTTTCGGTTGCAGATTTCCGTCGAGGGACCATGGGCGGCTCTTTAATTTCCAAAATCGGTGCCCCATATTCGCTTCGGATGCGTTGATCCGGCGCAAGGCGGGGATCGCTCCACACTGACAGGCTTGCCGAATGCGGGAGCTTGATCCTGAAACACCGACGGGTGCCACGAGACGGGCCTGCCGGGCTATGGAGGTAAAGTATGAACATTGAAAAATATTCCGAGCGCGTGCGCGGTTTTCTGCAGTCGGCGCAGACCTATGCGCTGGCGCAAGGACATCAGCAGTTCACGCCCGAGCATGTACTGAAAGTGCTGCTCGACGACGATCAGGGCATGGCCGCCTCGCTGATCGAGCGCGCCGGGGGCGACGCCCGCGAAGCGCGTGCCGGCAATGATGCGGCACTTGCCAAGCTCCCCAAAGTTTCCGGCGGCAATGGCTCCGTTTACCTGTCGCAGCCGCTCGCCCGAGTTTTCTCGAGTGCCGAAGAGGCCGCGAAGAAGGCCGGCGACAGCTTCGTCACCGTCGAACGGCTGCTGCTGGCGCTTGCGATCGAAAGCTCGGCGGCGACCTCTGGCATTCTTGCCAAGGCCGGGGTCACCCCGACCAAGCTCAATCAGGTGATCAACGACATCCGCAAGGGCCGCACTGCCGATAGCGCCAATGCCGAGCAGGGGTTCGACAGCCTCAAGAAATACGCGCGCGACCTGACGGCAGACGCGCGTGAAGGCAAGCTTGACCCCGTCATCGGCCGTGACGACGAAATTCGTCGCACCATCCAGGTGCTGTCGCGCCGCACCAAGAACAATCCTGTGCTGATCGGTGAGCCCGGCGTCGGCAAGACTGCGATCGCCGAGGGGCTGGCGCTCCGCATCGTCAATGGCGACGTGCCGGAAAGCCTCAAGGACAAGCGGCTGATGGCGCTCGACATGGGCGCGCTGATTGCCGGTGCGAAATTTCGCGGCGAGTTCGAGGAGCGATTGAAGGCTGTTCTCAACGAGGTGCAGTCCGAAAACGGCGAGATCATCCTGTTCATCGACGAGATGCATACGCTGGTCGGTGCCGGTAAGGCGGACGGGGCGATGGATGCCTCCAACCTCTTGAAGCCGGCGCTTGCGCGCGGCGAACTGCATTGCGTCGGCGCCACCACGCTCGACGAATACCGCAAGCACGTGGAGAAGGATGCGGCACTTGCCCGCCGGTTCCAGCCTGTCATGATCGAGGAGCCGACGGTCGAGGACACGATCTCGATCCTGCGCGGCCTGAAGGAGAAATACGAGCAGCACCACAAGGTCCGGATCTCGGATTCGGCGCTGGTCGCTGCCGCAACGCTTTCCAACCGCTACATCACCGACCGGTTCCTGCCGGACAAGGCGATCGACCTGATGGACGAGGCGGCGTCACGCCTGCGCATGCAGGTGGACTCCAAGCCGGAAGAACTCGACGAGCTCGACCGGCGCGTCATTCAGCTGAAGATCGAGCGCGAAGCCCTGAAGAAGGAAACCGATGCGTCGTCGAAGGATCGGCTGGAGAAGCTCGAGCTCGACCTCGCTTCGCTCGAAGAGCAGGCATCGGCGCTGACGGCTCGCTGGCAGGCGGAGAAGCAGAAGCTCGGTCGCGCCGCTGACCTGAAGAAGCAGCTCGACGAAGCCCGCAACGAACTGGCGATCGTCCAGCGCAAGGGCGAGTTCCAGCGTGCTGGCGAACTGACCTACGGTGTCATTCCGAAGCTAGAGAAGGAGCTTGCCGATGCCGAAAGCCAGGAAAACGCCAATGCCAATCCGATGGTGCAGGAGGTCGTGACCCCCGACAACATCGCGCATGTGGTCTCGCGCTGGACCGGTATTCCGGTCGACAAGATGCTGGAAGGCGAACGCGACAAGCTGCTCAGGATGGAAGACGAGCTGGCGAAGTGGGTCGTCGGCCAGGGTGACGCCGTGCAGGCGGTCTCCCGCGCCGTCCGGCGTTCGCGCGCCGGGCTTCAGGATCCGAACCGGCCGATCGGCTCGTTCATCTTCCTTGGCCCGACCGGCGTCGGTAAAACGGAGCTCACCAAGGCGCTTGCCCGCTTCCTCTTCGACGATGAAACCGCGCTGATGCGTATCGACATGTCGGAATACATGGAGAAGCACTCCGTGGCCCGCCTGATCGGCGCACCTCCCGGCTATGTTGGCTACGAGGAAGGCGGGGCTCTGACCGAGTCCGTTCGCCGCCGGCCTTACCAGGTCGTGCTGTTCGACGAGATCGAGAAGGCGCATCCGGATGTCTTCAACGTGCTCCTGCAGGTGCTTGACGACGGCCGCCTGACCGATGGTCAGGGTCGCACGGTCGACTTCAAGAACACGATGATCATCATGACCTCGAACCTCGGGGCCGAATACCTGACCGGTCTCGGCGAGAACGAGGACAGCGATGTGGTTCGCGACCAGGTGATGGAGGTGGTGAAAGCCGCCTTCCGTCCGGAATTCCTGAACCGCGTGGACGAGATCATCCTGTTCCACCGGCTGCGCCGCTCGGAAATGGGTGCGATCGTCGATATCCAGCTCGAAAGGCTGCGCAAGCTGCTTGCCGAGCGCAAGATCACGCTGGAACTCGAGGACGATGCCCGCGCGTTCCTGGCCGACAAGGGCTACGATCCGGCCTATGGCGCACGTCCGCTGAAGCGGGCGATCCAGAAATACGTGCAGGATCCGCTCGCCGAGAAGATACTGCAGGGCGAGTTCCCGGATGGTTCGACCGTGAAGGTGCTCGCCGGCTCCGATCGCCTCAACTTCAAGCGCGGAGCGACGGCGGACAAGGAAGCCGCCTGACAAGACATCAAAGGCAGGGCCGTCCTTCGGGGCGGCCTTTTCATTTGCGCAGACTTTTGAAGAGGGGAGGGGCGCCTACGGCGCCGCGCGTCTTATCAGACGCGCAAAGGTCGCTGTAGCACTTTGATTTGCTGCATGTTTTTGTCCTTTAATCGGCTACGATTAAAGGAAACATGCAGTAGAGCATGTCGTCCAAAAGTGTGCAGCGGTCGTGCGATATCAAAAACCTAAAGCGCAAGGAGCGAATCTGAGAGATCGCGACCCGCTTTAGTTGCTTGCGACTTCGGCGCCGGCGCCGTCCTTGTTTAGCAACTCGTCGATGCGATCGCGTTCCTTCTCGAACTTCGCCAGCGCGTCGCCGGAAAGCGACTTGCCGCCGGGAAGACGGATGCGCAGCGGATCGACCTTGTTGCCGTTGACGATCAACTCGTAATGCAGGTGCGGACCGGTCGAAAGACCCGTCGTGCCGACCCAGCCGATGACCTGGCCCTGGACGACCTTGCTGCCCACCTTGACGTTCTTGGCGATCGCGCTCTGGTGGTTGTAGGAGGATACGTAGCCGTTGGCGTGGCGGATCAGCGTCTGGTTGCCATAGCCGCCCGAATCCCAGCCGGCCTTTTCCACCACACCGCTACCGGCGGCGATGATCGGCGTGCCGCGCGGAGCGGCCCAGTCGACGCCGGTATGCATGCGCGAGAAGCCGAGGATCGGATGGCGGCGCATGCCGAAGCCGGAGCGGAAATGGCCGTTCGGCACGGGATTGCGCAGCAGGAACTGGCGGATACTTTTGCCTTCGCTGTCGAAGTAGTCGATCGAATTGTCTTCCGGGTCCTGGAACCGATAGAAAGCCGTGACTGCATCGCCGAACTTGGCGCGGACATAGAGAAGCTCGGAGTCTTCCGTCGCCATGCCGCGTTCGTCGGTCACGGAGAAGAAGGCTTCAAGCGAGTCCGTCGGTTTCAGCTGCGCCTGGAAATCGACGTTGCTGGCGAGCAGCTTGACGACGAGGCCGACCATATCGGCGCTCATGCCATAGGAAAGGGCGGCGCGGTAGATGCCGTCATAGACCCGCGGCAAATCGTAGCCGCTTGTCATGACAGGCGCGCCGTTGTCATCGAAGGCGGTGGCGACCGCGTCGAGTTTCGGCGGTTCAGCACCCGGAACGAAGCGCCCCTTGTCGTCGACCGCCATCGTCAGCACATGGCGATTGCGCGAATAGATGGTGGCGCGCACGATGCGGGCCTCTTCGCCCTTCTGCGCTTCGCCGTTCTGAATGATGCCGATGCGCAGAACATCGCCTTCGCTGAGTTCCGTCGCCCCGAGCGCGTCGCCGATATAGCCGGCGGCGTCTTCGGCCTGTGCCTTGGCATAGCCGGCATTGACCATGACCGTTGCAATATCGGTCTGGCGCCTGACCGGAATGATGTCGTCGGCGTATTCGGTGCTTTCCTCGTCGATGGTCTCGTAG
>NZ_JBXOVZ010000002.1:0-2500 GCF_056924495.1 Ensifer sp. 38_S197 | reverse complement strand
CTGACCTCCAGCTAAGGTCCCCAAGTCATGGCTAAGTGGGAAAGGATGTGAGGATCCCAAAACAACCAGGATGTTGGCTTAGAAGCAGCCATCATTTAAAGAAAGCGTAACAGCTCACTGGTCTAAATAAGGGTCTTTGCGCCGAAAATGTAACGGGGCTAAAGCCATGCACCGAAGCTGAGGATGTGCCTTCTGGCACGTGGTAGCGGAGCGTTCCGTAAGCCTGCGAAGGGATACCCGTGAGGGGTCCTGGAGGTATCGGAAGTGCGAATGTTGACATGAGTAACGATAAAGAGGGTGAGAGACCCTCTCGCCGAAAGACCAAGGGTTCCTGCTTAAAGTTAATCTGAGCAGGGTTAGCCGGCCCCTAAGACGAGGCGGACACGCGTAGTCGATGGGAACCACGTTAATATTCGTGGGCCTGGTGGTAGTGACGGATCGCTTAACTTGTTTGGACTTATTGGATTGTCCAGGCGGGGACGCGGTTCCAGGAAATAGCTCCACCATTATAGACCGTACCCGAAACCGACACAGGTGGTCAGGTAGAGTATACCAAGGCGCTTGAGAGAACTATGCTGAAGGAACTCGGCAAATTGCACGCGTAACTTCGGAAGAAGCGTGACCCCAATGGACGCAAGTCTTTTGGGGTGGCACAGACCAGGGGGTAGCGACTGTTTATCAAAAACACAGGGCTCTGCGAAGTCGCAAGACGACGTATAGGGTCTGACGCCTGCCCGGTGCTGGAAGGTTAAGAGGAGGGGTGCAAGCTCTGAATCGAAGCCCCAGTAAACGGCGGCCGTAACTATAACGGTCCTAAGGTAGCGAAATTCCTTGTCGGGTAAGTTCCGACCTGCACGAATGGCGTAACGACTTCCCCGCTGTCTCCAGCATAGACTCAGTGAAATTGAATTCCCCGTGAAGATGCGGGGTTCCTGCGGTCAGACGGAAAGACCCCGTGCACCTTTACTATAGCTTTACACTGGCATTCGTGTCGGCATGTGTAGGATAGGTGGTAGGCTTTGAAGCAGGGACGCCAGTTCTTGTGGAGCCATCCTTGAAATACCACCCTTATCGTCATGGATGTCTAACCGCGGTCCGTCATCCGGATCCGGGACAGTGTATGGTGGGTAGTTTGACTGGGGCGGTCGCCTCCGAAAGAGTAACGGAGGCGCGCGATGGTGGGCTCAGACCGGTCGGAAATCGGTCGTCGAGTGCAATGGCATAAGCCCGCCTGACTGCGAGACTGACAAGTCGAGCAGAGACGAAAGTCGGTCATAGTGATCCGGTGGTCCCGCGTGGAAGGGCCATCGCTCAACGGATAAAAGGTACGCCGGGGATAACAGGCTGATGACCCCCAAGAGTCCATATCGACGGGGTTGTTTGGCACCTCGATGTCGGCTCATCGCATCCTGGGGCTGGAGCAGGTCCCAAGGGTTTGGCTGTTCGCCAATTAAAGCGGTACGTGAGCTGGGTTCAGAACGTCGTGAGACAGTTCGGTCCCTATCTGCCGTGGGTGTAGGAATATTGACAGGATCTGTCCCTAGTACGAGAGGACCGGGATGGACATATCTCTGGTGGACCTGTTGTCCTGCCAAGGGCATAGCAGGGTAGCTATATATGGAATGGATAACCGCTGAAGGCATCTAAGCGGGAAACCAACCTGAAAACGAGTATTCCCTTGAGAACCGTGGAAGACGACCACGTTGATAGGCTGGGTGTGGAAGTGCGGCAACGCATGAAGCTTACCAGTACTAATCGTTCGATCGGCTTGATCGTTCCCATTGCTTGTGTTCATCAAACAAGTTTGATGATGCTATAGACGTCCTCACGCTGTCGGCCTTCGGCCTTCGCTGCGGACGGCGCGCCAGACGACTGGCGGCTCGGCTTTGCCGGCTGCTGGAGTTGTCCGGATAAGACGCAAAGATGTGTTCAAAACAAATGAAGTGAAAACTTCAACCAGCTTCTCATTCCGGTTTGCCCGCAAGGCAAATCTTGCGCTTTGCCGACCTGGTGGTTCTGGCGGGGTGGCTGCACCCGTTCCCATTCCGAACACGGCCGTGAAACGCCCCAGCGCCGATGGTACTTCGTCTTAAGACGCGGGAGAGTAGGTCGCTGCCAGGTCTGCAAAACGCAAGATAAAAACCGGAAACGCCGCTCCCCTTCGAGGCAAAGCCGAGAAGGACAAGGCAGCGGCAAAACAAAGATCTCCTTCTCGACACTCACTTCGGCCCCGCCGAAACCAAGGGCCGCCAACAAGCGGCCTTTTTGATTCGATACACTGAATAAGCAGTGCGTCCCTTACACGAGACAAATCCTCACGGATTTGCTCGGCACAGACCGCAAATCCAAAGGATTTGCGTTACCGCGATAAATCCCGAAGGGATTTACGCTGATCGGATAAACCGCAAAGCGGTTTACCTGGATGACGCGGGGTGGAGCAGCCCGGTAGCTCGTCAGGCTCATAACCTGAAGGCCGCAGGTTCAAATCCTGCCCCCGCAA